>NZ_JBEZFZ010000008.1:138049-370803 GCF_040649735.1 Nonomuraea sp. NPDC048892 | reverse complement strand
GGCCCCCCCCCCCCCCCCCGCGGGGGCCCCCCCGGCCACGCACCCCACCCCGACACCACCGCAGCCATCACCGGTGGCGCTGAGCTCCAGCCGACAGCACTGAGCCCGATACCGAGCCCTTAGCCGGCACCGCCGCTCTCAACACCAGACGCACGCACCCCGGCACCCCGGCACCCCGGCACCCCGGCACCCAGGGCACCAGCGCCACCGCGCCCAGCACTCCTCACAACCCGGGACGCCCAAGCACCACACACACGACCCCCACGCACCTCGACCAGGCACGCTTGCGACACTCGCCACCCCGCACGCCTCGCACCACGCGACACCCGTGCCATCCGCACGCTTGGCACCTGCACACCTCTCCACCCGAGACCTCAAGCACCACGCACACACGGCACCAGTGCACTCCGCCACCCACCACGCAAGGCACCCGCACCCGCACACCTCACCACCCCACGCGCCCAAGCACCACCCACGCACAGCGCCAGCAGACCCCGCCACCCACCACGCTTGGGACACCCAGCACATCCCTCCGCCTGGCTCGCTCTACCCCAGCTTCCGGTGCGCCCGATCCAACGCTCCCGGCACCCAATCCGCGCAACACCAGCGGCCGCAACCCTTCCAAGCCCCCGCGCGAAGAACTCTGCCAGAAAGCCCCCCGAGCCCCGAGCCCCGAGCCCCGACGGCAGACTCGTGCCGCGTGCCGTGTGCCGCAGCCCTGTGACGACGACCACAATCTTCGCTGCGTCTCCCCTGGTCAATGCCGGTGCCGACACCATCACTTACCTGGCGCGTAATCGCGGCCCCTACCCCCGGCCTGACATCTTTCAGGTGTTCGCACTGAGGCCCGACGAAGGAGCCCGAGATGACCGCCGTGCCCATCACCACCGACCGGATGAAGTTCCTGCGCCTGGCGCTGGCCACCGATGCCGTCGTCACCGGCGGCAACGGGCTGATCTACCTCGCGTTCGCCGGCCCGGTGAGCACCCTGCTCGGCCCGGACGCCGGCCTGCTGCGCGCGATCGGCGGCTTCCTCCTCGCGTACGGCGCCGCCGTCGCCCTCGTGGCCGGCCGCCGCACGATCAGCCCCGCCGCCACCAAGGCGGTGATCGCCGCGAACGTCATCTGGACCCTCGGCAGCGTCGCGGCCGTCGTCACGGGCGCGATCGGCTTCACCACGATGGGCGCCGTCTGGGCCATCGCCCAAGCCCTGGTGGTGGCCGGGTTCGCCGAGCTCCAGATCACCGGCCTGCGCAAAAGCCGCACCAACTAGTACAGGAGCCACCCCATGACCCTCATCGACCGCTACGTCGACTGCTGGAACCAGACCGACCCAGAGGCCCGCGCCAAGGCCGTGGCCGACCTCTGGACCGAGGACGCCACTTACACCGACCCCCTCGCGGACGTCACCGGCCACGCCGGGATCGCCGCGGTGATCGAGGCCGCACAGGGCATGTTCCCCGGCCTGGTCTTCTCCGCGGGCGAGGTGTACGACGCCCACCACCACATCGCCCGCTTCACCTGGCACCTGGGCCCGGAGGGCGGGGAACCGGTCGCCATCGGCTTCGACGTAGCCGAACTGACCGAAGACGGCCGCATCCGCAAGGTCCTCGGCTTCCTGGACAAGGTCCCATCCTGACCCCAGAAGAAGCTGCTCCGGGCCAACCTCCCGGACACTTCTGGACGAAGAGCGCCCGGGGCAACCTCCCGGGCGCTCTAGAGGTGCTCCCCCGAGACAACCTCCCAGGCGCTCAGAGGGAGCTCTCCCGAGACAGCTTCCCGGGCGGTCTACACGGAGTTCCCCGGGACAGCTTTCCGGGGGCTCAAGAAGGAGCTTCCCGGGCGCTCTGGACAGGGCCTCCCCCAGGACAACGCCCGAGGACTCTGGACGGGCCCCGGGAGCAACCGCCCTGGGGGCTCAGGACGGGTCCCCGGGGGCAACCGCCCAGGAGCTCTAAGGCCGGGGTCTGCGGCATCTCGCGCATCCGGGGGATCGGCGACAGCGCCAGCACGATCACCGGCACCACCGCACCGATCACCGCCGCCGTCATTCCACCGGCCACATGCCCACCGCCTCGCCGATCAGCCCGGCCACCAGCGCGCCGATCGGCGCGGACACCAGAAGGAGCTCCTCCGGAACAGCTTCCCGGGGCTCTGGACGAAGCCCCCGAAGAGACCCACCTTCCCAAAGAGACCCCCGAGGACCCGCCCCCGGAAACCGGACAAGAGAGAGATCGGGATACCCTGCCTGCGGTGCCAAGAACCACGTGACCGGAGGAGTCGACGCTGAGATGACGACGGCAGGGCGACCGATGCCAACCCAGGACGACGTACTCGGCTACTTCGACACGCTGTCGAACTGGGGCCGGTGGGGCGAAGCCGACGAGCTCGGCACGCTGAACCACATCACCGACGCCGTCCGGCTGGCGGCGGCACAGGCTGTGCGCCACGGCAGGAGCGTGTCGTGCGCGTGGGAGGTCGCCGTACCGGAGGACATGGAGCGATCGACGACGTCGTGCCCGTGCGCCGCCGATATGCCGGGTGCCGAGAACATGCCGGTGGCCGCGTTCCACAAGGACCGGCGCTGGGGCTTCTCCTCCGAACGGCTCGGCATCACGTTCCACGGCAACACCGTCACCCACATCGACTCGCCGTGCCACCTCTTCTGGGACGGCAAGATGTACAACGGCCGGCCGCACTCGCTGGTCGACCCCGCGACGGGATCGGCGTGGGCGACCGTCACGGCGGCGGCGAACGGGATCGTCACACGGGGCGTCCTGCTGGACATCGCGGCCGCGCGGGGCGTGCCGTGGCTCGAACCGGGCGAAGGAGTCTTTCCGGACGATCTCGAGGAGGCCGAACGCCGCCAGGGCGTACGGGTGCGCTCCGGAGACGCGGTGCTCCTGCGGACCGGCTACGGCCGCGCCCGTCACGAAGCCGCCGCGACCGCCGGTTTCACACAGACCGGCTGGCACGCGTCGTGCCTGCCGTGGCTGCGCGAGCGCGAGGTCGCACTGATCGGCGCCGACTCGCCGCAGGAGGTTCTGCCGTCGGGGTACGACGACGTGTTGATGCCGGTTCACGCCGTGGGCCTCGTCGCGATGGGTCTGTGGCTGCTCGACAACTGCGACCTGGAGGCGTGCGCGGCGACGGCCACCGAGCTCGGCCAGTGGGACTTCCAGCTCGCGGTCGCACCGGTCCGCCTCGCCGGCACCTCCGGCAGCCCCGTCAACCCGATCGCCACCTTCTGACCCCGGTTCGCAAGGTTGCGGTCATCTGACCCCATTCGCGAGATGCCAGTCGCCTGGCTGCGCTCCGCAGGGCGCCCACGATCCGACCGCGGTCGCGAAGTGCCCGCCATCTGACCGCAACTCCGAGATGCCCCGACCCGACCGCAGTTCCCGAGGCACCCACAACCCGACCCCGACTCCCGCGATACCCACCACCCGACCCACAGCTCCCCCGAGGTGCCCGCCTTGTCGTGAAGCACCCGTTCCGCACCGGAAGTTCCGCACCTGGAGTCTGCACCTGGAACACGGTCGCCGGCAGCGAGGGCACACCGTCTCCCGCGTACAAAACATCAGCCAGGACCCAGCCGCCACGCGCAGGAATCCATTTGCCCCGGACAGCGCCTTGGCCGGACAATCTAGACTCGTGCTTGCTGCTGTCAGACGTCTTCTCCGTCACCTTTCGCTGGATCTGAGCCCGTTGCGCGATTCGCGCGACTACCGGCTGCTCTTCGGGTCCGGCGTCATCACGATGTTCGGCACGATGATCTCCATGGTCGCGGTGCCGTACCAGATGAAGGAGCTGACGGACTCCTACCTGGCGGTCGGGCTGGTGAGCCTGGCGGAGTTCGTGCCGATGGTGGTGTGCGGCCTGTGGGGCGGCGCCATCGCCGACGCGCTCGACCGCCGCCGGATCATCTGGCTGAGCGAGCTGGGACTGCTGGTCACCTCCGCCGCGCTCATGATCAACGCGATGCTGCCCGACCCGCAGGTCTGGGTCCTGTACGTGATGGGCGCGCTGGCCACCGGCGTGGGATCGTTGCAGCGGCCCAGCCTGGAGGCGGTGATCCAGCAGGTGGTCAAGCACGAGCAGCAGAGCGCGGCCGCGGTGCTGTCGAGCCTGCGCTGGAACTTCGGCGCCATCGTGGCCCCGGCGCTGGGCGGCCTCATGCTGACGGCCTGGGGCACGGCCTCCGCCTACGCCCTCGACACGCTGACGTTCGTGCTCTCCCTGGTGCTGCTCTGGCGGGTCAGGGCCATCCCGCCCGCCGACGACGCCGCCCCCGCTTCGATCAGGTCGCTCATCGAGGGCGTCCGTTACGCGGTGAGCCGCAAGGATCTGATGGGCACCTACCTGGTGGACATCGCCGCCATGGTGTTCGCGATGTCGACGGCGCTCTATCCGTTCCTGGCCGAGGAGCTGAGGGCGCCCGAGGCGCTCGGGCTGCTCTACTCGGCGGCCGCGGTGGGCGCTCTGATCGCCTCGCTCACCGGCCGCTGGACGGCCCGCGTCCAGCGTCAGGGCCTGGGCGTGATCGTCGCCGCCGCGGCCTGGGGCGTGGCCGTGACCCTGACCGCTTTCGCGCCCAACGTCTGGATGATCTTCGTCTGCCTCGCCTTCGCCGGCGCGGCCGACATGATCAGCGGCATCTTCCGCCTGACGATGTGGAACCAGACCATCCCGCCGGAGCTGCGCGGCCGCCTGGCCGGCATCGAACTGCTCTCCTACGCCAGCGGGCCGATGCTGGGCAACGCGCGGGCCGGCCTCATGGCCAACTTCGGCGGCACCCGCTTCTCCCTCGGCGCGGGCGGCGCGCTGTGCGTGGCCGCCGTCCTCGCGCTGGCCGCCGCCCTGCCGAGATTCCGCGCGTACGACGCCAGGACCGACGAGCACGCTCTGGCGGAGAAGGCCCGCAGGCAGGCCGCGACCGACCAGGCTCCGACCGACCCGGCCCAGGCCCCCGCCTGACGACCACCGAAACGCGCTCATTCGCAGAAACCCGGTCACCCACCGAAACCCGCCCAACCACCGAAATCCGGTCACCCGCCGCCCCACGAGCCACCGATCAGCCGCCCACCATCCCCGGAGCACAACCCGGCTACGTCCTTGCATCCCCCGGGGCACCACCCAGTCGGGACCTTGCAGGCCATCCCCCACCAGCGCTCACCTCCGGCCCTCGGCGGCGGCGAACGTCGTCAGGGCCTCGGCGTCGGAGTAGGTGCTGGTGACGTATTCGTCCACCCACTCCCTGATGCCCTCGTATCCGCTCTCGGCGAGCAGCCGCTCCCGCACCGTCCGCGCGTCCAGCGGCGTGTTCCGCAACGTCACCGCCCCGCTCTTCCCGTCGAGCAGCGCCCACTGCGCGCCGTAGCGCCCGTAAGGCATGCCGACCGACCCGGGGTTGACCACCAGCACCCGATCCGCGAGCCGTACGAACGGCATGTGCGTGTTGCCCAGCACCACGGTGTCGGCCTTCTCCCCCGCCAGCACCTCGCCCCATCGCTCCAGTGAGCTGTCCACGAGGATCGTCTCCTCGTCGCTGCGCGGCGTAGCGTGCACGAACAGCGTCCGCCCCAGCCGCCCCACCTCGATCTCCTGCCGGGAGGGCAGCCCGGCCAGCAGCTCGACCTGCTCCTCCCTGAGCTGACCCGCCGCCCACACCGACGACGGGTAGGGGCAGTCCTTGCCCGCCGCCACCTCCACGAGCTCACGGTCGGCGTTGCCGTTCACCCAGGACGCGCGCTCCCCCAGCGAGGTGAGCAGGTCGAGCGTCTCCACGGGCAGCGGCCCCGCGGCCACGTCACCGGTGAGCACGATCCGGTCGGCGGACTTCACCTCGGGCTCGGCCAGCACGGCCTCCAGCGCGGGCAGCACACCATGGATGTCGGAGAGAACGGCGATTCGCATAGGGCAACTCTGCCGTGTCGCACGACCGCCGGAGCCGATGTTCGCTACCCGGCGAACGACTCAGCCGATCGCGAAACCGTCCAGCTCACCCGGCCTCACGACCGCTCCACCATCTCAGCCGAGCACGCCACCCGCCCGTGCCGCCCCACCCGCTCAGTCGGCCTCACGCCACCCGCCCGTACTCCTCCACCCGCCCAGTCGGCCTCACGCCGCCCCGCCGTACGGCTCACTCCGCCTCGCGCCACCCGTCGTACCGCTCGATCAGCTCGTCGACCTTGGCCAGGCGACCGGCGTCCAGTCCCTCGACGACGACCAGCCACTGCGCGTCCTCGGCGTCGTCCTCACCGGCGAGGGTCTCCCGTACGACGCGCGGCACCCCCAGCTCGGGAAACCACTCCCCCAGCGTCTCGGCGACCTCCTCGGCGTCGTCCCGCTCCGTGAACACCAGCAGCTGCCGCACGCTCCGACCTCCTCAGTCGATCCGTATTCCCTCATTCACCGACCGTGACGGATCCGGCCGGATGGCGTTGCGCCCGTGACCGCGCTTCCCCAACGGACGATCGCCGAGCCGCCGCCGCCCTCGGCCGAGCTCCCCGACTGGGTCTTCCCGCCGCCGCAGGGGTTCTTCGCCGAAGATCTTGATCACCTCCCGGATCTGCCTGCGCACACAGAGCTGATCGACGGAAGCCTGGTCTTCGTAGGCCCGCGGAATCTCTTCCATCACGTGGTCAGCCGCGAGTTGCGCACCGCGCTGAACCACTTCCTGCCCGCAGATCACGAAATATTGGGACAAATGACGGTGAAACTGGGTGCGCGGCAACGGCCAGAGCCCGACCTCATCGTGCTCGGCCCCGACGCGCCCGAAGACCCCGACGTCACCTGTTACGACGCCGCGGACGTCCTGCTCACCGTCGAAGCGGTCTCCAAGGAGTCCGAACTGCGCGACAGGCAGCGCAAGCCGGTCCTCTACGCCGAGGCGGGGATCCCCCACTTCTGGCTGGTCGAAGAGGTCAACGGCCGGCCCGCCGTCTACGTCAACGAGCTCGACCCCGCCACGCAGGCCTACATCGCCACCGGCGTCCACCATGACCGGCTCAAGCTCATGGTCCCGTTCGACCTCGACATCGACCTCACCACGCTCTGCTCGAGCCACACCCGCTAGGAGGGGCCGGCGCACCGGCCCCTCCATGACGACGGTCTCAGCCGCGCAGTTGCGCGCCCACCCGGTCGGCCGCCATCGCCACCGCCGCGTCACGGGCAGCCGTGGTCTCCTCGACCGTCAGCGTACGGTCGGCGGCCCGGAAGCGCATCGAGTAGGCCAGCGACTTGTTCCCCTCGCCCACCTGCTCCCCGGCGTACACGTCGAACAGCCGGATCGACTCCAGCAACGCCCCGGCCCCGTCACGCAGGGCCGCCTCAACGTCGGCCACCGGCGTGAAGTCGGGCACGATCAGCGCGACGTCCTGCGTGGCCACCGGATAGGCGGACACCGAGGGCGCCTGCACAGGGCCGGGCATGGCCGCCTCAAGCCGCGACAGCTCCAGCTCCATCGCCACCGTACGCGGCGGCAGGCCGTAAGCCTCGATCACCCGCGGGTGCAGCTCACCGGCGTGGCCGACCAGCGTGTCGCCCGCGTAGAGGGCGGCGCACCGGCCGGGGTGCCAGGGCTCGTGCTGGTCGGCGCTGATGGACAGCTCGATTCGCGCCTCCGCCGCCACGAGCCGGGCGGCCTGCACCGCGTCGGCCCACGTCGCGGGGCGGCCCGCGCCCCACCAGCCGGATCGTTCGAACTCGCCGGCCAGCACCACCGCGACCCGCAGCGGCTGGTCGGGCAGCGCCGACTCGATCGAGGCCAGCTCTTCTGCGGTGGGCCGGCGCTCGACGCCGAGCACGGGGGCCACGCCCGGCGCTCCCGCGCGCGGGCGGTAGACCGAGCCGGTCTCGAACAGGGCCACGTCGGTGAAGCCGCGGCCGACGTTGCGGACGAGGGTCTTGAGCAGGCCCGGCAGCAGCGTCGTCCGCATCAGCGGCTCGTCTTCCGACAGCGGGTTGGCCAGCCGCGCGGCCACCCGGCGGGCGTCGTCGGCGGGCAACTGCAGCCGGTCGAAGTCGTCGGGACTGATGAACGGGTAGCTGAGCACCTCGACATGACCGCCCTCGGCCAGGGCCCGGCCGACCCGCCGCCGCAGCCGCTGCGCCTCGGTGAGCCCGGCGCCGGCCGGGGCGGAGGGCAGCACCGACGGGAGGTCCTCGTAGCCCTCCAGCCGGATGACCTCCTCGGCCAGGTCGTTGGGGTCGGTGAGGTCGGGCCGCCACGACGGCGGCGTGACCGTGATCATGTCGTCGCCGGTGACGGCCAGCTTGGCGGCCAGCGCGCCGCCGGTCACCACACCGGTCGGATCGACGCCGCCCCGGCGCACGGCCGGGTCGTCGCCGTCGGTGACGACGCAGCCGACCTGCTCCAGCCGGGCGATCACGGTGTCTCTGGAGTAGGTCATGCCGGCGACCCGGCCCGGGTAGCCGGACGGGATCGCGATGCGCGCGGGCGACACCTCGACCTCGGCGTGCGTGACGCCGGGCTGGATGCTCGCGCCACCCAGCTCGGCCAGCATCTGGACCGCCCGCCACGAGGCGACCAGCGGCAGCTCGCGGTCGACGCCGCGTTCGAACCGCTTGGACGCCTCCGACACCAGCCCGTGCCTGCGCGACTCGCGGGAGATGCCGGTCGCGGAGAAGTGGGCGGCCTCGATGACGATGTCGGTCGAGTCGTCGGAGATCTCGGTCTCCAGGCCGCCCATCGTGCCGGCCATCGAGATCGGCCCCGACTGGTCGGTGATGAGGATGTCGTCGGGGTCGAGGTCGCGTACGACGTGGTCGAGCGTCTCCAGCCGCTCACCGGCCGCGGCCCTGCGTACGACGATCTCGCCCTGCAGCTTGGCCCGGTCGAACGCGTGCAGCGGCTGCCCGAGCTCCAGCATCAGGTAGTTGGTGACGTCGACGGCCAGCGACACGGGGCGCACACCCGCACGCGTGAGGCGTACCCGCATCCACAGCGGGCTCTCGGCGGCCGGGTCGAAGCCGCGCACCTCGCGCAGCACGAACCGGTCGCACGCCGTCGGGTCGGCGATGGAGGCCGGCCACGACGTGCCGCTCTCGGCGGGCAGATCGACGTCGGCGGGGTCGAGGAAGGCCACCCCGAACGCCGTCGCCGCCTCGCGCGCCACGCCCCTGATCGACAAGGCGTAGCCGATGTCGGGCGTGATCTCCAGCTCGATCACGTCGTCGCGCAGCCCGAGCAGCTCGACCACGTCGGTGCCGATGGGCGTGCCGGCGGCCAGCACCATGATGCCGTTGTGGTCGTCGCCCAGCCCGAGCTCACGCTCGGAGCAGATCATGCCCTCGGACATGCGCCCGTACGTCTTGCGCGCGCCGACCTCGAACCCGCCGGGCAGCACGCCGCCGGGCAGCACGACCGGCACCCGGTCGCCGACGGCGAAGTTGGTGGCGCCGCAGACGATCTCGCGCGGGGTCGCCTCGCCGACCTCGACCTTGCAGTGCCTGATCGGCTTCTTGAAACCGGTCAGCTCCTCGATCTCGAGCACCTCGCCGACCACGACGTTCTTGACGTCGTGACCGTGGGAGGCGATCGCCTCGAGCTTGAGGCCTGCCGCGGTCAGCTTGTCGGCCACCTCGTGGGCGGTGACCGCCGGGAGATCGACATACTCCCGCAGCCAGGAAAGCGGGACCTTCATCAGATCTCCATTCCGAACGGGAGGGTGAAGCGCACGTCTCCCTCGACCATGTCACGCATGTCCTCGGCGTTGTGGCGGAACATCAGCGTCCGCTCGATGCCCATGCCGAAGGCGAACCCGGAGTAGCGCGCCGGGTCGACCCCGCACGCGATGAGCACGCGCGGGTTGACCATGCCGCAGCCGCCCCACTCGATCCAGCCCTCCGACTTGCAGGTGCGGCAGGGCGGGTTGCCGGGGACCGCCGAGGCGCCGCGGCAGACGAAGCACTTGAGGTCCATCTCGGCGGACGGCTCGGTGAACGGGAAGTAGTTGGGCCGGAACCGGGTCGTGATGCCCTCGCCGAACATGACCTCGGCGAACCGGTCGAGCGTGCCCTTGAGGTGGGCCATCGTCAGGCCCTCGTCGACGGCCAGGCCCTCGGTCTGGTGGAAGACCGGGGTGTGGGTGGCGTCGAGCTCGTCGGTGCGGAACGTCTTGCCCGGCGAGATCACGTAGACCGGCAGCTCGCGCTGGAGCAGCGCGCGGACCTGCACCGGCGAGGTCTGCGTGCGCAGCACCATACCGGAGTCGGTGGAGCCGACGAAGAACGTGTCGTGGTCGGACCTGGCCGGATGGTCCTTGGCGATGTTGAGCGCGTCGAAGTTGAACCATTCGCCTTCGAGCTCGGGGCCTTCGGCCACTTCGTAGCCCATGGCGACGAAGGCGTCGGCGATGCGCTCCTGCAGCGTGGTCATCGGGTGGCGGGCGCCGCGGGGCCGCCGATCCCAGGGCAGGGAGACGTCGACGGTCTCCTCGACGAGCACCCGCGCGTCGCGCTCGGCCTCCAGCTCGGCCTGGCGGGCGGCCAGTGCCTCGTTGATCGCCTTGCGGGCGCCGCCGACGCGCTTGCCGGCCTCGGCGCGGGCGGCCGGCGGCAGGGCGCCGATCTCGCGGTTGGCCAGGGCGATGGGCGAGCGGTCACCCGCGTGCGCCAGCCTGGCCTGCTTGAGTGCGTCGAGGTCGGCGGCGGCCTTGATCGCCTCGATGGCGTCGGCCTCCATGCGGGACACCTCGTCGGCATGCAACGGTGTCACCTCGACGGGGTCGTAGTCAGACAAGAGTGAGCTCCGTATCCAGGGCTTGAGCGGAAATGAGTCTAGTGGGAGCCGCCCACCGGGCCCGAATTCCGCCTCAGACGGCGGCGAAGTCGGGGGTGCCGGTGGGCAGGGTAAATCGGAACTCCGCCCCGCCCTCGGGCGCCCGCTGCACGATGATCGTGCCGCCGTGTGCTTCGACCAGGCCCTTGACGATGAAGAGCCCGAGCCCGGTGCCACCGCGGCGGCGGCTGTTGCCGCCCCGCCAGAACTGCCTGAAGACGCGCGGAGCCAGCTCGGGCTCGACGCCCTCGCCCTCGTCGCGCACCGACACGGCAACTCCCCATTCGACGGACTCGATCTCTATGGTGACGGTGCCGCGTCCGTGGCGCACCGCGTTTTCCACCAGGTTACCCAGGATCTGGTCGATCTTGTCCTGGTCGAGCCACATCTCGGGCAGGTGCTCGCCCACGACGAGCCGGTAGCGGTTTTCGCTGTCGCCCGCCGCCACCCGGCCCGCGATGAGCCGGCGCGCCCTGGCGGGCAGATCGACGACCTGTCGGCGCACCTCCAGCCGCCCCGACTCGATCCGCGAGACGTCGAGCAGCTCGGTGATGAGCCGGGTGACGCGGTCGGCGTCGTTGTTGACGGTCTCCAGCATGACGCGCTTCTGCTCGTCGGTGAACCGGGTCCACTTGGCCAGCAGCGTCGCGGTGAACCCCTTGACGCTGGTCAGCGGCGAGCGCAGCTCATGGGCCACGGTGGAGACCAGGTCGGCCCGGCTGCGCTCCAGCCGCGCGCGGGCGCCGCCGTCGCGCAGGGTGATCGCCACCCGGTCGACCTCGCCGCCGCGCTCCGGCTCGCGGACGAGCCTCGCGGCGACGTAGAGCTCCTGCCCGCCGGGTAGATGCAGCGGACGCTCGGGCACCCGCGTCCTGATGCGCAGGCCGCCTTCGGGGTCGAGCGCCTTCCACCAGTCGCGCCCGTCATGGTCGCGGAAGGGGAACACGTCGTTCATGTGCCGGCCGACCGCGCGCTCCATGGCGACGCCGGTGAGCCGGGAGGCGGCCCGGTTGACGGCCCGCACGCACCCATATCGGTCGGTCACGATGAGGCCGTCAGGAAGATCGTCGATGGCTATCGTGCACGCGGCGGCCACAACTCGCCCGTCGGTGTCTGCGCCGTGCACGACCTCGCCTCCTCCGCCTACAACGCCGACAATAGCGGGTTTCCAGCCACCTAGGGCACTCGCTGCGCCCTGGCGGAGGAGTAAAGGCACACCGCCGCCGCGGTGGCCAGGTTGAGACTTTCAGCCTGTCCGTAGATGGGCACTCTGACCACATCGTCCGCCTCGGCGAGTATCTCCTCCGGTAGTCCCCATGCCTCGTTGCCGAAGATCCACGCGGTGGGTCCCGCGAGATCGACATCGTCGAGCGTGTGCTTGCCCGCGCCGTCGGCCGCCAGCACGCGCAGGCCCCGCTCCCTTAGTTGACGCACGGCGGCGCCGACCGGTGCACCGATGGTGACGGGAAGATGGAACAGGCTACCGGCGCTGGCGCGCACGCACTTGCCGTTGTACGGATCCACGGAGGCGTCGGTGAGCACCACCGCGTCGGCCCCCGCCGCGTCGGCCGCCCGCATGACGGTCCCGGCGTTGCCCGGGTCACGCACGTGCGCGAGCACCGCGACCAGCCGCGGCTGCCCGCTCAGTGCGCGCTCCAGCGGCACGTGCACGAGCCCGCAGACGGCCACCAGCCCCTGCGGCGTCACGGTCTGGGACAGCTCCGACATGACCTCGCCGCTGGCCCGGTGCACGGGTACGCCCTGGAGCGTGGCCTGGGTGATGAGCTCGGGGTGACGCAGCTCCGCCTCCGCCGTGCTGAACAGCTCCAGCGTCACGCCGTCGAGCTTGAGCGCCTCGCGGACCGCCTGCGGCCCCTCGGCCAGGAACTTCCTGTCCTGCTCCCTGAAGGCCCGCTTGGTGAGCCGCCTGGCGGCCTTCACCCGCGGCGACCTCACGTTGGTCAGCTCGGACCCGCCCATCCACATCCCCCAGTCGTGCGAGCAACGGCCGTACGGATGACAGCCCTTGAACAACAAAGGGCCCACCGTCATCGGTGGGCCCCTCAGAACAATTGCCTCAGCTCGCGGCCGGAGCGTTCACGTTGGCCGGAAGGGCCTTCTTGGCGGCTTCGACGAGCGTGGCGAAGGTCTGGCTGTCGTTGACCGCGAGGTCAGCGAGGATCTTACGGTCGACCTCGATGTTCGCCAGACGCAGACCCTGGATCAGGCGGTTGTAGGTCATGCCGTTCTGTCGAGCCGCGGCGTTGATGCGCTGGATCCACAGACGACGGAAGGTGCCCTTGCGGTCCTTGCGGTCCCGGTAGGCGTACGTCATCGAGTGGAGCATCTGCTCCTTGGCCTTGCGGTACAGCCGTGACCGCTGGCCACGGTAACCGCTCGCCCTATCGAGGACGACCTTGCGCTTCTTCTTGGCGTTGAGCGCCCGCTTCACGCGTGCCATGTTGTATCTCCCCGGGGGTTCGCGCTACTTGGCGAGCAGCTTCTTGATCTTCTTGGAGTCGGCGTCGGAAAGGACGACCTCGTTCTTGAGACGGCGCGTCAGCGTGGACGACTTCCACTCGTTGTAGTGCGCGCGGTTGGCACGGCGACGCTTGATCTTGCCGGTGCCGGTGACCCGGAACCGCTTCTTCGCACCGCTGTGCGTCTTCATCTTCGGCATGTCGCCGTCTCTCCTCGTTTCGGTCGTGCCGGTGGCCGGGCCGGTGCTGGCCGGCCCGGTCGTGGCGTCTTCGTCTGCCGGTGGCTGCTGGGGTGCTGTAAGGCTAACCCCAACTGCGGGTCACTCTTCCGGTGGGGAAGGCTCCTCGCCGCCACGCTGTGCCTTGGCTGCGGCCTTTTCCGCCTTCGCCTCGGCCTTCTTCTTGTGCGGACCGATCACCATGATCATGTTACGGCCGTCCTGCTTGGCGTGGGACTCGACGAATCCCAGCTCCTGAACGTCGTCCGCCAGCCGCTGCAGCAGCCGGAAGCCGAGCTCCGGGCGGGACTGCTCGCGTCCGCGGAACATGATCGTGACTTTGACCTTGTCTCCCGCCTTGAGGAACCGCACCACGTGACCCTTCTTGGTCTCGTAGTCGTGCGGGTCGATCTTCGGCCGGAGCTTGATCTCCTTGATGATCGTGTGCGCCTGATTCTTGCGCGCCTCGCGCGCCTTCATCGCGGACTCGTACTTGAACTTGCCGTAGTCCATGAGCTTGCACACGGGCGGTCGAGCCGTGGCCGCGACCTCGACAAGGTCGAGGTCGGCCTCCTGGGCGAGCTTCAGCGCGTCATGAATGGAGACGATGCCGACCTGCTCGCCGTTCGGGCCCACGAGGCGAACCTCGGGAACTCGGATACGCTCGTTGATGCGGGGCTCAGTGCTGATGGGGCCTCCTAGGTTTGCGATCCCTACGTGCTCGTCGTGACGGGAGCTCAACGCGCTCGCAGAACGCGAAAAGCCCCGCACGTCGCGCATGCGGGGCCACTGAGCTCTGTGGCTTCGTGGCCTTGAGCTCCCCGGAGTAGTCCGGCGTGATCCTGGACCCGGCCACCTCGCGGTGACTCAGGTGGGAGGGAGACCTCCGCTTGCGCGTCCAGCAGGCATGCCGGACCGATCAGAGAGCTACATTACCACAACGACGAAACGTTCTCGATTCATCCCGCCGGCGCATCCCCGATGCCCGGCGCACAGCGTCCGGCATCCAGCGCCCTGCGCCGGGCTCGACATGTCCGGCGCAGGGCGGTGCGTGGCTCGGGGCGGCCGGTTCAGTGCGCCTGTGCGGCCGTGCGGCGGAGGATCTCGGACTCCCCCGCGGCGCGCATCGCCTCGACCGGCACGTCCGTGATGCCCGTCATCAGCCGCACCTGCCGCACCGCCTGGTGCAGCAGCATCTCGAAGCCGCCGATCACGGTGCCGCCCGCCGCCTGGACCGCCGCCGCCGCGCCGGTCGGCCACGGCGAGTAGACGACGTCGAACAGCGCGGGTACGCGCGCCAGCCGGTCGGCGAAGACGTCGGCCGCGCCGCCAGGCAACGTGGAGACCACCAGGTCCACGTGTGTGCGCGCGTCGAGCTTGTCGAACGTCTCCACCGCCAGCGCCACACCCAGCCGCTCGGCCACCGCCGCCGTCTCCCCCGCCCGCGCGGGGTCGCGCACCAGCAGGGTCGCGGAGTGGAGCCCGAGGTTGCGCAGCGCCGCCAGCGTCGAGGCCGCCGTGGCCCCGCCGCCCAGCACGGTCGCCGACCGTGGCGCGGGCACCCCCGCCTCGGCCAGGGCCCGCTCGATGCCGTAGACGTCGGTGTTGTCGCCGTGGCGCCGCCCGTCCTGGAAGATCACGGTGTTGGCCCCGCCCACCTCGACGGCCGTCTCCGAGACGGTGTCGAGCAGGGGCAGCACGGCCCGCTTGAGCGGCATCGTCAGTGACAGCCCGGCCCAGACGTCGTCGCCGGCGCCCGCCTGGCCGCGTACGGGCCCGAGCCCGGCCAGCAGCTCGGGCAGCCGTGCCTCGTCGCACTCGAACGCCTCGTAGCTCCACCCGCCGAGCCCCATCGCCTGATAGGCGGCCCGGTGCAGGTACGGCGAGAGCGAATGGCCGATGGGCGACCCCATCACCGCAGCCCGCATCCCCCACTCCTTCCGACCAGCACGACCCTACCGTCAACGCGGCACGGGACCATCAACGCGGCCCAGGAGCGGCACGGGAAACGCGCACGGCCGCCCGGAGTGGTCCGGGCGGCCGTGGCGAGAAGCTTCAGCCGGCTTCGGCGGGCTTCAGCGGGCTTCGGTGAGCGACCATGCGTGCGGGCCGGCCACCGTTCGGCTGTGTCGGCCTCCGCCGCGCTCGGTCAGCCGCCGTTGCGCTTGAACTCCGCGAGCAGCTCGTTGAACTCCGCCTCCGTGGTGGCGAACTTGGTGACGCTGCTCTTGGGGTCGGTGGCGACGAAGTAGCGCCACGTGCCCTTGGCCGGGTTGAGCGCCGCCTCGATGGCGTGGTCGCCGGGGTTGGTGATGGCTCCCGGCGGCAGGCCCAGGTTCGCGTACGTGTTGTACGGGTGCTTGATCTTCGTCTCGGCGAAGGTGGCGGTGGTGCGGTACTTCTTGAGCGCGTACATCACCGTGCTGTCCATCTGCAGCTTCATCGGCGGGTTGAGCTCAAGCCGGTTGTAGATGACGCGCGCGATCTTCGCCATGTCCTCCTGCCGGCCCGCTTCGGCCTGCACGATGCTGGCGATGACGACGATCTCGTGCGGCGTGCGGCCGAGGGCCTTGGCGCCGCCCTCGATGTCCATCTGCTCGGCCGTCTGGTTGAACCGGTCGACCATCGCGGTCAGCATCTGCTTCGGCGTGGTCTTGGGCTGGAACTCGTACGTGGCCGGGAAGGCGTACCCTTCGAGCCTGCCCTTCGCGTACGACGGCAGGTCCAGGTCCTTGGTGTTCTTCGCCGCGGCGGTGAAATCCTTGACCGGCTTGCCGGTCTCCTTCGCGAGGGTGGAGAGGGTGTCGGACAGCCGCAGCCCCTCCTTGATCGTCACCTTGGCGAGCAGCCGGTTGTCCGCGCCGAGGCGCTGGACCGCGGCGGCCGCGGACATCTTCTTGGCCATCTTGTACTCGCCCGGTTGCAGCTTGTCGCTCATCCCGGCGTTGGCGATGGCGTTGGTGAACGCCCTGGCGCTGGCGACGACCCCCTGCCGCTCCAGCTCCGTGGCCACTTCTGACGCGCTCTGGCCGCTCTTGATCTCGATGACGACCTCGCCGCTGCCCTGACCGGTGTAGTCGTCGGGCACGAGGGCGTCGCTGAGCCACAGGTAGCCGTAGTAGCCTCCGCCGCCGATGATGCCCGCCAGGACGATGAAGGCGAGCAGCGGCGCGACGAAGCCGCCCCGATTGCGGCGACGGCGGCGCCTGCGGCCGCGTCTGGCGGCGCCGCGCCCTCCGCGCCGGCCGGAACCTTCGTCGTCCTCGGGGCCGAGCAGAGTGTTCAGATCGAGATCGTTCATAGGTGCGCTGGCCAATCTCCCGGTACTGCCTGCCGGGCGTCAAGCGGAACTGCCCAACCGGCTGGAGTCACCGAGCGAAACTGGGGGACCCGCCGCACGTGCTGCCACGGACGGCGGAGATCACTCTGGGTAGCCATGCTAAGGGACGGAAAGAGGGCGCATGCCCCGTTTTGGGGCTTTTGCGCAGAGAGAGCGGCGGCCCTGGCGAACATCAGCTCGTCCCGAGGTTCTTGTTCAGCTCTTCCCGGTATCTCACGAACTCGCTCTCTTTGTTGGTGAATTTGGTGATTCTATGGCCCGGATCCGTCGTGACAAACCAGTGCCAATCACCTTCGGCAGGGTTCAGGGCTGCCATCAGCGCCTTCTCGCCCGGATTGGCGATGGGCCCCGGCGGCAGTCCCTTGTGGCGGTACGTGTTGTAGGGAGAGTTCACCTTGGTGTCACTCTCCGTGACTTTCAGTGTCCGTCGGTTCTGGGCGTAGAGCACGGTGCTGTCGATCTCCAGCGGGGTGCCCTTCTGGAGCCGGTTGTAGATCACCCGGGAGATCTTCGGGTAATCCTCGTCCGTCCCGCCCTCCGCCTGGACCATGCTGGCCACCGTGACGACCTGCAGCGGGGTGAGGTTCACCTTCGCCGCCTGCTCCTCCAGGCCCACGTGCCTGGCCGCGGCGGCGAATCGTTCGGCCATCGCGGCCAGCACGTCCACGGCCGTGTCGCCGGGCTCGATCTCGTACGTGGCGGGGAACAGGAAGCCTTCGAGCCCGTTGGCGTACTCGGGAAGCCCGACGAGGTCCTTGTCCACGCCGCGCAGCTCCTCCAGCGGCAGCCCGGACAGCTTGGCCACGCGGGTCAGCACCTCCGACACCCGCATGCCCTCGGGCACGGTCACCCGCCGCACGATCCTGGACGCGGGCGCGAGGAGCAGGTCGAGCGCCGCCGTCGCCGCCATGCCCTTGCGCAGCCGGTAGTGGCCGGGCCGCAACCGGTCGCTCATCGCGCGGTCCTCCGTCACGTTCACGAACGACTGCACGCTCGCCACCACCCCGGCGTCGGCCAGCGCCGAGCCGATGTCCGCCGCGCTGGAGCCGGGCGGGATGCGCACCGTCACGGCGCCGCCGCCCGTCCCCTCGAAGTCGTCGGGGCTGAGGTACGGCTTGAGCATCACGATCGCGCCGAGCCCGACGGCCAGCACGCCCGCCAGCAGCCCGGCGGACAGCAGCCCCACCTTCCGCATCGCCTGCCCTCGCCCGGCCGGCACCTCGTCCTCAGCCCCAGGGCCAGGCTCGTCCCGCCCGGCGGCGGTCCCGGAACCATCCCGCTCAACCCCAGGCTCAGGACTGTCCAACCCGGCAGCGGACCCGGGGCGACCTTGCCCCGCCCGGCACTCGGAACCGTCCGGGCCCGCCCCAGGCTCGGGACCGTCCAGCCCGACGGAGGGCTCAGGACCGCTACCGCTCTGCCCGGTCCGAAGCTCGGGATCGTCCTGCGCGACCCGGTGTTCGGGGTCGTCCTGTCCGGCGCGGTGCTCGGTGTCCTCCTGCTCCGCCCGCGGTTCCGGCTCTTCGGCCGGGCTCTGCGCGGGCTGGAACGGGATCACGTCGTCGGCGTCGTCCTCGTTCTCAGGCGTCCTGTTCACGCGATCACCTCACCGGCGACCGTCGTTCCCAGACCTGCATCCGACACCTCGGGCACACCTGTAGTACGCGCCGAAGACCGGCCAGGATCACATCCTCCCGGCAAGAACCCCATAACCCCGGACGCGAACCCAGCCGCTGTCCCGGGCGAGGAACCACCCGCGAGCAGGCGACGATGGCCTGCGACCGAGGACGGATGAAGCGCCACACAAAAGCCGCGGTCCCCCCTCAAAGGGGCAGGCCGCGGCCCGGCGTGCCCGCACCATGAGCGGACGAGCAGCCGGGCGGACGGGTGAATCGTGGCAGGCCGAAGAGCCGGAGCGCGGCCGTTCATGAAGCAGGTCCGTCGGCCGCGGATGGCGGTTCGACGGGCCTGCCTGGTGGTCTTTCCGTGGCGCGCTCGGAGTCGAGCGCATCTTGCAGCAGCACCACGGCCGCCGCCTGATCGACGACGCCGCGCTGCTTCTTGGCGCGTACGCCGCTGGCCCGCAGGCCCTGCTGCGCCGCGACCGTGGTCAGCCGCTCGTCGAACAGCCGCACGGGCGTGGGCGCCAGCCGGGCCGCGAGCTTGGCGGCGAACTCCCGGGCGAGCCCGGCCGCCTGTCCTTCGCGCCCCGACAGCGAGGTGGGCAACCCCACCACGACCTCGATCGCCTCGTGCTCCGCGACGATCGCCGCGATGCGGGCGAGGTCGCCCTTGCCTCGTCTGACAGTCTCCACCGGCGTGGCCAGCATCCCCGAAGGGTCACTGCGGGCCACGCCGATACGTACGGAGCCGACGTCCACGCCGATCCGTGCACCGAACCTCATGTCAGCCGAGCTGCCCAGAAATCGCCTCTTCGACCAGGCGCAGCGCGTCGCCGATCGCCTCCGGTCGCGTGCCGCCGCCTTGCGCGACATCGTCCTTGCCGCCACCGCCACCCCCAAGAGCCTTGGCGGCGACGCCGACCAGCTGTCCGGCCTTGAGCCCCCGCTCGCGCCCCGCCTCGTTGACCGTGGCAACCACCACCGGCCGGTCGGAGGGGGCACCGGCGATCACGACGACCGCCGGCCTGTCGGCCGGGAACCTGCCACGCACATCAAGCGCGAGCTTACGCAGGTCATCGGCGCCGGTGCCATCAGGCGCGCGGTGTGTCACGACGGAGACGCCGTGCAGGTCACGAGCCTGGGCGGTCAGGTCGCCGGCGACCTGGAGCACCTGGGCCGAGCGGACCTTCTCCAGCTCCTTCTCCGCCGCGCGCAGCCGGGTGACGATGCCGTCGATGCGCTCGGGCAGCTCTTCCCTGCGCGCCTTGAGCTGCTCGGTGAGCTGCGCGACCAGCACGCTCTCGCGGGCCAGGAAGCGGAAGGCGTCGATGCCGACGAGCGCCTCGACGCGGCGCACGCCCGCGCCGACGGACTGCTCGCCCAGCACCTTGACCAGGCCGAGCTGGCCGGAGCTGTGGACGTGGGTGCCGCCGCACAGCTCGCGCGAGTAGTCGCCGATCTCGACCACGCGGACCTCGTCGCCGTACTTCTCGCCGAACATCGCCAGCGCGCCCATCGCCCTGGCCTCCGCCTGCGAGGTGTAGAAGGCGTTGACCTTGAGGTCGTTGATGAGCACGGCGTTGACCTCGTCCTCGACGTCACGCAGCACGCTGGGCGGGACCGCGCCCGCCGCGGTGAAGTCGAAGCGGAAGCGGCCGGGCGAGTTCTCCGAGCCGGCCTGCGCCGCCGTCTCGCCGAGCGCGTTCTTGAAGCCGCGGTGGACGAGGTGGGTGGCGCTGTGGCTGCGCGAGATCGCGCGGCGGCGCTCCAGGTCGATCTTCGCCTGCGCCTCGTCGCCGACCTTGAGCTCGCCGCTGCGGACCTTGCCGCGGTGCACGACGAGCCCGGCCAGCGGCGTCTGCACGTCGGTGATCTCGACCTCGGCCCCGCTGGTGCGGATCACGCCCTGGTCGGCGAGCTGACCGCCGCCCTCGGCGTAGAACGGGGTGCGCTGGAGCACGACCTCGACCGTGTCGCCCTCGCTCGCCGTGGGGACGGAAACGCCGTCCACGAGAATGCCGACCACGCTGGTGTCGGCCTGGTTGTGGTCGTAGCCGAGGAACTCGACCTTGCCGCCCGCCTCCAGCAGTTGCCCGAAGACGGAGATGTCGGCGTTGCCGGTCTTCTTCGCCGCCGCGTCGGCCTTGGCGCGCTGCCGCTGCTCCTTCATGAGGCGGCGGAAGCCCTCTTCGTCGACCTTGAGCCCGTGCTCGGCCGCCATCTCCAGGGTCAGGTCGATCGGGAAGCCGTAGGTGTCGTGCAGCTGGAACGCCTGGTCGCCGCTGATCGACTTGCCGGACTTGCGCTTGGTCTCCTCGACGGCCACGTCGAAGATCGCGGTGCCGGTGCGGAGCGTGCCGAGGAAGCTCGCCTCCTCGGCGTCGACGACCGCGTGGATCTGCGGCGCGTCGACCTTGAGCTCGGGATACTGCTCGCCCATGACGTTGATCGCCACGTCGGTCAGCTCGTGCATGTAGCGCTGGTCGCCCGAGCCGAGCAGGCGCAGGTTGCGGATCGAGCGGCGCAGGATGCGGCGCAGCACGTAGCCGCGGCCCTCGTTGCCGGGCATGACGCCGTCGGCGACCAGCATGGTGCCGGTGCGCACGTGGTCGGCGATGACGCGCAGGCTGACGTCGGAACGTGCGTCGCGGCCGTAGCGCGTCTTGGTGAGCTCGGCCGCCCGGTCGAGGATCTTGTAGGTGGTGTCGATCTCGTAGATGTTGTCGACGCCCTGCAGGATCGCCGCCATGCGCTCCAGGCCCATGCCGGTGTCGATGTTCTTACTCGGCAGCTCGCCGGAGACGTCGAAGTCGACCTTGGAGCGGACCTGGCTCAGCTGGTACTGCATGAACACCAGGTTCCAGACTTCGAGGTAGCGGTCCTCGTCGGCGACGGGCCCGCCCTCCTTGCCGTATTCGGGGCCGCGGTCGTAGTAGATCTCCGAGCAGGGGCCGCCGGGTCCTGGCACGCCCATGTGCCAGTAGTTGTCCTCCAGGCCGCGGCGCTGGATGCGGTGCTCGGGCAGGCCGACCTTGTTACGCCAGAGGTCGAAGGCCTCGTCGTCCTCCAGGTAGACCGTCGCCCACAGCTTGTCTTCCGGGAAGCCGAAGCCGCCGTCGGACTCGGACTTCGTCAGCAGCTCCCACGCGAACGGGATCACTTCCGCCTTGAAGTAGTCGCCGACGGAGAAGTTGCCCAGCATCTGGAAGAACGTCGCGTGCCGGGTGGTCTTGCCCACCTCGTCGATGTCGGGGGTGCGCACGCACTTCTGCGCGGTGGCCAGCCGTGGCGCCGGAGGCTTGCGCTGCCCCAGGAAGTACGGCTTGAACGGCACCATACCCGCGTTGACCAGGAGAAGCGTCGGGTCCTCAGCGATCAGGCTGGCCGAGGGCACGACCTTGTGCCCACGCTCCTCGAAGAAGCGCAGGAAGCGGCGGGCGATCTCTGCCGACTCCATGGTGGCCATCCTTTACTTTGAGTCAGTTGTTGTCTTCAGCGTTGTCGAGCCCGAACCGGGCCCGCAACCGGGTTTCGCGCTCCGCGGCCTCGCCGAGTGCGTCGCTAGTAAAGTCTCTCACCTGCCGGAGCATGCCCGCGGCGTTGTCGGCCGTCCTGCGGGCGACGTGGTCGGGGCGCAGCGCCTGCAGCCTGCGCATCACCCAGAACGCGAGGAACGCGCCGAGCGACAGGTAGAACAGCCGCCTGATCATCGCGAACGCCCTGCGGCACGGGCTCGCGAGCCGGGCCGGCGGCGGGCCTCGATGGCGCGGCGCACGCCGTAGCCGATCGAGGAGACCTTGATCAGCGGCCCGGTGAAGATGGTCTGGGTCACCGCGCTGAGTTTTGCGGCGTGCCCACTGACCTGTTGCACGTCCTTGGTGATGGCCTCGACCGCGATGAGCTGCCTGTTGGTCTCGTTGACCGTGACGCTCATGTCGTCGAGCAGCGGCGCGAGGCGGTTGTTCAGGTCGGAGACCGCCTTGGTGGTCTCCTTGAGCAGCCTGGCGAGCTTGACGAGCACCATGACCATGACGCAGACCAGGACGATCCAGCCCGTGGCGGCGATCAGCCCGGCGACCTCTCCAGCGGTAAGCATCCGCGCATCTCCCTCGTACGCTGGGCCGGAACGGCAAGACCCTATCGCGTTCGGGTGACAACGTTAGTGCGGAAGCCCTCCGCGATCAGGCAGCCACGTCGGCCCCTGACGCTTCCGTGACCGCGCGCATGAGGCCGCGGGCGGCCCTGATCTCGGGCGCCACCAGGCGTTCCGGCAGCGCCAGCGCGGCTGCCCGCAAGGCTTTGAGCGCCGTGCCGGCGGCGTATCCGGCCGCGTGATCCGCCACCGGGCCGCCGTGGCAGCCGTACATCCGCCGGGCCCAGCCGGGCAGCGTGGCGAAGGCCAGCGCGCCGGCGGCGGGCAGCGAGCCGAGCGCGAGGGCCGGAGTCCGTAAGGCGAGCTTGAGCGACAGCGGCGGGCTGACGCTGCGGCGCACGGCCTGGCGAGCCTCCTCGGTGGCGGCCAGGAGCGGGCGTGTCTCTTCGATGCGGGCCTCCAGCTCGGCCGTGTCGCCGGGCGCGTCGGCGAGCCCGGCGAGCAGGGCGGTGTGCCGCTGCTCGGCCACGTACGCGTCCCGATCGGCCGCGGAGAGCCGCACGCCGGAGCGGCGGGCCAGCTCCAGGTGGGAGGAGACCTCGGCGCAGTGGGCCCAGGCCAGGTTCTCCTGCTCGTCCAGGCGGAACAGGGTGCCGGTGTCGGGGTCGAGGCCGACGAGACGGGCGTGCACCCGGCGTACCCGCTCGTAGGCGTGCTCGGCCTGCTCGCGGGTGCCGAACGTGCGTACGGCGAGGAGGTCGAGGTGGTGCCGCAGCCGGGCGTGGGCCACCTCGGGGTCGTCGAGGAGGCAGTTCTGGGCGAGACCGCGGATCGTGCGGGGGTGCAGGGCCTGGAGCTGGAAGGCGCGCAGGGCGGCGGGCCAGGCCGGGGTCTCGGTGTGGACGCGCCAGGTGATCGACTGGGGGCCGAAGAGGCCGCCGCCGGGGGTAACGGTCGCCTTCACACGATGGTGATGCCCCAAGATCGGCAAGTTAGTACGCCCGCACACGATTCGCCGGCGAACGTCTCTCCGCCGACCGGCTCCTCGCCGTGCCCTCACGAAAGCCGCGGTCGCCGTGCCTGTACGAACGCCGGCCTCGTCCGCCCGCTCAGCCCCTCCGGCGCCTTCCGCTCACGAGCCCCGGAGGAAGTCGCGGATCTTGGCCCAGCGTTCGGCGACCGGCGCCTCGGCCCCGTGCCGGGTCGGCTCGTAGTAGCGCCGATCCCGCACCTGCTCCGGCGCGTATTCCTGGCGGACGAGCCCGTGGTCGAAGTCGTGCGGGTAGCGGTAGCCCTCGCCGTGGCCGAGCTTGGCCGCCCCGGAGTAGTGGGCGTCGCGCAGATGGCCGGGCACCTGCCCGATCAGCCCCTTGCGCACGTCGCCGATGGCCGCCCCGATGGCCTTGACCACGGCGTTGGACTTGGGCGCGGTCGCGCAGTGGATGACCGCGTGGGCCAGGTTGATCTGCCCCTCGGGCAGCCCGATCAGCTGCACGGCCTGGGCGGCGGCGACGGCGGTCTGCAGGCAGGTGGGGTCGGCCAGGCCGACGTCCTCGGAGGCGAAGATGACGATGCGGCGGGCGATGAAGCGCGGGTCCTCGCCCGCCTCGATCATGCGGGCCAGGTAGTGGAGCGCGGCGTCGGCGTCGGATCCGCGCATGGACTTGATGAACGCGCTGATCACGTCGTAGTGCTGGTCGCCCTGCCGGTCGTAGCGTACGGCGGCCTTGTCGACGGCCTTCTCCACCACCTCGACGGTGATGTCGTCGGCCAGCAGCGCCGCTGCCTCCAGGTAGGTCAGCGACCTGCGCGCGTCGCCGCCGGCCAGGCGTACGAGATGCTCCAGGGCCTCGTCGGCGAGCGTGGCGCGCCCGCCGAGGCCGCGCGGGTCGGTCACGGCGCGCCTGAGCACGGCGCGCACGTCGTCCTCCGACAGCGACTCCAGCGTGAGCAGCAGCGAGCGGGACAGCAGCGGGGAGATGACCGAGAAGAACGGGTTTTCCGTGGTGGCGCCGATGAAGGTGACCCAGCGGTTTTCCACGGCGGGCAGCAGGGCGTCCTGCTGGGCCTTGTTGAAGCGGTGCACCTCGTCGACGAACAGCACGGTCTGGCGGCCGCTCATGCCCAGCTCGCGGCGGGCGTTGTCGATGGCGGCGCGCACGTCCTTGACGCCCGCCGAGACGGCGGAGACCTCGACGAAGCGGCGCTCGGTGACGTTGGAGACCACGTAGGCGAGCGTGGTCTTGCCGGTGCCGGGGGGACCCCACAGGAACAACGACATGGGCGCCTCGCTCTCGACCAGGCGCCGCAGCGGGGTGCCGGAACCGAGCAGGTGCCGCTGGCCGATCACCTCGTCGAGCGTGCGCGGGCGCATCCGCACCGCGAGGGGCTGCGGGGTGGCCTCCTCAGCCGCCGAGTCGAACAGGCTATCCACAACGCGAGATTACACGGTGAAACAGGCCCTCCGGGCCACACCGGACGGCTCTCGGGCTACGACCGGCCGGCTCCGGGGCTACGACCAGACGGCCCTGGCGCCGGAGTCGCCGGCCTGGAAGACGAACCAGCCGGCCACCGCGGCCAGCACCACGGTCAGCGCCGACAGGAGCAGCGTGACGGAGCGGCCGAAGCGGTCGCCGCCGACGGAGTCGCGGGCCGGGCGGGTGGCGTACACGAGCAGCAGCGCGGCGACGCCCAGGCCGAGCACCGACAGCAGCAGCGGGTTGGCGAAGCTCTGGTGGGCGGAGATGCGGGCGGCCATCTCGCCCTCCGCCGAGCCGAATCTGGCCGCCTTGAGGCTCTCGCCGCTGTGCCTGGCCGCGGCGACCGCCGCGGGCGCGGCCAGCGAGAGCAGCACCACCGCCCACGCCGTGGGAACGCGCCAGCGCGGTACGAGCGCGTACGCGACCGCGGCGACGGCGAGCAACGGGGTCAGAACAACGGCGAAGTGGATGATCAGCGGATGAGCCGGCAGGCCCAGGATCTCGTCGAACATGGGGGGCTCCTTAGTTCTCATTTCAACTACGAATGCCGACACCATATGGTTCGCGACCACAGCAGTCGCACATGCGGCTTTGGTCACTTACATCCGTCACATATCGGAGGCCGGTAGCATGCGCGGAGTTGTTTGGTCATCCGTTGGCAAAGACGAGAGGACATAGCGGTGAGCGGCGACGACCGCCAGAACGAAGAGGACCGCCAGAAAGAGCTGGCGCGGGAGCACAAGGAACGGCAGGCCCAGCGCGCTGCCGCGCAGACCGCCAAGGCAAGGCGGAACACCTTCATCGGCGCGGCGGTGGCCGTTGTCGTGGTCGCCGGCGGCATCTTCGCGGCGACCACCCTGGTCAACAAGGACGGCGCGACGGCCGCCGGGGCACAGACCTCGGCCTCGGCCTCGCCCTCCGCCCCGGCCTCTCCCTCCGCCGGGCCGACCCAGCTGCCGACCACCACGCCGCCGAAGAAGGCGAGCGACATCACGTGCACGTACAAGCGGGACACCTCGGTGCCGCACAAGTACGTGGGCATGCCGGGCAAGCGGCCGAACCTGAAGCTCACGACGATGACGGTCCGCACCAACCGCGGCGACATCGTGATCGAGGTGGACCCCAACATCTCGCCGTGCTCGGTCAACTCGATGGCGTTCCTGGCGAAGAAGCGCTTCTACGAGAACACCAAGTGCCACCGGCTGGCCAAGCCGGAGACGTCGGGCGTGTTCCTGCTGCAGTGCGGTGACCCGCAGGCCAAGGCGGACGGCAAGAACCCGACCGACGGCCAGGGCAACGCCGGGTACGTCTTCGGTGACGAGGCCGTGGGGGTCGTCCCCTACACCAGGGGCGTGGTCTTCCTGACGCAGCCGGCGGACGCCGCCGGGCAGAACAGCAGCCAGTTCGCCATCTCGCTGTCGGACGAGAACTCCCAGATCGAGCCGGCCTACTCGGTGCTCGGCATGGTGAAGTCCGGCCTGGAGCTCATCGACAAGATCGCCGAGGAAGGCGTGATCGTCAACCCCGACGACGTCACGGGCGACGGCGGCTCGACCGCGCCGAAGAACCCGCTGATCATCAAGCGCGTCATCCTCAAGTAGCGGACGCGCGAAAAGCGGCAGGCCCCCGGAAGGGGTGCCTGCCGCTTTTCGTTGTCAGGCGCGGGGTGCCCGGCGCTTGCTCAGAAGACTCAGAAGAGCGGCAGGCGCCGGCGCCTGCCGCTTCTGTGTCACCGGCGTCAGGCGGGCGCGTCGGCCTTGGGCTGGGCGTCCACCCCGGCCTCCTTGCGCTGGACCGCCGTGATCGGCGTGGGCGCGGAGGTCAGCGGGTCGAAGCCCGAGGCCGTCTTCGGGAACGCGATCACGTCGCGGATCGAGTCGCCGCCGGACAGCAGCATGCAGATCCGGTCCCAGCCGTAGGCGATGCCTCCGTGCGGGGGCGGGCCGTACTTGAACGCCTCCAGCAGGAAGCCGAACTTGCTCTCCGCCTCCTCCTTGGAGATGCCGAGCACGTCGAACACGCGCTGCTGCATCTCGGCCCGGTGGATACGGATGGAGCCGCCGCCGATCTCCATGCCGTTGCAGACCATGTCGTAGGCGTAGGCGAGGGCCTCGCCCGGGTGGTCCTGGAAGTTGTCGGCCCACTCCGGCTTCGGCCCGGTGAACGGGTGGTGCACGGCCGTCCAGCCGCCCTCGCCGTCCTCCTCGAACATGGGCGCGTCGACGACCCACAGGAACGACCACTGCGACTCGTCGATGAGGTGGCAGCGCCGCCCGATCTCCAGGCGGGCCGCGCCGAGCAGGTCGCGCGAGGCGGACCTGGCCCCGGCGGCGAAGAAGATCGCGTCGCCCGGCTTCGCGCCGACCTTCTCGGCCAGCCCGGACAGCTCCGCCTCCGACAGGTTCTTGGCGACCGGGCCGCCGAGCGTGCCGTCGTCCTGCACGAGCACGTAGGCCAGGCCCTTGGCGCCGCGCGAGCGGGCCCACTCCTGCCAGCCGTCGAGCTCCTTGCGGGTCTGCGAGGCGCCGCCAGGCATGACCACCGCGCCCACGTAGTCGGCCTGGAAGACGCGGAACGTGGTGCCGGCGAAGTAGTCGGTCATCTCGACCAGCTCCTGGCCGAAGCGCAGGTCGGGCTTGTCGGAGCCGTAGCGGGCCATGGCGTCGGCGTACGTCATGCGCGGCAGCGGCAGCGGCAGCTCGTAGCCGGCGATCTCCCGCCACAGCCGGCTGATCAGCTTCTCGCCGACCTCGATGACGTCTTCCTGGTCCACGAACGACATCTCGACGTCGATCTGGGTGAACTCCGGCTGACGGTCGGCCCGCAGGTCCTCGTCGCGGTAGCACTTGGCGAGCTGGTAGTAGCGCTCAAGACCGGCCACCTGGAGCAGCTGCTTGAACAGCTGCGGCGACTGCGGCAGCGCGTACCAGTTGCCGGGCTGCAACCGCACCGGCACCAGGAAGTCGCGCGCGCCCTCGGGCGTGGAGCGGGTCAGGGTGGGCGTCTCGACGTAGACGAAGCCGAGCTCGTGCATCACCTCGTTGGCCAGGTAGGTGGCCTTGGAACGGGTGCGCATGGCGTTGGCCACCTGCTGGCGGCGGATGTCGAGGTAGCGGTATTTGAGCCTGGCCTCCTCCGACACCCCGACGTTGCCCTCGATCGGGAACGGCAGCGGCGCGGACTCGCTCAGCACCTCGACCCGGTCGGCCACGACCTCGATGGCGCCGGTGGGCAGGTCGGGGTTCTCGTTGCCCTCGGGGCGCACCCTGACCTGGCCGACGACCTGCACGCAGTATTCGGCGCGCAGGTCGTGGGCGTGGTCCTCCTCGCGGAAGACCACCTGCGCCGAGCCCGAGGCGTCGCGCAGGTCGATGAAGACGACGCCGCCGTGGTCACGGCGGCGCGCCACCCATCCTGCGAGCGTCACCTGCTGCCCGGCGTGCTCCTCGCGGAGCGACCCGGCGGTATGCGTGCGGATCACTGCACTTTCCCTTCTTGCGGAGAGGAGAGGGGCGGCAGCGGCCCTGGCTCGCCGGTCACTGCACCTTCCCCTTCAAGACGTCGACGACCTTGGCCAGCGGCACCTCGGTCTGCTCGGCGGTGGCCAGGTCCTTCACTTGCACGGCCTCGGCCGCGAGGTCACGCTCGCCCAGGATCAGCGCGAACCCGGCGCCCGAGCGGCCGGCGCCCTTCATCGCGCCCTTGAGCCCCTTGCCGCCGAAGGCCATGTCGGCGCTGAGGCCCGCCTCGCGAAGCTCGTCCACGAGCAGGAACATGCGGCGGCGGGCGTCGTCACCCAGCGGGACACCGTACACCTGCACGCGCCTGTGCGTGGTGTCGTCGCCGAGCAGCCCCTCGGCCTCCATGGCCAGGAACGTGCGGTCGACGCCGAGCGCCCAGCCGACGCTGGGCAGCGCCGGCCCGTCGAGCATCTCGCTGAGGCCGTCGTAGCGGCCCCCGCCGCCCACCGCGGACTGCGAGCCCAGCCCGTCGTGGACGAACTCGAACGTGGTGCGCGTGTAGTAGTCGAGCCCGCGCACCAGCCGCGGATCGTCCACGAACGCGACGCCGGAGGCGGTCAGCAGGGCGCGGACCTCCTCGTGGTAGGCCCGGCAGTCGTCGCACAGGTGGTCGACGACCAGCGGCGCCCCTTCGAGCTGCGCCCGCACCTCCGGCCGGTTGTCGTCGAGCACCCGCAACGGGTTGATCTCGATCCGGGCGCGGGTCTCCTCGTCGAGGTCGAGTCCGCGCAGGAAGTCCTGCAGGGCGGCGCGGTAGGCGGGCCGGCAGTTCTTGTCGCCGAGCGAGTTGAGCAGGAGCGTGACGTTCTTCAGCCCGAGCGAGGCGAAGCCGCGCACGCCCAGCACGATCAGCTCGGCGTCGAGCGCCGGGTCCTCCGAGCCGAGCGCCTCGGCCCCGACCTGCCAGAAGTGCCGGTAGCGGCCGCGCTGGGCACGCTCGTAGCGGAACTGGCTGCCGGAATACCACAGCTTCACCGGGAGCTGGCCGGTGTGCAGGTTGTGCTGGAGCACGGCGCGCACGACCGAGGCGGTGCCCTCGGGACGCAGCGTCAGGGAGCGGCCCGCCTTGTCGGGGAAGGTGTACATCTCCTTGGAGACGATGTCCGTGGACTCGCCTACGCCCCTGGCGAACAGCTGGGTGTCCTCGAAGACGGGCGTCTCGATGTAGCCGTAGCCCGCCCGGCGCAGCGGCGCGGCCAGCGCCTCGCGTACGGCGAGCACCCGCTCGGAGCGGGGTGGCAGCCAGTCGAAGGTGCCCTTCGGTGCTTGGAAGCTCATTAGATCCCTCGTGTGGGACCGGCGTGCGGCGCTGCTTCCTTGAGGTAGGCGTTGGTCGCGCGCTCGCGGCCGATCGTGGTCTGTGGTCCGTGGCCCGGCAGGACGACCGTATCGTCAGGCAGCGGCAGACACTTGGCAGCCAGGCTGCGCAGAATCGTCGGATAGTCGCCGCCGGGAAGATCGGTGCGGCCGATGGAGCCGGCGAACAGCAGGTCGCCCGAGAACATGATCTCGTCATCGGGCAGCCGGAAGCTCACCGACCCCCTGGTATGGCCCGGGGTGTGGTCGACCACGAGCTCCAGCCCCGCGAGCGGCAGCACGGCGCCGTCGGACAGCTCGCGCACGTCATCGGGCTCGCTCAGCGTCAGCCCGCCGAACAGCGACGCGCTGGTCTCCGACCAGCCGGCGGCGGGATCGCTCAGCAGATGGCGGTCGTCGGGGTGGATCCACGCGGGCACGTCGCGCGCGCCGCACACGGGGGCCACGGACCAGACGTGGTCGAGATGACCGTGGGTGAGCAGGACCGCGACGGGCTTGAGCCGGTGCTCGCGCAGCAGCTCCTCGACGCCTTCCGTCGCGTCCTGGCCCGGGTCGACGATCACGCATTCCTCGCCGGCGGCGGGCGCGACGACGTAACAATTGGTCTGGAAGGCCCCTGCGGGGAAGCCTGCGATGAGCATCTGCCTCAGGTGATCTCGTCGAAAAGCCAATGGGAATGTAACCGAAGGGTACCGGTGCGGGTCGCCGGGCTGCGAATCATTACCCGTTGGCCGATACGATTCGCCCACCTCAGTTGATTGACTATGGGAGGCAAAGCGGTGGCCACGGGGAAGGACCGGCAGAAGCAGCTGGCGCGCGAGCACTACGAGCGGCAGATGCAACGCCGCATCGAGCGCGAGCAGAAGGCCAAGCGCACGGCGATCATCGGCTCCACCGTGGGCGTGGTGATCGTGGTCGGCGGCATCGTGGCCGCGGTCGCGCTGCTGGGCGGTGGCGACACGGGCACGGAGGCGGCCGCCTCGCCCTCGGCCACGCCCGCCGACACCGCCGCGGCGTCGGCGCCGACGGGGCCCAAGCCGTACGACGCGGCGACGGGCACGTGCGACTACGTCAAGGACGCGGGGGGCGGTCAGGTCAAGGACGTCGGCATGCCGCCGGCGAAGGTCAAGACCGAGCCCGCCACGAAGAAGATGACGTTCAAGACGAACCTGGGCGACATCGTGGTCGAGCTGAACAACGCCAAGGCTCCGTGCGCGACCAACTCGCTGGAGTTCCTGGCGAAGAAGAAGTACTACGACGGCAGCAAGTGCCACCGGCTCGGCAGCGAAAAGTTCCCCATGCTGCAGTGCGGCGACCCGAGCGCCAAGGCCGACGGCAAGAGCCAGGACGGCTCCGGCGGCCCCGGCTACGTCATGGCCGAGGAGAACCTGACCGGCGCCCAGTACAAGCGCGGGGTGATGGCCATGGCCAAGACCTCCGCGCCGGGCAGCACGGGCAGCCAGTTCTTCCTCGTTTACGGCGACATCGGGCTCACCCCGGATTACACGCCGGTGGGTACGATCACCAAGGGGCTCGACATCCTGGACAAGGTGAACAAAGCAGGCGTCATCGCCGACATGGGAGATGGGACCGGAGCACCGAAGCAAACCGTCGAAATCAAAGACGTGACAATCGCCGGCAAGAGCTGACGTAATACAAACTAGGGACGAAGTAGTCCCGAAGGGTCTGATGGATAGTGCGGGAGGACACGGTGAGCACCGACCCGTGGGGCCGGGTAGACGACGACGGCACCGTCTACGTGCGTACGGCTGAGGGAGAGCGGGCCGTCGGCTCCTGGCAGGCCGGTGAACCTGAAGAGGCACTGGCCTACTTCCATCGCAAGTACGACGAGCTGGCCGGCCAGGTGCAGCTCCTCGAGCAGCGCGTCAGGGGCACCGACCTGGCTCCGGCCCAGGCCGAGGCCAGCATCGCCAAGCTGCGCGAGGCCGTCGCCGACGCGCACGCCATCGGCGACCTGGCGGCGCTGACGGCCAGGCTCGACGGCCTGACGGAGCTGGTCGCCCAACGCCGCGAGGAGGTCAAGGCCGCTCGCGAGCAGGCGCGGGTGGAGGCCAGGGCGATCAAGGAGCGCATCGTCGCCGAGGCCGAGCGCATCGCGGAGGAGACCACCCACTGGAAGTCGGGTGGCGAGCGGCTGCGCGAGCTCGTCGAGGAGTGGAAGGCCGCCGACCGCATCGACCGGGTCACCGAGGCCGCGCTGTGGAAGCGGCTGTCGGCCGCGCGCACGGCGTTCGCCAAGCGGCGCAAGCAGTACTTCGCGGGGCTCGACGAGCAGCGCGAGGGCGTGCGGGCGGCCAAGGAGCGCATCGTCGCCGAGGCCGAGGCCATCTCCGGCTCGACCGACTGGGGCCAGACCGCCGCCGTCTACCGCGACCTGATGCAGCAGTGGAAGAACGCGGGGCGGGCCTCGCGCGAGGCCGAGGACGAGCTGTGGGCCCGCTTCAAGGGCGCCCAGGACCAGTTCTTCCAGGCCCGTTCCGCGGTCTTCGCCGAGCGTGACGCCTCGCTGGCGGCCAACGCCGAGGTCAAGGAGGTGCTGCTGGCCGAGGCGGAGAAGATCCTGCCGGTCACCGACGTACGCACCGCCAGGGCCGCGCTGCGGCACATCCTGGAGCGTTGGGAGGCGGCGGGGCCGGTGCCGCGCGAGCAGCGCGACCGGCTGGAGGGCGGGCTGCGCAAGGTCGACGAGGCCGTGCGCAAGGCCGAGGACGCGGAGTGGAAGCGCTCCAACCCCGAGGCCAGGGCCCGCGCCCAGAGCGCCGTCGACCAGCTGCGCACCTCGATCGAGCAGCTGGAGAAGCGGCTGGCCAAGGCGCAGGCGGCAGGACGCGCCAAGGACGTCAAGGAGGCCGAGGAGGCCCTGACCGCCCGCCGTTCGTGGCTGGCGGAGGCCGAGCGCACGCTCACCGAGTTCAGTTAGTCCGGCGCGGGGCGGCGCACTTCCCTGCCCTCGCCCTCGCCGGACCACTCGGGCCTTTCTCCGCTTTCCCGCTGTTCACAGGCCTTATAGGGCCTTCCGGGGGCCGTCGCCGAATCGGGCGGCGAGCGACGGCTCCTGATCTAGGCTGTGCGGCATGGACCCCGTCGCCGCCGCGCGCGCCCTCGTCGAAGAGATGTTCCCCGGCGCCCTGTACGCCTTCGTCGGCGGCAGCGTGCTCACCGAGCGCCGCACCAGCACCTCCGATCTCGACATCGTGGTGGTGCTCGACGGCCTCGACCGCCCCTACCGCGAGGCGTTGCGCTGGCACGGATGGCCGGTCGAGCTGTTCGCGCACAGCGAGACGAGCCTCGCCGCCTACATCGAGCGGGGCTTCGAGTCGCGTCAGCCCACTCTGGCGCGCATCTGCGCCGAGGGCGCCGTGCTCACCGACAGGACCGGCGGCCGGGCCAGCGACCTCCAGAGCGTGCTGGGCGAGCGCGTCTCGGCCGGTCCCGGCGGGCAGAAGCCCGGCCAGGCCGACCGCGCCCGCTACGTGCTGTCCGACCTGCTCGACGACCTGGCCGGGGCGAGCGATCCCGGCGAGCTGGCGTTCATCGGCTGGGAGGTCGTGCAGGCCACCGCCAGGGCGGCGCTGAGCGTGGGCGGCAGGTGGCAGGGCAGCGGCAAGTGGCTGCTGCGCGAGCTGCGCGCGCACGACCCGGTGCTGGCCGACGCGCTGCTGTCCGCTCACGACGATCCCGTACGGCTGACCGCCGTCGCCACGGATGTGCTCGAACGGGCCGGAGGACGTCTCTGGGAGGGTTACCGGTCCCAGGGTGACCCCTTCCACCAGAGCCTGCGTCACGTCGCCGCAGGAGAGCTCTCGGGAGAGACGGCGCAGAGCTCCGGCATGCGCCGGCTGGCCGCCGTGAGCGGCGCCACCACCGGGTCGTCGCGGCTGTGGATGGGGCAGACCCACGTCGCGCCCTCCACCCGCTCCTCCGACCACCATCACGGGGCGTCGGAGACGGCGATCTACGTGGTCAGCGGGCGGCCGGCGTTCGTGTTCCTGGAGGACGACGAGGAGGTGCGGATCGAGGCAGGGCCCGGCGACTACGTGTTCGTGCCGCCGTACGTGCCTCACCGCGAGGAGAACCCCGACCCCTCGCGGGAGGCGGTGGTGGTGATCTCCCGCAGCACCCAGGAGGCGATCGTGGTCAACCTCCCGGACCTGCGGCAACGCTGACCCTCGCCTCCGGCCGCGCTCTTGGCGGCTACTTGGCGCTGCCTGACGCGCTCTCAACGTCGCCTGACACGCTCTCAGCGCCGCCGCGCGGGGTCAGCCGCCGGCGCCGCTCACGCGGTAGACGTCGAAGACGCCCTGGATGCTGCGCACGGCCTTGAGCACGTGGCCCAGGTGCTTGGGGTCGCCCATCTCGAAGGTGAACTTGCTGATCGCCACCCGGTCGCGCGAGGTCGTCACCGAGGCGCTCAGGATGTTGACGTGCTGGTCGGACAGCGTACGGGTGACGTCGGAGAGCAGGCGCGGCCGGTCGAGCGCCTCCACCTGGATGGCCACCAGGAACACGCTGTCGTCGCTCGGCGACCAGCTCACCTCCACCAGCCGGTCGGGCTGGGTCTTGAGCTGCTCGATGTTGGTGCAGTCGGCCCGGTGGACGGACACGCCGTGGCCCCGGGTGACGAAGCCGACGATGTCGTCGCCGGGCACCGGGGTGCAGCACTTCGACAGGCGTACCCAGACGTCGGCGTCGCCCGCCACCACCACGCCCGCGCCGCCACCGCCACGGGGGCGGCCGCGCAGCCGGGTCGGCAGCGAGGTCTCGGCGATGTCCTCCTCGGCGCTGTCGACGCCGCCGATCGAGGAGACGAGCTTCTGCACGACGGTCTGCGCCGCGATGTGCCCCTCGCCCACGGCCGCATAAAGCGCGGACACGTCGGGGTAGCGCAGGTCGCGGGCCAGCGCCAGCAGCGCCTCGCCGGACATGAGCCGCTGCAACGGCAGGCCCTGCTTGCGCATGGCCCGGCCGATGGCCTCCTTGCCCGCCTCGATCGCGGTCTCGCGGCGCTCCTTGGAGAACCACTGCCGGATCTTGTTACGGGCCCGGCCCGACTTGACGAACTTCAGCCAGTCGCGCGACGGCCCGGCGTCCGGCGACTTCGAGGTGAAGATCTCAACCGTGTCGCCGTTGCCGAGCCGCGACTCCAGGGGCACCAGCCGCCCGTTGACCCGGGCGCCGATGCAGCGATGGCCCACCTCGGTGTGCACCGCGTACGCGAAGTCGACCGGCGTGGCCCCCTCGGGCAGGGCGATGACCGAGCCCTTCGGGGTGAACACGTAGACCTCGGAGACCGACAGGTCGAAGCGCAGCGACTCGAGGAACTCGCCCGGGTCGGAGGTCTCCTTCTGCCAGTCGAGGAGCTGGCGCAGCCAGGCCATGTCGCTGCCCGGCTTGACCTTGCCGGTGGGACCGGGGGCGCCGACCTCCTCCTTGTACTTCCAGTGCGCGGCCACGCCGTACTCGGCCCTGTGGTGCATCGCGTGGGTGCGGATCTGCAGCTCCACCGGCTTGCCCTCGGGACCGATCACCGTCGTGTGCAACGACTGGTACATGTTGAACTTGGGCATCGCGATGTAGTCCTTGAACCGGCCCGGCACCGGGTTCCACCTGGCGTGGATGGTGCCGAGCGCGGCGTAGCAGTCGCGTACGCTGTCGACGAGCACGCGGATGCCCACAAGGTCGTAGATGTCGTCGAACGCGACGTCTCTCGCGATCATCTTCTGGTAGACCGAGTAGTAGTGCTTCGGCCGGCCCTTGACCACGGCGCGGATCTTCGCCTCGCGCAGGTCGCCGGAGACCTTCTCGATGACCTCTTGCAGGAACAGGTCGCGGCGCGGCGCCCGCTCCGACACCATGCGCGCGATCTCGTCGTAGCGCTTGGGGTAGAGCATGGCGAACGCGAGGTCCTCCAGCTCCCACTTGATCGTGTTCATGCCCAGGCGGTGGGCCAGCGGGGCGAAGATCTCCAGCGTCTCGCGCGACTTCTGGTGCCGCTTGTGCTCCGGCAGGTAGCGCATGGTGCGCATGTTGTGCAGGCGGTCGGCCAGCTTGATGATCAGCACCCGGATGTCGCGCGACATCGCGACGACCATCTTGCGCACGGTCTCGGCCTGCGCCGCGTCGCCGAACTTCACCTTGTCGAGCTTGGTGACGCCGTCGACCAGGGACCCGATGGTGTCGCCGAAGTCGCCGCGCAGCTCGTCGAGGCTGTAGGCGGTGTCCTCCACCGTGTCGTGCAGCAGCGCCGCGCACAGCGTCTCGTCGTCGGTGCCGAGCTCGGCCAGGATCGTCGCCACGGCGAGCGGATGGGTGATGTAGGGGTCGCCGGACTTCCGCTTCTGGTCGCGGTGATGATAGGCGGCGACGTCGTAGGCGCGCTCGATCAGGCGCAGGTCGGCCTTGGGGTGGGTGGCGCGGACCGTACGGAACAGCGGCTCCAGCACCGGATTCATGGCCCCACCCCCGAACCGCCTGCGACGCACCGACGGAACGCCGGGCGAATCGGCGTTGCCTGAGTCGGTCACGTCGGGCGCGACCACATCACGGGGCACACAGACTCCTCACGCAGTGACTCCTCACGTTCGAGTCCAGATCCCCCCAGTGTATCCAGGTGACGAACCTGGGCCGCCTCGGGCCGGGCTCAGACGATCACGAGGGAGTGCAGGTCCACTCCCGTCAGCCGGTCACGTCCTTTCAGGAAGGCGAGCTCCATCAGCACGGCGAGGCCGACGACCGTGGCTCCGGCCCTCTCCACGAGCTCGACGGCGGCCTTCGCGGTGCCTCCCGTGGCCAGCACGTCATCGACGATGAGCACCCGGTCGCCGGGCGTGAAGGCGTCACGGTGGACCTCGATGGTCGCGGAGCCGTACTCCAGATCGTAGGACTCTTCCAGGGTCGCGGCGGGCAGTTTCCCCTTCTTGCGCACCGGCACGAACCCGGCGCCCGCCCGGTAGGCCACCGGAGCGGCGAGGATGAACCCGCGGGCCTCGATCCCCACGATCTTGTCGACCTGGTGCAGCCCCGCCAGCTCGTCCACGACGGCCGCCATCACGACCGGGTCGGCCAGCAGCGGGGTGATGTCCTTGAACATCACGCCCGGCTGGGGATAGTCGGGCACGTCCCTGATGCGGTCCAGGATCATCGCGCTCAGCTCGGTCATCGTCGTCTTTCGCCTCTCTCAACCGGCCCTGTGCCGGGCACCATAGCCGGGCACCATGCCGGGCACCATGATGGTGCATTCCGGACCCCACCCCGAACCCGAGCACCCCTCAGAACGCCCTCAGCGGCCCGCGAGAACCCCTGAAGGCGCGCCATGGACTCAGAGTCCCGCGACGCGAGTGCCGGACCACACCCGCGCCCGGTGAGGACCTGGGCCCCGACCCTCAGCGCACCCAGCCTGGCAGACGAGCCACCCGGGCCCGCGGCTCGAACCGGCCGGGGACACGACGACGCCCTCACCCCGGTGCGGAGTGAGGGCGTCGTACGGGAGTCGTACGGGAGCTGCGGCTATCCCTTGGCTACGGCCGCGCTTTTGGAACTTTTGGACCCCTTGCCACCGCCGCTCGTGGAGGCGATCCTCCTGGCGATGGCCTGGTACTTCGGCTCGCGCTCCTTCAGCGTCACCAGCAGCGGCGTCGCCACGCACAGCGAGGAGTACGTACCGACGATCATGCCGACGAACAGGGCGAGCGACAGGTCCTTCAGCGTGCCCGCGCCGAGCAGCGTGGTGCCGATGAACAGGATCGCCGCCACCGGCAGGATCGCGACCAGCGAGGTGTTCAGCGACCGGATCAGCGTGTGGTTGAGCGCGTTGTTGGCCGCCATCGAGTACGTCTGCTTGGACGTGTGTCCCAGCTTGGCCGTGACTTCCTTGATCATGTCGAACACCACGACCGCGTCGTAGAGCGAATAACCGAGGATGGTCAGGAAGCCCAGCAGCGTCGCGGGCGTGACCTCGAAGCCCGACCAGGCGTAGATGCCGGCCGTGATGACGAGGTCGTGGACGAGCGCGACGATGGCGGCCAGGGCCATCTTCGGCTCGAACGCCATCGACAGGTACAAGATGATCGCCAGCATGAACACGGCCAGGCCGATCCAGGCCTTCTCCGAGACCTCACCGCCCCAGGACGCGCCGATCGACTGGATGTCGACCTGGTCGGTGGGGACGCTGTAGTCCTTCGCGATGGCGGTCTGCACCTGGTTCATGGTGCCTTCCGACAGCGCCTCGGTGGTGACCCGCCACCGGTCGCCGGCCGTCTGCACGATCGGCTGGTGCACGCCCTCCTCCTGGAAGGTCTCGCGCACCTGCTCGATGTTCGCGGTCGGCGCCTTGAAGGAGAAGACCGAACCGCCCCTGAACTCGACGCCCAGGTTGAGCCCGTTGATCAGGATTCCGGCCAGCGAGATGGCCAGCAGCAGGCCGGAGAGGCTGTACCACAGCCTCCACTTGCCGACGAAGTCGACATCGATCTCGCCGCGGTAGAGGCGACGCCCCAGTCCCATCTCAGGCCTCCTGCGGAGTGGTCGTGCGGCCGGTCGAGCCCGCCTCGCTCATGCGCTCGGCGTCGAGCCCGGACAGCGGGTGCCCCTTGGCGAAGAACTTCACCTTGGCCAGCATGGCGATGAACGGCTTGGTGAACAGGAACACCACCACGATGTCGATCAGCGTGGTCAGGCCCATCGCGAACGCGAACCCGGCCACACCGCCCACCGCCAGGAAGTACAGCACGATCGCGGCGATGAACATGACGGCGTCGGCGATCAGGATCGTGCGCCGGGCGCGGACCCAGGCCACCTCGACGGCCGCCCTGAGCGTCCGCCTGCCCTCCTTCATCTCATCACGTATGCGTTCGAAGTACACGATGAAGGAGTCGGCGGTGATACCGATCGAGACCACGAGGCCGATGATGTGCGGCAGCGAGAGCCGGAATCCGGCGTTGTGCCCGAGCACGACCACCGACGTGTACGTGATGACCGTGGCGACCACGAGACTCAGCACCGCCACGATGCCCAGGCCCCGGTAGTAGAGCAGGCAGTAGACGACCACGAGCCCGAGGCCGATGAGGCCCGCGACCAGGCCGCCCTCGAGCTGGTCCTGGCCGAGGGTCGAGGAGACCGTGTCGATCGAGCTGCGGTTGAACTTCAGCGGCAGCGCGCCGTACTTGAGCTGGTCGGCCAGGGTGGTCGCGGTGGCCTGGTTGAAGCCGCCGGTGATCTCGGCCCGGCCGCCGGGGATCGGGCCCTGGATGACCGGCGCGGTGATGACGACGCCGTCGAGCACGACCGCGACCTGGTTGCGCGGCTCGGGCGAGTTGAACGCGGTGGTGGTGAGCTTGCCCCACTCGCCCGCGCCCTTGCTCTTGAAGTCGAGCTGGACGACCCACTCGGTGGTGCCCTGGCGGACGCCCGCGGAGGCGGTGTCGATGTCGGTGCCGACGACCTTGGCGATGTCGAGGACGTACTTGTAGGAGCCGTCGGCTTCACAGCCGGCGAACTGCTTGTTGGGGTCGTCCTGGACGCCCTGGCCGCGGTTCTTCGGGTCGGCGCAGTCGAGCTTGTTGAACTGTGCCAGCACCGCGGGGTCGATCCCGGAGGTGTCGATTCCGGCGGCGTTGGGGTCTTGCGGCGGCGGCGTGCCGGTCTGACCGGTCGGGCTGGCCGTCGGCTTGCTGTCCTGGCCCTTCTTGTCCTGCTTCTGCCCGTTCTGCGTGCCCGTCGGCTCGGCCGACGGCTGCGCGGAACTCTGCGCGGACGGCTGGGCCGGGGGCGAGGTCGCGGGCGAAGGAGCGGTCAGAGCCGAAGACAGCGCCCTGCCCGTGGGCGAGGCGCTGGGTGTCGACGCGGACTGCGAGCTGGACGGCTTCCTGGCCGGCTGCGAGCCCGTGGCCCCAGCGGACGGGCTGGCCGACGGGCTCGCGGAGGACGAGGCGCTCGGCGTCGGCGCGTTGGTGGCCAGTTCCTGCGGAACCTGTGTGGCCGCAACGGCGAGCACCTGACGGAAGCGCAGCTCCGCGGTGGTCGCGACCAGTTTGACGGCCTCGTTCTGACCCACGCCCGGAATGGAGATGATGATGTTGTCGCCGGATTTGGCGACCTCTGCGTCGGAGATTCCGGTGCCGTTGACCCGATCGCGAATGATGTTGACCGCACGATCGAGGATCTCCTCGGGCGGCGACGCGTTGTTCAAGGTCACGGGCGACAGAGTCACCGTCGTACCGCCGGCGAGGTCGAGCCCCAGCTTGGGCGTGAACGCCTGCTGCAGGAACATCGTCCCGCCCAGGGCGAGGATGAGCGCCAGCAGCACCAGGAGCGTACGCCCCGGTCGGCTGTGGCGGCTGGTCGGTCGGGCCACTGGTCGTCGATTCTTTCAGATAGGGGTTTGTCGCAGAGCTTAGTCAGGACTGCTTGGTACTGGAGTCCTGGTCGCCGTTGCGCTCCACGGTGGCCTCGGACTCCTTCTTGCCCTCCTCGTCGAGCGCGGTCTCCTGCTCGACCGGCTCGTCATCGCTGGCCGGGGCGTCGCCAGGAGTGACGACGCGGCCGATGGCCGCCTTCACCCAACGGGTCTCGATCCCCGGCGCGACCTCGAGGATGACATCCTCATTGTCCACCGCGACGACCGTGGCGAACAGCCCGGTCGTGGTCATGACCCGCGCACCCGGAGCCAGCGAGTTCTGCATCTGGACCGCCTCTTGCTGCCGCTTGCGCTGAGGGCGGATCAGCAGGAAGTAGAACACCACCACCAGAAGAATCAGCGGCAGGATGCTTCCGAGTTGTCCCATGTCCATAAGGGGCGACCTTCCATTGTCGTACAAGAAGTTGACACCGGCCTCGCGCCGGAAATTCCGTGCGTTGCGTCGGGCCGCGCCGCTCAGCCCGTCAGCCTACACAGCCAGCCAAGCCACGGAGTGTAGGCGCTTGTTGCGAAACGCGGCAACGAGGCAGCGTTTCGGCGCGCGGGGAAGTTCCCAATTTGAAACGGTTGCAACCGTTCTGTAATCAGTCGAAAAGCGTAGCTCCGAACGCATCCGGCGGGGGTGTCATCCCGAGATGAGTCCACGCCGCAGCGGTGGCCACCCGGCCGCGCGGCGTCCTGGCCAGCAGACCTTGCCGGACGAGGAACGGCTCGGCCACCACCTCGACCGTCTCCGGCTCCTCCCCCACAGCCACCGCCAGCGTCGAGAGCCCCACCGGGCCGCCGCCGAACTTGCGCAGCAGCACGCCGAGCACCGCCCGGTCGAGCCGGTCAAGCCCTTCGGCGTCGACCTCGTACAAGTTGAGCGCCGCCGAGGCCACGTCGCGGTCGATGACGCCGTCCGCGCGCACGTCCGCGAAATCCCGCACCCGGCGCAGCAGCCGGTTGGCGATGCGGGGCGTGCCGCGCGAACGCCTGGCGATCTCGTGGGCGGCCTCGTCGGGGAGCACGACGCCGAGCAGCTTGGCCGAGCGGCGCAGCACCTGCTCCAGCTCGGCCGCCTCGTAGAAGTCCATGTGGGCGGTGAAGCCGAAACGGTCGCGCAGCGGCGCCGGCAGCAGCCCGGCCCTGGTCGTGGCGCCGACCAGCGTGAAGGTCGCGATCTCCAGCGGGATGGCGGTCGCCCCCGGGCCCTTGCCGACCACGATGTCGACCCGGAAGTCCTCCATGGCCAGGTAGAGCATCTCCTCGGCGGGCCTGGCCATCCGGTGGATCTCGTCGATGAACAGCACCTCGCCCTCGGTCAGCGTGGACAGGATCGCCGCGAGGTCTCCCGCCCGTTCGAGCGCGGGGCCCGAGGTGATCCTCAGCGGCGCGTTCAGCTCGGCCGCGATGATCATGGCCAGCGTCGTCTTGCCCAGGCCCGGGGCGCCGCTCATGAGCACGTGATCGGGCGGGCTCTCGCGGCGCAGGGCGCTTTCGAGCACGAGGGACAACTGCTCACGCACCCGGCCCTGGCCGATGAACTCACTCAGCCGCTTGGGGCGCAGCGCGGCCTCGATCTGCAACTCGTCGCCTCCGGCCGCAGGCGAAAGAATCTCCCTCTCAAAGTCCATCGCGCCCCACCCTCCCCTTCCACTCGGACCGGCCCTCAGCCGCCACGGCACTCAGATCGGCAACCCAGCCGACCCGTGGGGCGGCAGGCGTGACGCTGGAGTGGGCGGCGCGGTGGCAAGCGGTGCTTACAGGGGCTGGGTCGGCACATGCGACTCGCCCGCTCGCGACTGGTCGCCGGGTGACGGCGGCTTGCCCGGTGGCGGGGACCTGGTCTGGGGTGGGGACCTGCCCGGTGGCGGGGGCTTGTGGGGTGGGGGTCATCGGATGCTCAGGGAGCGGAGGGCGGACTTCAGGAGGGCGGCTATCTGGGGCTGGCGGCCGGCGGCCAGGTCGGCGTCGGCGTCGGGCTCCACGGCCGCGATGGCCTCGTCGGCGTCCTTGCTGGAGTAGCCCAGCCCCACCAGGCCGGAGTGGACCTGCTCGCGCCAGAGTGCCACCTTGCGCTCTCCGTTGATGGCGGCGTTGACGGCCTCCTCGGGCGTGCCGAGCCGGTCTTTGAGCTCCAGTACGATCCGCTGCGCCCCCTTCTGCCCGATTCCTGGCACCTGGGTGAGCGCCTTGAGGTCGGCGCTGGCCACGGCGACGCGCAGCGCGTTGGGCGTGTGGACGGCGAGCATGGCCAGGGCCAGCTTGGGCCCCACGCCGCTGGCCGTCTGCAGCAGCTCGAACACGGCCCGCTCATCGTCGGTGGCGAAGCCGTAAAGGGTGAGTGACTCCTCGCGCACCACCAGCGACGTGGCCAGGCGCGCCTCCTCGCCCATGCGGAGCGTGGCGAGCGTGCCCGGGGTGCAGTGGGTCAGGATGCCGACACCGCCCACCTCGATCACGGCTCCGTCGGGCGCTATCGCCGTCACCTTGCCCGCCACTGACGCGATCACGCCTTGCCTCCCGTCACCCACGCCGCCACGAAACGACTCCCGTCACCGGCGGTTTCGTCACCGGCTCGCGCCTGAGCGCACGCCGCGCCCCCGGCTCGAGTGGCAGCACGCCGCCGCCTCGGCCCGTGGGCCTCCACGACCGGTTCCCACATCTCACCACGGATCGCGCTCCCGGCACGCCACATCCCCCGGTGGATCGCTGAGAGCTGAGCGGGCTGAGGCGACGTTGTGACTGGTGAAGCCCGATGCGAGGGCCGACACGGAGGCGAGGGCCAGGGCGAAGAACGGACGGTGCGAGGCCCCAGGTGAAGCCCGGTGTGTGGCTCGGGGCCCAGCTTGGTGTGTGGCTCGGGATTGTGGCTGGTGTGTAGGTGGCATCGGTCTCGTGGCGCGGGACGCGGCGGGAACAAGTGGCGGCTTGCGAGGTGCCCGGGGCCGTTCACGAGACGGGCCCGGCCGGTACGTGTGCGCCGGTGCCACAAGACGGGCGCGACGGCCGCGCGCACGGCGGGACGGGGCTCGCGACGGCGCTGCGGCAGGCGGCCCGCTCGGCCTCCGGGCGGCGGATCATCAGCCGGCCTCTTCGCGGGCGGCACAGGTAGCCGGTCATAGGCGAAGGCCGCTGCGGGCGGCCCAGGAAGCCGGTCATAGGCGGGGGTCCTTGCGGGTGACACGGATAACCGGTCACCGGCGAAGGTCCTCGCGAGTGGCACGGGTGGCCGGTCATCGGCGGGTGTCCTTGCGGGTGGCGCGGGCGACGGCTTCGGCGAGGCGGTGTTGGGCGCCGCCGCGCCAGACGTGGCAGATGGCCAGGGCGAGGGCGTCGGCGGCGTCGGCGGGCTTGGGGATCTCGGTGAGCCGCAGCAGCCGGGTGACCATGGCGCCGATCTGTTTCTTGTCGGCCGTGCCGCTGCCCGTGATGGCCGCCTTGACCTCGGACGGCGTGTGCAGCGCCACGGGCAGGCCGCGCCGGGCCGCGCAGAGGACCGCGATGCCGGCTGCCTGGGCGGTGCCCATCACGGTGCGGACGTTGTGCTGGCTGAAGACGCGCTCGACCGCCACCGCGTCGGGGCGTACGTCGTCGAGCCACCGCTCGATCCCCGCCTCGATGCCGACGAGTCTGGAGCCGAGGTCCTCGTCGGCCCCGGTGCGGACCACCCCGACGGCCACCAGGGCCAGGGGCGCGCCAGGGCGCCCTTCGACGGCCCCGAGACCGCACCGGGTCAGCCCCGGGTCGACGCCCATCACCCGCACCGGCATGCCTCCAGAAAGACCAGAACACCTGTTCGGCAGGAGACTTTACTCCGGCGTGGGCGCGGGCGCATCGGGAAACGCGCGTCAGAAGTAGTCGAGCATGTACGGCCGGGCGGCGAAGGCCGCTTCAAGTGCCTGGTCATAGCGGTCATCTCCGGACATGAGACCGCTGAGACGCAGCGTGTAGGGCGGCACACCGGCGTACAGGGCGGAGAATCCGTTCACTGAGAGCGTGACGCCGGTGCCCTCGGCCGGCGTGGCCGTGCCGGATCCGCCGGAGATGTCCAGCCGCCACGTGCCCCCGCCCCTCGTCGGGTCGTCCACGGTGACGACGGCGTCGCAGGCCGCCTGCGCCGGGTAGCCCCTACGCTCGACCGCCGCGGCCACGTCCAGCACCCTGAACATCCACCGCGTCTCCGTGACCTTCTCCTTCGTCCGGTCGGGCAGCAGCCACAGCACCGGGTCGTCCGGCGCCACGGTGGCGACGACGTCACGGGCGATGGAGGACGCGCTGCCGACCATGGACCACAGGGCCCGCAGGGTGTCGGGCGAGGCGGCGACGAGGTTCTCGACCTCGATGTCGTCACCCTTCCAGCGGTAGATCACGTAACCGTCGTCGGCGAGGTAGAGGAAGTCGTCCTCGTCGGCCAGCCACAGGTCCCACGTCCGCTCGTCGTACGAGATGGGCCCGCTGGAGCGGGCGGCGGCGTGCGCGCGGTGCAGTACGGAGACGACGTGGCCGCCGTCGCCCGGCCCCATCCTGCGCAGCTTGACCGGGCCTGACGGGCGGATCCTGCGCAGCGACTCGGCGGGGAGCCTGACGGTCCGCATGGCTCCAGCGTGCTCGTAGCCGATCCCCCGGTAGATGGGCGTGGTGGCCGGGTAGAGCGCGGAGATCGCGTCGCCCAGCTCGGTCGCCCGGTCCATGACGGCCCGCATGATCCGGGTGCCGACGCCGCGCCCGCGGTCCTCGGGGTTGACGGTCACCCCCGCGATCCCGGCCATCGGCTGCGGCCTGCCGTGCCACCACTGCGTGAACTGGCGCAGCCGGGCCGCGGCGGCCAGCCGCGGGCCGTCGAACGCGCCCAGATAGCGGCCCTCGGCCAGGATCGGCAGCGTGGCCTGGCGCCACTTCTCCCTGTCGGCGGCGGGCAGGGGGCCGAACGACCGCCTGCGGACGTCGAGGACGTCGTCGAGGTCTTCGGGTGTTATGTCGCGAATTTCCACAATCAGCAAACCTACGCAGCGTCCGTACGTACCGGCGAACTGTTTGTCGTGATGGCGAGCCTGTCGAGGTAGAGGAGCTGCGCGGCCACGAGGGCGGCCAGCGCGACGGCGACCACGAGCAGCGGCGTGGCGGCGCCGAGGTCGGGGGTGCCCCCGGCGAAGGAGCCGAGCCGGTTCACCTGGCTGACCGGCGTGGTGAACAGGTCGGCCCGCTGCGCGACGAGCAGCGGCCAGCTGAGGTCGTGGGCGTTCACGAGGGTGACGCCGCCGGCCAGGATGCCCGCCATGGGGAGCGAGGGCAGCAGCACGCCGCCGAAGAAGTCGCCGCCGGAACGTTCGGACAGCCCCTTGCACAGGAGGGTCAGCACGAGCAGGGCGGGCACGCTCACCAGCAGCGGCGGGATCAGGGCGGGGAAGGAGTCGATGAGGCCGAGGTTGCGGGCGTTCTGCCAGTTGGCGACGCCGAGCGGGCCGGGGCCGACGAACAGCCAGGGGGCGAACGCCAGCAGCAGCCACTCGCTCCCCCGGCCGAGCGGGCGCAGGCCGCCGATGCCGAGCGCCGCGAGGTAGGCAACGCCCACGGACACGACGGCTCCCGCCAGGGCCGGCACCCAGGTGTTGACGTGGGTGGCCCAGGTCGAGGCCGGAGCGGACGGGGTGGCGAGCACGCCGTCGATCCACGGCCAGGACAGCAGCACCCAGGCGGCGGCGAAGATCAGCAGGGCGACCGCGCCGGCCGCCACCCATCCGGGCCCGGATGCACGCCGCCCGGCGAGGGCCGCACCGTACGCCCCGCCACCAGGAGCACCCGGCGATCCGTGAGACGTGGGCACGCCGGGCGGTGCGTCGTATGCGCCTCCGTAGGGTGCCGCCTCGCCGTGGGGACCGTGGGGATTGTGGGGTCGGTACGCGCCGCCGTGGGGGACGGCGGATTGGCCGTGCGGTGCGTACGCGCCGCCGTGGGCTGTGGCCTCGCCATGGGGTACGGGGTCGCCCTGGGGTGCCGGTACGCCCGAGGCGTAGGCCTTCCTGGCCGGTCCGCCCGGCGTGACGCGCGGCGTCACCGTGATGCGCAGCCGCGCGAGGACCACGACGAGCGTGGCGACGATGCCCAGCACGCCGAGGATCACCCCTGAGAGGGCCGCCACGGACGCGCCAGGGCCGAACCGGGCCATCCTGAAGGCGTAGTCGTACTGCAGGCCCGCCAGCGTCTCTGTGGCGTGCTGAGGGCCTCCGTGCGTGAGCACCATGCCGATGGAGAACGTCTGGATGCCGGTGGCGACGGTGGCGAGCGCGACGAGCGCGCCGACGGCGAGCGTCGCCGGCACGGCGGAGCCGCCGCGCAGAGCGGGCAGGTAGGCGAGCACGGCCAGCGCGCACACGACGCCGAACGTGGCGGCGGCGACGATGAGCCGCAGCGTCCACGGCGCGCTCTCAGGCTCGCGCAGCCCCTGGGCCAGCGCGGCCAGGCCGGAAGACTCGGGCGACAGCCCGCGCGTCCACGCGCCCGCGACGGCGACCGGCGAGAACGTGACCACGGCCAGCGAGAGCACGATCCGCCCCGCCCGCCTCGGCCAGGCGCCGGCCCGGTCGAGCGCCAGCGCCAGCAGCGGCGCCACCACCACGGCGACGAGCAGCGGGAGCAGGGTCAGCGAGAGCGTGAAGCTCAGCGCCCGCCAGAACGCGCCGTCGCCGAGCAGATCCGCGTAGTTGGCCGTCCCCGCGTAGGCGCTCTCCCGCATGAAACCGCCGCTCTGGAAACTGAGCCAGAGCGTCTGGACGGTCGGCAGGACCAGCGTGATGAGGGCGCCGAACAGCGCGGGCACGGCCAGAAGCCAGCCGAGCGCCGACAGGTTCGGCCGAGGCGGGTTGGGGGAAGTCACGTCGCCCGACCCTACTTCGCCCCGGCCCCGCACGCACGCCCGACAGACCGGTACTCAACGGGAGTCTCGGAAACAGGCCCGCGCGAACGCGTCCGAGCGCACCTGCACGTCCGAGCGCGAACGTACGGACGCAGGCGCCCCGGAGCGGTCAGTCGAGCGCCGCCAGCACCTCGTCCGAGACGTCGAAGTTGGCGAAGACGTTCTGCACGTCGTCGCTGTCCTCCAGCGCGTCGATGAGGCGGAACACCTTCTTGGCGCCCTCCTCGTCGAGCGGCACGCTCATCGTCGGCAGGAAGCTGGACTCGGCCGAGTCGTAGTCGATCCCGGCGTCCTGGAGGGCCTTGCGGACCGGCACCAGGTCGCCGGCCTCGGAGACGACCTCGAAACTGTCGCCGAGGTCGTTGACCTCCTCGGCGCCCGCCTCCAGCACGGCCATCAGCACGGTGTCCTCGTCGAGCCCGCCCTCCTTGGGCACGATCACGACGCCCTTGCGGTTGAACATGTAGGAGACGGACCCGGGGTCGGCCAGCGAGCCGCCGTTGCGGGTGAGCGCGACGCGGACCTCGGAGGCCGCGCGGTTGCGGTTGTCGGTGAGGCACTCGATGAGCACCGCGACGCCGCCGGGCGCGTAGCCCTCGTACATGATGGTCTGCCAGTCGGCGCCGCCGGCCTCCAGGCCGCCACCGCGCTTGCGCGCCCGCTCGATGTTGTCGTTGGGCACGGAGTTCTTCTTCGCCTTGAAGATGGCGTCGAAGAGGGTGGGGTTGGCGTCCGGGTCAGGGCCACCGGTCCGGGCCGCCACTTCGATGTTCTTGATGAGCTTGGCGAACAGCTTGCCGCGCTTGGCGTCGAGCGCGGCCTTCTTGTGCTTCGTCGTCGCCCATTTGGAGTGGCCGGACATTACCTAGAGCTCCCTCACCATGTCTACGAAGTAACGGTGCACGCGGACGTCCCCGGTGAGCTCGGGATGGAACGACGTCGCGAGCAACGGCCCTTGACGGACCGCGACGATCCTATCCCCAGGCTCGGCCCTGCCCAGCACATCGACGTCCGCGCCGACGGATTCGACCCAGGGCGCGCGAATGAAGACGGCGTGCACGCGCTGCCCGGCGAAGGTCAGGTCGGCCTCGAAGGAGTCGACCTGGCGGCCGAACGCGTTGCGCCTGACCACCATGTCGATGCCGCCGATGGTCTGCTGGCCCGCGACGCCGTCCTCGATCCTGTCGGCCAGCATGATCATGCCGGCGCAGGAGCCGTAGGCGGGCAGGCCCTCCTTGATGCGCATGCGCAGCGGGTCGAGCAGGTCGAACGTCTCGGCGAGCTTCCACATCGTGGTCGACTCGCCGCCGGGGATGACCAGCCCGTCGACCGCGTCCAGCTCGGCGGGGCGGCGCACGGCCACGGCCGTCGCGCCGGCCTCCTGGAGCATGCGCGCATGCTCGCGCACGTCCCCCTGGAGGGCGAGTACACCGATCGTGGGCACAGTCGATCCTTTCGTCCGGGTACGGGTTCCGACAATTCAACACCAGGACGGGCCGACGTCTTCCGCCAGGGCCGGTCACACAGGCCCACCGCAGCGCAATTCACTGGGCCGATCATTGGGCCGGTCACAAGCGGGGTTCGTCCCTGCGACCGAGTTTGGCCAGGACGGGCAGGGCGGCCGCGAGGGTGGCGCGCTCCTCCTCCGTGAGCGCCTCCAGCTCACGGGCGAGGCGCGCGATCCTGGCCTGGCGGACGGCGTGCAGCCGCTCGCGGCCCTCGGCGGTGAGCTCGACCGTCCTGACGCGCGCGTCGGCGGGGTCGGCGCTCCTGCTGACCAGGCCGGCCTCCTCCAGCCGGTTGATCTGGACGGTCATGGTCGGCAGCTGCACACCGTGCTCCTCGGCCAGCCCGGTCATGCGGCGCGGGCCGGGTTCGAGCGAGCCCATGACGCCGTACTGCTGGCTGGTGACGGGCTGGCCGGCGACGGTGCGCCTGAGCAGGAGGACCAGGTGGCGCAGCACCGTGGAGACGTGGCCGGCCAGCCGGGTGACGTCGTCGCTCATGCCACCAACCTAGATCTTCCTGAACGGGAAGGAGCCCGGCGCCAGGCCGGGCTCCCATGATCCACGCAGAGCGTTACGGCCGCTCGGTCTCCAGCCGGACCGTCTCCTCCGCCGTGATCTGCCGGCCGAGCCGGAGCGCCGGGTCGAGCGGACGCAGGTACGTCTGCTGGACCCCGGGCACCCGGTCCTCGATGACGAACGTGGCCCGGGTGTAGACGTCGGCGCCCGGCGTGCGGACCTGCGGCACGACCTTGAAGTCGGCCGCCATCTGGTCGCGCTCGATCGTCGTCAGCACGTACCCGCGCTGGTTGTTGTAGAACTTCAGGTGCGGGTTGATGGCCAGGAACGGGTGCGTCGCCGGGTCGGAGTCGGCCCCGTCGCCGCCCGTCGAGATCGAGGTGGCCACCAGCTCCGAGCCCACCGACGGCCCGGTCGGGTCGTCGTAGTCGAGCTTGAGGTCGCTGGCCCAGTGCGCGTGCACGTCGCCGGTGAGCACGACCGGGTTGCGCACCTGCGCGTCCACCCAGCCCTGGGTGATGCGCTGCCGGGAGGCGACGTAGCCGTCCCAGGCGTCCATCGAGGTGACCTTGGCGGGGCCGGCGTTGTTGTCGCGCTGGGCGAAGAAGACCTGCTGGCCCAGGATGTCCCACTGGGCGCGGGAGGCGCGGAAGCCGTCCAGCAGCCACTCCTCCTGCTCCGCGCCGGTGATCGAGCGGGCCGGGTCGACGGCGGCGGGGCAGTCGCGGTAGCCGTCGCCGCAGCCCTGGTCGTCGCGGTACTGGCGGGTGTCGAGCATGTGGAACGTGGCCATCCTGCCCCACCTGACCCGCCGGTAGAGCTGCATGTCGATGCCGCGCGGGATCGAGGTGCGGCGCAGCGGCATGTTCTCGTAGTACGCGCGGAAGGCGGCCTCGCGCCTGCTCAGGAAGTTCGGCTGGGGGACCTCGGGCTTCTCCGGCACCTCGTCGGCCCAGTTGTTGTCCACCTCGTGGTCGTCCCACACGACCAGCCACGGCGAGGCGGCGTGGGCGGCCTGGAGGTCGGGGTCGGACTTGTACTGGGCGTGGCGCTGGCGGTAGTTCGCCAGGGTCTCGGTCTCGGGGCCCTCGTGGTGGCGGACGTTGCCGCCGGGACTGTTGTAGGTGTCGCGGGTGTACTCGTACTGGTAGTCGCCCAGGTGCAGGATCACGTCGGGGCGCTCGGCGGCCAGGTGGCGGTAGCTGGTGAAGTAGCCGTGCTCGTACTGGGCGCAGGAGACGAAGGCCATGCTCAGGGCGCCGCCGTACGAGAGCGGGTGCGGGGCGGTGCGGGCGCGGCCGAGCGGCGATACGTACGGGCCGACGCGGAAGCGGTACCAGTACTCGCGGTCGGAGCTCAGCCCCGAGACCTCGACGTGGACGCTGTGGCCCCATTCGGGCGTGGCGACGCTCACCCCGGCGCGCACGACGCGGCGGGCGCGCTCGTCGGCGTACACCTGCCACTGCACGGGGAAGGGCCGCCCGGGCATGCCGCCGAGCCCGTCCTCGGCCATCGGCTGCTGGGCGAGCCTGGTCCACAGCACGAAGCCCTCGTGGTCGGGGTCTCCGCAGGCGACGCCGAGGGTGAACGGGTCGGTACGCAGCCCGCGCGAGGCCAGGCTCTGGGCCGTCTCGGCGGCGGGGTCGGGTTCGGCGTGCGCGGCGGTGGCCGGAACGGCCACGGCGGCGCCGGCCGCTAAACCGGTGACGAGGAAATGCCGGCGGTTGAGTGACATGCGGCGCTCCTGTGACGATCTTCGGGTGAGGGGACGTCCCGTAGCTTTACTGAAGATCATGACTACGTGGTGAACACCACACAACACGAAAAAGACGACATCCTTCGCGGATGCCGCCTTCTCCGGCGAAAATCGCCGTCAGCTGTGGCGCCCCCGAAAGGCCGGGCCATCGTGCTCCCGGCCTGCCGAGGATGATCGTCTCACGCGCGCAAGCCTGTGACCTGCAACGACGCGCCTGATGTCACCAGCCGCGCTCGGCCAGGCGGTGCGGCTGCGGGATCTCGTCGACGTTGATGCCGACCATGGCCTCGCCGAGGCCGCGGGAGACCTTGGCGATGACGTCGGGGTCGTCGTAGAACGTGGTGGCCTTGACAATGGCCGCCGCGCGCTTGGCCGGGTCGCCCGACTTGAAGATGCCCGAGCCCACGAAGACGCCCTCGGCGCCGAGCTGCATCATCATCGCCGCGTCGGCCGGGGTGGCGATGCCGCCGGCGGTGAACAGCACGACCGGGAGCTTGCCGGTCTTGGCGACCTCGGCGACCAGCTCGTAGGGGGCCTGCAGCTCCTTGGCGGCGACGTAGAGCTCGTCCTCCGGCAGCGAGGTCAGGCGCTTGATCTCGGCGCGGATCGTGCGCATGTGGGTGACGGCGTTGGAGACGTCGCCGGTGCCGGCCTCGCCCTTGGAGCGGATCATGGCCGCGCCCTCGGTGATGCGGCGCAGCGCCTCGCCCAGGTTGGTGGCACCACAGACGAAGGGCACGGTGAACTGCCACTTGTCGATGTGGTTGGCGTAGTCGGCCGGGGTCAGCACCTCGGACTCGTCCACGTAGTCGACGCCGAGCGCCTGCAGCACCCTGGCCTCGACGAAGTGGCCGATGCGGGCCTTGGCCATGACGGGGATCGACACGGCGGCGATGATGCCGTCGATCATGTCGGGGTCGCTCATCCTGGACACGCCGCCCTGCGCCCGGATGTCGGCGGGCACGCGCTCCAGGGCCATGACGGCGACCGCGCCGGCGTCCTCGGCGATCTTGGCCTGCTCAGGCGTGACGACGTCCATGATGACGCCGCCCTTGAGCATCTCGGCCATGCCGCGCTTGACGCGCGCGGTCCCGGTGACGGTTCCGGTGACAGTTCCGGTGGCTGGGGTGCTTTCTGGCGTGCTGCTGGACACGGTCATCCTCACGGGCTCTCACGGCGATTCGGTAAGTTATCAACCCCATCGTAGGTCCTGGAGGACCCCTCCCCCGACATGCCAAGATGTCAGGTTTTACCGCCGTACCTATACAGGTAGGCGCTAGGGGATGACGGGCTTGCGGCTGGCGAGCGCCACCCAGACCTGGCCGGGCGCGAAGTTCATCGGCTCGCCGCTCGGTGTGGTGAACGTCGTCCCCCCGTCCTCGGATTCCCGTTCCCACCTCGCCTTGTAAGCTTTGCCGTCGCGCAGCACGATCGCCGAGCCCTTGCCCGTGGTGTGCACGAGCGGCGTGTAGCTCTGGTTCTTGTCGTGGAACTCCGAGCGCTCGGTCTTGGTGTACTGCACCACGATCGTCGGCGCGCCGAGCTGGCCGCCCTCGGCGGCCATGTCCTTCTTCCCGTCCTGCCAGATCAGCCACTGCTTCTTCTCCGCCGACCAGGCGAAGGTGAAGCGCGCGGCGGGCCACTTGACGCTGTACGACTTGCGCTCGACCCCGCCCTCGGCCGGCGCGTCGCCGAAGGTGAAGCCGATGTCCTTGGCCTTGGTCGCCTTGGGCGCCTTGGCCAGCAGCTGCTTGGTGTTGGCGAAGAGGTTGTAGGGGGCGAAGCGGCCGGGCTGGCGGAAGTACGCGCCCGGGTTGCGGGTGTCGCCCACGTCGAACAGCGACGCCTCGGCGATGAACGGCAGCATCTTGGTCTGCGCGCCGGAGTAGGAGAAGGCCGGCTTGCCGAACTGGGGCGCGATGTGCAGGTCGGAGATGCGGGCGCTGCGTACGGGGCCCACCTTGGCGGGCAGCTTCGAGGAGAAGATCGCCATGAGCCGGGTCAGCCCCGCCTCGACCTGCTCGATGTAGACGATGTCCGCGCTCTTGAGCCCGAGCTGCGGCTTGCCCGCCGCGGTGTTCTCGATCTTCACCGCGAGGACCGGCCTGAGCCTCTCGTACGGCTTGCCGGTGAACGGGTGGGCGTTGACCTCCTCCGGCTCCTCGCTGGGCGCGGCGGAGGCGGCGGCCTGTGGCGCCTGCCCCGCGGCGGGCTCGTCGGAGGAGCAGGCCGAGACGGGCAGCAGCACGGCCGCTCCGGCCAGCCAGAACGTGATCACCCGGGGTAGCCGCACCTGTAACACTCCTCGCTTCAGCCCGAAATCGGTCTGAAGCTTACTGGCTTCCCCAAATTAGGTCATTCAGTTGCCATGGTCGCAGGCGGATTGTCATCAATCTCGAAGAATTGTGGGTATTCGGTGTGGCCGGCCAGGCGGAGCGTCCTGGCGAGCCAGCGGCGCTGCGCCGTCCGCGTGACACCGACGGCGTTGTTGTAGAAGCGGCGTGAGTAGACCACCTTGGCCACCGCCGCGTCGAGCTCTTCCAGCAGGTCGGGGCCGCCTGGCGCCTCGGAGAGCTTCTCCCTGAACCGCTCCTGGTCCACCGCCGCGCGCAGGGCCCGCGACAGGTCGCTCTCGGCGTGCTCGCGCTCCTCGGGGCCGGCCGTCCTGGCCTCGTGCGCGGCCGCGGCCAGGACCAGGGAGGTGGCGGGGTCGAGCAGGCGCGAGCCGGCCAGCTCCAGCACCACCGCCCGGCGCCGCATCAGCGCGGCGTCCAGCGACTCCTGGGCCAGCTCAAGCCGGATGTGCAGGCGGTCGAGCCGGCCCGCTCGCCAGGAGATGTAGACGGCCGTGAGCACGACGACGATGCCCACGATCAGCACGACCATGGTGGACGTCACAGGTCCTCCTCCACCCGTCCCGCGCCGCTCATGGTGACGGTCTCGTAGACGCGTACGACGTCGCGCGCCACCGTGGACCAGTCGTACTTCCTGACCGCCACCAGCGCCTCGGCCGCCAGCTTGGCCCGGCGTTCGGGCGCGCCGAGCAGCGCGGCGGCCTCGCGGGCCAGCGAGCCGGGATCGCCGTTGGTGAACAGCGCGCCCGCCTGCCCCTCGCCCAGAACCCGGCGGAAGGCGGGGATGTCGCTGGCCAGCACCGTCGCCCCCGACGCCATGGCCTCGGCCAGCACGATGCCGAAGCTCTCACCGCGCGTGTTGGGCGCGCAGAACACGTCCACGGAGTGGTAGGCGCGGATCTTGTCGGCCTCGCTCACCATGCCCAGCACCGTCACCCGGTCGTGGAAGGGCTTGCGCACCCGGTCGTAGACGTCCTTCGCGTCGCCGGGCCCGGCGATCAGCAGCTTCACCTCCGGGTGTTCCTCCGCCAGCGTGTTGAACGCGTCGAGCAGGATCGGCAGGCCCTTGCGCTCCTCGTCCATGCGGCCGAGGAAGCCCAGCGTGGTGCCGTCGGGGCCCCAGCCGTCGAGCGGCTCGGCCTCGGTGTAGCGGGAGACGGTGACGCCGTTGGGGATGAGCACGGTGTCGCCGCCGAACTGCTCGACCAGGCTCTTGCGGGCCGCGTCGGAGACCGCGATGCGCCCGCTGAGCTTCTCCAGGGCGCTGCGCAGCAGCGGCTCGGCCACCGCGATGGCCCGCGAGCGGGTGAACGAGGCGTGGAACGTGGCCACGATCGGCCCCTTGGCCGCCCAGCAGGCCAGCACGCCCAGGCTCGGGATCAGCGGCTCGTGGATGTGCAGCACGTCGAACTCGCCTGTGCGGACCCAGCGCCGCACCCGCGCCGCCGACAGGAAGCCGAACGACATCCTGGCCACCGACCCGTTGTACGGGACCGGGATCGCCCGTCCCGCGCCCGTCACATAAGGGGGCAGCTCGTCGTCGTCGGCCGCCGGCGCGATCACCGACACCTCGTGGCCCTGCGCGATGAGCGCCTGGGCCAGGTCGTCGATGTGCTGCTTGACCCCGCCCGGCATGTCCCACGAATAAGGGCAGACGATGCCGACCCTCATCGCGGATCCCGGCCGGGTGGCAGGTCGTCGAGCCAGAGGCGCTGCAGCATGTGCCAGTCTTCTGGGTGCTCGGAGATGCCCTTCTCGAACACGTCGGCCAGGTGCTGGGCCACCGCCGCGACCTTCTCCTGCCTGGCGCCCTCCTCGGGGACGGGCACCTCCTCGTGGATGTGGATGCCCCAGTCGGCGCCGACGAAGTAGACGGTGGCGGGCAGCAGCGCCGCGCCCGTCTGCACGGCCAGCAGCGGCGGCCCCGCGGGCATCTTGGTGGCCGCGCCGAAGAAGCGCACCTCCACGCCGCTCTTGGTCAGGTCGCGCTCGGCCGGCAGGCAGACCACGCCGCCCTTGCGCACCCGCGTGGCCAGGGTGCCGAAGTTGTGCCCGTCGCCGCCGGTGAGCGGCAGCACCTCCATGCCGAGGCCCTCGCGGAAGGCGACGTAACGCTTGAACAGCGACTCGGGCTTGAGCCGCTCGGCCACGGTGGTGAACGGATGGCCCACGCCCACCAGCCACGCCCCCGCCTGGTCCCAGTTGCCCATGTGCGGCAGCGCTAAGACCACCCCGCGCCCGGCGGCCACGTTGTCGTGGACGTGCTCGGCCCCGATGACGTGGGTGCGGCGCACGACCTCCTCGCGCGGCATCGACGGCAGCCGGAAGATCTCGTGGAAGTAGCGGAAGTAGGAGCGCATGCCCGCCCGGCCCAGCTCGCGCAGCTCCCGGCTGCCGGGATCGAGGCCGGTCACCCGGCTCAGGTTGGACTCCAGCCTGCGCACCGACTTGCCCTGCCGGGCCCAGACGCGGTCGGCCAGGAAGCGGAAGACGGCGGCGGTCGGGCGCTCGGGCAGCAGCGGCACGAGCTTCCATCCTGCCGCGAACCCGGCGGCCACCACCCGGTCGCCGAAGGACACCCGTTCGCTCATCTCTCCCCCATCTCGTCGCGCGCCGTGTCTTGATTCTCCTCGCCGGCGTCGCGTCCGGGCGTGTCGCGCGTCTGCCGGTGGACTTCCAGCACGCGCTGCCCCACGGTGATCACGCTGGCCGCCGCGAGCAGCCACATGCCGACCGGCAGCACGTACGGGACCCCCAAGCCGGCGAGGAAGGCCGCCACCAGCACCACCACCAGCCGCTCAGGCCGCTCGGCCAGCCCGACGTCGGCCGTGAGCCCGAGCCCCTCGGCCCTGGCCTTGGCGTAGGAGACGATGGCCCCCGCGATCAGGCACAGCAGCCCCACCGCGGCCATCAGGACGTCGCCGGCCCCGATGAAGTAGAGGATCAGGCCGGCGAAGATGGCCGCGTCGGCGACCCGGTCGAAGGTGGAGTCGAGGAAGGCTCCCCAGGTGCTGCCGCCCTTGCCGCCGAGCCGGGCCACCACGCCGTCGAGCAGGTCGAACAGCACGAAGACGGTGATGACGAGGGCCCCTGCGGTGAGCAGGCCCAAAGGGAAGAAGAGCAGGGCCGACACGACGGTGCCGAGGGTGCCGACCGCCGTGACGGCGTTGGGGCCGATCCCGCGGCCCACGAGGGCCCTGCCCAGCGGGGTGAGTATCCGGGTCATGACCGGGCGCAGGAGTTTGAGCATCGCGGTCCGATCGTAGGCCATGACTCGCCTGAGGACTTTCTTTGCCTCGCCCCCCTTGTGATATCCGCCACACGGGTATTTGGTGAACACACCGCGTCCATGCGGTTTCGTTCACCCTCCGCGCGGGCGCGGCGTTGGCTTACGGTCCGACGACGCGGGAGGCGATGGTGGCGGAAAGACACTCAGGCGGGGCTGTGGGAGCCGCGGGCAGGGCACCCGCGGCCGACAGGGCGGATGCGATACGCAATGTCGTGCTGGTCGGCCACTCAGGAGCGGGCAAGACGACCCTCGTCGAGCAGCTGCTGGCCGCGACGGGCACCGTTCAGCGCCCGGGACGCGTGGAGGACGGCAACACGGTCAGCGACTTCGACGAGGTCGAGGTCCGGCAGCAGCGCTCGGTCAACCTGGCCGTGGCGCCCCTCGTGCACAACGGCATCAAGATCAATCTCCTGGACACGCCGGGGTACGCGGACTTCGTCGGCGACCTGCGGGCCGGGCTGCGCGCGGCCGACGCCGCGCTGTTCGTCGTGCCGGCCTCCGACGGGGTCGACGGGCTCACCCAGATGTTGTGGGAGGAGTGCGCCCAGGTCGGCATGCCGCGCGCGGTCGTGATCACCAAGATCGACCACCAGCGGGCCGACTTCGACGAGGTGCTGACCACCTGCCAGGACGTTTTCGGCGACGGCGTCGCGCCGCTCTATCTCCCGGTGATCACCAACGGTCACGTCAACGGGCTGATCGGGCTGCTGACGCAGAAGTTCTACAACTACGCCACCGGCGAACGCACGGTGAAAGACCCGGGCTCGGAGTACGAGGCCCAGATCGAGGCGTACCGAGGCTCGCTGATCGAAGGGATCATCCAGGAGAGCGAGGACGAATCGCTCATGGAGCGATATCTCGAAGGTGAGCCCATCGACACCAAGGTCCTCATCGAGGACCTGGAGAAGGCCGTCGCACGCGGCAGCTTCTACCCGGTGCTCTGCAGCGGGCTCGGCGTGGGCGCACAGGAAGTGCTCGAACTCATGACGCAGGGCTTCCCCTCCCCCCTCGAACATCCCATGCCGGAGATCACCGATCTGTCCGGCAAGCCGGTCAAGGGCATCACGTGCGACCCCGACGGCCCGCTCGTGGCGGAGGTCGTCAAGACCACCAGCGACCCGTACGTGGGCCGCATCAGCCTCGTACGCGTCTTCTCCGGCACCCTGCGCCCCGACATGACCGTGCACGTGTCCGGCCACGGCCTGGCCGAGCGCGGCCACGAGGACCACGACGTGGACGAGCGCATCGGCACCCTGACCTGCCCGCTGGGCAAGCAGCAGCGCGGCGCGGCCAAGGGCATGGCCGGCGACATCGTGGCCGTGGCCAAGCTGTCGCGGGCCGAGACCGGCGACACGCTCTCCGAGGTGGAGCGCCCGCTGCTCATGACGTCGTGGGACATGCCCGACCCGCTCCTGCCCGTCGCGATCAGGGCCAAGTCCAAGGCCGACGAGGACAAGCTGTCGCAGGCCCTCGGCCGGCTGGTGGCCGAGGACCCGACGCTGCGGCTGGAGAACAACGCCGAGACGCGCCAGCTCGTCCTGTGGTGCATGGGCGAGGCGCACACCGACGTGCTGCTCGACCACCTGGCCAAGCGGCACGGCGTGGAGGTCGAGCGGATCGACCTGCGGGTGCCGCTGCGTGAGACGTTCGGCGGCAAGTGCCAGGCGATGGGCCGCAACGTCAAGCAGACCGGCGGCCACGGCCAGTACGCCATCTGCCACCTGGAGGTCGAGCCGCTGCCGTCCGGCGGGGGCTTCGAGTTCGTGGACAAGATCGTCGGCGGCGTGGTGCCCCGGCAGTTCATCCCGTCGGTGGAGAAGGGCGTGCGGGCCCAGATGGAGCGCGGCGTCGTCGCCGGCTATCCGATGGTGGACGTGCGCGTCACCCTCTACGACGGCAAGGCCCACTCGGTCGACTCCTCCGACATGGCCTTCCAGATCGCGGGCCAGCTCGCGCTCAAGGAGGCGGCGTCCAAGGTCTCGACGCTGCTGCTCGAGCCGGTGGACGAGCTGTCGGTGCTGGTGGCCGACGACTACGTCGGGTCGGTGATGTCCGATCTGTCCTCGCGGCGCGGGCGCGTGCTCGGCACCGAGCCGGTCGGCACCGGCCGTACCCTCGTCAAGGCCGAGGTGCCCGAGCTGGAGATAACGCGGTACGCGATCGACCTGAGATCCATGTCACACGGCACCGGGACGTTCCACCGGACGTTCCTGAGGTACGAACCGCTGCCGCCGAACCTCGCGAGCAAGGTGGCCACCGGGGATTGAGGCCCGTGGAGGAGCCGGGAGGGCTTCGTCCCTCCCGGCACACCAATCACCAAATATCTCAAAAACATCACGAGTTGATTTCGGTTTTCCGTCCCGAGCACGCCTGAGCAGGTGTCACACTGGGTGGCACTATGCCAACTGGACGCCCACTCCTAGCCGCTGCTGCACTCGCGGTGGTGACCACCACCGCCGCCTACTACTTCGGCCCCGGTGCCGGGGCGAGTCCCGCAGCGAGCGAGAAGAAGACGGCCACCGCCGCACCCGCAGCGGCCTGCACGGCCGACGCCGACCATCCCAAGCGCGAGCTGCGCGGGGTGTGGATCGCCACCACCCAGAACATCGACTGGCCCTCCAAGGCCGGTCTCAGCGCGGACCGGCAGAAGGCCGAGTACGTCAAGATCCTCGACAGCGCCGCCAGACGCAACCTCAACGCGGTGTTCGTCCAGGTACGACCGGCCTCCGACGCGCTCTACAAGTCCTCGCTGGAGCCCTGGTCGCAGTACCTGACCGGCACGGCCGGCAAGGACCCGGGCTGGGATCCGCTGCCGTTCCTCATCGACGAGGCGCACAAGCGCGGCATGGAGTTCCACGCCTGGTTCAACCCCTACCGCGCCTCCTACGGCGCCAGCACCGCCGAACTGCCCGCCGGCCACCCGGCGCGCAAGCACCCCGACTGGACGATCAAGTACGGCGGCCGCCTCTACTACAACCCGGGCCTGCCGGCCGTGCGCGAGCACGTGACCAAGGTCATCACCGACGTGGTCGACCGCTACGACGTCGACGGCGTGCACTTCGACGACTACTTCTACCCCTACCCCGTGGCGGGGGCGAAGTTCGACGACGGCGCCGCGTTCCGCAAGTACGGCAAGGGCGCCAAGCTCGCCGAATGGCGCCGCGGCAACGTCAACACGCTGGTGGCCGAGGTCGACAAGGCGGTGCACCGGGCCAAGGGCCACGTCAAGTTCGGCATCAGCCCGTTCGGCATCTGGCGCAACAAGTCCAACGACCCGACCGGCTCCAGCACGTCGGGGATGTCCGCGTACGACTCGATCTACGCCGACGCCCGCGAGTGGATCAAGTCGGGCACCGTCGACTACGTGCTGCCGCAGCTCTACTGGCCGCGCGGCCACAAGCTGGCCGACTACACCACGCTGGCACGCTGGTGGTCCGGCGAGGTCAAGGGCACCGACGTGCAGCTCTACATCGGTCACGGCCTCTACCGGGTCGGCTCCACGGACGACAAGACCTGGACCAAGCCGGGCGAGCTGTCCGGCCAGGTGGGCGTCAACCGCGCCGGCAAGCAGATCGACGGCTCCGTCTACTTCAGCGCCAAGCAGTTGCTGACCAACCCGCTCAAGGCGATGGACCGGGTCGCCAAGGCCCACTACAGCCGCCCGGCGCTGCAGCCGCTGAACAAGAGCCTCGGCGGCCAGGCTCCTCCGGCTCCCGCCGGAGCCAAGGCGTCAGGCGCCCGGCTGTCCTGGACGCCGTCCGCGGGGGCGCGTGCCTACGCGGTCTACCAGGTGCCCAAGTCCGGCAAGGACTGCCACACCACCGACGCGCGCAACCTGGTGGCCGTGGTGAGCGATCCGTCGTACGCGGTCAAGTCGGCCGGGACCTACCTGGTGACCTCGCTCGACCGGCTGCACCACGAGAGCAAGGCGGTCAAGGTGAAGGTAGACGCGGTCTGACGGCCGCCTGCCGACGCGAAAAAGGGCCGGTCCGTGACGGACCGGCCCTTTTTCATGCCGTCGTCAGCCCCAGGCGTCGGCGAGGAGCTGACGGGTGTCGCGCAGCAGTTGCGGCAGGACCTTGGTCTGGGCCACGACCGGCATGAAGTTCGTGTCGCCGCCCCACCTGGGCACCACGTGCTGGTGCAGGTGGGCGGCGATGCCCGCGCCGGCGACCTGGCCCAGGTTCATCCCGACGTTGAAGCCCTGCGCGCCGCTGGCCTTGCGCAGCGCCCGCACCGACTCCTGGGTGAAGGCCCCCAGCTCGGCCACCTCCGCCGCGTCCAGCTCGTCGTAGCCGGACACGTGCCGGTAGGGCACGACCATCAGATGACCCGAGTTGTACGGATAGAGGTTGAGCACGGCGTAGACGGACTCGCCCCGCTTGACGATCAGGCCGTCCTCGTCGCTCATCTTGGGGATCGCGTCGAACGGGCAGCCGTCGCCGGGCCCGGTGCCGGTCGGCTTGTTCTCGCCCTTGATGTAGGCCATGCGATGCGGGGTCCACAGACGCTGGAAGTTGTCGGGGGACCCTGCCCCTGCCTGATCGTGCATAACTAGCAGCATAGGACCCCGGACAAACGAGGGGTCCTTCCGGCACAATCCTGAGCACCCCCAACAGGAGGCCGCGATGACCGAAGCCTTAGCCGAACAGTCCACTCAGCCCGCCGAGTCCTCGGACACACCCGCCCAGCCCTCCGACGCGCCCTCCGGCTCGCCGGCTCCGTCCTACATCGAGGCGTCCGTGTCCGGCGCCACCGTGAAGGGCCGGATCAAGGTGGCCGACGAGGTCGTCGAGAAGGTCGCCTCACTGGCCGCGCTCGAAGTGCCCGGCGTCGCCGACATGGGCGGCGACCTGGCGCGGGCCTTCGAGTCCGTACGCGACCGCATCGGCATCGGCTCGCGCCGGGGCACTCAGGGCGTCAGCGCGCAGATCCAGGACCGCCAGGTGGGGGTGAGCCTGACGATCGTGGTGGAGTACGGCCACGTCGTCATGGACGTCGCCGCCGAGGTCAAGACGAACGTGGCCAAGAGCGTCAGCCGCATGCTCGGGATGCGCGTCATCGAGGTCAACGTGACCGTGGACGACGTCCGCCTCCCCGGCGAGGCCCGGCCGGCGCCGCGCGAGCCCGCCGAGGACGACGTACCGTCCTGATCCGTGGTGTGCCGGGGGCGTCAGGAGATCCGGGTCATGGTCGACTCGTAGCCGCCGCCCCCGGGATACACCCACGCGCCGACCACGCTCGTGCCGTCGGCGTCGAAGGTGCCACGGAAGTAGGCCTCCGAGCCCTTCTCGTGCCCCCAGATCGTCAGGGTGTCGCCCTCGATCTCGTACACGTAGGCCAGCGTGGCGCCCTGGCTGTCGAAGTACCAGGAGTGCACGTCCTCGCTCGGCCGCTCCGCCCCGAACGGCTGCTTCCTGCCGATGAACTCCGTGCCCTTCACCGGCATGCCCTCATGCTCCAGGTCCACGTCCTGGATGAGGAAGCGCCGGCCCTCCATCCACCGGTAGGTCACGGTGCCCTCGGCCCCGCCGGTGACCTTCCAGGTGCCGACGAGGCGGTCGAGGGCCTGCAACTTGGTGTCCACGTGCTCGCTCATGCCCATTCCTTCGCTTTCCTGCGCTGTCGTAGATGATGAACGCCTGTATGACGGCGCGGCGCGGGAAAAGGAATCGGTCGCGAGCGGGATTTCTCAAAGTTCCGCGGGCAGGCCGAAGGCGGCGTTCAACTCGGGGCCGAACGTGGTGATCTCGGCGATCAGGCCGTCCTCGACGCGCAGCACGTCCAGGTTGACGGCGGTGTAGACGGACTCGCCGGGGCGGCGGACGTAGTTGGCCACGGCGGGCCGCCGGTTGGCCGTCGTCGCCAGCGCCTTCCACTCGCCCCACGCCTCGGGCCCGGTCATGACCGGCCGCCACATCTCCAGGATGGCCGTCCGCCCGTCGTACAGCAGGGACGCAGGTGGCATCGTCTGCCGCGCGTCCTCCCGCAGCAGCGCGGCGAGTGCGGACAGGTCGCCCGCCACGGAGGCGTCCATGTAACGGCGCAGCACCGCGCGCTCCTCCTCGGTGGGGGCCGTGACGGGGCCCCATTGCGAGCGGCGGGCGGGCAGGTGCAGGCGCAGCGTGGCGCGGGCCCGCTGCAACGCGCTCTTGACGGCAGGCACGCTCAGTTCCAGCGCCGCGGCGGTCTCCTCGGCCGGCCAGCCCGCCACGTCGCGCAGGATCAGCACCGCGCGCTGGCGGGGCGGCAGGTGCTGGATGGCGGCCAGGTAGGCCAGCTCGATCGTCTCGCGCTCGACCGCCACCGCGTCGGGCCGCCCCTGCCCGGCGCCGGCCAGGTCGAGCAGACGGTCGGGGTACGGCTGCAGCCAGGCCACCTCGGTGAACGGCGAGCGCGGCTCCTCGCCCACGCCGGCCGTCACCTCGCGCTTGCGCGCCGGGCCGGCCAGCAGATCGAGGCAGGCGTTGGTGGCGATGCGGTAGAGCCAGGCCCGCAGCGTCGACCGCCCTTCGAACGTCTCCCGCCGCCGCCAGGCCCGCAGCAGCGTCTCCTGCACCATGTCCTCGGCATCGGTGAACGAGCCCAGCATCCGGTAGCAGTGCACCTGCAACTCGTGCCGGTACACCTCGACCGCCTCGCCGAACCCGTCCCCGGCGAAACCGTCCCCGGTGAAACCGCCGCCATCCCCGCCGCCATCCCCGCTGCTGGGGCGGGTGTCTTCCGTGGGGTCGCCGGCTTGGCGCATGAGCCGCACCATTCCTCTCGAATCGTCCCGGCGGGGCCTGTCAGGATGATAGCCATGACCCTTCAGCTTGAGCCCATGCCGGACGACTGGCAGCGCGCGCTGGCCATCGTCGCTCATCCCGACGATCTGGAGTACGGGTGCGCCTCCGCCGTCGCCACCTGGACGGACGCGGGCCGTGAGGTCGTCTACCTGATGGCCACCCGGGGCGAGGCGGGCATCGACACGCTCGATCCGAGTACGGCGGGGCCGGTGCGCGAGCGCGAGGAACTGGCCAGCGCGGCCCTGGTCGGGGTCACGAGCGTGGAGTTCCTCGACCACGCCGACGGGGTGATCGAGTACGGGACCGCACTGCGCCGCGACCTGGCCGCGGCGATCCGGCGGCACCGCCCCGAGCTGCTGATCACGCTGAACTTCGACGACACCTGGGGCGGCACCCACTGGAACACGCCCGACCATCGCGCGGTGGGGCGGGCGGTGCTGGACGCCGCCGGTGACGCCGGAAATCGATGGATATTTCCGGACACTGTGGCCGCGCCCTGGAACGGCGTCCGCTGGATCGCCGTCGCCGGCGTCGACAACCCCACCCACGCGGTGGACGTCACCAACGGCCTTGAACGCGGCGTGCGCTCTCTCATGGAGCACCGCGCCTACATCGGCGCCCTCACCGACGAGGACCCGGAGAAGTACGCCCGCGACCAGATCGAAGGCTTCGCCCGCCAGGAGGCGGCCCGCTTCGGTGGCCGCCCCGCGGTGACCTTCCGCCTTTATCCCCGTTGAGCCAGGGCGCCGATCGACCTCATCATGACTCTGGCCGGCAGTTCACCGACGAGCAGGGCTGGCCGCCGGCGAGCAAGGCCGGCCGCCGGCGAAGTGACGCATCCGGCGGAACGGCGCGGGGCCGCTCCGCCGGATGGGCACACCTGATGGGCCCTGCTGATGGGCCCTGCTGATGGGCCCTGCTGATGGGCCCTGCTGATGGGCGCGGCTCAGACCTGGACGCGCCGCTCGACCGCGTTGACGATCTCGGCGATGGCCTCCTCGACCGGGATACCGTTTCGCTGCTCCCCGCTGCGGTAGCGGAAGGAGACCGCGCCGTTGGCGATGTCGTCGTCACCGGCCAGCAGCATGAAGGGCACCTTGGCCTTCTGCGCGTTGCGGATCTTCTTCTGCATGCGGTCGTCGGCCGCGTCGACCTCGACCCGGACGCCGCCGGCGCGCAGCTTCTTGGCCACGTCCTGGAGGTAGGGCACGTGCGCCTCGGCGATCGGGATGCCCACCACCTGCACCGGCGCCAGCCAGGGCGGGAAGGCGCCCGCGTAGTGCTCGGTGAGCACGCCGAGGAAGCGCTCGACGGAGCCGAACAGGGCCCGGTGGATCATGACGGGCGTCTGGCGTGAGCCGTCGGCCGCCTGGTATTCGAGCCCGAAGCGCTTGGGCTGGTTGAGGTCGAGCTGGATGGTGGACAGCTGCCAGGTGCGGCCGATGGCGTCCTTGGCCTGCACCGAGATCTTCGGCCCGTAGAAGGCCGCGCCGCCCGGGTCGTCGACGAGCTCCAGCCCCGACTCGGTGGCCACCTGGCGCAGGGCCTCGGTGGCCTCCTCCCACTCGGCCGGGTCGCCGATGAACTTCTCGGAGTCGTCGCGGGTGGACAGCTCCAGGTAGAAGTCTTCAAGGCCGAAGTCGCGCAGCACGCTGAGCACGAACCGCAGCAGCGACTTGATCTCGTCCGCCATCTGCTCGCGGGTGGTGTAGATATGGGCGTCGTCCTGCGTCATGCCGCGCACCCGGGTCAGCCCGTGGACCACGCCCGACTTCTCGTAGCGGTAGACCGAGCCGAACTCGCACAGCCGCAGCGGCAGCTCGCGGTAGGAGCGCCCGCGCGCCCGGTAGATCAGGTTGTGCATCGGGCAGTTCATCGGCTTGACGCGGTATTCGATGCCCTCCAGCTCGAAGGCCGGGAACATGTCGTCGGCATACCAGGGCAGGTGGCCGGAGGTCTCGAAGAGCGAGGACTTGGTGATGTGGGGCGTGTTGACGAACTCGTAGCCCGCCTCCGCCTGCCGCCTGCGCATGTAGTCTTCCATCTCCTTGCGGATGATCCCGCCCTTGGGATGGAAGATCGGCAGGCCGCTGCCCAGCTCAGGTGGGAAGCTGAACAGGTCGAGCTCGGCGCCGAGCTTGCGGTGGTCGCGCTTCTCGGCCTCCTCCAGCAGCTTGAGGTATTCGTCCTGCTTGTCGCGGGACTCCCACGCGGTGCCGTAGATGCGCTGGAGCTGCGGGTTCTTCTCGCTGCCTCGCCAGTAGGCGCCGCCGGAGCGCATGATCTTGAACGCGGGGATGGACCGGGTGGAGGGCACGTGCGGCCCCCGGCACAGGTCCTTCCAGCACAGCTCGCCGGTCTTGGGGTCGAGGTTGTCGTAGATGGTGAGCTGTCCTGCGCCCACCTCGACCGACTCCTCGTCGGCCGCGCCGCCCTTGAGCCCGATCAGCTCCAGCTTGTACGGCTCCGCCGCCAGCTCTTCGCGCGCCTCGTCGTCGCTGACGGGCCGACGCGAGAACAGCTGCCCCTGCTTGACGATCTCGCGCATGCGCTTCTCGATGCGCTTGAGGTCGTCGGGGTTGAACGCCTGCTCGACGTCGAAGTCGTAGTAGAACCCGTTGTCGACCGGCGGCCCGATGCCCAGCTTGGCCTCGGGGAACAGCTCCTGCACCGCCTGCGCCATGACGTGGGCGGTGGAGTGGCGCACGATCGCGCGGCCCTCTTCGCTGGAGACCTCGATCGGCTCGACCACGTCGCCGTCGGCCAGCACGTGGGCCAGGTCGCGCGGCTCGCCGCCGACCCTGGCGGCGACGACGGTGCGGCCGTCAGCCTCCAGCGCCTCTCCGGCCGTCGTGCCGGCCGCGACCACACGCTCGGCTCCGGCGAGGGTGATGCGTAGCTCGGCTGACACGGTGACTCCTCGTGGATCGCGCTCGATGCCCGGCACCGAGGCTGGTTCGATGGTGAATCCCGATGCTATCGCGGGTCGAACCCCAGCCTGGTCAGCTCCTGCCGCGTCCCGTGGAAGACGTTGCGGTCGATGGGGCTGCCGGCGTACTGGTGAATGGTCCAGTCGCTCCAGGGCCTGGGCACGGGCGGACGGCCGCGCGGGCTGTGCGGGCTGGCGATCCAGAGCGGGTATTCGGCCAGGCCGGCGCAGTTGCCGCCGTGCGCGAACGACTGGAAGGTGTAGATGAACGGCCGCACGCCGGTGTGCCGCTCGACGTGGTGGCACCAGCGGCGGGCGTGCCGGGCCACCCGTTCCGGGCGCAGGCCGTCGTCGTCCTCCAGGTCGAGCGCGATCAGGTCGCCGCGGCGCAGCCCGCCGGCCGACCTGATCACGTTCAGGAAGTGGCGTGCCTGCTCGACGGGGTCGCCCTTCGGCCTGGCGAAGTGGTACGCGCCGCAGACGATCCAGCTCTCGCGCATGCCGTTCCAGTTGCGCGCGAACCACTTGTCGGTGTAGTCGCCGCCCTCGGTGGCCTTGGCGAAGGCGAAGGCGACGCCGGCCTCGGCATGGCCGGCCCAGTCGACCGTGCCCTGCCAGTTCGACACATCGATGCCATGTAGCACGCGTTTCACCCTGTCGGAGTCTATGGAGGTGTCCCCTGTTCAGCCCTTCGCCGCGCCGACCAGCAGGCTGAGCGTACGGTCGCGGTTGGCGAACGCCGAGCCGACGAAGTCGGTCACGCCCGCCCTCCTCAGCTCGTCGAGCTTGGCCAGCACGGTGTCCTCGTCGCCGACGATCGCGACGTCGCCGGGGCTGTCCGCGCCTTCCCTGTCGAGCATGGCACGGTAGGAGGGCAGCCGCCCGTACACGGAGAAGATCTCGTTGGCGCGGGCGACGGCGCCGGTGGGGTCGTCGGTGACGCTGACGGGCAGCGCGCAGACGATCCTGGGCGCGGGGCGGCCCGCCTCGGCGGCGGCCGCCGTGATCGTCGGGGCGATGTGGCCGGCGATGGTCTTCGGGCCGGTCATCCAGAGCACGGTGCCGTCGGCGACGGTGCCGGCCAGCTTGAGCAGGCGCGGGCCCAGGGCGGCCACCAGCACGGGGAAGCCCGCGCCCGGCGTGGTGAGCTTGATGTCGGCCTTGAGCGTCTCGCCGGCGTACGCCACCTTCTCGCCGCGCGAGGCCGGGATGAGGATGTCGAGGTATTCCTTCATGTGCCGGCCGGGGCGCTCGAAGCTGTAGCCGAACATGTCCTCGATGACCATCTTGTGCGACAGCCCGACGCCCAGCGCGAACCGGCCGCCGAGCGCGGCGTTGGCGGTCATGGCCTGCTGCGCCAGCGCGGCCGGGTGGCGCGGGTAGGTGGGCACCACGGCGGTGCCGAGCTCGATCGGCGGCGCCTGCACGCCGGCCGCGGTCAGGGCGGTGATGGCGTCGAGGCCGAAGATGTGGGAGAGCCAGGCCGAGCTGAAGCCCATGCCGGCCGCCTGGGCGATCTGGTCGCGCAGGCCGCCGATGGCGTCGTCGCCCCGGGGCTCGGACAGGAAGTATCCGTAACGCATGAAACAGAACTCCATTCTGGTGACTGAGGCGAATGTATCCCCCCGCGCCGCCCCGCGCTCACCCGCCGGGCCGGTCGTGATTTGTAAAGTGGCCTTCATGACGCACGAACGCGCGGGACAGCCCGCCGGGCCTTCCGACCTGGTCGACGTCGCCAGGCTGGTGACGTCCTACTACGCCCTGCACCCCGACCCCGACGAGGTCGGCCAGCGGGTCGCGTTCGGCACCTCGGGGCATCGCGGATCGTCGCTGAAGACCGCGTTCAACGAGGACCACATCCTGGCCACGAGCCAGGCCATCTGCGAATACCGGCGCACGCAGGGCACCGACGGGCCGCTGTTCCTGGGCATCGACACGCACGCGCTGTCGGAGCCGGCCCGGGTCTCGGCGCTGGAGGTGCTGGCGGCCAACGACGTCGAGGTGCTCGTCGACACCCGTGACGGCTACACGCCCACGCCCGCCGTCTCCCACGCGATCCTGCGCCACAACCGCGGCCGCACGACCGGACTGGCCGACGGCATCGTGGTCACGCCGTCGCACAACCCGCCGTCCGACGGCGGGTTCAAGTACAACCCGCCGCACGGCGGCCCGGCCGATACCGAGGCCACCACGTGGATCCAGGACCGCGCCAACCAGTTGCTGCGCGACGGGCTCAAGGGCGTGCGCCGGGTGCCGTACCCGGCGGCGCTGGGGCGGGCCGGGCGCTACGACTTCCTCGGCGCCTACGCCGACGACCTGCCCTCGGTGGTGGACCTCGACGCGATCAGATCGGCCGGGGTGCGGATCGGGGCCGACCCGCTCGGCGGGGCGAGCGTGGCCTACTGGGGCGAGATCGCCGAGCGGCACCGGCTGGACCTGACCGTGGTCAATCCGCTGGTCGATCCGACGTGGCGGTTCATGACGCTCGACTGGGACGGCAAGATCCGGATGGACTGCTCGTCACCGTACGCGATGGCCTCGCTGATCGCCGGGCGCGACACGTACGACGTCTCCACCGGAAACGACGCCGACGCCGACCGGCACGGCATCGTCACGCCCGACGGCGGGCTGATGAACCCCAACCACTACCTCGCGGTGGCCATCGACTACCTCTACGGCCACCGCACCGGCTGGCCCGCCGGGGCCGGGGTGGGCAAGACGATGGTCAGCAGCACGATCATCGACAAGGTGGCCGAGTCGCTGGGCCGGCCGCTGTACGAGGTGCCCGTGGGGTTCAAGTGGTTCGTGCCGGGGCTGCTGGAGGGCTCGCTCGGGTTCGGCGGCGAGGAGAGCGCGGGGGCGTCGTTCCTGCGGCGTGACGGGTCTGTCTGGTCCACCGACAAGGACGGCCTCATCCTGGCCCTGCTCGCCTCCGAGATCCTGGCCGTGACCGGCGAGTCGCCGAGCGCGCGCTACCGCGGGCTGGTCGAGCGGTTCGGCGAGCCGGCCTACGCGCGGGTCGACGCGCCCGCCACCCGCGAGGAGAAGGCCGTGCTGGGCAAGCTGTCGGCCGAGCAGGTGACGGCCTCCTCGCTGGCCGGCGAGCCGATCACGTCGGTCCAGACGGCGGCGCCCGGCAACGGGGCCGCGCTGGGCGGGGTGAAGGTCTCGACCGCCAGTGCCTGGTTCGCGGCCAGGCCGTCGGGGACCGAGGACGTGTACAAGATCTACGCCGAGTCCTTCAAGGGGCCTGACCACCTGGCCAAGGTGCAGGAGGAGGCCCGCTCCCTGGTGTCGGCGGCCCTGAGCTGAACGACGGCGCCCGGCCCGCTCGCCGCGGGCCGGCGTCGCGTCAGCACACGCCGACCGCTGCGCCACGAGTCGGCGGGTCTGGCCGGGGCCGGGTCAGTAGCCGAGGTGGCGGCCGCCGTCGCCGATCAGCGTCTCGCCCGTGACCAGGTCCGACTCCAGCAGCGAGGTGACCAGCTGCGCCACGTGCTCGGGCCGCGCCGTACGCCGCAGCGGCGCCTTCAGCTCCTCCTTCGCCGCCATCTCGGAGAACACCTGCTCCCCCACCCGGTCGATGTGCCAGCGGGTGGCCACGATGCCGGGCGCGACCGCGTTCACCCTGACCTCGGGCGCGAGGGCCACCGCCAGGTCGCGGGTGAGGTGGAGCAGGGCGGCCTTGCTGACCCCGTACGCGATGGAGGAGCCCGTGGCCTGCAGCCCCGCGATGGAGGCCACGTTGACGATCGCGCCGCGTGCCGCGCGCAGGTCGGGCGCGAAGGCACGGGCGCAGTAGAACGGGCCCATGAGGTTGACGCCCATGAGCTGCCGCCACACCTCGTCGGTGAGCCCCTCCAGGTCGGGGAACGGCACCCACCTGGTCGTGCCCGCGTTGCACACGAGCACGTCCACCCGGCCGTGGGCGGCCCGCACCCGTTCGGCCATCCTGCGTACGGCGGCGTCGTCGGACACGTCGGCGGCCACCGCCTCGGCCTTGCAGCCCAGGTCCTCCAGCCGCTCGACCGTGGCCCTTGCCTCGTCGGCCGAGCGTGAGTAGTTCACGATCACGGCGGCCGCCCCCTTCCTGGCCAGGCTCTCCGCGACGGCGGCGCCGATGCCGGTGCCGCCGCCGGTGATCACGGCCACCGCGCCGTCGAGGTCCATAAGCTCACTCCTTCATGGGGTCGCGCAGCGTGTCCATGGCCGCGATGTCGATGTCCTTGTTCTCGCGGGCGGCGTAGAAGGCCGCGAACGAGATCACCGCCGTGCCGATCAGGAACGCCGCGACCAGCCACGGCGCCCCGCCCAGCCGGGCCGCCAGCGCCGCGCCGATCAGCGGGGAGAAGCCGGCCAGCGCGGCCCCGAGCTCGCGTGAGGCGGCGAAGCCGGTGTAGCGCACGCGGGCCCCGAACAACTCGGCATAGAAGACCGGCTGCACGGCCACCTGCGGCGCGAAGCCGAAGGCGCCCATGAGCATCATGGCCAGCCACACCACCCAGGGGACGCCGGTGCCGACCAGCAGGAAGTACGGAAAGACGTAGACCGCCACGAACACCACGCTGAACAGGTTGAGCGGGCGCCGCCCGATCCGGTCCGACAGGTCCCCGTAGAACGGCTGGAGCGCGATGACGGTCAGCCCGAAGAGGATCACCCCGAGCAGGGCCGTCTGGCTGGTCAGGCCGAGCTGAGTGGTGGCGTAGGCGACGCTGAAGGTGGCCAGCGTGTAGACCACGGCGGTGTCGCAGATGTGCGCGCCGACGCCGACGAGGAAGTTGCGCGGGTGGCGGGCCAGCGCGTCCCTGATCGGCAGCTTGACGATCCCGTGCGTGCGCGCCATCTCCTGGAAGACCGGCGACTCGGCGACGCGCAGCCGTACGTACAGGGCCACGCCGATGAGCGCGAAGCTCACCAGGAACGGCACCCGCCAGCCCCACGCGAGCACGTCCTGCGCCGGCAGGAGCTGGACCAGCAGGAACGCCGACGTGCCCAGCACGAGCCCGATCTGCACGCCGGTCTGGGCGAAGGAGGCGTAGTAGCCGCGCCGGCCCGGCGGGGCGTGCTCGGCCAGCAGGGTCGCCGCGCCGCCGAACTCGGCGCCCGCGCCGAGGCCCTGGCAGACGCGCAGCACCGTGAGCAGGATGGGCGCCCACACGCCGATGGAGGGGTAGGTGGGCAGCAGGCCGATCAGGCCGGTCGACACGCCCATGATCATGGTGGTGATGATCAGGGTGGAGCGGCGGCCGATCCTGTCGCCCAGGTGGCCGAACAGGATGCCGCCGAACGGCCGGACCACGAACCCCACGCCGAACGTGGCGAAGGCGACGATGGTGCCGGTGGCCGGGTCGGCCTGGGTGAAGAACAGGCGGTTGAAGACGAGGGCGGCGGCGGTGCCGTAGATGAAGAAGTCGTACCACTCCAGGGCGGTGCCGACGAGGGCGCCCAGGACGACGCGCCGTAACTCGGGGGTGGCGGGCGGGTTGGCGGGCATCTGACCTCCAGAGGGCGTGTCCGGCCGCCTTTCAGCGGCCTGTCGGCGGCCGTGCGGTGTGCTCCGGGTCGTGCGCTGTGTCGTGTTCAGGGGCCTTCTCTGTGATCTTCTCTGTGGTCTTCCCTGTGGGTACGCCGAGCCGTGCGGCGAGACCGCAGAGCTCCTCCCAGACCGGTAAGGGCACCGGGATCCCGTCCCTCAGCCGCTCCGCGCGCGCCGCGGCCTCGGGCTCGCCGGGCACCACCACGCCGGGGCCGGACGCGCGCAGGGCCTCGCAGAAGGATTCGACCTCGGCGACGTAATCGTCGAGGGGGACGAACGCGGTGATGTCCACCGCGGTGATCACCGTGCCGAACGTGCCGTCGTAGCCCGGCGAGCAGGCGGTGCCCGTGCCCGTGAGCAGGCCGCCGACCAACTCGATGAGGACGCTCAGCCCATATCCCTTGTGGCCGCCGAACGGCAGCAGCGCCCCGCCCCGGTAGAAGTCGGCCGGATCGGTGGACGGGCGGCCCTCGGGATCGACCAGCACCCCTTCGGGGGCGGGCGAGCCGGCGGCGCGGAGCAGGCCCAGCTTGCCCTCGGCCATGGCGGCGGTGGCCCAGTCCATGACCACGGCGGCGCCACCGGCCCGAGGCACGGCCCAGGCCATGGGGTTGGTGCCGAGCATCCTGCGCCGGCCGCCGTACGGGGCCACGGTCGGGTCGGCGTTGCCGACGACCTGCGCGATCAGTCCCCGGCCCGCGAGCGTCTGCGCGTACTCGCCGAGCCTGCCGACGTGGTTGCACTCGCGGACGGCGACGACGCCGACCCCGTGCGCTTCGGCCAGGTCTGCGGCCTCGGCCGCGGCCAGGCGCGCGGCGGCCTGGCCGAAACCGCGCCGTCCCGACACGACCGCGCTCGCGCCACGGCGTGAGACGACCTCGGGCCGGGCTCCCGGCACGATGGCGCCCTCGGCGATCCGGTCGAGGTAGGGCTTGATCCGCCGCACGCCGTGGGAGCCGTGCCCGGCCAGGTCGGCCTCCACCAGGGACTCGGCGACGACGGCCGCCGTGTCGCCGGGCACACCGGCGGCGGTCAGCAGGTCATGGGCGAGGTCTCGGATGCGGCCGGCGGCGAGGACGTGTACGGAGGCGTTCACGGTCATCTGTCTCGCTTCGAGCAGGACTACGTTCCGCGAGTGCCCCCATGCCCATTTCCCGCCCCGTCAAACGGCTGTCCGGAAAGGGCTTACCCTTCGAGTTCGGCGGCCGTGGCGGTGCTCATCCCGGTCCGCCCGAGATCGGCCCTGCGGCCTGCGGCGACCCCGTCGCGGTAGCCGGTGCCGCTGGTCCTCGGCACGCTCCTGCGGATGTCGGGATAGTGAGCGGCGACCGCCCGCTCGACCTCGGCCCGCCGGTCGGCCAGGACGAGCGCGGCCCCCATGGCCGCCGGCTCGCCCTCGGCGCGTGACTCGGCCGCGCACAGCAGCCGGTAGACCTCGTCGGTGAAGCCCAGCAGCCACGACCTGCGGTAGGCCCGCACGGCGCGGACGTCGCTCGGCGGCTCCACCCGGGCCAGGCCCGAGGCCATCTGCAACAGCAGCGAGGTGGCCAGCAGGTCGGCCCGCTCCAGGTCGGCCGCGAACCCGAACACGTGCACCCGCTGCCCGCCCTCGCCCCGCCCGATCAGCAGCGGCCGGCACCGCACGGCCTGGGCGACCAGGCTGACGAGGCGGGCCTTCTCCCTGGCCCAGGGGGCCGGCAGGGTGACGACGCGGTCGCCGGGGGTCTGGCGGGTGCCCGCGGGCGGCAGCGAGTCGATGCCGTACTTGGCCATGAGCGCCGACGCGGCGGCCATGAACGTGGCCCGCTCGTGCTCGTTGTCGGTGCGCTCGGCCTTGGCCAGCAGTTTCCTGACCCGTTCGAGCGTGCGTTCGCGCAACCGTGTGACCCCCAGGACTCGCTCAGGACTTGCCGGACAGCACCCGCCCCTGGTCGTCGATGGCCGGGAACGCGCCGGTGTCGACGATGCCGTGCTGCTGGTACAGCGCCTCGATGAGGGCGTGGGCCTGCGGCTCCAGCTTCCACAGAGCACGATACTCGCGTGCCGTGGCCAGCGAGATGCCGATCTCCTGGGCGATGTCCACCGTGCGCGGCACGATGCCCTTGGCGATCTGCCGGTCCCAGTACTCACGGGCGGAGCGCATGCGCGCGGCCCGCTCGGCCGTGCTGAGGACCTGCGGGGTGGTGTCGAACACCTCGATGTCCTCGTCCTCGTCGGAGACGAGCTCGGCCAGCGCGGGCGGCAGCGCCGGGCGGGCGGGGACGGGGTGGTGGTCGGCCGTGGGCTCCCAGGGCACGCGCGGGTCGGCGTCGATGAGCGCGGAGGTGTTGTAGAGGGCGGCGATCTGGGCCAGCAGCGCCTCCTGGCGCGAGGCGTCCACGGCCAGGCCGGTGTGCTCGACGGCCTGGTCCATCGCCTTGTCGAGCTTGGCCAGCGCGGCGCGCATCTTGCGCTCGGGCGCGCCACCCTCGCGCAGCGCCTTGGCCTTCTTGGCCGCCAGCGCGACCCTGGTCAGCCTGCGGTGGGCGTCGACCTCGCTGGCCGTACGGTCGCTGACCTCGGCCAGGCCCATCCTGACCATCAGCCGCTCGGGCGTCAGGCGCCAGTTGATCCGGCCGGTGCCGCGGATGCGGTGGCGTTCGATGGCCATGCCGCGCTCCCACAGCCAGGCGGCCACCAGCGGGGCGGCCAGGCGGAACACCGCCTCGGGCAGGCTGCGCGCGTCCATGCTGGACAGCACGGCGGTCAGGCAGGTCAGGGCCCACACGGCGATGCCGTCGATGCCGGCCGAGAAGTTCTCGCGCATGTTGCGGCGGGCGCGTACGGCGGAGGTGATGATCGCGACCTCGATGAACGCGAACAGCAGTAACCGCAGCGGCCCGTCGAGGCCCAGCACGTCGCCGGAGAAGCGCCACATGCCCTGCGCGGACACGCCCGTGGCGATGGAGGCGGCGACGACGGTCAGCACGTCCTCTATGGGGCGGGGGGCGATGTACCTGGTGAACAACCAGGAGACGACGCGCCAGGCGATCCTGAGCACCAGGAAGGCCAGGACCAGCCCGGCGAGGCTCAGCAGCGCGATGACGGCGGTGGCGAGCGGCTTCTCGGTTACGAAGGCTGTTATTTCCTCAAATGTCGGCATCAGTCACTATCCGTGATGGCTCAAACTCCGGCTCTATGCGACGAGATCATCGCAGAATGTCGCCATCTTGTACGCCAAACGGCATCGGCTGCCCCACTTTGCCCAGGTTTCACTGCAGTTCAGGGTTCTTGACGGAGCGTGTCATCACTCGCGCCCGCACAAGCCCGGTGGTGACGGGGTTCCGGCCCGCGAACGGCCGGGGACGCGCCTCGCCGATCACACCCCGAGGCGGCCGCCCGATCACAGCCGGTGCGACCCTTCGATCACGACCGGGGCGGGCTCCTGATGACGGCCGGGATTTCGGGGTGGCCGGGATCCGGGGGCGGGCGCACAATGAGACGGAACAGGACGGGAGGAGGGATCGTGAGCAAGCGATCACGCAGACGCCGCGCCCTGCCCAGCGGCGCGCCCGCCTGGTTACCCGGCTTCGGCCCCGGCGAGCCCCACTGGGGTGGAGACGACGACTCCCCGCCCGACGGGCCGCGGGGCGGTCAGGACGGCGTGCGCGAGCCACGCAGGCCCAAGCCCGCACCGCCCGCGCTGTCGGTCGAGGCGCCGCCGCCCGAGCCGCCCGTGCACACCCGTGACCGCAGCGAACTCCTCCTGGAGAGCGGCGGCGGCTGAGGCGCCATGGGGCCTGGGGTGAGATGCAAATCGTCCTTTCGGAGGGCAACATCCGCCGTTCCGGATGGGACCATCTATGCAGGGATTTATCCCAACATGGTGTGATGTATCCCAGCAGGACGGATATCGATGTCAGCAACAGAAGAGTTCCCGCTCGTCCAGTTCATGCGTGACGGGTTCGACCCCGTGGGCGAGCTCGCTCGTATCCGGGCGGAGCAGCCGGTCTTCCCGATGGAGATCCCGGGCGGCCAGACCGTCTACCTCGTCACCCGCTGGGAGGACGTACGCGGGGTGCTCGGCGACCATGAGCGCTTCAGCAACGACTTCGCCGGCGTCATCGGGCTCGGCTCCAGCCAGGAGGACCCGGGCGGGCTCGGCTTCCGCGACCCGCCCGAGCACACCCGGCTGCGCAAGTACCTGACGCCCGAGTTCACGATGCGCCGCCTGCGCAGGCTGGAGCCACGGATCGAGGCCATGGTCGAGGAGCACCTCGACCGCATCGAGGCCAAGGGCGCCGCCGACGGGATGCCGGTGGACCTGGTCGAGGAGTTCGCGCTGCCGATCCCGTCCCTGGTCGTGTGCGAGCTGCTCGGCGTCCCGTACGACGAGCAGGCCGACTTCGTGAAGATCAGCAAGGACCGCTTCGACTTCACCGCGGGGCCCGAGGCGTCGCTGCAGGCCATCAACGACGCGATGACGTACCTGACGGACCTGGTGGCCAGGGAGCGGCTGGATCCGGGCGACGGGCTGCTCGGGCAGCTGCTGCGCGAGCACGGCGACGAGCTCGACGACCGCACCTTGGCCAGCATGGCCGACGGGCTGCTGACCGGCGGCCACGACACCAGCACCAGCATGCTCGCGCTCGGCACCCTGTGGCTGCTGCGCAACCCCGAGCAGGCGGCCAAGGTGCGCGAGGTGGGCGGCTACGTCGTGGACGTGGTCGAGGAGCTGCTGCGTTACATGACGGTCGTCCAGGTCGCCTTCCCGCGCTTCGCCCGCGACGACCTGGAGCTGCACGGGGTGCCGATCAAGAAGGGCGAGATGGTGCTGTGCTCGCTGACCGGCGCCAACCGCGACCCCTTCCTCGGCGACGACATGAACGAGGTCAGGCCCGGCCGCGAGACGGCGGGCTCGCACCTGGCGTTCGGCCACGGCATCCACCGCTGCATCGGCGCGCCGCTGGCGCAGATGGAGATGCGCATCGCCTTCCCCGCGCTGCTGCGCCGCTTCCCCGGGCTGCACGTCGCCGGTGAGGTGCCGTTCAGGGAACTCGCCATCGTCTACGGCGTCAAAGAGCTACCCGTCGCCTGGTAGAGCGGTTACGTTCGCTGTGTGAACGAGCCCGTCATCGATCTGACCGTGATCGGCGCCGTCGTGTTCGACACCGACGGCGTGGTCACCGACACCGCTCGGGGACACGCGGCCGCCTGGAAACACGTCTTCGACGCCTTCCTGCGCGGCCGCTCGACGCCGTTCGACATCCGCGACGACTACCTGCGCCACGTGGACGGGCGCCCGCGGCTCGACGGCATCCGCACCTTCCTGGCTTCGCGCGGCATCGAGCTGCCCGAGGGGTCGCCTGACGACGAGCCGGGGGCGCCGACCGTGCACGGGCTCGGCCTGGCCAAGGACCGGCTCTTCATGGAGCAGGTGGACAAGTACGGGGTGGCGGCGTTCCCGTCCACGGTGGCGCTGCTGCACGAGCTGCGCCGACGCGGCGCCCGTACGGCGGCGGTCTCGGCGAGCCTGCACGCGCGCAAGCTGATCGGGTCGGCGGGCGTCACGCACCTGTTCGACCTCATGGTGGACGGCAACGACGCGGCCCTGATGAACCTGCCCGGGCCGCCCGACCCCGCCCGCTACCTGGAGGCCGCGCGCCGCCTCGACCTGCCCGCCGTCAAGGTGGCGGTGGTGGTGTCCGCGCTGCCGGGGATCGAGGCGGGCAGGAAGGGCGGCTTCGGGCTGGTGGCCGCAGTGAGAACCGACGCGGTGACGACCGGCCCGATGACGACCGACGCGCTGACGACCGGCGGCGACGGGGCCGGGGCCCACGTCGTGGTGCCCGATCTGGGGGAGCTCGGGGTCACTGGGAGGGTTCTACCCTTGACGTCGTGACTGTTCTGATCGATCCGCCCGACTGGCCGGGGCCGCGGGGCCTGATGTGGTCGCATCTCGTCAGCGACCGCTCGCTGGACGAACTGCACGACTTCGCGGCGCGGCTGGGGGTGCCGGTACGGGCGTTCGACCGGGACCACTACGACGTCCCCGAGACCGTGCACGCGCGGGCCGTCGCGCTGGGGGCCGAGGCGGTCAGCTCGCGGGAGCTGCTGCGCCGGCTGATCGCCTCCGGCCTGCGCCGTCGCAAGAAGCACCACCCCGCACCTCCCGCCCAGGGCTGACGCCAGCCGCACCACCCGGCCAGAACGGCGCAGAACGCCACGTCCCGTTCCTCGCAGGTCAGGGCGACACGTCCCGCACTCCCGGCTACCGGGTGTCCTGTCCCAGGAGGGCGGTCAGTTCGGCCGTCATGTTGGCGCGGGCGCGTTCCTCCCACAGGTCGCGGGCCCTGGCCGTGCGGTAGAGGGAGGGCGTGGCGAGCAGGCGGCGCAGCACCTCCGCGCGGCCGTGGGCGAACAGCGGGCCGGGGACGTGGGCGTACTCCTCGCGGATCGCCCGCGCGTAGGCCGCGTAGCCGGGCCCGGCGAGCACGGCGAGGTCGGCGTCGCACAGGACGGCCCCGTTGCTGTCGCCCGGTTCGACGGTGTCGTGCGCGGCCGTGAGACGGACCAGACGGGCGGTCTCGGCGACGCGGCCGGCGGGCACGCCGCACCGGGGCAGGCGCGACTGGGCGAGCTGGGCGCTGCGTTCCTCGTCCCAGCCGGGCCGGCCGTCGTAGACCGCGTCGTGGAACCAGGCCGCCAGCCGTACCGCCGCCGCGTCCCGCGCCTCGGCGGCCAGCGGCTCGACGGCGGCGAGGACGGCGGCCAGGTGGGTGCGGGTGTGGTAGCGGCGGTGCGGCTCGGCCCAGCGGGCGAGCAGCTCGGCGCGCACGGCGAGCGAGGCGGCGGAACCGCCCGCGAGCGCCACCCACCGCCCGCACCCGGTCCAGTCACCGACCGCCGCCGTCTCCCCCACCGCCGTCTCCCCGGCGGTCCGGTCGTCGGGAGGGTCGTCGGGCGGGGTTCGATCGTCGATCATCTTCTCACCGTACGCCGTCGCGAGGTAACGTCCTGAGCATCGGCACCTCATCGGACGACCCACGGCGCCTGCCCCGCTGGCGGGAGCTGCGCGGTGTCATGCCCCGCCGGCCCCGGCTGTCCAGGGCGGCCAGGGTGCAGGCGGCGGCCGACGTGGCCGACCTGCGGCGGCTGGCCAGGAAGCGGGCCCCGCGCATGGTGTTCGACTACGTGGACGGCGCGGCCGAGGGCGAGCGGTCGATGGCCAGGGCGGTGGAGGCGTTCGACCGGGTGGAGTTCAGCCCGCGCGTGCTGCGTGACGTCTCCGAGGCACCCACCGAGGTCGAGATCCTGGGCCGGCGGATCGCGATGCCGGTCGTGCTCGCTCCGACCGGGTTCACCCGGATGATGCACCGAGCGGGTGAGCGGGCCGTGGCGCGGGCCGCGGAGAAGGCGGGCGTCCCCTACACACTGTCCACGATGGGCACCACGACGGCCGGTGACGTGGCCGCCGCCGCGCCCGGCGGCTGGAACTGGTTCCAGCTGTACGTGGTCCGTGACCGCGGCCGCAACACCGAGACGCTGGCTCTGGCCGCGGACGCCGGGATGGACGTGCTGGTGGTGACCGTGGACGTGCCGGTGGCGGGGGCGCGGCTGCGTGACGTGCGGCGCGGGCTGACGGTGCCGCCCTCGCTGCGCTGGAGCGGGGCGCTGGAGACGCTGCGGCATCCGGCGTGGTGGTTCGACTTCCTGACCAGCGAGCCGCTGCGGTTCGCCACCGCGGAGGGCGCGCCCGACGATCTCGCGGGCCTGACGAACCTGCTGTTCGACCCGTCGGTGACGATCGCCGACCTGGAGTGGATCCGGTCGATGTGGCAGGGCAAGCTGCTGGTCAAGGGGGTGCAGCGGGTCGACGACGCCAAGGAGCTGGCCGAGGTGGGCGTGGACGGGATCGTGGTGTCCAACCACGGCGGGCGTCAGCTCGACCGCTCCCCCACGCCGCTGGAGCTGCTGCCCGAGGTCGCGCAGGCGGTGGGCGAGCGCACGGAGGTGTTCCTCGACGGCGGCGTGCGCAGCGGGGCCGACGTCGCCGCCGCGGTCGCGCTGGGTGCCAGGGCCTGCTTCGTCGGCCGCGCCTACCTCTACGGCCTGATGGCGGGGGGCGAGCCCGGCGTCACGCGGGTGCTTGACCTGCTGCGCGCCGAGCTCGTCCGTACGCTGCAACTGCTGGGGGTGGGCGGCGTCCAGGGCCTGGGCCCCGGCGTCGCGCGGCTCAGGGGAAGGTGACGACCTTCACCGGGATGGTGTCGGTGCCCTGGGCGGGGCCTCCCGTGTCGTTGACGACGTGGGCGATGGTGCCGTTGCCTCCCAGGGAGACGGTGAGCAGGTCGTGGAAGCGCACGCCGGGGGTGACGGGTGTCTCGAAGCCGCGCTCGGCCACGACGCTCGGGTTCACGTTGAAGTAGCAGTACGCCCCCAGCCCCCACGCCTCGTGCGAGGTGACCGAGTCGGCCACCTTGTAGGCGGCGTAGCCGCGGGTGGAGCCGTTCATCCAGGCGGCCTGGTTGGGCGGGTCGTACGGCATCTCGTTCTGGAAGAAGATCGTCTTGCCGCGCTGCCCGTTCCAGATGACCTGGTACTTCTGGTAGTGCTCGACGAACAGTCCGTACGCGGTGACGTCGTCGCCGTTGACGATCAGCCCGGTGTCGGCGGTGTTGACGGTCCAGCCGATGCCGGTGCCGTGGTCGCCGCGCCAGGCCCAGATGTGGTCGATGATCGTGTGGTCGCTGTTGACGACGAGGCTGGTCGTGGCCTTGCCCGCGTGAGCGCCGCCGATGCGGAAGAAGACGTCCTGGATGGAGATCGGGTCGGCCGCGTGCGTGGCGGAGGAGCCGGACGGGCCGACCTCCATCAGGATGGGCGAGTTGACCGGGCCGGCGTCGAAGAGCAGGCCGGCCACCTTGACGCCGTCCACGTCGGCGATCCGCATGGGCACGGCGCCGTTGTCGGGGATGACGGTGGCGTAGCCGAGCCCGAGCACGACGGTGCCCGGCCTGGTGACGTTGATGCTCTGGCTCACGTGGTAGATGCCGGGCGTGAAGAGCAGGTTGAGGCCGGAGGCGAGGGCGGCGTTGATGGTGGCCGCGGTGTCGCCGGGCTTGGCCACGTAGAACTGGCTGAGCGGGATCGAGGAGCCGGTTCCCGGCCAGTTCGCGCCGCGCGAGTTACGCCGCAGGGCCGGCACGAAGACCTGGTAGGCGCCCGCGCCGTCCACGTACAGGAAGGGCTTCTCCCTGGTCACGGGGCTGGTGTCGAGCGTCGTGTACGGCGGTTCTGGGAACGACTGGGCGGGCGCGCCCGCGACGCCGGAGAAGACCATGTTCCACACGCCGTTGAGCCAGCCGCCGATGTTGCTGTCACGGGTGAACCACTGCTGCTGCGAGTACGGCTGCACGGTCCCGTCGATCCTGCTGTCGGCGATGTAGCCGCCGCTGGCCCAGCCGTAGCCGGAGGGCGCGAGGTTGAGGTTGCCCCTGACGTGCATCCGCCGGAACGGCGCCGCCTGCGAGACCGCCCACTGGTTGGTGCCGCCGCTGGGCGTGATGGACAGGTTCTCGGCCGAGCGCCAGAAGTTCTGGGTGGCGTTGCCGCCGAACCAGCCCGCGTCCACCCGCACCTGGCCGTTGATCGTGACGTCGTCGGGGTTGCGCCCCAGGCCCATGATCGAGGTGTAGAAGCCGATGTCGGCGTTGACGTTGTAGCTGCCGGGCTTGAACAGCAGGGCGTGGCGCTGGAGGCCGAACTGGTTCGACTCCATCTGGGTGAAGATCGAGTCGAGGGTGGACTGGATGCTCGCCGCCGGCATGGACGGGTCGAAGACGTGCACGTTGGGCCCGAGGTCTCCGCCGCCGCCCGGCGTGTCGGTGATGGTCCGCACGGTGAGCTCCCACAGCGAGTAGCCGTACGGGGTGGCGCGGGCGGTGCCGTGCACGCGGACGTAGCGGCCGGTCCCGGACACGTCGAGCGTCTGCGTGCCACCCGTGCCGGTGGTCGTCGAGTGGACGTCGGTCCAGGCGGAGCCGTCGCCGGAGACCTGGACGCGGAACGCGGAGGCGTACGCGGCCTCCCACTGGAGCACCACCTGGCAGATCTGGCGGGACGCGCCCAGATCGACCTGGAGCCACTGCGGGTCGCTGAACGTGCTGGACCAGCGGGTTCCCGCGTCGCCGTCCACGGCGGCCGAGGCGGGCAGGCCGGCGTTCTCGACGGAGGAGGCGGTGGCGGGGCGGCCGAGCGCGGCGTTGGCGCTGCCGCAGCTCGGCGCGGCCATGGCGCCGGACCCGCCGGCACTCGCACTAGAGGCGGCGGTCGCGGCAGTCGCCGCCCCGCTCTGGGACATGAGCGGGCCGGCCGCGTGGGCGGGGGCCGCGACCGGTAAGGGCAGCAGCAGGGCGGCCAGTGCGGCCACGACGAGGGAGGTACGGCGGCGGGGGTGCACTGCGGACTCCTCACGGGAACAAGCAGGGGGTAGTGGGAGAGCGCTCTCTCGGCCGAGCGTGACCGCGGCCCGGACTTCTGTCAAGCCTTGATTTAACTTCTAGGCAATAGTCGGGACGGACTCGGGATACGCCGCCCCGCCCAGGAACGGCTCGACGACCAGCGTGGCCGCCCCCAGCGCCACCGCGTCGGGCCCGAGCCGCCCGAGCACCACCGTCTCCGGCTGGAACGGCTGCGCCTGCGTGTTCGCGGCGGTGGCCGCGCGGATCTCGGCCAGCAGCCGCCCGCCCAGCATCAGGCCCGCCCAGCCGCCGATCACGACGCGCTCGGGGTTGAACAGGTGGACCAGGCTCGACAGGCCCACGCCGAGCAGCTCGACGCTCTCGCCGATCACCGGGGAGCCCTCCTCCAGCAGCCGGGCCAGCGCGCTCTCCTCGTCGGCCGAGTCGGCCACGACGCCCGCGCGGTCGAGGATCGCCTCGGCCCCCAGGTACGCCTCCAGGCAGCCGCGCGCCCCGCACCGGCAGGCCCGCCCACCGGCGACGATCTTCAGATGGCCGACCTCTCCGGCGGCCATGCCCGCGCCCCGGTAGATCCGGCCGTCCGTGACCACCGTGCCGCCGACGCCCGAGCCGACCAGGAGGATGATCGCGTCGCGGGTGCCCTGGCCCGAGCCGAACCAGAGCTCGGCCTGCCCCATCGTCTTGGCGCCGTTGTCCACGTACAGCGGCAGCCCAGTGCCGAGCCCGGTGCCGGCCCGCAGCAGCGTGCCGAGCGGCACCGCCTCCCAGCCGAACGTCTTGGCCCGCACCAGCGCGTCGGGGCCCGGCTCGACGATGCCCGGCACGCCGACGCCCACCCCGAGCACCCCCTCGGGCGGCACCTCGCTCTCGGCGATGACCGCGTCCACGCCGGTCAGGATGTGGCGGGCGACCAGTTCGGGGTCGTGCTTGGCCGAGCGGACGGCGTAGTGGGCCCCGGCCCGTACGTTCATCCCCAGGTCGAACAGCTCCACCTTGACCTGGGTCTCGCCCACGTCCACGCCGACCGCGTAGCCGTAGCCGGGATTCACCTTGAGCAGCACCCGGGGCCGCCCGCCGTCGGAGTCGACCTGGCCGGCCTCCACGACGACCCCCGACTCCAACAGGCCGGCCGTCATGGTGCTGACGGTCGCCGCGCTGAGGCCGGTCGCGGCCGACAGTTCGTTGCGGCTGGCGGGCCCGCCGAAATAGAGCGCGCGCAGCAGCATCGCCCGGTTGCCCCGGCGGAGATCGCGTACGGTCCTGCGCCCTGACGTGCCCATCCTCGTCCCGTCCTCTCCGGCGAACCCGACGCCATGTTAGTTCACGGTTCAAACGTCCTCGCAGGGGGCGGCGAGGCCGGATGGATGTTACCGATTCGTTTCCTGACTTTCTTCGAGTCTTAGATTATGGTCCGACCATCCCCCCGATGAGGAGTACGACAATGGGCCGAGGACTTGTGCGTGGCGCCGTCGTGGCGATGCTCGCGACCGCGGTGGCGGCATGTGGCGGCGGTGGCGGCGGCGGGCAGGGCGATGGTAAAGAGCTGACGTTCTGGATGTACCAGGACCGCACCCCGCAGGCGGGGCAGGTCATCGAGAAGGTGCGCCAGGACTTCGAGAAGGCCAACCCGGGCGTCACGGTCAAGATCGTCAAGATTCCGAAGGACGACTACAACACCAAGCTCGGCAGCGCCGTGGCCGCCAAGAGCACCCCCGACGCCGGCATCCTCGACCAGCCGCTGGTCTCCAAGTACGCCCTCGACGGCACGATCAAGGAGGTCCCGGCCGGGCTCGTCAACGAGGCCGACTACTACAAGGGCGCCCTCGACACCAACCGGGCGGGCGGCAAGCTCTACGGCCTGCCGCAGGACCAGACGACCGTGGCGCTGTTCTACAACAAGAAGCTGGTGCCGGCGCCGCCCAAGACGTGGGACGAGCTCAAGCGGATCGCCGCCCAGGTGCACGCCGCCGACGCGAACGTGGCCGGCATGAACGTCCCGAAGGGCGACGGCTACGGCGCCTGGATGTTCCCCGGCATCGTGCACGGCGCGGGCGGCGAGATGGTGGACGACGCCGGCAAGAAGGTGCTGTTCGACCAGCAGCCCGCCGTGGAGGCGCTGCAACTGTGGGTGGACCTGCAGCAGTCGTCGCCCCGCAAGATCACCGACTCCGACAAGCCCTTCGAGAACGGCCTGGCCGCCATGACGATCTCGGGGCCGTGGGACGTGCCGACGATCCGCGAGCAGTTCCCCGACCTGGACTTCGGCGTGGCGCCGCTGCCGTACAAGAGCGAGCCGGCCGGCAACATCGGCGGCGAGGACTCCGTCGTCTTCTCCGCCAGCCCGAACGCCGACCTGGCCTGGAAGTGGCTGGCGTTCCTGGCGAGCGCGGAGCACAACGGCGCGGTCGCCGACGCGTTCGGCGGCTTCCCGGTCCACCTCAAGGCGCAGGTGGTCGCGGGCGGGCCCGAGCAGGCGGCCTTCCTCGACCAGCTCAAGGTGGCGCACGCGCGGCCGGCGGTGCCGCAGTGGATCCAGGTCAACGACGAGATCATCGCCCCGGCGATCGAGTCGGCGCTGACCGGCAAGGCCACCGCGCAGCAGGCGCTGAGTGACGCGGCGGGCAAGACGCGCTCCCTGCTCGGCTGGAACGGCTGACGTGGCCGCACCCGCCCTGGCGGACGAGCGGGTGGCGGCGGGCTCCGGCGGGCGGGCCCGCCGCGGGCCCGGCCGCCGCCGCGACCATCTCGTGGGCGTGCTGCTGGTGACGCCCGCGCTCGTCTACTTCGTGGTCTTCCTGCTCTATCCGGCCCTGTCGGCGCTCTACTACAGCTTCACCGACTGGAACCTGCGCTCCGACGCGAACTGGGTCGGCCTGGCGAACTACGCGGACCTGCTCTTCGACGACGTGAAGTATCCGCACTTCTGGACATCGGTGCGGGTCACGCTGCAGTACACGCTGATCGCGGTGCCGCTGACGCTGGTGGCCGCGCTGGCCCAGGCGCTGCTGCTGAACGCGATCAGGCGCGGCGCCAACCTGTTCCGGCTGCTGCTGTTCCTGCCGGTCGTCACGGCCGAGGCGGCGGTGGGCGCGATCTGGCGCTGGCTGTACGACCCCCAGTACGGGCTGATCAACACGCTGCTCGGCCTGGTCGGCATCCCCGGGCAGAACTGGCTCAACACCCCCGAGCTGGTCATCCCGGCGCTGGCGTTCATCGCGGCCTGGCAGTGCGGCATCTCGATGATCATCTATCTGGCGGGGCTCAAGGGCATCCCCGGCACGATCCAGGAGGCGGCGGTCATCGACGGGGCCGGGCCGTGGCAGCGGTTCTGGCGGGTGACGTTCCCGATGCTCAGGCCGACCACGTTCTACCTGCTGGTGACGGGGGTGATCGCGGCGCTGCAGGTGTTCGGGCTGGTGTACGTGATCTTCTCCGGCAACGGGCGCAGCGTCACCGGCGGCCCCGAGCAGTCGGGCCTGACCTACGTGCTGCACCTCTACCTGTTCGCCTTCCGCTACGACGCGATGGGGGCGGCCTGCGCGATGTCGTTCATCCTGCTGGTCTTCATCGTGATCGTGACGGCGCTGCAGTTCCGGTTCGTCAGGCAGGAGGCGTCGTGAGGAAGGCGTCCATGTACGCGGCGCTGGTGCTGCTCGCGGCCGTGTCGGTGGTGCCGTTCCTGTGGATGCTGGCCACCTCGTTCAAGCACGGGCAGGACATCTACACCAAGGTGCCCAACCTGCTGCCGCTGGACAGGAAGACCGGCGAGTGGGCGGCCACGCTGGGCAACTACGACTACGTGCTCAACGTCGGCGGGCTGGGCGGCGCCTTCGTCAACAGCGTCTGGGTGTGCGCGGTGCTGGTGCCGGCCAAACTGCTGATCGACGCGCTGGCCGCGTACGCGTTCGCGCGGATCCCCTTTCCAGGCCGCGACCGGCTGTTCGTGATCATGCTGGGCGGCATGATGGTGCCCGCGATCACGCTGCTGGTGCCGCGCATCCACGTCACCCAGTCGCTGGGCATGTTCGACACCGGATGGGGGCTGATCGTCCCGAACATCGCCTCGGTGCTGGACATCTTCCTGATGCGGCAGTTCTTCCTGTCGCTGCCTGCGGAGCTGGAGGAGGCCGCGCTGATCGACGGCGCGGGCCGGATGCGGATCTTCTGGACGATCGTGCTGCCGCTGTCGAAGCCCGTGCTGGCGGTCGTGACCATCACGAGCTTCCTCTACCACTGGAACGACCTCGTCTGGCCGCTGCTGGTCACCAACGACCCCGAGCTCTACACGCTGCCGCTGGCGTTGCAGCAGCTCGTGGCCAGTCCTGACGGCGGTCGCGCGTACTACATCATGGCGGGCGCCACGCTCGCCGTCCTGCCCGTGATCGGCGTGCTGCTGGTCTTCCAGCGCCGCATCCTTCAGGGCATCGCCTTCACCGGCCTCAAGGGCTGAATCTCAGGAACCAGGAGGAAATCACTGTGGTCATCGAGGTCCGCGACGGGGTCGCCGTCGTCGACGGCGTGCCGCGGGTGCTCGTCACCGCCGACTATCCGTACTATCGCGACGATCCGGCCGTGTGGGCCGATCGGCTGCGTGCGGTACGGGACGAGCTCGGGATCGAGGTGATCACCTGTTACCTGCCCTGGCGGCACCATCAGCCGGAGGCGGGCGCGGCCCCCGACTTCACCGGCCGCACCCATCCGGCCAGGAACGTCGTCGGCTTCCTGGCGCTCTGCCACGAGCTGGGGCTGCGGGTGATCGCCAAGCCGGGTCCGTTCGTGCACGCCGAGCTGAGCTACGGCGGGCTGCCCGACTGGGTCTGCCCGGACGCCGACCCGTCGATCGAGCCGCTGCTCGACGCGGGCGGCGTGCCCGCATGCTGGGACGACGGCGCGGCCAAGCGCCCGCTGCCTGCGCCGTTCGGGACGGCGTTCCTGGCCATGACGACGCGCTGGCTGGCGAGCGTGGGCAAGGAGGTGCTGCCCGGCGCCGACGCGGTGGTGGCGCTGCAGATCGCGAACGAGGGCGTCTACACCAGCGGGGCGCTGCCGCTGACGGCCTACGACTACAGCCCCTCCGGGATCGCGTTCTACCGGGACCGGCTGCGGTCCTGGTACGGCACGCCCGAGGAGTACAACGCACTGCACGGCACCGGCCACGCCGACTGGGCGGAGATCGAGCCGCCGGGACCGGCCGCCGGCCCGCTCGCCCAGGCCGACTGGGGGCGCGCGCACGCCGAGTACCTGGCGCGCGTCTACCGCGTCTGGGCGCGGGCGGTCGGCTCGGACCTGCCGGTCCTGGTCAATCTGAACCCGCCGACCATGCCCGAGCTGGACGACTGGCTGGCCAGGGTCAGGCCGGAGCTGTGGGGCGAGATCTCCTACGGCTTCACCAACTGGATGGGCGTCGTGTCCGCCGACCCCGCCGCGCAGGCCCGCTACGTGATCGCGGCCAAGCGCGCCCCCGGGCCGAACCTGGAGGAGAACTGGGGCTTCGCCGAGCTGTACGACCCCGCCTACATCGACGGCGCCACCAGCTTCCACCAGTCGCTGCTGGCGCTGGCGGCGGGGGCGACCGGGTTCAACGTCTACACGGGGGTGGCCACGTCGGGGTGGGGGCCTGAGCTCGACGCGGCGCACACGGGGGCCTACCCGGACTGCGCGCCCGTGGACGCGGGCGGCGCGGCGACCGGGAAGGCGCCGGTGGTGCGGGCGCTGGCGGACTTCTTCGCCGCGCACGGGGCCGAGTTCCTGGAGTGCGTCCCGCAGCGGAGTGAGGCGTTCGGGCTGTACCTCCCCTATGCCGGGATCGCCGCGCTCTCGGGAGGCTCCGAGGGGCCCGGGTGTGGGCGGGCGCTGCTGGCCTTCCACGAGCGGATGCGGGCGCGGGGGCTGGACTACGGGCTGGTCGAGCTGGAGAGCGCGACGCAGGAGGAGCTGGCCGCCTACCGGTCGCTCACCGTGCCGGGCGGTCCTTTCCTGCACCGGCGGGTGCAGGAGCTGCTGGCCGGGTACGCGAAGGCGGGCGGCGTGGTGCTGGTGGACGGGCCGGTGCCGGAGCTGGACGAGCGGCTGGAGCCGTACGCGCTGCTCGCCCCCTTCGTCACTCCCCTGCCCGCCGCCCCCGCACCGCCGGATGGGGAGAGCCTCGTCCTGTACGGGGAGGCGGACGCGTACCTGCGCAGCCACCCCGACGGGGACGTGCACTACCTCGTCGTGCTCGTCCAGACGGGCAACGAGGGGCCGATCGGCCTGCGCACCCCGTACGGGACCGTGGAGGTCGTCGCCGCCGAGGGCGGCGGCGCGGTGCTGCGCCTGGCCGGCGGCGAGATCGGCGACGTGGTGGTCAAGGGCGTCAACGCCTACCTGGACTGCGCCGTCGAGGCCAGCGTGCGGCTGGACGGCGTACGCACCGGCGCCGCCGGCCCCGGCGATCTGGTCAGGATCGGTGGTTTCACCGGCTGACGAAAGTCCGTCATATCCCGGGGAAACGACGCGTATTTCGCCGCCGCCGTCGTCGCTCTGCTCCTCACGCGGGGGACCCGTCCCGCACGGAGAGGAGATCGGAAAAAATGGCGACCGGAGAGTTCCAGGTGATGAAAGTGCCGGCCGAGCAACTGGCCGGCATTCTTCACGGCCAGGTTGTCGATCCCGGAGCTCAACCCACGAACGTCGTTCACCGGGGCGAGGGCTGGACCGTGGACGTGAGCTGGGAGGTCACCGGTGAGCTGGTGGACTGGCTGACGGGACGCTGGCAGTTGGAGATCATCGCGGATCTGCTGGGCGGTGGTGAGTCGCGGCATCCGTCGCCTCCCGTGGAGATGACCTTCACCCCTGGCTCGGGCCGCTACACCGCTTCGATCCCCATGCGCGGCCAGCTCGCCCCGGGCACGTACGACCTGGTGGTCAACCTCACCACGACGACGGCCGCCGGCACCGCGGGGGCGCTCGGCGGATTCGTGGTGATCAGCAAGATCATGGTTAAGGAATGAGCGGCGCCGCTCCGGGCCGGGCGCCCGGGGCGGCGCGCTGCAAGCTTGTCGCAAGCGGGCGCTCCTACGCTCCTGCCCGGCGGTCACGGGGCTTCGAGGCCGCCGGACTGTATCTGACGCCACCCGAAGGCGCTCTTATCCCCATGAGCGCGCCACGGGGGCGACGGGACCAGCCGATTGGGAGACCTCATGTCCGAGCCGACCGCGGTGACCGCGGACGACGTACTGCGCATCGCGGCCTACAAGGACCGCGACGCGGCACTCGAAGCGATGGTCATCGCCTACAGCTATCACCGTGTGGCCACCGACCTCGCCGTACGCCTGGGCCGCGCGGCCAACAACTGGTACTGCTACGCCACCTGGACCTCGAAGGCCATCGGAGAGAGCCTCGATCTGGGTCCTGACTCGCCGTTCATCGAGGACTTCGGCCGCCGCCTGCGGGTGCCGCAGCGCTTCAAGCGGCTGTTCCGGGCCACGCTGCTCACCTTGCTCGGGCCCAGCTACCAGCTCGGGCTGGCGCTGGCCAACCGGGCCATCTTCCTGGAGACGGCCAGCCTCGCGGTCAACCTGTGGAACGACACCCCCGACCGCTACCTCAAGGTCAGCCCGGAGTCCGAGCTGACGCCCGAGCCGCCCGAGTTCCTGACCGGCCTGCTGTCGCCCGCCGACCCGCGTTATCTGAAGGACGCGGCGCAGCTCATGGTCGAGGCCGCGCGGACCGAGGATCCGGCGGCCAGGGGCGAGCTGCTGTTCGGCGCCAACATCGCGCTGTCGGCGTACGAGCAGGCTCGCGCGCAGGCGGCGCTGGAGCTGGTGCTCTACCGGCCGGTCCGCTGGCTGACCCGGGTGTCGTGGCGTTCGCTGCGTTCACTGGTCACCCGCAAGCCGTTCCAGCGGTTCAAGCTGTACGCGGCGAGCCACGCCGACCAGCCCTGGCCGACCCGCAAGCTGGAGGACCTGTGGTCCTCGCTCTACACCCGCCACCTGTTCGCCGTCGCCACGCCGCTCAGCGACATCAAGGTCGGCAAGCCGCTGACGGCGCCGGCCGGCGTGGACATCGACCGGGCGTGGGCGCCGATCCAGAACGAGAAGGTACGCAAGCTGGCCGAGGAGTTCATCACCGAGGACCGCGAGGCCGCCACGGCCGGGGTGCGCGACTGGGTGTCCTACCCCGACCGGATGCGCTTCATCGTCAGCTACTTCCGCGTCTACCAGAACGTGGAGGCCCTCTACCGGGTGCCGTTCGACGGGAAGATCGCCGAGGGGCTGGCCGAGGAGATGACGCGGGGGCTCGTGCCCGAGGCCGTCAGCGTGATGTTCGACAGCTTGCCCGGTCTGCGGCGCCGGCGCCGGTTCTACGCCTATCCGGCGGAGACCACCGACCCGGACGCGCACGAGATGGCCCACTTCGACTTCGAGCCGTTCCTTGAAGCGATCCCGCTCGACGCCGTCACCGAAGAGGCCTGACCCGACCCGATCAACCAGACATGACCGACCGAGAAGAGATCAGTCCAGGAAGTCGCGCGTGATCTCGCGGGCCTGGAGCAGCCCGCGCAGCTTCGCGAAACAGCGCGCACGGGTGGGCCCGATGCTCCCGACCGGCCTGCCCAGCCTGCGCGCCACGTCCACGTAGTGCGGCTCGGAGGTTTCCGTGAGCGCCCTGAACAGCACCCGCTGCGCCGCCGGCAGCTCCTCGACCAGCTCGGCCAGCGTGCCGGCCAGCCAGATCCTGGCCAGCTCCCTGTCGACGTCGTCGGTGCTGCCGAGCGAGTCGAGGTCGGGTGTGCAGATCTCCTTCGTCCGCCTGGTGAGCTTGAGGCACTCGCGGAAGGCGATCGTGGCCAGCCAGCCGGCCATCCGCTGGCCGTCCTCGACGCTGCGCAGGTTCTGCCAGGCCAGCAGCCACGTGGTCTGCAGCACGTCCTGGGCGTCCTCGTGGCTGAGCCGGAAGCGGCGGATGCGCGCGCGCAGCATCGGGCTGAACTCCTCGACCAGCCGTTCCCAGGCCACGGTGTCGCCCTCCTGGGCGGCGGACACGAGGGCGGCGGTGTCGAGGCGTTCGATGGTGTCCAACTGCATGACTTTCTCCCCGCCGGTCCGGTTTCTCGGGGGGCCAATTCCGGCCGGCTACCTCACCGTGCGCCGGATGATCCGAAAAGACTGTCTCGGAAGTGACAGTGCGCGTGTGGTCCTCGTCACATTCCGGAGATCGGCAACGGGAGGCTGTTCGCCCGTGGAATGCGTCCTAAAGTTCTTGCATGAACGCGCGCAGCGGGCTTCCCCACGACGTCGAGCCGGTCGCCGCCGTGCTGGCGGAGATCCCGTTGTTCCGCGTTCTGGGGGAGAAGGGCATCCGGAGCACGGCCCAGGCGGGGGTGTCGCGGCGCTACCGGGCGGGGCAGATCATCTTCCACCAGGGCGATCCTGGAGAGTCGCTCTTCGTCCTGCTGGACGGGCTGGTGAAGGTGGTGTTCACCACCGAGCACGGCGACGAGATCGTGCTCAACATGCTCAGCCGGGGCGACACCTTCGGCGAGATGGCGCTGCTCGACGGCTCGCCGCGGTCGGCCTCGATCACAACCGTGCGGCCCGCCTGGGTGTTCGCGCTGCCGCGGGCCCGGCTGCTGGAGCTGATGCGCGAGCATCCCGGGCTGGCCGACGAGTTCCTGCGGCTGCTCGGCCGCATGGTCCGCCGGCTCACCGACCAGGCGGCCGACCTCGCCTTCCTCGATCTGGGCGGGCGGCTGGCCAAGCTGCTGCTGCAACTGGCCGACAAGCACGGCCAGTCCGACGGGGTGGTCGACCTGCCCGGCCTGACCCAGTCCGACCTCGCCGCCCTGATCGGCGCCTCGCGGCCCGCGGTCAACCGGGCCCTGCAGTCGCTCGTGTCGCGCAACCTCATCGCCGTCAAGGGGCGGACGATCACGCTGCTGAATGTCGCCGCCCTGCGGAAACGGGGCGGCCTCTGACCGAATCTGGAGTACGGGGCACATGAACGATCACGACGAGCGCTGGCCCGAGGAGAGGTTCCGGCAGCTTCGCCGGCAGGCCGACCCTGACATCGACAAGGTCGTGGCCGAGTATCTGGCGGCGCAGCCGGCCGGGAAGAGCGCGCTCGACCTGGTGAAAGCCGTCGTCGCCGAGCTGGCCGAGGCCAAGCGGGAGGCCAGGGAGCCGTCCGGCGAGTCGCCCGCCCACGAGATCTTCGACGCGCTCGGCTTCGCCAGGGACCTGCCGGAGTGGGGGGACGACCGGGAGTCGCTGGCCAAGGGGCAGGCCGTGTTCTCCGACTACGGGCTCTACCAGTCGGCCGCGCTGTTCTTCGCCTGCCTGCCGATGGCGTACGCGGAGACGTCCAGCGCCAGGGTGCTGGCCGGCGTCTCCAACCTGGCCACGCACCACATGACCCGCCGGGTGGCGGAGACCGGCCAGATGCTGGTGGACGTGATGGGGCTGAAGTCCACCGACAGCCTGCAACCGGGCCGGCCCGGCCACACGACGGCGATCGGGCTGCGCATCCTGCACTCGTTCGTCCGGGCTCTGGTCGAGGAGCGCTACGCCGACCGGTGGGACATCGAGCGGCACGGCCCGCCGGTGAACCAGGAGCTCCTGCTGGCCACACTGTTCGACTTCTCCGTGGTGACGTGGAAGGCGATGGAGACCATGGGGGTGACGCTCAGCGACGAGGAGCGCGCCGCCAACCTCTACACCTGGAGCGTCTTCGGCCACCTCATGGGCATCGAGGTCTGCCGCGACGGCCCCCTCACGCTCGACGACGTCGAGCCGATCAGCGCGCGCCTGGGCCGGCTGCTCGAACCCAGCGACGAGGGCGTCAGGCTGATGACCGTGCTGCTGAAGGAGATGGAGGCGTTCATGCCGCTGGGCTGGCGCAAGCTGCCGCGCAGCCTGGTGCACTGGATCTTCCGCGACGCCGCCCACGGCGCCGACCGGGTGCCCGAGCTGCTCGACGTGCCCCCGCCGGCCTGGTGGTTCACGGCGCTGTTCCGGCTGGCCCGAGAAGCTAACAGGGGCACGTGGCTGGCCCGCCCGGTGGACTCTGTGGTTCGCTGGCTGGTACGCAAGTCCGGGCGGCACATCGTGGTCGCCCTGATCGACCGCCATTCCGGCGGGCAGGCGGCGTTCAGGATCCCTCCGGAGCTGGCCCGCGCGTGGCGGATCAGGCGCTCCGGCACCGCGGTGAAGACCCGCGCGATCCGCCGCACGGTCCGCCGCACGCTACGAGCGCCCGCCCAGGGGCGGAAAGGGCCGCACTAGTGACCGCCGACCGCGCGCACGAGCCGGGCACGCTCACCACCGCGACCATCCTGTTCACCGACGTGGTCAGTTCCACCGCGTTGCGGATCAGGCTCGGCGAAGAGCGGGCCAACGTCGTCTTCCGCCGCCTGTACGAGCTGCTGCGCTCGGTGGTGACGGCCAGCGGGTCGTCGTTCACCAAGAGCCTGGGCGACGGGCTGATGGCGGTGTTCGACTCGGCCACGGCCGGGCTCGACGCGATCATCGCGGTGCAGCAGGCCGTGGCCGACGAGAACGAGCGGGCCCAGGAGAAGATCTCGATCAGGGCGGCGCTGGCCGCCGGCGACGTGTGCTGGGGTCACGACGACGTGAGCGGGCTGCCGACGGTGGAGGCGGCCCGGCTGGTCGCGGTGGCCGAGGGCGGGCAGGTGCTCTGCACCGACCTGGTGCGGCGGCTGGCCCAGGGGCGCAGCCGGCACGAGTTCAAGGATCTCGGACGGCTGCCCGGCAAGGGGCTGCGCGAGCCGATGCACACCTACGAGCTGCACTGGCAGAGCGCCGACCACCACCTCGGCGCCGGGCTGGCGCCGTGGCTGGACGAGCGGGGGCTGCCGTTCGTGGGCCGGGAGGAGCAGCTGCGGACGCTGGACGCGGAGCTGGCGGCGGCCGAGTTCGGCGGCAACCTGGTGCTGCTGCAGGGCGAGCCGGGGGTGGGCAAGACGCGGCTGGCCTCCGAGGTGGCCAGGCGGGCGCTCAAGCGGCAGTTCACGGTGCTCGCGGGGCGGTGCACGGACCCGGCGCGCAAGGCGTACGAGCCGATCGCCGGAGCGGTCGAGCGGCTGGCCCGCACCTCGCCGGCGCTGCTGCTGCGGGCCGGGATCGACCAGCAGTGCGGCCAGCTCGTGCGCCTGGCGCCGTCGCTGGCCGCGCCGCCGCTGTCGCTGGAGGTGCCGCCGGCCACCGAGCCCGTCTCCGAGCGCTACCATCTGCTGGCCGCGGCCCGCACGCTGATCGAGCGCCTGGCCACTGTACGGCCCGTGCTGCTGGTCGTCGACGACCTGCAGTGGGCCACGCTGGAGTCGCTGCAGATGCTCAACGCCCTCATGTGGGACGCCGACGCGCTGCCGCTGCTGATCCTCGCGATGTCGCGGCCGGTGCCGGTCGAGTCGGCCATGCCGGAGCTGCACAAGCTGACCGCCGACGCCCGCGTCGTCCCGGTGCCCGCGTTCGGGCCCGACGAGGTCTCCCACGCGCTGACGGAGGCGCGCGCCGCCGGCGACGCCGCGGTGCTGCACCGGATCACCGGCGGCAACGCGTTCCTCATCAGCGAGGTGATCAGGGAGCTGGCCGCGGGCAAGGACCTGGACGCGCTGGCCGTGCCCGACTCGGTCATCCGGATGGTGCTGGCCCGGCTGTCGCAGCTGCATCCCGACGCCAGAGACCTGGTCAGCCTGCTGGCCGTCGGCGAGCGCATGTCCTCGGCCGAGCTGCGTCACGGGCTCGGCCTGGACGAGGCGCGCTTCGTGGCCGCGGCCGAGGAGGCGATGGGCGCGGGCCTGGTGACCATGCTGGACAACGGGTCCTGCCACTTCTCCCACGAGCTGACCAGGAACGCCCTCTACTCCACGCTGTCGGCGCCGCGCGCCGCTCTCCTGCACGGCCGGGTGGCCGACGCGCTGTCTCAGACGGACCCGCAGGCGATGCGGTCGCGGCCGTACGTGGTGGCCACGCACCTGCTGGCCGCCGCCGAGCACGGCAGCGACCCGGCCCGGGTGAGCGCGGCGGCGGACGCGGCCGTGCTCGCGGCGCAGCACGCGCTGGCCGGACTGGCGCACCGTGAGGCGGTCACCTGGTACCAGCGGGCGCTCGACCTGCTGCACGACTCCCCCGGTGGCACCGTGGAACGCCGGGCCGAGCTGCTGGTCGACTGCGGCCGGGCGATGTGGCTGGCCGGGCACCCCGAGGCCAGGCGGACGCTGCTCGACGCGGCGCGGCTGGCCCGCGAGTGCGAGCGGCACGACCTGGTCGTCACCGCGGCGCTCAGCGGCAACCGGGCCTCCAGCATCTCGCCCGCGCCCGACCGGCAGCGGATCGAGCTGCTGACCGAGGCGCGCAAGGTGGTCGACTCCACCGACGTCAGCACCAGGGCGCTGCTGGCCGCCCAGCTCGCCTCCGAGCTCATCTGGGCGCCCGACGGGGAGCGGCGCTTCGCGCTGAGCGACGAGGCGGTCGCGCTGGCCCGCAAGTCCGGCGACCCGCGCACGCTGGCCGGTGTGCTGGGCATGCGCAGCCTGACCATCATCCCGGCCGACCCGCTGCACCAGCGCCACCGCGACGGTGACGAGATGCTGGAGGCGGCCCGCAGGACGGGTGACGACCTGGTGCTGTTCCACGCGTACATGCAGCGCACTCCCCCGGTCCTCGACGGCGGCGACGCGGCCAAGGCCGCCCTGCTGCTCGACCGGGCGGAGGAGCTGGCGCGCCGGCTCGGGCAGCCCCAGCTCACCTGGCTGATCGGCTACTCCAAAGCCGGCCTGACTCTCATGCAGGGCGACCTGGCCCAGGCCGAGTCGGAGGCCGAGTCGGCGCTGCGGCTGGGTTCGCGGATCGGCTACCGCCTGGACGCGATGGCCTTCTACTCCGAGCAGATCGCCGAGATCCGGCGGCTGCAGGGACGGCTGTGGGAGCTGCGCGACCGGCTGCGCAAGGCCGGCCAGGCGCCGCGGGCCGACCCGGTGCACGCGGTGCTGCGTTACCTGTGCGAGCTGGACGACGAGGAGGCCGGCCCGCTGCTGGACCGCATCCTCGCCTACGGGGGCGCCACGCCGCCGCGCAACATGGCCCACAGGCCCGCCCTCGACAACCTCGCCGTGGCCGCCGCGCGGCTGGGCCGGTCCGAGCTGGCCGCGACGCTGTACGACGCGCTGGCCGCCGACGGCGAGACGTTCGGGCACGGCACGGTGGCCCACCACTGCGGGCACCACTACCTGGCCCACCTGTGCCTGGCGATGGGCGAGCCGGCCAGGGCGGCCGCGCACTTCGAGGCGGCGGCCGAGGTGCACGAGCGGCAGGGGGTGCCGCTCATGCTGGCCGAGTCGCTGCTCGACTGGGCCGTGCTGCTGGACTCGGGCGAGGTGTCCGGGCCGAAGCCGGCGGATCTGCGCGGATGGTGCCGTACGCTGCTGGCCGGTCGGGGGGCGCTGCTGCTGGAGCGCCGGCTCTCCGCGTAGGTCAGGGTGTCAGCGTAGGTCAGTCAGGGAGTCAGGGGGTCAGGGGGTCAGGGGGCGGCCGGTCGGAGTGAGAGCGTCCGACCGGCCTCGATGGCCTCGCGCACGCTCTTGGCCAGCGTCTGCTCCAGCGCGTCGCCGTGCGCCTCCAGTTCGCGCATCCCGTCGGCGTCGTCGGTGTGCGCCAGCAGCGCCCGGTACTTGTCGTTGTCGGCCAGCGCCGCCTGCGCCCTGAGCGCCGCGTCGGCCTCCTGGACCCGGCGGGCGTACCGTTCCAGGCCCTCGATCCGGGCCGTCACGGACGCCACCGAGCGGCGCAGCGCCTCCTGCTGCGGCTCCAGCACGGCCCGCAGCTCGGGCGTCACGACGCCGCGCATGGCGCGCTCCTGCTCGTGCCGTAACTGGGTCTGGACCCGCAGCAGCATGGCGATCTCCCAGATCTGCCGGGGCAGCAGCACCTCGTTGGCCAGCCCGTCCAGCAGCCGCTGGTACATGACCTGCGAGGTGTAGACGGACATGACCGCCCTTCTGCCGCGTTCCAGCAGGGCCCTGGCGGGCGGCGACAACTCCGGCACCAGCACGAACCGGTCGCGGTAGGCGGCGCGCGAGGCGGCCTGCCCGAGCCTGGGGATGAAGGAGTCGATGACGACCAGTCGTTCCTGCTCGCTCAGGCCGGGGTCGGTGACGAGGTCGACGGTGCGCTTGACGTGCTCGCGTTCCCTGGCCAGCAGGATGCGCTCCTCGGCCGCCGCCGACCTGCGGCGCCGCAGGTCGTGGACGACGACCACTCCGCACAGGCCGATCACGGCGAGCAGGACGGCGGCGACCGTGGCGGCGGGGCCGCTCGTCATGTACACGAGGAGGGTGCCGGCCAGGACCGTGACGACGAACACGACCGACACCAACGCGTATCCGCAGCCCCTGGCCACACCGTCTCCCTCTGAACGAGTTCCCGAAGTGCCCTGAGGGTCACAATAGCCCGCTATTTCCGGCAGATCACGGCATAGCGGGATGTGTTGGGATCAGCGGAGGTAGGAGGCGCCGTTGAGGTCGAGCACCGTCCCGCTCGCCCATTCCGCCGCCGGGGAGGCCAGGTAGAGCACCGCCGCGGCGATCTCCTCCGGCCGCGCGACCCGGCCGAACGGGCTCTGCGCCCTGATGGCGGCGCCGCCCGGGCCCTTGAGGTGCTCGCTCACCATGTCCGTCTCGACGAACCCCGGCGCCACGGTCGCCACCGCGATGCCGCGCGGGGCCAGGGCGATGGCCAGCGACTGAGCCAGCGCGTTCATGCCCGCCTTGCTCGCGCCGTACGCCGGGCTGTCGGGCTCGCCGCGGAAGGCTCCGCGCGAGGAGACGTTGACGATCCGCCCGCCGTCCTGCATGTGCCGCAGCGCGCACCAGGTCAGGTTGGCCGCGCCCACCAGGTTCACGTCCAGCGTGCGGCGCCAGGCGTCCTGCCACTCCTCGTACGACAGCTCGGCGATGGGGTGGTGCAGGTAGACGCCCGCGTTGTTCACCAGGACGTCGATCCCGCCGCCCAGCGCCGCCGCGGCCTCGTCCGCCATGCTCCTGACGCCCTCGGGGTCGGCGAGGTCGGCCCTGACGACCGCGTGGCCGTGCCCGGGCAGCTCGGCGAGCAGGCTGTCGGCCTCCTTGGCGGAGTCGCGATGATGGATCGCGACCCGGTCTCCCGCCGCGGCGAAGGCCGCCGCGACGGCCCGGCCGATGCCCCTTGACGCTCCCGTGACAAGTACTCCACGTCCACTCATCCACCGCACCCTAGGGGACGCGTCCGGCCGGGGGTGCGGCGGGTCCGGCGGATGTGAGGGGCCCGCCGGCACGGCGGGTGCGGTCGTTGCGCCGTTACGGCTTCCGCGAGACCGCGAGGGTTGCGGCCTCCACACACAGGGCCGCCGCCAGCGCGACGTGGTCCTCCCAGGGGCGCGCCACGATCTGCACCGCGCCCGCCCTGCCCGCCTGCGTGCCGGCCGGGACGACGACCGCCGGTGCGCCGGTCAGGCTCCACGGCAGCGTCCAGATGTAGTCCGACTCCTCGGACTCGCGCCAGGGCGGGGGCGGCGTGGGTGCGGCCGGGATGACGAGCAGGTCAAGGTGGGCGGTGGCGGCCAGCACCCGCCTGCGGAAACGGTCCCAGTCCCACAGCACCTGCACGTGCTCCGCCCCCGACAACGCCGCCCGGCCCCAGTGGCGGCGGGTCAGCTCCATCGCTTCTTCGCGCAGGTCGGCCACCGGCTCCTCCACGACCACGGCCCCGGCCTCCACCAGCGCCCCGACCGCCGCCGCCACGGGTCCGGGAGCCGCTGTCAAGGCATCCTGCGCCCCCTCTCCCACCACGCGTCCGGGGACGGCGATGGCGCCCACGCGCAGCCCTCTCAGGTTCACTGCCGCCGGGTCGCCGAGAGGGACTGGGGCGACGCCGGCGTCCAGGCCGTCGGGGCCGGCGATCACCGCGAGGGCGGTGATGAGGTCGCGTACCCCGCCTGTAAGGGGGCCGATGACGGTCCTGCCGTCCTCCAGGGCGCCGCAGCGGGGGAAGTGGCCGGTCAGCGGCACCCGTCCGAACGTGGGCTTGAGCCCGGCGATCCCGCACCACGCGGCCGGCAGCCGGATGCTGCCGCCGGAGTCGCTGCCCAGCCCGAGCGGTACGGCACCGGCCGCCACCAGCGCCGCCGTCCCGGCGGACGAGCCGCCGGGTGCGCGGTCCGGGGCGGCCGGGTTCCTGGTGACGCCGTACAGGCGGTTGTCGGCCATCGCCGCGCTGATCGCCACCACGATCGCGCCCGCCGCGCGCAACCGGGCGACCGCCGTGGCGTCTGCGGCGGGCCGGCGCCCCGGGCTGCCACTCAGGGTGCTCGTCGCGCCCGTGACCGGCCAGCCCGCCACGTCGATCCAGTCCTTGACCGTGACCGGCACGCCCTCCAGGATCCGGCCCCGGCCCGCGCGCAGCCGCCGGTCCGCCTGTGCCGCCTCGACCAGGCTGCGTTCACGGTCGATCGCGGCCACCGCGCCGATCCGGGCGTACAGCTCCTCAAGCCGGTCCAGCGTCTCGCGCACCGTCTCGGTCGCCGTCGTCTCACGGCTCTTGTGGCGGCGTACGAGTTCGAACGCGCTCTCGCTCATGGACGCCTCCTCGGAGCCTGCCGCGAGCTGCCGCCACCCTACGATGGACCCCATCCCCCAAACCAGGAGTCACCATGTCCGAATCCCCTGATGCCCCGACCGAAACGTGGTCCGCGGCCGTGGCATCGGCGTACGACCTGGGCCGGCCGCTGCGGCCCCCGGTGTACGCGGCGCGCGGCGAACTGGGCCGGATCTGGCGACTCGACACCGACGCCGGCACGTGGGCGGTCAAGGAACTGCTGGTGCCCGTCGAGGAGCACGAGGTACGCGCCGACCTCGCCTTCCAGCGGGCGGCGGCGAAAGCGGGCATCCGGCTGCCGGAGCCGCGGGTGACGACGCGAGGCGCGGTGCTGCACGAGGGGTTCCGGGTGTACGCATGGGTGGACCTGGCAGAGGGGGACGTGGTCACGGGGCGGGAGCTCGGCGCGGTGACGGCCCACCTGCACCGAATCGGACACCCCGCAGAAGGCCCCGTCATCCCCTGGTTCGCCGAACCCCTCGGCCGCACCCGCTGGGAGTCCCTGCTGAAGGCCGCCACCGACGCGGCCCGGGAAGCGGGCGCACATCCGGCCGCGGATCCCGGACCCGGCACAGACCCCGGGCCGGGTGCTGATGTGGGGCTGGAGGCCGGTGGGGAGGCTGAATGGGGGTGGGTGGGTGCTTTGGAGCGGCTGCTGCCTGAGCTGATCGCGTTGGACGCCCTTGTCGTTCCGCCTGACACGACCTCACTGGAGACGTGCCATCGGGACGTCAACGTGGAGAACGTGCGGCGGGCCCTGGACGGCGGTGTGATGGTGCTGGACTGGGAGAACTGTGGGTCGGCGCGGCCGGCCTGGGAGCTGGCGAAGATCCTGGCCGACCTTCCGCACCCTGACGCGGCACAGGCGTGGCGGGCCTACCGGGATGAGGGCGGCCTCGGTGTGCTCGCCGAACCGGCCGACTTCTCCATGGCCATCGCGGAGCACGGCCATCTGCTGGAGATCTACGCGAACCGGGCGATGTCGTCGCGGGAGTCCGCGGAGAACCGCTCCAGGGCCCGGTCCAGACTCCGTTCGATGCTCGCCCGTCCCCTGACCCGCGCCCGCATCGACGCCCTGCTCGCCACCCGCGACACCGCCTGAGGCGGCACCGGCTGCTCCGGCGAAGATCCAGTCAACCGGACTCGCTCCTGGAACGTCCCCATACTGCCGTCTTCGACCAGGAGCCCCGACATGGCCTTTCCGCCCCAGCCGCCGCAAGGCCCGTTCGGCCCCGCGCGAGCGCCGCATGGCCCCTATGGTCCTGCGCGACCGCCGCAGAGCTCGTATGGTCCTCCGTGGCAGCAGCCTCACGTTCAGCCGTCGTCGCCGCTCTCGTCCAATGTGGCGTTGATCGTGCTGCTCGCGGTCGGTGTCCCGTTGCTGCTTCTCAGCGGGGGCGCGGCCGTGGCGATGGTGCTGACGGACACCGGCGGGGGCCCGGTGGCCGACGGTGCGACTATGGTCATGCCGTCCCGCGAGCCGCTCGGGGACCCACCCGCGCAGGACACGACCGATCCGGCCACCGGCCCGGCGGGACAGGGCTCGGTCGGGCAGACGGGGCGAGGGCCGGTCGCGGTCGGTGAGGCGGTGACGTTGGCGGGTCGTACTCCCGGCCTGCAGATGACCGTGACCGTGAACCAGCTGGTCGCCGCGGCCACCCCGGCCTCCGACCTGCTCAAGCCGAAGGCGGGCGCCAAGCTGGTCGCCGTCCAGGTCACGATCGCCAACACCAGCCAGGCCGTCTACGGCGACGCGCCGTCGAACGGCGCCTGGCTCATCGACACCCAGGGCCGGCAGTACCGCTCCACCGTCTACGCGGTCCGCGAGGGCCAGAGCTTCGGCGGCAGCGCGACGATCAACGCGGGCGACTCGCGCATGGGGATGATCGTGTTCGAGGTGCCGGAGGGCGCGGTGCCGGCGAAGTTCCAGTTCGCGCTGGACAGCGGGTTCGCCGAGCAGAAGGGCGAGTGGACGCTGTCTTGACAGGCGTCATCGGTCCTGCGGGGCTCGGCCCGGGACAGGCGGCGTCAGCGGCCGCGGAGGATCAGGCGGGCCAGGCGGCGGGGGCGTTTGCGGCGGAAGGCCGCTCGTTCGTTGACCCGTGGGTACGGCTCCGCCGGCACCGGCACCCCGAGGAACGCGCACAGCGGCCCCCATCCGTCCCCCGCCTCGAACACCAGCAGCCGCTCGGCGGGGATCGTGGCCTTCACCTCGGCGATGTGCCGTTCGAACACCTCGATGACGTGGTCACGGTCGTCGAGGCGGCCGTCGAAGACGGGATCGACGAAGGTCGCCCTGGTCATGCGCGGGAAGAGGGCGAAGTCCGGGGCCCGCCAGGCCACCAGGCGGCTGATCATCCGGCGGTGCGGCGGCGGGCGACGCTGCTCCAGGAAGGCGCGGAAGATGGTCTCGCTGACGCTGTCGTACCAGCGGCCGGGGTCGCGGACGGTGAGGATGACCTTGGCGTCGGGGTGGTGGGCGGCCAGTTCGCGCCAGTACGCGGCGGCGGGCCAGTCGACGGCGGACCGGAACCCGGCGAACACCGCGTCCCAGTCGCGGGAGCGGCCCTCGCCGACGTCGAGCCACTGCCGCACCCGGTACGGCTCGGCGATGACGGTCGCCATGTGGTAGCAGGGCCCGAAGCCCAGGAGTTCGAGTGCCGCCTGCAGGGATCTGGTGCCCGTGCGGCCGAATCCGGCGCCGATGACCTTCACGTCAGGCTCGTCTCTGATCCGCCTCTGATGTGAATCCCGTTATATGACGGCATTGGGCAATAGGCCACTGTTGTGATGAGGAGCCGAGCATGCTCTTCCCGACCGCCCTGCTCGACGCGCTGCGGGCCGCCCCCGCGACGCCGGCGTTCGAGCACGGAGCCAGGACCGTCACGCGCGGCGAGCTGCTGGAGCTGATCCGGCGGCTGACGGACGCGCTGCGCGAGGCCGGGCTGGGCCCCGGCCGGGCGGTCGCCGTCAGGACCGAGGTGACGCCGGAGGCGTTCGCCGCCCACATGGCCGCGCACGTCCTGGGGTGCCGGGTCGTCGGCATCCGCCCCGGGTACCCGCCTGGGCAGCTCGACCACGTGCTCGGCATGGGGGTGGACGCCGTCATCGTGGACCCGGAGACGGCGACGCCACGGCTTCTCCGCACCGGGACGCCGCTCTCGCTCGGCCCCGTGCCCGGGGCGACGGACCTGCTGGCCCATCCTGTCCGTACGACCGCGTCGCCGGTCGTGGTGGCGCGGGCGGATGACGTGGCGGCGCTGACCTTCACCAGTGGGAGCACCGGCCGCCCCAAGGGCTGCGCGATCACCTACCGCGCGCTCACCGAGCACTGGGCCTGGCAGCCGCGCGTCTGGGGCCCGATGGCGGCGGCCCTCGCGCGGGGGTTCGAGCGTTATCTCCTGTTCGGCACGCTCGCGAGCATGGTGGTGCTGGAGTTCCTGGCCCCGTGCCTGCTGGGCGGGGGCACGGCGGTCATCCCCGAGGACGACGGGCGGCCGCTGTTCCCGTACGCGATCGAGCGCTACCGGATCACCGGCTCGATCATCACCGTGCCGCGCCTGGCGGCGATGCTGGAGCTGGTGGACACGGCGGACGTGTCCAGCCTGCGTGCGCTGATGGTGTCGGGCTCGCCGATCGGCCCGCGCCGGCTGGCGGAGGCGGCCGAGCGGCTCGGCCCGGTCGTCTACCAGGGGTACGGGCAGACCGAGGCGGGCAACGTCGCCATGCTCACCCCCGAGCACATCGCCGCCGGCGTCGTGGCCCCGGTCGGGCGCCCGCATCCGGGGGTCGAGCTGAGCGTGCGCGACGAGGACGGCCTGGAGCTGCCGCCGGGGCGGACGGGCGAGGTGCATGTACGCAGCCCGTACGTCATGGCGGGCTACTGGGGCGACGAGCAGGAGACCCGCGACACGCTGCGGGACGGCTGGCTGCGCACGCGCGACCTCGGCCACGTGGACGCGGACGGCTTCCTGCACCTGGCGGGCCGCACCCGCGACGTGATCATGGTCAACGCGATGGTGGTGTACGCGGGCCCGATCGAGCGCGTGCTGACCGGCCATCCCGGCGTGGCCGAGGCGTATGTGGCGGGCGCACCGGACGAGGGCACCGGGGAGGCCGTGCACGCGTTCGTGGTGCCCGCGCCGGGACCGGTGCCGGATCCGGCCGCGCTGTGCGAGCTCGTACGCGCGGAGCTCGGCGAGGACAGCGTGCCCAAGACGATCACGATGGTCCCCGGCGCGCCGGTGGCCACCAGCGGCAAGCCCGACAAACGGGCCCTGCTCGCCCAGTACGGCACAAGTGCCCCCTGAGCAATCGGGCAAGTCCCTCCGGCGTCTCTGAGCAATCTCTGATAATCACCCGCCCACACTGAGGTTGCCCTTTCAATCACTTACGTCGCAACGGAGGCGTCAGTGCCGGACAACTCCCTGGACTACCTGGTGATCGGCGCCGGCCCCGCCGGCCTTCAGCTCGGCCACTTCCTGCACGAAGCCGGCCGTGACTACCTGATCCTCGAAGCGAGCGAGGCCCCCGGCCGCTTCTTCCGCACCTTCCCCCGCCACCGCACGCTCATCTCGATCAACAAGAAGCACACCGGCTGGGACGACCCCGAGCTCAACCTGCGGATGGACTGGAACTCGCTGCTCTCCGACGACCCCGAGCTGCTGTTCACCCGCTACAGCGACCGCTACTTCCCCGCCGCCGACGACCTGGTCCGCTACCTCGGCGACTTCGCGCGGGCGCGCGGCCTGCGCGTCTCCTACGACTCCCGCGTGGTGCGCATAGAGCGGCCGGAGAAGTTCCTGGTGACGGTCGAGGACGGCACCACGTACGAGGCCGCGCGGGTCATCGTGGCGGCCGGCGTGACGAAGCCCAACATCCCGCCCATTCCGGGCATCGAGACGGCCGACACCTACGCGGAAGCCTCGACCGACCCGGCCGACTACATCGGCAAACGCGTGCTCATCATCGGCAAGGGCAACTCGGGCTTCGAGACGGCCGACAACCTGATCGAGACGGCCGCGGTCATTCACGTGGCGGGCCCCCACTCGCTGCGCATGGCGTGGCGCACCCACTACGTCGGGCATCTGCGGGCGATCAACAACGGCCTCCTGGACACCTACCAGCTCAAGTCGCAGAACGCCCTGCTCGACGGCGACGTCAGGCGGGTGGAGCGGCAGGCGGACGGCACGTATCTGGCGACGGTGGCCTTCGCCCGGGTCAACGAGGTCACCAAGGACATCCCGTACGACCGGGTGATCGTGTGCACCGGCTTCCGCTTCGACGCCTCGATCTTCGCCGCGGGCTGCCGCCCCGAGCTGGTGATCGACGGCAGGTTCCCGGCGCTGACGCCCGCGTACGAGTCGGTCAGCGTCCCGGACCTCTACTTCGCCGGCACCCTGACCCAGTCGCGCGACTTCCGGCGCGGCACCAGCGGCTTCATCCACGGCTTCAGGTACGGCGCCCGCGCCCTGCACCGCATCATGGAGTCCCGCTACCACGACGTCCCCTGGCCGGCCAGGGAGCTGCCCGCGGACCCGGCCGCGCTCGCGGCGGCGGTCGTCGAGCGGATCAACCGCACCTCGGCCCTGTGGCAGCAGTTCGGCCTGCTGGCCGACATGATCGTGCTGGACGGCGCGGGCGGGGCCCGCTATCTGGAGGAGGTCCCGTTCGACCTCCAGGGCCCGCCGGTCGGCGACCGCGGCCACTTCGCGATCACCCTGGAGTACGGTCCCCACCACGACGCGTACGACCCGTTCGACATCGCGGTCGGCCGCATCGCCCAGAGCGACGCCGCCAGGGCGCACGAGGGCCACTACCTGCATCCGGTCGTGCGCCACCACTTCCCCGGCGAGCCCGTGGCCGCCCACCACATCACGGAGAACCTGGAGAACGAGTGGAACTCCGCCGAGGTGCACGTCGAGCCGCTGCGGGCCTTCTTCGCCCGCCGCACCGCCCCGGTCCCAAGGTGAGCGTCGTACCAACCACCCCAGGGTGGATGGCGAGCCGGATCGTGGCGCTGCGGGGCCGTGTGTTCGCCCGGATCAACGGCGAGGAGGGCATCACGGTGCCGGGCGACCTGATCGGGGTCGAGCGGTTCAGGGAGATCTACGCGCATCCGGCCGCCGGCGGGCGCAGCGAGGGGGCGGCGCTGTCGGACCTGTTCTGGTACTGGCTGGCGCCCGGCCCCGAGATGCACCAGGAGCACCTGGAGGCGGGCGAGCGGTACGAGGCCGTGGCACGCGTGACCCGCGCCCTGCTCGCGGTGCCGCGCGCCGGGGCCGAGGAGCTGGCCCGCCGCTGCGCGGCCAGGGCCCTGGCGGACGTGCGCGGCCTGGTCCGGCTGCGGGACCTGATGATGCCGCTGTGGGCGGAGTTCGCGTACGAGCTCGTCTTCGCCGAGCCCTGCCCGCGCCGCGCCCGCGACCTGATCGCGGCCAACGCGAACGACGTCGTCAGCTCGCTCAAGTGCACGGGCCTGCGGCACATGCGCCGCCGCCTGCGCCTGACCGCCTACCTCCTCGACCGGCTCGGCCGGGTACGGGTGCCGCTCCCTGCGGGCCTGTCGCCCACGCAGCAGGCGTACTACCTGCAAGGGGCCTTCTTCAACACCGCCGTCGTGCAGCTGTCGGAGGCCATGGCGCACCTGCTGCTGGTGCTCGCCCAGCATCCGCAGGCGCAGGAGCGGGCGCGCGCGGGCGACGACGGCTACCTCGACCAGGTGATGGCCGAGACGCTGCGGCTCTACCCGCTGTTCGGCATCGCCCACCGCGTCACCACCGGCGACATCGAGCTCGACGAGCGCACCACGATCCCGGCCGGCTCGGTGCTCTGCTTCGACTATCCGGCGTTCCACCGCGCCGGCTTCGCCGACCCGGACCGGTTCGATCCGGGCAGGTTCGACCCGGACCGCGCCGACCGGCCGGTCAAGGAGCTCAACCACATCCCGTTCGGCATCGCGGCCAACCGGCCGTGCCCGGCCTGGCGGCTGGCGCCGATCGCCATGCGGGTGGTGGCGCGGGAGGTCCTGGCCCGTTACGTCCTGGACTCCTCCGTGTCCCACACCCGATCCCTGCCCAGCCGCGGCCCCTGCCTGCTCACCCCGCTCGGCGCCCGGCACCGTCCCGGTCCGGCGCTGGCGTACCTGCGCGTACGCGACCGCTGGGAGGACGTCTGGCGCGGCCTGACGCAGCTCGTCCTCGGCGCCTACATGGTCTGGGACGCGCGCCGGCAGCGGCTGTGCGAACGCCACTTCGCCTCTGCAGAGGAGAACCCGTATGCCCGTCCTGGCTCTGACCACCGTCGCGGCTCCTGACGCGAACCTCGCGCTCGTCCTGAAGGTCATGCCCGCCCTGGTCGTCCTGCTCATCACCGCGGCGGTGTGCGGGCGGCTGGCGCTCCTGGTGATGCAGCCGCGTGTGCTCGGCGAGATGGTCGCCGGCGTGCTGCTCGGGCCGACGCTGTTCGGCTGGCTGTTCCCCGAGGCCCAGGCCGCCCTCTTCCCGCCGGAGGTGCGCCCGATCCTGTACGTGCTCAGCACGATCGGCCTGACCCTCTACATGTTCCTGGTCGGGGCCGGGATCGACCACACCTCCAGGACGCCCGGCGAGGTGCGCAAGGCGGCCGTGCTGGCCACGTCGGGGATCGTCCCCTCACTGCTGCTCGGCTTCGGCGCCGGCCTGCTGCTGCACAGCCTGCTGTCGCGTCCCGACGTGTCGCCCTTCCAGTTCGCGCTGTTCGTCGGGGGCGCGCTGTCGCTGACCGCCTTCCCGATGCTGGCCAGGATCCTGTACGAGCGCGGCCTGGAGAACACCCCCATCGGCCGGCTCACCCTGCTGGCCGCCTCCATCGACGACGCCCTGGCCTGGTGCCTGCTGGCCGTCCTGTCGGCCATGCACCTGGGCACGGGCACCTCGAGCGCGCTGCTCACCATCGGCCTGACCGCGGCGTTCGCCGTCGTCATGCTCAAGGTGGTCGCCCCCATGCTGCGCCCCCTGGGCCGGAGCGTGGCGCGCACCGGCCGGCTCGGCCCCACCGGCGTGTACGTCGTCATCCTCGTCCCGCTCACGGCCGGCTGGATGACGGACTGGATCGGCGTGTACGCGGTCTTCGGCGGCTTCTTCGCGGGCCTGGCGATGCCGCGCGACCCCAAGTTCCGCGAGGTGCTGCACGGCCGCATGATGGAGATCGTCTCAACCCTGCTGCTGCCCACGTTCTTCACCTTCTCCGGGCTGAACACGCAGCTCGGCGGTATCGCGGGCGGCTCGATGCTGCTGGCGTTCGGGCTGATCCTGCTGGCCGGGTTCTGCGGGAAGTACTTCGGCTGCTCGCTGGCGATGCGCTGGATCGGGTTCGGCCGGCGGGAGGCGTACGCGGTGGGGGCGCTCATGAACGCCCGCGGCCTGATGATCCTCATCTTCATCAACATCGGCCTGGCCCAGGGCATGATCACGCAGGAGCTGTTCTCCATGCTCGTGCTCGTGGCCGTGCTGACCACCGCGGGCGCGCTGCCGCTCTACAAGCTGGCCCTGCCCGAGCGCCTGGAGCGGAGCGCCACGGTCGCGCCGCCCGTGCCCGCGACGGCCGACGTCCGGTCCAATTCATCGTGATCGCCGAGGTAGGGGCCGCTCTGTGGTCCGATTGAACCAGTGGACCTGGAAAATGCCGGGCGGTGGTGAAACGGTTGTGCCGTGGCTGGGACACCGGGCGCGGCCGACCTGCCCTCCCGTCGGCTGCTGCTCGTCGAGGACGACCGCGAGCTGGGAAACATGCTGGCCGGCCTGTTCACCGAACAGGGCTACACGGTCGACGTGGCGCTGGAGGGGCAGCGAGGGCTGCATCTGGGGCTGAGCCGCGCGTACGACGTGCTCATCGTCGACCGCGGCCTGCCCGCGCTCGACGGCCTCGACCTGCTGCGCCGGCTGCGGCGGCAGGCGGTCACCGCGCCGGTGCTGCTGCTGACCGCGTTCGGCTCGGTCTCCGACCGAGTCGACGGGCTGGACGCGGGCGCCGAAGACTATCTCGTCAAGCCGTTCGAGATCGACGAGCTGCTCGCCAGGGTGCGCGCGCTCAGCCGGCGCAACCTCGACCAGGCCATGCTCCTGCCGCTCGGCGCGGGCTGGCTGGACGCCGAGTCCCACATCGTCCGGCTGCCCAGCGGGGAGCAGGTGACGCTGTCGGGGCAGGAGTGCAAGCTGCTCAGCGCGCTGGCCGCCCGCCCGCGGCAGGTGCACACCCGCAGGTCGCTGCGCCAGCGGGTCTTCGACGGCGCGAGCAAGGAGTCGATCGTGGACACCTACGTCTACTACCTGCGCAACAAGCTCGGCTCGGACGTCGTGCGCACCGTGCGAGGTGTGGGCTACCGCCTGGGTGACTTATGAGCGTCACCGCGCCGGGCCGCCCCAGGGCGGCCGGCGGCGACCGGCCCAGGAGGCGCGACCCCGACCGGCGGCTGCTCGTGCGGGCCCGCCGCCGCATCACCGTGCAGGTGGCCGGCGCGATCTCCGTGATGCTGGCGCTGGGCGGCGTGCTGGTCTACTGCGTCATGCTGCACGGCCAGAGCGCCTCGGCCGGGCGCGAGCTGGCCGCCGCGGCCCGGAGCTCCCCCGTCGCGCACCCGCCGCCCTGCGTGTGGCTGTACGAGGTGCGCGCCGACGGCACCGTGCTCAGCTCCCCCGGCGCGCCCGCGGTCCTTCCCGTGCGGGCGGCACTCGGCGCGGGGCCGGCGCTGACGCGGGTGACCGCGGGCGGGCGCGACTACCTGATCCACACCCGCGCGCGCGGCGGCACGATCGTCCAGGCCGCCATGGACCTGCGCTACCAGGCCGCGGAACGGGATCGGCTGCTGCGCACGCTGCTCGGGGCCGAGGTGGCGGGCCTGCTGGCCGCGTTGCTGGTCGGCCAGGTGGTCTCCCGCCGCGCGATCGCCCCGCTGGGCGAGGCGCTGGCCCGCCAGCGGCGCTTCGCCGCCGACGTCAGCCACGAGCTGCGCTCCCCGCTGACCCGGCTGCACACCCGCGCGCAGTTGCTGTCGCGCCGCATGCGTGGCGGCACCGACCCCATCCTGCTCATCGACGAGGTGGACCAGCTCGTCGACGGCACCAGGCAGCTCGGCGAGGTGGTCGAGGACCTGCTGCGGGCGGCCAGGTTCAAGCAGCTGCGCGGCCCGTTCGGCCCGGTTGACCTGGCCGTGCTGGCCGCCGAGCTGGCCGCGGCCGAGAACGCCAGGGCCACGCTGCAGCGGGTGGCCGTCGAGGTGCGCTGCGACGGGCCCGGCGAGCCGGTCGTGCGCGGGGTTGAGTCGGCGCTGCGCCGGGTGCTGTCGGCGCTGCTGGACAACGCGCTGAGCCACACGGGACCGGGCGGGCACGTCTGGCTGACCCTGTCGAGCGGCCCCGCCTCGGTGCTGCTCACGGTCAGGGACGACGGCGCGGGCCTGGATCCCCGGGACGCCGAACGGCTGTTCACCCGGTTCGAGGGCGCCCGGTTCGGGCTGGGGCTGGCGCTCGTACGGGAGGTCGTGGACGGTCACGACGGCACGATCACCGCGGACGGGCGGCCGGGCGGCGGCGCCACGTTCACCGTGCGCCTGCCCGCCTACCGCGCCGGCGCGGACGGGGAGACACCGGAGCCGGCCTGGCGCAGGTATCACCCGCCGCTGCCCGGGTAATGGCCGGGAACGGCCGGGAGGGGTCAGGCCCTCCCGGCCGCCCGCGGCTACCTGGCCGGCACGTACTCGTAGGCGCCGGCCTCGATGCCGCCGTCCGAGCCGATCGCGACGCCGTTCAGCGCGATCTCCCCGTACGCCTGGCGGCCCAGCCCGATCGCCCTGCTGCCGGGAAGCAGCTGGAGCGGGCGGGCCGGGTCGAACTTGGGGTCTTCGAAGACGTTGCCGACGCCGTCGTCGCCGAGCTGGTACTGCGTGCCTTCCAGCACGTTGTAGGAGTTCGCGGCCCCGGTGATGCCGGGCCCGTAGGCGCTCTTCTTGGCGGCGTAGATGGCGTTCTGGGTCATGGTCAGGTGCTCGTTCGTGCAGTTGGAGTCGCAGACCACGCCCTCGGCATCCTCGTTGGGCAGGTTGACCGAGTTGTTCCTGAAGATGGTGCGCAGCACGGGGCCGTTCACGTCCACCGGCCGGTCCGGGGTCTCCTTGAACGGCCCCCGGGTGACGAGCCCTCCTCTGGTGCGCGTGCCGTAGATCTCGTTGTACTCGAACACGTTGTCCGAGACGCCGTCCGGGTCCTTGGTCTCGCCCGTCGGCTCCCTGTCGGTGCCGAGTTCGGTGAAGGTGTCGTTGTCCACCGAGGTGTTGTGGTGCACCCAGGTGCGCGAGCCCTTGAAGATCTCGACGGCCGCGCCGTCCCAGACGTAGTCGTAGCTCTGCGCGATCGAGCCCCTGATGTCGTTCCAGGAGATCTCGGAGTCGTCGCCGTGCACCAGGATGGCGAAGGCTCCGGCGTCGTCGTCGGCGTACTCCTCCCCCATCTCCTCGGCGTCGGTGTTGACGCTCATGACGTTGTTGTCGACGAAGTCGTTGGCGTTGATCGAGGTGTAGCGGGCCGGCTCGTCGATGTAGACGCCCGCCGAGGAGCCGGTGAAGTAGTTGTTCTTGAGGAAGTTGTGGTCGCCCTCGACCGTCACCCCCGACCACAGGCAGCGCTGCGCGCCCTTGACGCCGACCTGCACGTTCAGCAGCTCGATGTAGTCGCCGGAGAGCAGGACGCACGAGTAGGCGGGGCCGGCCTTGATGATGGGCCTGGCGCCGGTGCCGTAGGCGTCCACGGTGATGGGGTCGTCCGCGTCCCCGGACTTGGAGACCACCAGTTGCTCCGACCACGACGATCCGCGGCGCAGCAGCAGCTTGGAGCCGGGGGTCAGGTCTGCCGCGCCGGCCTTGGCCAGCGTGCGCCAGGCGGTCGCCTCGGAGGTGCCGTCGGCGGTGTCGCGCCCGGAGACGCTGTCGACGTAGTAGGTGGCGGGATCCGCGGCCGCGGCCGCCGGGGTGGTCATCAGGCCCGCGGCCAGCAGTGTGCCGACGGTCATGCCCGCCGCGCACGCCCTCCAGCCGGACACTCGTTCTCCACTCATGTCAGGACTCCCCGGTGATCAGGGACATGGCCAGCCTGGGGTCGAAACTGCCGGCGGGGATGTCGTCGATGAACCCGCACTCCCCGTCGGAGTCACCCGGCACCTTGACCCAGAACAGGTACTCGGCCCCGCTCGTCTGCCGCACCGGAGGAGTGCCGAGCTTGCGGTCCGGCGGGTTGCACCAGTTGTCGCCGGGGGTGTCGTCCTCGTACGGGCCCTTGCCGTTCCTGCTCGTGTCGATCACGTACTTCTTCGCGCCCACCGTGCCGGACAGGAGGCCGTTGACCGCGACCGCGTACTGCTCGCTGTCGGCGGTGGTGAGGTAATTGGATACGTTTACCGAAAAGCCGCGCGTGTTGGCGACACCCGACTCCACCAGCTTGTCCGCCATGAAACTCGGCGTCCGCCAGGTGGCGTTGGCCGCGTCGAGGTACACCCACGTGTTCGGCGCGTGCGTGCTCAGCACCTGGGTGGCGTCCAGCAACATCCGGTACTGGTCGTCGGGGTTCTTCGGCGGGTTCAGGTCCGCCACGCACGGGGCGGCGGCGATCGCGTCCGGCTCCAGCACCACGATGGCGTGGCGGTTGCCGATCGCCTTGGCGAAGTCGGTGATCCAGGCGTGGTAGCCGGCGGCGTCGCCCGCGCCTCCGCCCGAGAACAGCGCGCAGGCGTCGCGGTTGGGGATGTTGTAGGCCACCAGCATCGGCAGCTTGTCCGCGGCCTGCGCGGCGCCCACGTACGTGTCCACGGCCTTGGTGATGTCGGGGAACCAGTTGCCGAACCAGTCGAAGATCGGCTTGCTGCCGATGGCGTCCATGATGGGCCCGCTCTCGGGCCTGCCGTCGTTCTCGGAGGCCCAGCGGGCCGGGTTCGACTTCGGGTTGACGTACAGCGCGGTCGGGCGGGTCGTCTGCGTCTCCATCAGCGAGACGTTGTCGAAGCGGACGACCGGCGTGCCGCCGGAACCGCCGAGCTGGAAGGTCACCTCGGCCGCGGTGGCGCCCGCCTGGGCGGCCGTGAACGGGAAGGTGTAGCGCTTGCTCGTCGTGGTCAGCGGCACGTCCGTGGCCAGCGACTGGTTGCTGCTCGGGGTGGCGGTGTACTGGACCGTGGCCTTGGCGGTGAAGGCGGCGGTGGAGTACGCGTCGAAGGAGAGGGTGTAGCTCTTGCCCGGGTTCAGGGCGGCGGCGGTGGGCGAGGCCACCATCGCGTCCCAGGGGTTGGCCACGTTCTGCCGGACCTGGATCCGCATGGCTTGCTGTTCGAGCGTGACGGTGGTCTGCCCGAGGGCGGCCCAGGGGGCGGTGGTGGTGTCGAAGGTGCCGTTCGCGATGAGCTGGGCCGCGGCTGAAGCGGGGGCCGGGGCGGCGATGACGCCGCCGGTGAGGGTGGCGGCGGTCAGGGTCGCGGCCAGTGCCGCGCGTCTTGCCGATAACAAGCGCACGTGGTGCCCTTTCTGAGGGAAGTACGACTCGGCGATGATCATTGCCGACTCCCTCTGACACGGTCAAGCGACCGAGTCACGGGCACCCCCCGCGACCGCGAAACCCGATCTCCGGCCCCCTATGTCCGGCCCCCGCCTGCGTCTCAGCCCTCGGCCTCCTCCACCGCCTTCAGCACGGCGTCCGCGATCGAGCGCGGATCGACGCCGAAGTGCTTGCGTACGGACTCACGCGTGCCCGACAGCCCGAAGCCGTCGGTGCCGAGCGAGGTCCACGGCCGCTGGACGAAGGGGGCGATCTGGTCGGGCACGGCCCGCATCCAGTCGCTGACGGCGATCACGGGCCCCTGCGTGCCGGCCATGGCCTGGCGCAGGTAGGGCACGCCGGTGGCGGTCATCGCGTCGCGGCGCAGCTCGCTCCACGAGGTGACCGACCAGACGTCCACGCCCAGCCCGTACTCCTCCTCCAGCAGCCGCTGCGCCTCCAGCGCCCAGTGGATCGCGGTGCCGCTGGCCAGCAGGTGGGCCTGCCCGCCGCCCTCGCGGTAACGGTAGATGCCCTTGAGTATGCCCTCCTCGGCACCGTCCGGCATCGCGGGCTGCGGCATCGGCTCGTTGTAGACGGTCAGGTAGTAGAACACGTCCTCGGCCGCCGGGCCGTACATCCGCCTGAGCCCGTCCCGCACGATCACGCCCACCTCGTACGCGAACGCCGGGTCGTAGGCCAGGCAGGCGGGGTTGGCGGAGGCGAGCAGCTGGGAGTGCCCGTCCGCGTGCTGCAGCCCCTCGCCCGTCATCGTGGTGCGTCCCGCCGTGGCCCCGACGAGGAACCCCCTGCCGAGCTGGTCGGCCAGCGCCCACATCTGGTCGCCCGTGCGCTGCCAGCCGAACATCGAGTAGAAGATGTAGAACGGGATCATCGGCTCGCCGTGGGTGGCGTAGCTCGACGCCGCCGCCGTGAACGACGCCATCGACCCCGCCTCGGTGATGCCCTCCAGCAGGATCTGCCCGTCGGCCGCCTCCGTGTACGACAGCAGCAGCTCCCGGTCCACCGCGTCGTACCGCTGGCCGAGCGGCGAGTAGATCTTGGCCGTGGGGAACAGCGACTCCATGCCGAACGTCCTGGCCTCGTCGGGCACGATCGGCACCCACCGCCGTCCCGTCTCCGGCTCCCGCATCAGGTCCTTGACCAGGCGGACGAACGCCATCGTGGTGGCGATCGGCTGGGCCGAGCCCTTGGCGAGCCGGCTGAAGTGCCGCTCGTCCGGATCCGGCAGCGGGTGGTGCGTGACCGTCCGGCCGGGAAGGGGGCCGCCGAGCGCGCGCCGGCGTTCGAGCGCGTACTCGACCTCCGGCGAGCCGGGACCCGGGTGCAGGTACGGCGGCAGGTCACCGGCCAGCTCCGCGTCGCTCACGGGCAGGTCGAGCCGGTCGCGCATGGCGCGGAACTCGTCCTGGGTGAGCTTCTTCATCTGGTGGTTGGCGTTGCGCGACTCCACGCCCGCGCCGAGCGTCCAGCCCTTGACCGTCTGGACGAGGATCACCGTCGGGACGCCCTGGTGCTCCAGGGCGCGGCGGTAGGCGGCGTACACCTTGCGCGGCTCGTGGCCAGCCCGCGAGCCGCTGACGATGCGGCGCAGCTCCTCGTCGGAGTGAGGCACCTCCAGCCCGTGGAACAGCCGCTGCCTGATGTAGTCGCCGGAGGAGGCGGCGAACGTCTGGAACTGCCCGTCCGGTGTCTCCGCCAGCCTGGCCACCAGTTCGTCGGAGCGCAGCAGGTCGTCCCAGTCGCGCCCCCACAGCGCCTTGACGACGTTCCAGCCCGCGCCGCGGAAGACGCTTTCGAGCTCCTGGACGATGCGGGTGTTGCCGCGTACGGGGCCGTCCAACCGCTGCAGGTTGCAGTTGATCACGAAGGTGAGGTTGTCCAGCCCTTCGCGGGCGGCCAGGGTGAGGGCGGCCGTGGACTCGGGCTCGTCCATCTCGCCGTCGCCGAGGAAGGCCCACACGTGAGAGGCCGAGGTGTCCTTGATGCCGCGGTTGTGCAGGTAGCGGTTGAACCGGGCCTGGTAGACCGCGTTGAGCGGCCCGAGCCCCATGGACACGGTGGGGAACTGCCAGAAGTCCGGCATGGCCCGCGGGTGCGGGTAGGACGGCAGGCCGCCCTCAGGCTCCCGCCGGAACAGGTCCAGCCGCTCCTCGCTCAGCCGGCCCTCAAGGAAGGCGCGGGCGTAGATGCCGGGCGAGGCGTGACCCTGGAAGTAGACCTGGTCGTGGCCGCCGTGGAAGAAGTGGTTGAAGCCGACCTCGTAGAGCCACGCGGCCGAGGCGTAGGTGGCCAGGTGGCCGCCGAGGCCGAGCTTGCTCCCTCGGGTGATCATCGCGGCGGCGTTCCACCGGTCGTATGCCGCGATCCGCTGTTCCAGCGCGAGGTCGCCCGGGTAGGCGGGCTCGTCCTCGGTGGGAACGGTGTTGAGATAGCGGCCGCTCGTGGCCAGCCGCCGCAACAGGAACTCGGCCCGCTCGGGGCCTGCCTGGCGCCGTACGGCCTCCAGCGACTCAAGCCACTCGGCCGTCTCTTGGGGGTCCCAGTCTGTCTCCATGTATACCATTACACCCTATGATCGATCATCCGATGTGTTGAGGGGTAGGATTTCGCCCGTGAAACCGGTTGTGCGGGCTCCACTACGCGACCAGATTCGGCAGGCGGTCGTGGACGGGCTGATCAGCGGCCGTTACGCGCCGGGCGACCGCATCGTCGAGCGGCGGGTGGCCGCCGAGCTCGGCGTCAGCCAGGCCCCCGTACGCGAGGCGCTGCGCGAGCTGGAGGCGCTGCGGCTGATCGAGTCCTCGCCCAACAGGGGCGCCCAGGTGCGCGGCATCACCGAGGCCGACCTGCGCGAGGTCTACCAGGTGCGGGCGAGCCTTGAGGAGACGGCCGTCCGCCTCGGAAGTCCTGACGTGCACGCGCTGCGCCGGCAGCTGCGCCGCCTCCAGGAGGCCGCCGCCGGCGGGTCGCTCACCGACCAGGTGCGGCACGGGGTCGACTTCCATCGGGAGATCGTGGCGGCGGCGGGCAACGCCGTGCTGCTGTCGGTGTGGGAGTCACTGGGCGTCGAGGTGTGGACGCATCTGTCGATCCGGCTGTTCCGGATGCGGCCGCAGGAGAACGCTCGCGACCATGAGGCGCTGGTGGAGGCGTTCGAGCGGAACGATCCCCGGTCGGGCGACATGCTGCGCGACCACGTCCTCGCGTACGCCCCCGGGTCGACGTGCGGCGAGACCCCCGGCGGCACCGGGACGGGAACAGAGGCGGGGACTGGGACGGGGACCAACCATTGATGAGCCTCTCGTGACCCACAGTTGGCGGCCGTCTCAATACGCTACCCAGCGTGACTGACGACAGGATCCGACGCAGGCGGCAGATCAGCATCGACGGGGCGGGCATCGAACGGCGGAAGGCGGCGATCCAGACCATCGTCGACCAGGTGCCCCCGCAACCCCGCCCGCACACGGACCCGCTCACGGAGACGCCACCCCTCGTCTCCCCCGCCGCCCAGGGCACGGAGCGAACATCCCCGTCCTAGCTGCCCGAACCAGATCTCTCGGGCGCCGAGGGCTTCCATCGGGAACGGCTGGGTAGTGGGCACCCATGGCAACGGTCATGGAACGGGTGCGCGCGTACCTGCGCAGCCCCAAAGGCAGGCAGAACGTCGAGAAGGTCAAGCGGATGGCCCGCGACCCCCACACCCAGGAGAAGGCCCGGCGCTTCCTCAGCCGGTGGCGGTCGCGGCGTCACTGACCCGGGACCCGGCGGGCCGCTCTCCTGCGTTCACGCTCAGCAGATCTTGTAGTCGGCCCGCGAGGAGTCGTAGGAGCAGGAGTCGATCAGTCTGCCGGACGCGTTGCGCAGGTAGCCCGTGTCCGCGGTCTGGTTCCAGATGTAGGCGTAGGTTCCCCCGCTCCTGTTCCAGTAGCGCGTGGTGCGGGTGTCCCTGCCCTTGCCGGTCCGCACGGTCACCGTCTTGCCCGCCCCGAGAGTGAAGGCGCCGAAGGTGTAGACGTGGTCGGACCGCCTCGTCTCGTCCCGCAGGGTCCATCCCTTGAGGCTGACGGCCTTCTTCGTCCGATTCTTGAGCTGGGCGTACTCTCCGTTCAGGCTGCTGTTCGCGCCGAAGTCCGGCGAGCCGGGCGAGTCGTAGTAGATCTTGGTGAACACGACGGCGGGCGCCGCCGCGTGGGCCGGCTGGGAGACGACGGCGACGGTTAACGCGGCGGCTGCCAGCACTGAGGGGATACGCACGACACATCCTCCTGCGATGGGCGATATGCGGGAAACGATCATATTGACGATTCCGCGAGGGAATGGACCGTTCCCATATCGGTTCGATACCGCCCGCCGCCCGCGCCCGCCCGGGCTACCCGCTGGTCGCCAAGCGCTACTGAGCGCAGCGGCGCTCTTCTCCGGCGGGCGCGACGGTCATGGAACCGCAACCGGGGCGGACCCCTTGCTCTACCGCCGCGTTCAGGTCGTAAAGCGCGCCCGGACCGGCCTGCCCCGTGTGCCCGCCGCCGCGCGGGTTCCGGGCCCGGCGGAGGCGTCCGCGGCCCTTTACCGACTTCTCCTCAGGACGCGATGCATCGTGCGCCCGTCATCGGCATCCCGCTACGTACGGCGGCCGTCGTTGGTCTGCTTTTTGGCGCCGATGATCCCGTTTCTTACGATCCTCACCACACCGCGCCGGCCGTTCCCGCCGTTCAAAATTAGGGGTGCCGAGCCTTTGCCGCCGTTGGATCAGCCCGGCCCGAGCGGCGTCCTAGCGTGGACATCAAGTCCGGGCCGAGAACCGGCGTCCCGATACAGGACCCGAGTGGCCCCCCAACGCCAGCCTCAGCGGAGGTGAACTGGCATGAACAGCGCCAAGAACATCCTCGCGGCCGCCGCCATGGCGGCCTCGGCTCTCGTCGTCCCCGTGGCGGCATCGGCTCCGCCCGCAGCAGCAGAGCCCACGGCCCAGCGCACGACGTCCACGGAGACCCTCACGACGCAGCATCCCTGCCGATTCCACCGGAACCCGGCCAGGTGCCGGGCCCGCGGCCACGGAGGTGGCGGCGGAGGCGGCGGAGGTGGCGGTGGCGGTGGAGGTGGAGGCGGCGGAGGCGGCGCCAACATCGACATCAGCAACCAGAACATCGGCGGAGGCGGCGGCGGTGGTGGTGGTGGAGGCGGCGGTGGTGGAGGCGGCGGCGGTGGAGGCGGCGGCGGAGGCGGAGGCGGTGGTGGAGGTGGCGGCGGAGGCGGCTGATCTGCCGATCGACGCCGAGTAACCACACCAAGCCAAGCCGACGACCGTCCGAGCCGCACCAAGCCGGACCAATCCGACCAAACCCACCGAACCGAGCCGATCGGATCGGCTGACCAGACAGGCCGGTTGAACCCGGCCGTCCGTGCCGGCCGAACCGATCGATCCAGCAAGCCGAACCGATCGACCGAACCGACCAACCGACAGAACGAGCAACCGAACCGAGTCGAGCCGGGCCGTATCACGGCCATCTCGCCTCACCACGATTCCGCCAGAACCGGAAGACCGAGGGGGCCGCACCAGCCGCCGGTGCGGCCCCCTCCCCATGCCACGGGCCCATGCCACGGGCCCATGCCACGGGAACACCGCCGGCACCCATTGTGGATCGATTGATCCAGAAAGGTGTTACGGTGAGGGCATGGCGAGAACGCGGGAGTTCGACACCGAGGCGGCGGTGAGCCGGGCGATGGAGCTGTTCTGGACGCGCGGCTACGAGGCGACCTCGCTGCGCGACCTGACCAGCCGCCTGGGCATCGGCCAGGGCTCGCTGTACGCGGCGTTCGGCGACAAGGACGGCCTCTACCGCGCGGCGCTGGAGCACTACCGCACCACCCTGGCCGCGGTCGCCCTGCGCGACCTGGCCGAGGGCAAGGATGCCCGTTCGGCGATCCGCGCGATGCTGGTGGAGCGGGTCCGGATCGCTGTGGACAACGGGGGCCAGGGCTGCCTGGCGGTCAACGCCGCGTGCGAGCGCCTGCCCGAGGATCCGTCGATCCGGCGCGTCATCCGCGACATGCAGGACGCCAGCCGGCGGGCGCTGACCGAGGTGCTGAGCGCCGCGGCGGAGCGAGGCGGGGTCGCGGCCCGCCACGACCCCGGCACGCTGGCCGCCTTCCTCGTCACCTTCCTCAACGGGCTGCTGGTCTCCTCGAAGATCACGCCGGACGCCCGCGCCCTCGAACCCCTCGTGGAGGTCGCGCTGACCGCCCTCGACTGATTTTTCCTGCCCGCAAACTGTATCAACTGATCCAGAAAGGCTGAGAAACCCATGATGTACGAACACGACGGCAGGCCGGTCCGCACAGGCCGGGCCGGCGTCAACGGAACGAGCCTGCACTACCGGACGGCCGGTTCAGGCCCGGCCGTGGTGCTGCTGCACGGCGTGCCCAAGACCGGCTACCACTGGCGCCACCTGCTCAAGCGGCTCACGCCTCACCACACCGTCGTCGTACCTGACCTGCGCGGCCTCGGCGACTCGGCCCGCCCCTCCGGCGGCTACGACTCCGTGACGATGAGCGAGGACGTCGCCGAACTCATGGCTCACCTCGGGCACGAGAGGTACGCCGTGGCGGGCGAGGACTGGGGTGCGGTGATCGGCTACCAGCTCGCCGCCCGGCACCGCGAGCGCGTCCTGGCCCTCGTCTTCGCCGAGGCGCTGTTCCCCGGGTTCGGCTTCGAGGAGCACACCGCGCTCACCCCGGAGAACGTCGCCGGTGGCATGCACCTGTGGCATCTGGGCTTCTACTTCCAGCCCGACGTGCCCGAGATGCTGATCTCGGGGCACGAGCGCGAGCTGATCACGTACATGATCAAGAACGAGCGCACCCACCCCGACTCGGCCACTCCCGATGCCCTCGAAGAGTACGTGCGCACCTACTCCATGCCCGGCGGTATCCGCGCGATGTTGTCGATCTACCGGGCGATGCTGGTGGACGCCGAGCAGAACCGGCAGGCGGCGCGGCGGAAGCTGGACCTCCCGGTCCTGGCGCTCGGCGGCTCGGCCTTCATCGGCGAACGCAACGAGTCGCAGCTGCGGCTCATGGCGCACGACGTCACCGGTCACGTCTTCGACGCGGGACACGATCTCGCCGAGGAGGTGCCCGACGAGATGGCCGACGTCATCCTGCCGTTCCTGGCCAGAAGCGCCGCCTGAGTCAAACGAGAGGCTGGGGCGATCTGCGACCGTGGTCGGATGGCAACGGCGCCGGTCCCGTCTACGGTGGGAGGCGCCATGCCTGCTCCGCACCACTCCACCGCCACCCGGCCACCGCGTGAATCCCACCCGGCCACCCGCCTGCTGCGCCGTGCCCATCCGGCCGCCCGCCTGCTGCGCGGCATCCGTCCGGCCGTCCGGCTGCCGCTGGACACCCATCCCGTCGGACGGCTGCTCCGTGATGCTCAGCTCGCCGTCGGGCTGGCCGTGGCCGGTGTCGTCATCCTGCCGCACCTGCCCCACGCGGCGATCGCCGTGGCGATGTGCGTCCCGCTGGTGCTGCGCCGGGCCTGCCCGTGGACGGCGCTGATCACGATGTGCGTCGCCGCCGCGCTCCACGTCGTGGTGCTGAGGGACGCGACGGTGGCGGTGGTGGCCGTGCCGGTCGTCGTGCACAGCCTGGCCCGCTGGGCGACGGTCGCGGCGGCCAGGGCCGCGCTCGCGGTCGGGCTGGCCGGAGCGGTGATCGGGCCGGCCCGGTGGCTGAGCGTCCATCTCGAAGCGCCGTCCTTGGGGAGCTGGGTGACCTCGATCGCCGGCCACGGCGCCGTCGTCGTCGCCGCGTTCGTCGTCGGCCGGCGGGCCCGCGAACGCGAGGAGCTGCGAGAGCGGCAGGAGCACGAACGAGCCGAGCGGCAGCGGTCCGCGATGGCCGAGCGGGAGCGGGCGATCCGCCGCGCCGCCGACGACGAACGCCATGAGGTGGCCCGCGAGATCCACGACCTCGTGGCACACTCGCTGGCCGTCATCGCCGTGCAGGCCGAGGGCGGCCGGGCGATGGTGGCCCGCCAACCGCACCGGTCGCAGGAGATCCTCACGGTGATCGCCGACACCTCCAGGGAGGCGCTCGACGAGCTGCGCCGGGTGGTGGCGATGCTGCGCAGGCACGAGCCGAGGCCGGCCGCCGACTACCGTCCCGCCGTCGGTCTCGACGACGTCGCGGACCTGGTGGCCCGCCTCGACGACCGGGCCCTGCTCCACGTCCAGGGCGACCGGGGCGCCGTGGGCCCGCTGGCCGGGCTGACGGTCTACCGGATCGTCCAGGAGAGCCTGACGAACGTGCTCCGCCACGCCGGCCCGGCCGCCCGCGCGCAGGTCGCCATCACCGTCACCGGGCGCGAGGTCACCGTGCGTGTGCGCGACGACGGCCGCGGCGGCGCCGTGGAGCCGGGCGGCCGCGGCACGGGGCTGGTGGCGATGCGCGAACGGGTTCAGCTGCACGACGGCACCCTGACGGCGGGGCCGCGCGCGGGCGGCGGCTTCGAGGTGCACGCCGTCCTGCCGGCGCCCCGGGCGACGGGATCGGCGGCCGGATGACGCTCAGTCTGTTCCTCGTCGACGACCAGCGGCTCGTCCGCGCCGGGCTGCGGATGATGATCGAGTCGCAGGACGACCTGACCGTGGTGGGCGAGGCCGGTGACGGCGCGGAAGCGGTCACGAGGCTGCGCGGCGTCGCCGCCGACGTGGTGCTGATGGACGTACGGATGCCGGTCATGGACGGCGTCGAGGCCACCAGGCGGCTGACCCGGCTCGGGCATCCGGCGCGGGTGCTCATCCTGACCACGTTCGACCTGGACGAGTACGTCTTCGCGGCCCTGCGCGCGGGCGCGGCCGGGTTCATGCTCAAGGACGCCCGCCAGGAGGAGCTGCTGGCGGCGGTGCGCGGCGTCGCCGCCGGCGGCTCGGTCGTCGCGCCGTCCGCGACCCGGCGGCTGATCGCCCACTTCGCCGACCGCTTGCCGGGCGGGCCCGCCGCCGACGACGAACGCCTCGCGCTGATCACGCCCCGGGAGGGCGAGGTGCTCGGCGCGATCGCCTCCGGGGCCACCAACGCCGAGATCGCGGCCCGGCTGCACATGGCCGAGGGCACGGTGAAGACCCACGTCGGCAACCTGCTGGCGAAACTGGGGTGCCGCGACCGGGTCGCGCTGGTGCTCTTCGCCTTCGAGACCGGCCTGGCCACACCCGACCGCCGATAACCTCGGCCCGCGTCCCAGCGCGCCCGCTCGCGCCCGTGTGGCCCAGCGCCCCCCACGTTCTCCCCGCCTTCGCGCGTCCCTCAGCGTCCGCCCACGGCTGCCCGCGTCCGCCCAGGACCGCACCGCGTTCCCGGCGCCATCACCCTACGACCTGCGCGCTTTCGCCCTACGACCACGGTCGCAGAGCCCGTTCCGAAGTCCAGACCGTGGACAGATTCGCTTCCGCCCGCGGCTGCCTACGTTGGGCACCCGGCAACCGAATCACCAGCGACAGACAGGGCACTCATGACCGCACACAGCTCCGCCGTGGACCGTTCAGGGCCGCGGGACACGACCGCGGCGGCCGCCGCACGGGACCTCACGAAGACGTACGGCACCGGCGACACCGCCGTGCCGGCGCTGCGGGGTGTCACGGCCGACTTCGGGCGGGCGACGTTCACCGCCGTCATGGGCCCGTCCGGTTCAGGCAAGTCCACGTTCATGCACTGCCTGGCCGGGCTCGACCGGCCCACCGGCGGCCAGGCGTACATCGGCGGCCAGGACATCTCCGTGCTCGGCGACCGGGAGCTGACCCGGGTCCGGCGGGACCGGGTCGGTTTCGTGTTCCAGTCGTTCAACCTGCTGCCGACGCTGACGGCGGAGCAGAACATCCTGCTGCCGCTGGATCTCGCGGGCCGCCGGGCGGATCCCGCCCGGCTCGCCTCCGTCGTCGGCTCGCTGGCCATCGGCGACCGTCTCGGCCACCGTCCCGCCGAGCTGTCCGGCGGGCAGCAGCAGCGGGTCGCCATCGCGCGTGCCCTGGTCACGGGGCCTGAGGTGGTCTTCGCCGACGAGCCGACCGGCGCACTCGACTCCCACACCGCGGCGACCCTGCTGAGCTTCCTGCGCCGCTCCTGCCGTGAGCTGGGCCAGACGATCGTGATGGTGACCCACGACCCGATCGCCGCCTCCTACGCCGACCGGGCGCTGCTGCTCAGCGACGGCCTGATCGTGGACGAGCTGCGCGAGCCCACCGCGGACGCGGTCCTGGGCGCGATGCGGAGGCTGGCCGCATGATCACCGGCCGCCGGACCCGCTTTCCCATGGCCCGCAACGCGCTCGCCGAGTTGCGGCACAACCCGCGCCGCGTGGTCGCCGTCATCGTCGCGATCATGATCAGTGTCGGCTACCTCACCGCCTCGGTGACCGTGCTGGCCGGCGAGACGAAGACGTTCGAACGCACCATCATCGCCCGGGTCTCCGAGACGGACGTCGTGGTCACCGTCCGCACCGACGACCGGGCCGCGCAGGCCCGCCTGGTCGCCCAGGTCGAGAAGGCGGCCGGGGTCGCCTCGGCGGACCTCGGCTTCCTGTCCCGCGGCTGGGTGAGCGGCTCGTCCGACTGGATGCAGCAGCAGTCGCTCCCGGACAACCCGAAGCTGCGCTGGACCGACCTGGCCGAAGGACGCTGGCCGGCCGGGCCCGACGACATCGCCCTCGGCAACGTCACCGCGCGGCAGCTCAACCTGGGCGTCGGCGACCGGATCACGATCACCGACAAGAACACGTCCGCGACGCTGACCGTCACCGGGCTCACCCATCAGGGCGACTCGCTGCTGTCGGGGCTGACGCTCAACTCCTTCGTCGCCCCCTCCTACTACACCGCTGTGGACTCGATCCGCACGTCGGAGCAGACGGAGATCCTCGTCATCGGCGACGGCACGCTCTCCCAGAGTCAGCTCGCCGAACGGGTCGAGGCGGTGACCGGAGGCGGCGCCCGGGTGGAGACGTCCGCGGGGATGGTCCAGCGCCTCATCTCGCAGCGGACTCAGGGCGTGTACGTCTTCCAGCTGCTCCTGCTGGTGTTCGGCGCGGTCGCGCTGCTGGTCGGGAGCATCATGATCGTGAACACGTTCCTCATCCTGGTCGCGCAGCGGCGCCGGCAGATCGGGCTGCTCCGGGCGGTCGGCGGCCGGCGCGACCACATCCGGCGCGCGCTGCTCGTCGAGGCGACCGCGATCGGCGTCATCGGGGCGCTGCTCGGCGTCGGGCTCGGCGTGGCGCTCTCGGCCGTGGTCGCGGTCGTGCTGGACCAGGCGCTCAGCGTCCCGGCCGGGCAGGTGGCCGCCGTCGCCGTCGTGGGAGTCGTGATCGCGGTGCTGTCGGTGCTGCTGCCGGCGCGGCGGGCGGCCATGATCGCTCCGCTGGAGGCGCTCCGTACAGTCGCCGGGGACGCGATCGGGCGCCGGGCCTCGTTCGTCCGCCGGGCGGTGCCGCCGGCCCTGGCCGTCCTCGGGCTGGCCGGGATCGGGCTGGGTTCCACCGGCACGCTGTTCGCGCTGGCGTTCTTCATCGGCGGGTCGTTCGTGTGCGCCGTCGGGCTGCTCGCCGCGACCGGGTCGTACCTGCCGCCGCTGCTGCGCGGCCTGGGCTCCACGCTGCGTCGCACCGGCCCGACCGCGCGGCTGGCCACCGACAACACGCTGCGCAACCCGGGCAGGGCGGCCGCGACCGGCGCCGCGCTGATGCTCGCGGTCGGGCTGGTCGTCGCCCTCCAGGTCGGCGCGGAGAGCATGAAGGCGACGGCCGACGACAATCTCGACGCGCGTTTCCCGATCGACGTCACCGTGTCGATGCTCACCGGCCCGCTGCCGGCCGGCACCGTCGGCGACGTCGCCGCGATCGCCGGGATCACCGACGCCAAGGGGGTACGGTCGACGCGGGTCGCCATCAAGGCCGGCGGGAGCACGAAGCGTGTCCTGGCACAGGGTCCCGACGCCGGCGCGCTGACCACCTTGTGGGCGCCGCGCCCGCCGATCACCACCGAGGCCGTGCTCGCCGACCCGTACCTGCTCGAAGACGCCGGCATCAAGAACGGCACCCGCCTCACCGTCACCGGCCGGTCGGGATCGGTCACCCTGCCGGTGCGCGGCGACCCCCTGGCCCCCACCGACGGCCTGGTCGTCGCGCCCTCCGTGCTCGCGGCCCTCGACGCCGACGCGCCGCTCGGCGCGGTCTGGGCCAAGGCCCGGCCGGGGGCCGACATCACGGCGCTGCGCTCACAACTGCGTACCGTGGCCGAGCCCCTCACCGGCGCGGAGGTCGGCGGCGGGCTGACGGCCAAGCTCGTCTACCACACGGCCCTGGACCGGCTGCTGGCCATGTCCACCATGCTGCTCGCGGTGGCGGTGCTGATCGCGCTCGTCGGCGTGGGCAACACGCTCGGCCTGTCGGTGCTCGAACGTACCCGCGAGTCGGCGCTGCTGCGCGCCCTCGGGCTGCAGCGCCGGCAGCTGCGCTGGATGCTCGCCATCGAGGCGATGCTGCTCAGCCTGGCCGGCGCGGTCATCGGCGTCGCCGCCGGGGCGTTCTTCGGCTGGATCGGCGCGTACGCGGTCGGGGCCGAGCTGAACATGGAGAACATCCAGTTCTCCATGTCGGTGCCGCAGACGCTCGGGATCACGGCCGTGGCCGTCGTCGCCGGCATCCTCGCCTCGGTCCTGCCCGGCCGGCGCGCGGCCCAGGCGACCCCGGTGGACGCCCTCGCCGAAACCTGACCGACCTGGCCTTCACCGGGCCTCCGTCGGGGGCCTCGGTGCGGCGGACGTCCCGGCTTTCCACGGACGCCCTTCTTCCTCGGACGGCCCACCTCCACCGGCTCCGACGGTGTCAGTGCTGGGCGATGGACTGTGCGCCTCCCTCGTGCAGGCGTTCCAGGCGCTCCCGTACGCCGGCGTCCGGTTCCGCGCGCAGGGCCGCCGCCACGGCGGTACGGGCCTCGTGCGGCAAGGTGGCGTGGTCCCAGGCGGCCAGGGCGCGGATGGCCAGGTTGCGGTTGCGGACGACAGGGCTGGCCAGGCCCGCCTCGATCAGCGGCCAGCCGTGTCCCGGCCAGGCGTCCAGGCTCTGCAGGACCATGTCGAGGGCCCGGTGGGGGCGGCGGGCCGGGCCGACCCCGAGGTCCTGCCCCGGTCCTGAGGCGATCTCGGTCAGCGGGAGGATCTCGGCGGCCAGGGTGAGGATCTCGTCCACGTCCCGCTGTGTCGCCTGCCGCATCAGGGCGTACCAGTGCGCCTCACCGTACGGATCGGCGCGCAGCCGTGCCCGCAGGGCGCTGGCGGTCGGGATGCCCAGCAGCTCGCACACCCGTACGGCACGGCCGAACGCGGAGTCGTCGTCCGCCCCGGCCAGCGCGGCGGGCGCCAGCTCGGCCCAGATCGGGCGGGCCAGGATGTCCGTACACCGTGGCAGCAACTCGGGCCAGTGCTCGGCGGCGTACCCGCGCAGGGCATGAACGTCCAGAAAATGCCGCAATTCCCCCGCACCAAGCCTCGCAGCAGAATCGTCCCCACCGGAAGCGGCTCCACCGGCCCCATCGGTACGGGCCTCGATGTGGCCGAGGTACAGCTCGGCCGCCCGCCGCCCCTCCTGGTAGCCCGGCATGCCGACGACCGGCCCGTCCTCCTCGGTGAGCGCCGCCAGGAGCTCGCCCGCCGCCTCCAGCAGCTCGTCGTCCGGCGTACCGGCGAGCAGGCCCGCGAGGTCGCCGGCCCCGGCGGCGGTCCCGGCGAGGTAGGCGGTCGCCACGTCGTTGCGGAAACCCTGACGAACGATCCACTCGCGCACAGCCGGATCGGACGCCTGCGCCAGGTGTTCCACCAGGTGGATCCGCCCCCACCCGCGTACCTGCCTGGCCAGGGCCCACAGGTCGGCGGTCGCGTCCCCGTCGGTGTTGCGCAGGGCGATCATCGCGAACAAGGTGAACTCGTCGTGCCGCCCGAACGTCATGAGCTCGTCGCGATGGTTCTCGGCGTCGAACAACCCCAGCAGCGCGATCCCCAGCTTGACGGCCTCGCGCTCGTCCGAGTCGGTGGCCAGCGCGTACCCGAGCTCGTAGACCGCGTCATGGTCCAGGTTGGCGGAGCTGACGTCCGCCAGCAGAGCGTCCACCAACGAGATGATCCGGGCCTCCCCGATCGCCTCGCGCACGGCGGCGGGCTTGAGCGAGTCGATCGCCACGGACAGCCGCCGCAGCTCCTCCTCGTCGGCCCGCCCGTTCCAGTGGTAGATCAGCACGCCGTCCCGCGCGCCCGGCATCCACACCGTCTCCGGACTGCCGCCCTCATCGAGCAGTTCCGCAGCACCGTCACGCAGCTGCCGGTAGATGGACGGACGGGCCTTCCACCACTTTCCTGCCATGCGCACTATTTCCTTCCTGATCGAGGTCTCAGTCCCGGTTACAACGAAGATCTGGACTCTACGGCCGGCCGTAGGCGGAGAGACGTCCGCATACTGCGTGGAGCGATGCTAAGGAGCCCGAGTATGTTCCGGGTATGTCCGGCGAATCACGGACGTCCACACCCTCTGACCGATGTGCGGGTCAAGCGGACCGGCGGCTACCCGGCGGCGTGCCGGTAGCGCCGGGCGAGGGTGCGGCAGGCGTCCTTCAGTTCGTCCGGCTCTATGTCGGTGATGTCGGCGTCGAAGGTGGCGAGCAGGCCGGCGATCCCGGCCCACGACCATGCGCCGAGGGTGATGCGGGTCCGCGTGGGGGTGACGTACTCGATGACGGAGCCGCCGGGCGCCCATCGGGCGACGACGTCGGGTGGCAGCTCCATCAGGACGGTGCCGAGGCACGGCCACGGAGCGGGGGTGTCGCCTCTGTCGTGGCTGGTCATCACGTAGTGGGCCACGTTGGGTTCGGGCAGTTCGCGGCGCTGGAACGGGGTCCCGGTGGGTGCGTAGGCGTGGATACGGTCCACCCGGTAGACGCCCCAGGCGTCGGTGGCCGGGGTGTAGGCGACGAGGTACCAGCGCCCGGCCCACATGAGGAGGTGGTGGGGTTCGACCCGTAGCGGCGGGGTGAAGCCGGGGTCGCCCGGGTGAGGGGGGTGGCTGCCGGGAGCGCAGTAGTCGAAGCGCAGCACGTGCCCGTTGCGGACGGCGAAGCCGACGGCCTTGAGCGTGCCCGAGTCGATGGGTGGCGCGGGGAACTCCCAGAAGTTGCGGATGGCGGTCAGGTGCATCGCGTCGACCTCGGCGCGAAGGTGGGCGGGCATGACCTGCCTGATGCTGGTCAGGGCGCGGGCGGCGGCGTCGTCGAGGCCGGCCACGCTGGCCGGCGCGGTCTGGAGGGCTATGGCGACGGCGACCGCCTGCTCGTCGTCGAGCAGCAGCGGAGGCAGCCGGCCGCCCGCGCCGAGCCGGTAGCCGCCGTCAGGACCCATCAGGGCCTGGACCGGGTAACCCAGCTCGCGCAGGCTCTCCACGTCACGGCGCAGGGTGCGGGTGCTGATGCCGAGTCTGCCGGCGAGGTCCTGGCCGGACCAGTTCGAGCGGGCCCCGAGCAGGGACAACAGCCTGAGCAGGCGGGAGGACGTGGTGGCCATGGCCTCCATTGTGGGCGAATGGCGGTCATTCGGTGTCCGCGACTGCTGTCACGGTGTGGCGCATGAGCTCAAACACCACTTCCAACCCCGTCTCCCGCGAGGAACCCCGATCAGGTGCGCTGGCCGGCAGGGCCGCCGGGATCGCCCTGCTCGTGGTGCTGTTCGCCTCGTTCATGGACCTGCTGGACGCCACGATCGTCACGGTCGCCGCGCCGGCGATCGCGGCCGAACTCCACGCGAGCCAGGCCCAGGTGCAGTGGATGCTGGCCGGGTACGTCATCGCGCTGGGGTCCGGTCTGATCATCGGCGGCAGGATCGGCGACGACTACGGCCGGGGGCGGATGTTCCTGGCCAGCCTGGCGGTCTTCGCCGTCGCGTCCGCGGCGTGCGCCCTGGCGACGGGCCCGTCGATGCTGATCGGCACGCGTGTGCTGCAGGGCCTGGCCGGCGGCCTGATGGTCCCGCAGGTGTTCGGGATCATCCGGTCCTCGTTCCACCCGGCGGAGCTGGCCAAGGCGTTCGGCGCGTACGGGGCCGTCCAAGGGCTGGCCGCGGTGGCCGGGCCGCTGATGGGCGGGTTCCTGGTCGACGCGGACCTGCTCGGCCTGGGCTGGCGGACCATCTTCTGGGTGAACGTGCCGATCGCGGCCGTCGCGCTCGTCCTCGGGTCCCGCGTCCTGCCGGAATCCATGCGGCGGCACCGGACGGCGCCTGATGTCGCCGGCGCGGCACTGCTGACGTCGAGTGTGGTGCTGGTGCTGCTGCCCCTGGTCCAGGGTCACGACTGGGGCTGGCCGTGGTGGGGTTTCGCGCTGCTGGCCACCGGAGTGCTGGCGCTGTGCGGGTTCCTCGCCTACGAGCGTACGGTCACGCGGCGTGGCGGGCAGCCCGTGCTCGACCCGGCGCTGCTGCGGGTGCGCAGCTTCGGCGCGGGACTGGCGGCCTCGCTGTTCTTCTTCGGCGCCATCGGCGCGTTCTTCCTGACGCTGTCGATCTACCTGCAGACCGGCACCGGACGCACCGCCTGGGAGACCGGTCTGGTGATCCTGCCCTACGCGATCGGGTCCATCCTCACCTCCGGCCTCGGCGTCGCCATGGCGGCCAGAGCGGGCCGGGCGCTGCTGGTGACCGGATCGCTGGCCCTGGCCGCGTCGCAGGCGCTGCTGTGGTTCGCCGTCCGCGACGGTCAGAGCCCCGGATACTGGATGCTCGCGGCGGCACTGTTCGTCGGCGGTCTCGGGCTGGGCCTGGCCGCGCCGATCCTGGTCAATGTCATCCTGGCCGGCATCCCGGGCAAGGACGCCGGCGCGGCCGGTGGGGTGCTCTCGACGGTGACCCAGATCGGCGGCGCCGCCGGCGTGGCCGCCTTGGGCACCCTCTTCTTCACCACCCTGGACGACCACGCCGCCCCGCTACAGGGGTTCGGCGACGCCTTCGCGGCCGTACTGCCGGTCGGGATCGTGCTCTATGTGCTGGCCGCCGCACTGATGCTGCTGCTTCCGCGAACTGCGGCCGCACCCAGCGCGTAACCCACCGGCCGCTCCGGCCGGCGTCAGGAGCATGCCGTAGGGTCGCCGCCATGCGGATCATCAAAGGAGCGGGACAGTGGGCGCGGCCGGCTGCCGGGGCCGCCAACGACTGGGTCGAGCAGCTCAAGGTGCCGGACCTGTCCGTCGGTACGTACTGCATTCCGGCAGGCGGGGTCGACACCCAGAGTCCGCACACCGAGGACGAGATCTATGTGGTGACCGCGGGCCGGGCCAGGATCACGACACCGAGCGGGGACGAGGAGGTCGGCCCCGGCGCGGTGATCTTCGTCCCGGCAGGTGAGGAACACCGCTTCACGGACATCACGGAGGATCTGGCGCTGCTGGTCGTGTTCGGCCCGGCTTACGGCTCGCGGGGAGCGGCCGGAGAGGGCGATCACGTACTGGATGATCGACGCCCATAAGGCCTTGATCGGGAGGCCAGCAGGTGGTCGTGCGGCCTCTCTCAGCCCAGTGGGGCGTTCTCCAGCAGCGCCAGCTCCTCCGCGCTCAGCGTGAGGTCCGCGGCCGCGGCCGAGTCGGTGATGGAGCGCGGACGACTGGCGCCCGGTACCGGGATCACCGCAGGAGAGCGGGCGAGCAGCCAGGCCAGGACGATCTGCTGGGGGCTGACGTCGCGCTCGGCCGCGACGCGGTGGAAGGCGGTGCCGGCGGAGGCGGGGCCGGCGGAGGCGGGGCCGGAGGGGCCGTCGAGGGCGCTGCGGGAGATGCCGCCGAGAGGGCTCCACGGCAGGAAGGCCAGGCCCGTCTCGGTGCACAGCCGCAGCTCCGGCTCGCTGTCACGGACGGCGGGTGAGTACTGGTTCTGCACGGAGACGAGTCCGTCACCGAGGATCTGCCGCGCCTGACGGATCTGGGCGGTGGTGACGTTGGAGATGCCCGCCGCGCGGATCGTTCCGGCGTCGAGCAGGTCGCGCAGCGCGCCGACGGACTCCGCCCAGGGCACGGCCGGGTCCGACTTGTGCAACTGGTACAGGCCGATCGCGTCCACGCCCAGACGCTTGGCGGAGTCCTCGGCAGCCCGCTTGAGGTGGGCGGGGGTTCCGGTGACGGTCCAGCTGCCGTCGCCGGGGCGCCCGCGCCCGCCCTTGGTGGCCACCAGGACGCCGGAGGTGTCGCCGCCGTAGCGGGCGAGGGCGCGGGCGATCAGCGACTCGTTGTGTCCGGTCTCGCCGGCGTGCCAGTGGTAGCTGTCGGCGGTGTCGATGAGCGTGACGCCGGCTTCGAGTGCGGCATGGACGGTGGCGATGGCCCGCGCCTCGTCCGGGCGGTGCTCGATGGACAGCGGCATGGCGCCCAGGCCGACGGCGCCGACGGCGGTGTGGGCGATGGTGCGGTACCGCATGACGGCTCAGTTCCTCACGGTGGGTGACGGCTGGCTGATGAGCGTTTCCGCGACGGCCCCCGGCAGCCAGTCGTCGGTGTGGCCGAAGGAGAAGCCCAGCGCCTTCGCGCGCGCGTTGCTCATGGCGTAATGGCGGTCGAAGGAGAACGCCGAAGCCCGCTCCCCCGCGGCGACGGTCCTGAGCACGGGCTCCCGGCCGGCCCGCGCGGCGATGATCGCGACGAGGCGGTGTACGTCGAGCGGGCCGTCGGAGCAGGCGTTGACCGGACCGGTGAAGCCGGCCGTGGTGGCCCACACCAGCAGGTCCGCCAGCTCCTGGTGATGGATGAAAACTGTGGGCAGCGCCTGCGCGTGCACGGTGATCTCCTCGCCCACAACGATGCGCCCGACGTAGTACGCCAGCCTGCCGGTGAACTCCTGCGCGCCGCCGCCGAGCACATGGGCGCTGCGCACACTGGCGAACGCGAAGCCGCCGGCGCGGGCGAAGACGGCCTCCGCCTGCCGCTTGCCCTCGGCGTAGTGCGCCTCCAGGTACGCGTCGTCGTTCCAGGGCAGGTCCACGGCCACCTGCCAGGCGGCCGGGTCCACGATCTCCTCCGGCACCGGCGTGTCCTGCGGCACCGCCGGCAGCGCCGCGGTGGCGGGGTCGTAGACCTCGATCGTGGAGGTCATGACGTAGCGCCGGGTACGGCCGGCGAAGGCGCGGGCGGCGATGGCGGCCTGCACCGGCGTGTAGCAGACCTGGTCCACCACGACGTCGAAGGCGCGGGACCCGAGCGCGGCCGTCAGGGCGGCCTCGTCGTTCCTGTCGGCGACGAGGTGTTCGACGCCGGCGGGCGGCGGCGTCGAGCCGCGGTTGATCACCGTGACCCGGTTGCCCGCGGCCAGCAGGCGCTCCACCAGGATCTTTCCGAAGTACCGGCTGCCGCCGATGACGCAGATTCTTTGCACGCCCCGATCCTGAGGCCATACCGTCATCAGCAGAAGTCCTGACTTACTGGATGCGTATTAAGGAAAACTGTTGATCGATGTGCAGCGGCTCCGCGTCCTGCGGGCGGTGGCGGAGCACGGCAGCTTCAACCGGGCGGCCACGGCTCTGCGTCTCACTCCCTCGGCCGTCTCCCAGCAGGTGGCCGCGCTGGAGCGCAGCCTCGGCGCCGAGGTCGTCGCCCGCAGCACCCGCGGCGTCACCCTCACCCAGGCCGGCCACATCATGCTCGGCGCCGCGGAAACCGTCACCGCGGAGCTCGAACACGCGCGTCAGCAGGTCACCGAGCTCAGCACCGGCCGTCTCCAGCTCACGGTCGCCACCTTCACCAGCGGCGGCAGGCTCCTGCTGCCCGCCGCTCTCGCCCGGTTCATGGCGGCCCATCCCCGCACCGTGCTCCACGTCAGGGAGGGCGAGCCCGAGCACACCCTGCCGCTCGTCCGCCAGGGCGCCGTGGACCTCGCCCTCGCCTACCACTTCGACGGCCCGCTCCCCGCCGGGGCGGGCCTCGGCTCCAGCCTGGAGTGGACACCGCTCATGGAGGACCCGCTGCACGTGGTCCTGCCGCACGGGCATCGCCTCGCCGGCCGCGACGCGCTCGACCTCGCCGAGCTGGCGGCCGAGCCCTGGGTGCTCGGCTGTCTGAAGACCGAGGCGTACCTGCGCCGCTACGCGGACCGGGCCGGCTTCGACCCGGACGTACGCGGCACCACCATGGACTACTTCTTCGCCCGCTCGCTCGTCGCCGCAGGTGTGGGCATCTCCCTGATCCCCTCCATCGCGCTCACGCCGGAGCTCCCCGGCCTGAGCACCGTCCCGATCAAGCCGCCGGCACCGGCCCGGCACCTCGGCGTCGCCGCGATCAGCCGCGACGACCGGCCCCACGTCACGGCTCTCATCCACGCCCTTCGCGAGCAGGCTCGGCGGAAGTAGCCGGCTGCCGTACGGAAGAACCTTGGAGAAGCCCATGGTTCTCGCTTGCCTGACTCCGAGCAGGAGATACATCGATCCGATGAGCTCGATGAGGGGGTACCGATGGGGCAGCGCATCGAGGGCCCGATGGTCCTGCGCATCTCCGAGACCGAGATCGTCGACAGTCAGCTCTCCGAGGATGATCTGAGAGCGTTGAGCGACAAGGGCGCGATCGTGCCCTCACGATGAGCCACGTCTACACGAGCCTGGCACTGTTCCACTCCACCGTGGCCGCGAGGCACGTGCCCGACCGGCCGGAGCAGGCGTCCGCCGAGGTGGTGCGGTCGATGGTCGAGGAATCAGGACGCCGCCTGAGCGCCCTGCTCGAAGGCTGACCACAGAAGGGCGGGGCCGCGGCCCCGCCTCCCGGCAACCGCGGACGTCAAGGAGCGCAGGCGATGCCAGACGAGGACGAGCAGGCACCACTGAGTGCCACCAGGTCACAGGACCCGATCGTGGAGAAGTTCCGGCCCGATCCGGCGCAGGCGCCGACGGCGGTTCTGCGCATGACCGGTTTTCTCGGGGACAGCGACAAGCCGGATCATCGGCGGCTGTACTTCACCCGCGAACTGGACTACTACGCGGAGTTCCACACCGGCGACGTCATCGACATGACCACGGTCGGCCGCCACGAGGAGCCGTTCCGAGGCGAGGAGGCCACCCGGGTGGTCCTGCGCCGCGACGCGATGGTGGAGTTCACCAGAACCCGTACGGCGCGCGCCCTCGACGAGTTCGACCTCGACATCAGGCTCGGCCCGCCGAGGAGCGGCAGCTGCATCCCGGGCCTGACCGACTCGCGCGAGCACGGCTGTCCTGAGCCGACCGCGGCGGGCGGCGGCGACTGCGTGACGCCGGGCACCTGCCAGCCGACCTGCGAGACCTGCCCCACCAACTGCGGAACGTGCTACGAGACCTGCGTCGGCCCCACCAACTGCGGCAGCTGCGTGACCTGCGACGCTTTCTGCGGTGAGGGCCGGTGAGCACCGTCACGTCCGGGCCCGCGGCGCGGCGTGAGGCCGCCTGGCGCAGCGTGCTCGACCCAGGCCGGCAGGCGTCGGCCCTGCGCGTCGCCCGCGACGTCGCCGCGCGGGTGACCGACCAGGGACGGGTGGCGGCGGCGCTCGCCGCGTCCATCGAACAGACCCGGTTCCCCGCGACGCTGGCCCGCAGGCCCTACGCGGTGGCGGACGGCGACGCGGGCCTCGCGGTGACCTGCGCCTATCTGGACGCGTGCCTGCCCGGCGAAGGCTGGGACGCGGCAGGCCACCGGTTCCTCACGGCGGCCGCGGAAGGCGTGGACGCGGCGTCGCCTGGCCTGTTCGGCGGCTTGAGCGGCCTGGCGTTCGCCGCCGTGTCGCTGAGCCGCGGCGGCACGCGGTACCGGCGGATGCTCGCCGCGCTGGACGACGCGCTGGCGCCCCGGGCGGCGGCCGCCGGCGCGCGGCTCACCGGGGCGCGCGAGCCGGGCCCCGTCACCGCGTTCGACCTGATCTCCGGAGCCGGCGGGACAGGCGCCTACCTGCTCACGCACGACCCGCACGAGGTCCTGCCGGAGATCCTGCGCGGGCTCGTGACGCTCGCCAGACAGCAGGAGCCGCCCGCCTGGACGACCCCCGCCCACCTGCTGGGCGACGAGACGACGGCGCGGCTGCATCCGCACGGCGCTCTCGACTGCGGCCTCGCGCACGGCATCCCAGGACCGCTCGCCCTGCTGTCGCTCGCCCTGCGCGCGGGCATCGAGGTGCCGGGCCAGGCGGAGGCCGTCGAACGCATCGCCCGCTGGCTGCTCGGCCGGCGGGTCCGGGACGAGTGGGGGGCCGGCTGGCCCGCGATCGTGCCGCTGACAGGCGAGGGAAGGCCCGGCCGGTCCGCGTCCACCCGCACCGCGTGGTGCTACGGGACGCCCGGGGTCGCGCGCGCCCTGTGGCTGGCGGCGCAGGCGCTGGACGACTACGGGTTCGCCGAGCCGGCGCTGGAGGCCATGGACGCCGTGCTGCGCCGCCCGGCGCGGCTGCGCGCGATCCCCTCCCCCACGTTCTGCCACGGCGTCAGCGGCCTGCTACAGGTCGTGCTCCGCTTCACCCACGACACCGGCTTGTTCCGCGACGCGGCGGCCGACCTCGTCGACGAGCTGCTGGCCGCCTACCAGCCGGAGCGGCCGCTCGCGTACGCCTCGCTGGAGCCGCAGGACCACCCCGTGGACCGGGCCGGGCTCCTGGACGGCGCGGCGGGCGTCGCCCTGGTGCTGCTGGCCGCCGCGACCGACGTGGAACCGGCCTGGGATCGGCTCTTCCTCCTGTCATGAAGAGTCTGTACGCGCCGCTGGACTGGGCGCTGGTGCGCGCCCCGCTGCTGCCCGTCGGCACCGCGGCGACAGCGGGCCTGCCGGGGGATCCGGCCTGCCTGACGCCCGGCGCCCCGGCGGTGGCGGCGGCCGTCCAGGTGGCGAGCACCGATCTGGCCGCCGCGCTGGCGCGAACGCCGCCCGAACACCCCAAGGCGCGCAAGGTCGGCCGCAAACTGCTGCGTTACCTCATCCGCATGAGCACGCGGCCGACCCCGTTCGGCCTGTTCGCCGGGGTCGCCCTGGCGGATTGGGGACGCTGCACCGACCTCGCCCTGGCCAAGGAGGCGCCGCGCACCCGTACCCGGCCTGACATGGGCTGGCTGACGGACCTGGTCGCGCGGCTCGAAGCCGATCCTGAGGTCCGGGCAGGCCTGCGGCTGGTGGCCGACCCGTGCGTGCTGATCCGGGCCGGGCGGGCGTTCCCGGCAGGCGGCACCGGCCGTCCGGCCTCCGTGCGTGCCACCACGGCGGTGCGGCGGACGCTGGCCCTGGCCGGTACTCCCGTCTCGCGTGCGGAGATCGCCGCAGCACTCGGCATGCTGCCCGGCGCCACGCCGGAGAAGGCGGGCGAGCTGGTCGAGGAGCTGATCCGGCAGGGGTTCCTGCACCACGACCTGCGGCCACCGCTCACCGCCGACCCTCTCGGCCACCTGCGGGAACGGCTCGCCGGCCACCCTGTCGCGGCGGCCCTCGCGGGCCTGCACGAGGCCATGAGGGAGTGGGACGCCTGTCCGCTCGACGACCGCGCCAGGACGTGGCCGGGCCTGCTCGACCGGGTCGGCACGATCGCACCCGCCACCGACCCGCGCAACCTCCTCCAGACGGACCTCGCGCTGCCGCTGTCCGGCACCGGGCTGAGCCGGCGCATCGGCGCCAAGGCGGCGGTGGCGGCCGAGTTGCTGCTGCGGCTGAGCCCGTACCCGGCGGGGCCGCCGCACCTCGACGCCTACCGCCGCGCGTTCGAAGCCCGCTACGGCGCGGGCCGGGAGGTCCCGCTGCTGGAGCTGGTGGATCCGGACTTCGGGCTGGGGAACCCCGTGGACGGCGGCGGGGCTCCCGCGCCGGCCGCCCGGCACCGGCCGCCGTCCGGCCTGGCCGCTGACGCGTCCCGGGACCGGCTGCTGCTCGACCTGGCCGCGAACGCCTGCCGGGACCGGCTGTCCGTCGTCGAACTCGACGACGACCTCCTGGAACGCCTCCAGACGTGGACGCCTGCGGCCGCGTCCGCCCCGCCGACGCTCGACCTCGCGGTCCTGGTCGCGGCGGCCGGCGCCGAGGCCGTCGACAGGGGCGACTTCCTGCTCGTCGTGGGGCCGAACCTGGGCGCGAACGCGGCCGGGCGCACCCTCGGACGCTTCGCCGACCTGCTCGGGGCCCCGGCGAAGACCGCGATGGCGCAGGCGGCGGAGGCCGAATCCCGGCACGCGCCCGGCCGCCTCCTCGCCGAGGTGGTCTACACACCGGCGCGCGCCCGTTCCGGCAACGTCGCCGTCCGCCGGTGCGGTCACCGCCACGAGATCCGTTTCGGCCCCGCCACCGGCATCGCGCAGGAGTGGATCGTTCCGACCGGCGAGCTGGTCGTGGGCCTGCGCGACGGCCGCTTCACCGTCCGGTGGCCCGCACGCGACATGGAGGTCATCGCGACCCAGTGCCACATGCTCAACCCGGCGCACGCGCCTGCCGCGGCCCGGTTCCTGCTGGACGTGGCCCGCGACGGCCGGTGCGTCTTCACCTCGTTCGGCTGGGGACCGGCCGCCGGCCTTCCGTTCCTGCCCCGTGTCCAGCGGGACGGCATCGTCCTGTCCCTGGCCCGCTGGCGGGTCGATCCCGCGACCCTGCGCGACCCGGCCGGCCTGGCCGCCTGGCGCCGGGCGCACGGCGTGCCCCGCCATGTCTACCTGGCCGGCGGCGACAACCGGCTGCTGCTCGACCTGGACGACGCCGAGCAGGCCGAACTGTTGTGCGCGGAGCCGGCGGGACGCCCCGTTCTGCTCCAGGAGGCCCTGCCCCATCCCGATCACGCCTGGCTGCCGGGCCCCGAGGGCGCCCACCTCAGCGAGGTGGTGGTGCCGCTCGCGCTCCGGGAGCGGCAAACCGTTCCGGAGCGGCGCCCGCGCCGCGGCGTCGTGCCCGCAGGGACGCGGGTGCGGCCGCCCGGCAGCGACTGGCTCTACCTCAAGCTGTACGGCCCTCGCCGCTTCGAGGACGAGCTGATCGTCGACGCGCTCGGCCCCTTCGCCCAGTTCGTCACCGGGGCGGGGCTGGCCGACGGCTGGTTCTTCCTGCGCTACCGCGACCCCGACCCGCACCTGCGCGTCCGCTTCCACGGCGAACCCGCCACGCTGCTGGGCCCGCTCATGCGCCACGTCTGCGACTGGGCGGCCGATCTGGTCTCCGCGGGCACGTGCGGGACCTTCGCCTTCGACACCTACGAGCGTGAGATCGAGCGGTACGGCGGCGTGGACCACATGCCGGCCGCCGAGGAGGTGTTCATCGCCGACAGCCGGGCCGTCGCCGGCCTGCTCGCGCTTTCCAGAAGCCGGGGTTTCCCCTACGACCCGGTCACCGTGGCCGCGCTCAGCGTCGACGACCTGCTCGACGGCCTGGGACTCGACGCCGAGCGACGCAGGCGCTTCTACCGTGACATCGTCACGCCGTCACCGCAGGGCGGCCTGGAGTACCGCGAGCGCTCCCGGGAGCTGCGCCGGCTCCTCGGTGATCCCGGCACGACCCCGGACGACCGGGCTCTGGCGTCCTTGCTCGCCGCCCGCCGCCTGGCCCTGCCGTCCGACCGGCCAGCTCCCGAGGTGTGCCGCAGCCATGTCCACCTGCACTGCAACCGGCTGCTCGGCACCGGCCACGAGCTCGAACACCGCGTTCTCGAGCTCCTTCGCCGCACCCGCGAGGGTCTCTCCCGTCGGTCACCGGTGGGCGAGGGCCTCGCCCACCGGTGACCGCGGGCCTCACGCCTCGCTCACCACGACGTCCTCGTTCCTGACGAACATGACGCGGTGGCCGAACTGGATCTGGTGGTACTCGTCGGCGCCCCGGACCACCACATGTTGCGTGGTGTCGAAGGTGTTCGCCTTGTAGTACTCGCCGGTCGTGGTCAGGCCGATCGTGTACGACTGCCCGGCCGGGAACGTGTACTGCAGCGGGGCCAGCGGCTGCACCTCCACGCCCGCGGGGAAGGCCGACGCCTCCGGGTACGCGCGGCCGTACAGGGGGACCGAGGCCAGCCCCGGCCGGGGCTTCACCATCCGGGCCCGGCTGGGCACGGCGACGGGAGCGGAGGCCGGGTTGTGGAACCACGCCTTCTGCCCCAGGTACCAGATGGCGGTCCAGTCGCCTCGCCGCTCAGCGACGACGTAGCGCTGCCCGGTGACGGCACGGGCGGCGTGGTCGTACACGCTGAACGTGGAGTCTCCCGTCGGGTGCTTGCCGATGTCCTTGACGAGGGGCGAATCCTCGCGCGGCTCGGTGTGCAGCCAGATCGAGGCCGACCCGTGCGCCGGGCAGGTGGCGGCGGGGTGGGCCTCGTCGCAGCCGATGTAGTGCGGACGGTTGCGGTCGTAGTCCGGCAGGATCATGACCGTGGCCGTGCCGGCATCGCCGTCAGGGCGCAGCGGAGCCCCCAGCAGGTCGAAGAAGTGGGCCCAGTCCCAGTACGGGCCCGGGTCTTCGTGCATGGTCTCAAACGACTCCGGCACCAGGCCGGGCACGTTGTCATGGCCGAGGATGTGGGCGCGATCCAGCGGGACCCCGAACCTGTCGGCCAGGTAGCGCACGAGCTTGGCGGACGTGCGGTACATCGCCTCGGTGTACCAGGTGCCGCCGGCGGCGAGGAAGCCCTCGTGCTCCAGGCCGATCGCCTTGGGGTTCATATACCAGTTCCTGGCGTGCCAGGCCACGTCCTTGGTACGTACGTGCTGGGCGAGGTGCCCGTCGTGCGAGCGCAGCGTGTAGTGCCAGCTGGCTTCCTTCGGGTCTCTGACGATGTCGAGCGTCTTGTCGTACAGCTCCTCGGTGTCGTGGATGACGATGTAGTGGATCGTCTGGCTGGTGGGCCGGTCGGCCTTGTCGTGGTTGCCGTACTTGCCGTTCGGCAGTTCGACGTAGGGCGCCGGGATCCACTCACAGGAGAGCCCTGCGGGGCACTCCACCTCGTCGCTGCGGGCCAGATGCGGCAGGTTCAGCCTGGTCAGCCAGAAGCGGGACGGGCGCACCTCCGGGGAGGACGGCAGCGTCATCTCCGTGCCGATGTCGGTCAGCCGGGTGGCGCCCTCGTGGATGACCTCGTACACCTCGTCGGCGAAGCCCGCCGCGGTCTCCTCGTCGGTGGCGCCCGAGTAGCGCGCCACCGCGCCGTACCACTCGGCGGGGTCGGCGCTCGGCGGGGCGCCCAGGGCGCGCTGATACTCGGCGAGCAGCGCCGCGCCGCCGTCGACGTTGGCGGCCGGGTCCTTGCGCAGGCGCTCGACGCTCTGCCCGGTCAGCTCGGCGGCCCGTTCCAGGGTGTGCAGGGACCCACCGTCCTGCCCCGCCTGCTGGGAGGGGTCGATGGGGTGGCGCCGCGAGGTGCCGGGCGCGTCACCGTCGGTGAGGTGCATGGGGCCGAACCCGGCGGCCGTGCTGGGCTTGCCACCGTTACAGTCCCAGCGCGATTCCATGTAGGAGACGGCGAGCAGGACGCTCTCCGGCACTCCGTGTCTCCTCGCGGCCTGTGTGAACGCTTGCGGCATCGTGGTCATCACCACCACCTCCACACCTGCACGGTCGCATGGATGGCCGCCCGGCTTCGAGGCGATATGTCATGATTTTTCGCTTTCTTGTGGCACTCAGAGCCGGCTCCTGCCCCCGCCGAACGCAACCCGGAGCCTCGACCACCGAGGATCACCGTCTCAGCGGAACGCGTCCATGAGGGGCAGCCACAACACGAACGTGGCCCCACGCTGTGAGTCCGCGACCCGCAGGGTGCCGTGATGGGCGCGGGCGATGTCACGCGAGATGGCCAGGCCGAGCCCGCTGCCGCCGGGATCGCGGCGGCGGCCGTCGTCGAGGCGGACGAAGCGTTCGAAGACCCGCTCGCGGTGCGCGGGCGGGATGCCGGGCCCGTCGTCGGCCACCGTGACCGCGACCCCGTCGTCGACCGGTGCGACGGTGATCTCGACGGAGCTCTCCGCGTGCCGCTGGGCATTGGTGAGCAGGTTGTCCATCACGCGGATCAGCTGCATCCGGGAGCCGCGGATGCGCAGTCCTGCCGGTGCGTGCACCTTCGCCGGCAAGCGGCGGTGCTGCGCGTTCACCTCGGCGGCGACCAGTTCGCCGAGGTCGATCTCCTCCGGGGGCACCGGATCGGCGGCCCGGAGGCGGGCCAGCTGCAGGAGGTCGTTGACGATCGCCTCCAGCCGGCCGGTGGTCGCCAGCGCCGTCCGAATGGTCTCGTGGGCGTCCACGTCGTCGGGATAGTGCAGCGACTCCTCCAGTTGCATGCGCAGCCCGGTGATGGGGGTGCGCAGCTCGTGGGAGGTCGTGGAGGCGAACCGGCGCTGCTCCTCCACCGCGCTCTCCAGCTGGCCGAGCGTGTGGTTGACCGTGGTGGCCAGCTGGGTGAGCTCGTCACGACCGGGCGGCACGGGGACGCGCAGGCTCAGGTCGCTCACCGTGATCTCGGAGATCCGGGCCCTGATGGCCTCGACAGGCCGCAGCGTACGCCCCACCAGCATCCAGGCCATCCAGGCCACGACGGCGGTGATCAGGCCGATGCCCGCGACGACGAGGTAGTCGAGGCGGTGGGTGGCCAGCAGGTCAGGCTCCCGGATGCCGGCGTAGACGACGCCCGAGTCGGTGTCCGGGGTCAGCCGGATGGCCTTCAGCAACACGCACGACCCCGCTCCCCCGCATTCGATGCGCCGCTGGAACCGGTTGTTGGGCGGAGGCCGGAGCCGGCTGAGCGGAACGGTCGTGGAGGCCCTCCCGCTGGCGTTCAGTACGCGCTGGCGGGAGTTCACGATCTGGACGAGGTCGGCGGGAGGGTCGGCGGGGATCCTTCGTGGCACCACTCCGCTGCGCGCCGCCGCACTCCACTGACTCGCCACCCGTTCGGCCTGGCTGAAGGTGTTCTCCTGGATCCGGTAGCGGGTGGCGAGGTCCACCGTCACTCCGAGCACTCCCATGATGATCAGCGAGAATCCGGCCGCGGCCGCGGTGTAACGCGCCCGGATGGAGTGTGGACCTGGAAGCGGTGACACTTCGTCTCCTCCTCATTGCGGCTGTCCCCTTCCGCGGCAGCCGCAGCAAACACTCAGCGTAGGTCGCCCAAGCAGGTATATGGTGCACATAAAGGGACAAAACGTATGAGTTTGACCAAATCGCTAGAGATGCATGACCTTCACCTGTACGTCTCCGTTGACCCGGGCAGAGCCCTGCGCGCCGGCGACATCTGGGACTAAGTAAGGTTTCGGGGTGAATGACCGCTTTTTCTCCCTGCTCGCGGCCTGCCATCTGCGCTTCGTCGGCACCGCGCTGGCAGGCCCCGACGCCACCGCACGCTGGCTGTACGAGGACGCGCCCTTCGGCGTCCTGGCCCATGACGGGGCGGACGACCCTCGCTTCACCTACGCCAACCTCACCGCCCAACGCTGCTTCGCGTACGACTGGGCCGAGTTCGTGGGCCTTCCGTCCCGGTTCTTGGCGGAGCCGGACCGGCGCGAGGACCGGCAGCGACTCCTGGACGCCGTGCACGAGAAGGGTTACGCGACCGGCTACCGCGGACAGCGCATCGCCAAGTCCGGCCGCCGGTTCTGGATCGAGGACGTCACGATGTGGAACCTGGTGGAAGACGGCCTGCTCGTGGGGCAGGCGGCCACCTTCCCCCGCTGGAGTGACGCCTGAAGGTCCAGCCGGGCGCTGGTGAGGCCGCTTCAGCCGCCGAGGACCGTGTGGACGGAGGACACGGCGCCCGCTCCTTCGCCGACCGCCGTGGCCACGCGCTTGGTCGAGCCTGAGCGGAGGTCTCCCACGGCGAAGACATGGGATGCGCTGGTCTGGAACGGCAGCGGGGCGTCGTGGGTGCCCCCGGGCAGCCGGCTGTCGGTGAGGACGAAGCCGCGTGCGTCCTTGGCGACGCCCTCCATCCACTCCGACGCCGGCGCCGCCCCGATGAAGCAGAACAGCCCCCGGCAATCCAGCCGTTGCGAGCGGCCATCGCCACTCGCGATGACGACCGACGTGAGCGCTTCGTCCCCGCCGAGCTGCCGTACCGTGCTGCCGGTCCAGACGCGGATCCGCGAGTCGGCCAGGATGCGATTGGCCAGGTACGCCGACATCTTCGCTCCCAGGTCACCGGAACGCACCACCAGATTCACCGTGCAGCCATGAGCGGCCAGCGACAGAGCCGCCTGCCCGGCCGAGTTGGCGCCACCGACCACGACCACCGGCTGAGACTCGTACCGGCGCACCTCCAGCTCCGTCGCCGCATAGCGGATGCAGCCACTCTCCTCGAAATCCGCCCACCGCGGGATGCCGAGGCGCCGATAGTGTGCCCCGGTCGCCGCGATCACCGTGGAGGTCTCGATCCGGGACCCGTCGGCGAGCACCACCACCGGCCTCCGCTCCTCCGACAGATCCAGCCCTGAGACCTTGCACGGCGAGAAGATCTGCACCCCGAACTTGAGCGCTTGGATCATCGCCAGCCGGGTCAGCTCCTCACCACTGACACCCTGCGGGAAACCCAGATAGTTCTCGATCCGGGCACTCGTCGCGGCCTGCCCGCCCAGCCCGCTGCCGTCCAGCAGCACGGTGGCCAGCCCTTCGGAGGCGCCGTAGACGGCCGCGGCGAGCCCGGCCGGCCCGGCGCCGACCACCACCAGATCCGGGACGCACGCCGCAGGGTGATAGGTCAGACCGAGCGCCTCGGCCACCGTCCCCGGAGTGGCGCGGCGCAACACCGTCCCACCCGCCACCGCGACCGGCAGATCGTCCGTGGAAGCCCCGATCGATCTCATCAGCGCACGACCGGACAGCGACTCCGGGTCGAGCCACACATGCGGCAACAGCATCTGCGTCACGAACGTACGCAGCCGAAGCGTCTCGGCCGCATCCGGCCTGCCGACCACTTCCAGCGCACTGCCGGCCGACGCTCGCAACAGATCACGCCGCGCCCGGAACGTCTCGATCAGCACGTCCGCGATGTCGACCTGCTCGGCGAGAACCCGGCGCAACTCCGCTGCCGTGATCCGCACCACCGTCCCGGCTCCCGCGACCCGGGCCGTCAGATAGACCTGCTGACCGGTGAGCAGATTCAGCTCGCCGAGGAACTCCCCCGGATTCCGACGGTGGACCAGGTGTTCCGGCTCGACCGCCGTGGCGTCCCTGAAGATGTCGACGGTCGCCGTCCGCAACAGGAAGAAGTCATAGGCACTGTCACCGGAGGCGTACAGGTTCTGCCCCTCCTGGACCTCCTCCGGCCGGCCGTAGCGAGCCAGACGATTCACCTGCTCCTCGTCGAGAACGGGCTGGTCACGGTCTTCGGTAGCCATGCCCGGCATGATAGGTCGCGCAGGTGGGCGGCCCCTCGACGGCGCACGGGCGACCTGGAGATCCGCGGCCGGCCTCACCCACAGCCGCAGCACAATAGAACGCGTGCGCCCCACCGGCCATGCCGGCGGCGTGAGCGCTGGACTGGGACGCGGCGCCGGCGGGCGCCGCGAGCACCGTACCGGCTGCGCTGCGCAACCGGCCCAGGACCTGGGCTCCAGTGCCCGTCACCGCGGCGAGGAAGTCGTTGCCGTCGAAGCCCTTGTCCCACAGCACCAGCATGTCCGACAGCAGCAGGTGCAGTAGCCGCCTGGCGTAGTCGGTCTCGCCTAGGGCGGTGGGGCCGAAGGCAGCGCCGATCATCGCCCGGGTGCCGGTCTCCACCAGGGTCATCAGCTCCAGCTGGGGATAGCCGCCATGGGCCAGCCGATCCAGCCAGGCCCGGTTCCGGCCGGTATCGGGCACCTTCAGTGAGCTGCAGCCGTCGAAGGAGACCGTTCGACAGCGGCCGAACCGCACTCCGGGCGTCACCGGCTGCGCCAGCGGGCCGCACAACACCTCGAACAGCGCCCGCATCGGCGCAGCGCCAGGATCTCCGCGGCGCGGGCGGCGGTCTCGTACAGTATGCGCCAGAGCGTCTTCTCGCGCAGCGGGATGTCGCGGCGTGAGAGGAGCCGGTGGATGGTGGTCTTGGCCACGGCGCGGGTCTCGTCGGCGGTCTCCTTGCGGCGTTCGGCGTCGGCCGGGACCGACGGGGCGGTCCAGTGCTTCTTGGTCTGGCACCAGGTCAGCCAGGAGGTGACGGCGGCGCGGTTGCAGTTCCAGGTCGCCGGCGCGCATCCGTCCCAGAGCTCGGCGAGCTCGGCGCTGATCTCGGTGTCGGCGACGTCCGCCAGCGGCCGGTCGTGGCCGAGCAGGGCGATGACGCGGTCGATGGCCGAGGCGTAGGCGCGGTGAGTGTTCGGGTTGGCCGTGCGCGGAGTGGCGAGGAAGGCGTCGGCGGCCGCAGCGAGGGTGACGTGCCCGCCGCGAAGGGCGGCGACCTCCGGCGCGGCGCTCATGCCAGCCGCCGCGCCACGCCGGCGGCGATGTACCGGATAACGTGCCGGAGTCGCGCACCGTCCCGGCAAGGGGTTGTCCTGGTCGCCGCGCCGTCATGATCGCTCATGTACGTGATAAGAGTCGATTATCACGTACATGAGCCGTTGGCTTGGGGGTGTCAGCCCACATAAGGGCCGCGGTCCACTCCCCGGAGAGCGCCCTGTCAGGTGATGCGGGTGGCGACGACCTCGATCGCGATCCTCAAATGCCTGGCGGCCATTCCCCGGCCTTTCGTCAGGCCGAATGCGTAGCGGTCGATCGTGACCGTGGCGCCGGCCATCAGGAGGGTGTCGTTGCTCGTTGCGGAGCCGAGGACCAGGCTGAGCGGTTGACTGACGCCGCGCACGGTCAGGTTCCCGTGCAGCACCGTTGACGCTCCCGCCTGACCGGGCGGCCCACCTCGGAAGAACATCGTCGGATGAGTGTCCACATCGAGGAAGTCCGCCGCACGCACGTGCCGGTCGCGTATCCGCAGCCCGCTGGCGAAGCTGCCCGCGGGGACCTCCACCACGACGACCGAGTCGTCCAGCGGGCTCCGGACGCTGATCACGCCCTCTCCGATCGTGAACGTTCCGCGTACCGGAAGCACCCCGAACAGGGCGCGGGTCCTGAACCGGATCGTGGACCTGTCGGGGTCGATGCGATAGTCGCCGACGCGCGGGGACGACTCCCGGCCGGCCGGAACCGGCGAGCCGGTGCGTCGCTCAACCACGTGCGGACCCGGGGAGCGTGCCTGGTGGCCGGTGCAAGCCGGGGACAGGAATGCGGTAGCCCGCCCCGCCCGGCAGGCCACGAGGGGCCTGGAGAGTGCCTTCCAGCGTTTCGGCCTGATCGTTGATCGGCACGCAGCCGATCATGTGATGGGTCATGGTGCTCCAACAGTGATGTCCATCGAGAGGAGGCGGCCGGCGTTGCCGGTGAAATGGATCTGATTGAGAAGAGCTCGCCCCGGCCATGGTGAGCCCGATGGTCGGCGAGCTGACCGGGATCTGGCGCCCCGGCCTGGCACCGGGCGCTCGAGCCGTTGACGGCCGACCAGCCGCCGGCTGTTCCTCGAAGCGATGACGATGTACGAGAACGGTCTCCCTCGCGCAGCGAGGTCAAACCCAACGTCGAATGGCGTCGATCGTTGTTTCCGGTGAGGTGTTGAAGCAGAAACGAATTCCGGGAGTCGTCGCCGCCAGAACGTTGATCAGCCGTTCGAACAGGAGGGTGTGCTCAGGGACCATGCGCACGCCACCTCCGATCATGACCACGTCGAAGGGCCCCTCCGGCAACCGGTCACGGACGGTCTTTTCTGCCTCGTCCGGGTCGGTGCCGACCATGCACGGCACCGCGTCGAGGCCCGCCGCGCGCAGAGCCGCGTTGCCCTGCTCGATCCGTGCGGTGAGCGTCGCCTCGTCAAGGCCGGGAAATCCGGTGTAGTCGATCGCGCTCGGGTGCAGTCCGATCGTCAGGATCTTGGTCATTTTCACTCCTACCATGGAACGGGGCCATCACTGCCGAAGAAGCCTGCCGTCGGCCCGCCGGGGTCCGACGTGGCCAACTTGATGATCGCGGCGGCTCCCTCCGTGACGGTGTGGACACCCGTGTGATGGTTCATATCAGTGGCGGGGTTGCCCGGGTCCGCGGCGTTGACCTGGAATCCAGGCAGCGCCCGGGCGTACTGGGAGACGATCATGTTGAGCGCCGCCTTCGACGAGGCGTAGTCCAGGCTCAGAAAGCCGTACTCGGGGCGGGCGGAGTCACCGGCGTATGCCAGCGAGGCGAGAGAGCTGGACACCATGACGATACGGGGTTGCTGCGACCTGTGGAGCAACGGCAGGAACGCGTGGGTGACCCGCACCTGGCCGAACACGTTCACCTCATACAGCACGCGGAGGGCGTCGGCGTCCATGTCGGCCGGACTCAGCATCGGGCCGCCGACGCCGGCGTTGTTGACGAGCACGTCCAGTTGATCCACCCGCTCGGAGACGGCCTTCACAGCCGCCGCTACTGACTCGTCCGAGGTGACGTCGAGCTCGACGAACTCCACCTCGGCGCCCTCCTTCGCCAGCTCCTCGGCGGCTCGGCTGCCGCGCTCGCGGTCCCGCGCCGCCAGGAAGACCTGCCATCCCTTTCCGGCCAGTTGACGGACGGTCTCCCGGCCCAGCCCCTTGTTTGCTCCGGTGACCAACGCCACTGTCTTCGGTTCTGTCATGGAGCAGATCCTCGCCGAGCGCGCCCGGGGCCCACCAGGACCGGTGTGGCCTAGGACCGGCCGTACCACCCGGGCCGAGGCCGGGTGTGAGGCATAGTTGAGGGGTGAACCGTGCAGAACTCGCCGAAATCCTCCGCACGTCCCGGGCTCGGGTACGACCGCACGACGTCGGACTGCCGGCTGGAACGCGCCGCCAGGTGCCGGGTCTGCGCCGAGAGGAACTGGCCATGCTCGCGGGTCTGAGTGTCGACTATGTGGTCCGGCTGGAGCAAGGGCGCGGACCTCGTCCTTCCCGTCAGGTCATCGCCGCGTTGGCTCAGGCCCTGCGGCTCGACGACGACGACCGCGACCTGCTGTTCCGGCTCGCAGGCCACGAGCCGCCCGAGGCGGGGCGGATCGCGATGGTCGTACGGCCGAGCGTGCTCCGGCTGCTGGACCGCATGGCGGACCTCCCCGTGCTGGTGCTGTCGGCCAAGGGAGACGTCCTGGCCTGGAACCCCCTCGGGGCGGCGCTCCAAGGCGATATGTCCGCCTGGCCGCCGGGGCGGCGCAACCTCATCTGGCAACGTTTCCTCGGCAGCAGCCGCTGCCAGGTCGCCGCGCAGGCGGAGGAGGACGACGCGGCCGCCCACGCCTCGGTCGGCACGCTGCGTGCCGCACAGGCCCGATACCCCGGCGACCCCGACCTGATCCAGCTGATCGCGGACCTACGTCGGGGCAGCCCGCGGTTCGACGAGCTCTGGCGGGAGGGACGGTCCTCCCCGTGGCGTACCGCGACCAAGACCATCAAGCACCCCAGCCTGGGCACGATCTCGCTCGACTCCGACGTCATGCTGCTCCCGGACGGTCACCAAACCGTGCTCGTGTACTCGGCCGAACCGGGGTCCCCGGAAGCGACCGCGCTCGACATGCTGCGGGTGATCGGGCTGCAGCAGGTCTGAGGGCGGTTCGCAGTGGGCTCATCAAGTGGCTCTCGATGTTTGCGGGTCATCCCGGGATCGGACCGTCACCGTCCGACATTCCTCAACCGGCCTCGGGGAACAATCGAACAGCCAATAGCGGTAAGCCGTTCCGAGCCTGGTCAGGAGCCCCATTCAGACCAGGTGTTTGACCCTTGATAAGGGGCGTTACCGTGAGTCAGAGAGCCCTCGGGCTACGGGGAGCGCGCCGTCTTTGAGCGGCGCGGCGGTCGGCCACGCGCAGCACAGGCGCGAGCTCCTCCCAGGTGACCCCGGCCTGGCGGGCAGCGTCGATCAGGTCGGGTTCGACCTCGGTCAGCCAGTCGCGCAGCTCGGCGAGCAGGGTCAGGGCGGCCAGGGCTTCATCGCCGGAGGGCCGGGGGCCGTCCTTGGAGCGGTACGGGCTGGTCAAGTTGTGGACGTTGGTGATGTCGCCAGCGTTGTGAGTGGCGTATCCGGATGGGACGAAGCGCGTGTTCGGGCTCTCCTCGCGCAGGAAGCGACGTGCGTCGTACGAGCTGGTCAGGTCTTAGGCAGGCTTCATGGGCACGCAGCTCCGGGTGTCGTCAAAGTGATGACAGATGTGTCGTCACTACGATGACATGCCGTCTGCCCCTACCGCTATTGGCTGCTCCGTTGTTCCCCGAGACCGTATCAGGAGGCGGGGGATCTGAGCCGGGCCATCCCACTGTACGAGGCCACGCTGGCCGACTGCGAACGGGTGCTCGGCGTCGACCACCCGGCAACATCACACCCGCCAAGTAGCTCACAAGTTCAGGGCAGGCGAGGCATGGCAAGATCACAATCTGGTGTTCTGCACGAGCGTCGGCACTCCCCTGGACGCCGCCAACGTCCGGCGGGTCTTCCGCAAGATCACCAAGGACGCGAAGATCGGAACCAACTGGACACCCCGTGAGCTGCGTCACTCGTTCGTCTCCATCATGAGCGACCAGGGCGTGCCCATCGAGGCCATCGCCGATCTCGTCGGGCACGCGGGCACCAGCGTCACGGAAGCGGTCTACCGGCATCAGCTCAGACCCGTGATCACGAAGGGCGCCCACACCATGAACACCATCTTCGGCGACAGCCGACACGGGTAGAGCCTCCGAGTGAGATGGCTCCCCGATTGGCTCCCATCGACTCCCCAGACACGGAAGAGGGGCCTCGGAGTGACTCCGAAACCCCTTCTCACCTGCATCTTCGCGGTGGGCGATACTGGGATCGAACCAGTGACCTCTTCGGTGTGAACGAAGCGCTCTCCCGCTGAGCTAATCGCCCGCCCTGTCGGTGCCTTGCGGTGCCGACGTGGAAAACCATACCGCACTCCGGGGCCCACGGCGAAACCAATACGGGGGCGGACGATCAAGGAGGGGTAGCTCAGGGTGTCGGGTCAGAGGGATTCGGGTGAAACGCGGCGGTTGCCCATCGGCACGGCGGGCGGGTGGCATACCATCGTCGTGTCCCGGAAGACATCGGCCACGATCTTTGGTGAGAAACGTTCATGGGCGGCGCGTCCGGGGCAGGCTCCACAGCACGCAAAACCCTTGCAAATACGACCCGATTGATGCCGTTTAGCCTGGTAGATGCCTAAATGTCCAGCTGTGATGTGCGTTACAGAAGGCCCTGGAAGCGGAATCTTTCCTACAGGTTTCTTCGTTCCGCGTCATAGCTCGCGACGAAGTCCGTCAGAGCAGTGAAAGCCCCGAAGAGGGGACCTACGACGAAAAGGTTTGGCTGACGATGAACAGCACCACCGTCTCCGCCGAGCTTGGCCTTCGGCTTGTGGTCCCCGACCGTACGACCGTCCCCCTGCTCGCCGGACTGAGTTACACAGCCGACGACCCTTACGCCATCCGCATGGCCTTCCACGTAGGGAACGACGAACCGGTCGAGTGGATCTTCGCCCGCGAGTTGCTGACCGTGGGCATCGTGAGGCGTGTCGGCGACGGCGATGTGCAGGTGTGGCCCGCACGTGCCGACGGCGAGCGCACCTTGCACATCAGCTTGACGTCCCCGTTCGGGCAGGCTCTGTTCGAGGTGCCGCTGGCCCCGCTGACGGAGTTCCTGCACCGTACGTACGAGAAAGTGCCGGCCGGGCGTGAGACCGACTACATGGATCTCGATGCTGAGTTGACCAATATGTTGTGGCCGTCCTGAGCGAGGCCATAGCACCCTTCTCATGAGCGAGCGCTAGGCCGGGAGGGATTGCAGGACCTCGCGCATGCGGGCGATCTCGATGCTCTGCCCCGAGTAGACGTCCTTGGCCAGCAGCCGCATGCGCTGGTCGCGGCCCCCGGCCAGTTCCTCCCCCGCCATCTTCACCGCCCCCTCGTGGTGCCTGGTCATGAGCTGCAGGAACATGCGGTCGAAGACCCCTCCCTGGGCGGCGCGCAGCGCGTTCAGCTGCTCCTGGGTGGCCATGCCGTAGCCGGGGTCCATCGTGTGCGTGTGCCCGGCGGGGGTGTCGCGGCCCAGTTCGCGTAGCCAGGTGGTCATGGCCTTGATCTCCGGGGTCTGGGCGGCGGCGATCTGGCGGGCGAACGAGCGGATGGCCGGCGTCGTCGTCCGCGCCTCCACCAGTGAGGTCATCTCCAGCGCCTGCCGGTGGTGCGGGATCATCCCCTCCGCGAAGCGCACGTCCGAGGCGACCGTGGCGGCCGGGGTCTGCCCGACGCGCTCCCCCGGTGCGGCCGTACGGGCCGGAACGCCGGGGCTGCCGGGCACGATGACCGGCGCCTGCGTACCTATGGGTGACGGCCCGGCGGGCCGAGGTGGCTCCGGTGTGCACGCAGTAAGCGCAAATGTCGCCATAACTGTGATGATTACCGTACGCGGCCTCGAACCTGCTGACATAGCTTCCATAGTGAGCTACGAGACAAAGGGGATGCGCGTTGATCTCTGCCACATTGCGCGGAGCGTTGCTGTGCACGGCGCTGTTAATGGCCTCCGCCTGCGCCGCGGAGCCACCCGCGGCCGGTACGCCGACGTCCGCCAGTCCGCAGGAGAGCAGCGCTCCGGCTAGCACGCCCGCCGCGTCGCCCACGGGTGACGTGATGACGAGCGCGAACGTCGAGCACGTCGCCCACATCCCGCGGGCGGCCCCGTTCGACGGGGAGGCCGACTTCAACACCGATCTGGCCTTCCAGGGCGACTACGCCTATGTCGGGAACTTCGGCGGTTTCGCGATCTACGACATCAGCGACCCGGAGAAGCCGGAGGTCGTCAGCCAGGTGGCCTGCCCGGCGCAGCAGAACGACGTGACGGTGCACGAGAACCTGCTGATCCTGTCGATCGACGAGCCGCGCGGCGGCCCGGAGTGCGACTCGGGCGAAGGCCAGCGCAAGTGGGAGGGCCTGCGCATCTTCGACATCAGCGACAAGAAGAGCCCTGAGTACGTCGGCGCGGTCCAGACCGAGTGCGGCTCCCACACCCACACGATGGTCCCCGCCGGGGAGAGCCTCTACGTGTACGTCTCGTCGCCGGGCCCGGAACCGGACTCGGAGACCTGCCCCGCCCCCCACGAACTCATCCAGATCGTGGAAGTTCCCATGAAGTCCCCGGAGAAGGCAAAAGTCATCGCGAAGCCGGACATCTTCCCGGACCGGCAGCACTCCGAGTTCGCCTCCGGCTGCCACGACATCACCGCGTACCCGGAGAAGAAGCTGGCCGCGGCCGCCTGCTTCGGTGACGGCGTGCTGCTCGACATCGCCGACCCGGTCAAGCCGAAGGTGCTCCAGCAGCTCACCGACACCGAGAACTTCCAGATCTGGCACTCGGCGACGTTCAACAACGACGGGACGAAGGTCGTGTTCAGCGACGAGCTGGGCGGCGGCGGCCAGGCCACCTGCGACGACAACACCCCGGCCACCAAGGGCGCGAACGCCGTGTACGACCTGGTCGACGGCAAGCTGGAGAAGCGCGGCTACTTCAAGATCCCGAGGGCGCAGCAGGAGGACGAGAACTGCGTGGCCCACAACGGCTCCCTGGTGCCCGTGAAGGGCAAGGACATCATGGTGCAGGCGTGGTATCAGGGCGGCGTGTCGATCTGGGACTTCACCGACTCGTCCGCGCCGAAGGAGATCGGGTTCTTCGAGCGCGGCCCGCACCCGGAAGGGGGCATCGCGGGCTCGTGGTCGGCGTACTACTACAACGGCTACATCTACTCCAGTGACATCCTGGAGGGGCTGGACGTTCTGAAGATCACCGATCCGCTGACCGATCCGGCCGCGGAGGTCAAGATGGACGACTTCAACGTTCAGACGCAGAAGACGTACTGACGCAGCGACCGTGGGCCCGGTGCAGGGCCCACGGTGGTCGCGGGTCAGGGGTTGAGGTCGGCGGCCGAGCGCTCGGCGAAGACCTGCATGGCCTTGGTCGTGATCGGGCCGGGCGCGGCGGGCAGCTCGGTGTCGTCGACCAGCTTGATCGGCTGGACGTCGCGGGTGGTGGAGGTGAGGAACGCCTCCTCGGCCTCGTACAGGGCCTGGAGCGGCACGTCCACCTCCTCGCCCCCGCACCATTCGAGCACCAGCGCCCGGGTGACGCCGGCCAGGCAGCCGGAGCCGAGGGTGGGCGTGAGCAGGCGGCCGTCGCGGACGATGAAGATGTTGGAGCCGGTGCCCTCGCACAGGTTGCCGGCCAGGTTGCCGAAGATGGCCTCGCCGCCGCCGCGCCGCTTCGCGTGCAGCAGCGCCTTGGCGTTGTCGCCGTAGGAGGTGCTCTTGACGCCGGACAGGGCGCCGCGCTCGTTGCGCGGCCACGGGACGACGGCGACGTTGGCCGTCTCGGGGAACGGCTTCTGCTCGTCCACGATGACGACGGAGGTGGTGCCCTGGTCGCCGCGGTCGGAGCCGAGCGGGCCCGGGCCGCTGGTGTAGGTGACGCGGATGCGCCCGAGGGACCAGGCGGGCGCGACGGCCAGGAGCCGGTCGATGCCGTCGGCGATGGCCTCGACGTCGGGGTCGGGCAGGTCCATGCGCTGGGCGGAGAGCGTGAGCCGGTCGAGGTGGCGGGTGAGCGCGAACGACTTGCCGTCAACGATCTTGATCGTCTCGAAGACGCCGTCGCCGACCATGAGCCCGTGGTCGAACACCGAGACGGTGGCCTTCCCGGGGTCGATCACTTGCCCGTTGACCCAGACAGGGATGTTCATTCAGATTCCTCCTGTGGATGCCAGCGCGATCAGCCTGGCTGCTTTGAGCTCGGTCTCGAACCACTCGCGCCCGGGGTCGCTGCCCCAGGTGATGCCCGCTCCCGTGCCGAACCGGAGCTCGTCCTGCCCGTCGGCCGAGGGCGAGATCCAGAATGTCCTGATGCCTACGGCCAGCGCCGCCCTGCCTCGGTCGGCGTCGACCCAGCCCACGGCCCCACAGTACGGGCCCCGGGGGACCGGTTCGAGCTCATTGATGATGCGCAGAGCCGACGACTTCGGCGCGCCCGTGACAGATCCGGGCGGGAAGGTCGCGGCGAAGAGCTCGGGCCAGCCTGCCCCCTGCGCGAGCCGGGCGCGCACGGTGGAGACGAGATGGACCATCCCCGGGTATTCCTCGACCGCGCACAACGACGGCACCTCGACGGAGCCGACGGCCGCGACCCGGCCGAGGTCGTTGCGCACGAGGTCGACGATCATAACGTTTTCGGCGTAGTCCTTTTCGAGCAGGTCGTCCACGGTCTCGGCCGTGCCCTTGATGGGCCCGGACTCGATGACGTCGCCGTCGCGCGACAGGTACAGCTCCGGCGAGGCCGAGACCACGCTGAGGCCGGGGACCTGGATCACGGCCGCGTACGACGCCGGGTGGGCTTCGGCGAGCCGGGCGGCCAGCGCGAGCGGGTCGGCGTCGTGCGGGACGGGCGCGCGCAGGACCCGGCAGAGGTTGGCCTGGTAGACCTCGCCCTGCTCGATGTAGTCCCTGATGGCGCGCACGCCGCGCTCGTAGCCGGCCCGGTCGAGGGAACTGCGCCACTGGTCGGGGCGGGGGCCACGCCAGGGGGCGGCGGGAGTGGGCAGGGGTGCGCGGCGCACCCGGTCGAACCGGGCGCACGTCACCTTGCCCTCGTAGTCGACGACGACGGCCCACCAGCCCTCGCTGTCGAGCGCGGCGAGGTCTGAGGCCACGTCGCGCAACCCGGTGGCGAGCATGTGACCTAAGTAGGCGAAACCGTCGTACACGTCTTCCATTGTCCCAGCATCCGGACCAGCTCCAGCGCGGCGGGCAGTGGCGGATCGGGCAGGGCCGCGTAGACCTTCCGTACGGGCGCCGTACCCTTCAGCGGTTTGAGCACCAGATCCGGCGGTACGGCCCGCGCCGCGAGCTCCGGCACCAGCGTCACCCCGAGCCCCGCGGCGACGAACCCGAACTTGCCCGACCATTCGGCCACCCGCAGCCCGCTGCGCGGCGTGAAGCCGGCCGCCGCGCACGCCGTCACCAGCAGCGTCGGCTGGCCGCGCGGCGCGGCCTCGATCCAGGTCTCGGTGGCCAGGTCGCACAGGTCCACCTCCGGCTCGGCGGCCAGCCGGTGCCCGGCGGGCAGGGCGACGAACAGCCGGTCCTCGATCAGCGGCACGGTGGTCGCGTCTCCCGCCGGCAGGCCGGCCGGATAGTCGCTGATGACGGCCACGTCGAGGGCGCCCGCGTGCAGCCGGTCCATCAGGCGGGCGCTGAGCCCCTCCGTCAGCCGCAGCTCCACGCGCGGGTTACGGCTCGCGAACCGCTTGAACGTGCCCGGCACCAGGTCGACGTTGGCCGTGGCGAACGCGCCCACCCGCAGCGTGCCGCCGCGCCCGCCGTGGATGGCGGCCAGCTCCTCCCCCGCGCGGTCGAGCCGGTCGAGCACGGCCACGGCGTGCCGGTGCAGCGCCGCGCCGGCGGGCGTGAGGCGCACGCCCCGGGCCAGGCGCTCGAACAGCGGCCCGCCGGCGGCGCGCTCCAGCGCGGCCACGCGGCGGGAGACCGCGGACTGGGTGTATCCGAGCAGCTCGGCGGCGGCGGTGAACGAGCCGCTCCGCGCGACCTCGTCGAACAGGTGCAGCGCCGCGGTGTCAAAGGCATTCGTGTCAGGCATGGCTGGTATGCAATCTAGTCGGTGGTGGAATACCTCGCGACGGGGTTCACTGAGGCACGTGACTGCATTTCTCGGACAGATCGCATTTCTCGGGCAGGGACGCATGGGCGTCCCGATGGCGCGGCGGCTCATGGTGGCCGGGCACAAGGTGACGACGTGGCGGCGCGCGGACGGCGTGGCGGTGGCCGACGCGGTCGAGGGGGCCGAGCTGGTCATCACCATGCTCAGCGATCCCGCGGCGGTGCGCGAGGTGCTGACGGCGGCGCTGCCGGGGCTGCGGCCCGGCGCGACGGTGGTGGAGATGTCCACGATCGGCCCCGAGGCGGTGCACGCGCTGCGCGCGCTGCTCCCGCCGGAGGTGGGGCTGGTGGACGCGCCGGTGCTGGGCAGCGTGGGGCCGGCCGCGGAGGGCGGTCTGACGATGCTGGCCGGCGGTGACGTGGCGGGATGCCGCGAGGTGCTGTCGGTGTTCGGCTCCGTACGCGAGACCGGGCCGCTGGGGTCAGGCGCGGCCATGAAGCTCGCCGTCATGAGCGCGCTCGTGCCCGCGCAGGTGCTGGTGGCGGAGACGCTCGCGTACGGGCGGGCGCACGGCGTGGACCGTGGCGCGCTGCTCGACGTGCTGGCGGGCACCCCGCTCGGCGCGATGGCCGAGCGGCTGCGGACCCCGGCGGAGGAGACCAGGTACTCGCTCGGGCACGCCACCAAGGACCTGGAGCTGGCGGCCTGGGAGGGTGCCTCGATGGCCGCGTCCGCGAGGGCCAGGCTGCAGGAAGCACGGGCCGCCGGGCTGGGCGGGCGCGACCTGACGGCCATCGCGGTCCACGTCGGCGGGGACCCCGTCGACGAGCCTTCCCCTGAGCGTCCTGGGCGGCGGGCCGTGCCGCTGAACCTGCCCACGATTCCCGCCACGAACGGCTTCTACTCGCACGCCGTCCGGGCCGGCGACACCCTCTACGTCTCCGGGCAGGCGGCCTTCGACGAGCGGGGCGAGGTGGTCGGGCCCGGCTCCATGGAGGTCCAGGCCGAGTACGTCTTCCAGGTCATCGCCCGCATCCTGGCCGATCAGGGGGCGACGTTCGAGGACGTGGCGTTCATCCGGACGTACCTGACGGACATGGAGGACAGGGCCGCGCTCGGGCGGGTGCGCCGGAAGTACATCACCGGCACGCCCCCGGCCAGCACGACGGTGGAGGTGTCGAAGCTGTTCCTGCCGGGTCTGGTGCTGGAGGTGGACCTGATCGTGGCCCTGCCGGGCCGCTAGGAGACGGGCCCGGCAGATCGGCGGCCACTCAGGCGAGCGGGCCCGTGACCGACTCGGCCGCCGCGACGACGCCGCCATCGGCCACCAGCCGCACGGCCGACTCGATCTCCGGGGCCAGGAAGCGGTCGGGGCCCGGCGCGGGCACGGTCTCGCGCAGCGCCCTGACCACGGCCGCCGTCGCGGGCGCCGGCTCCAGCGGCGCGCGCAGGTCGAGGGCGCGGGCGGCGGTGAGCACCTCCACGGCCAGCACCCTGGTCAGCCCGTCCACGGACCTGCGCAGCTTGCGCGCGGCCGACCAGCCCATGGAGACGTGGTCCTCCTGCATGGCCGAGCTGGGGATGGAGTCGACGCTGGCGGGCACGGCCAGCCGCTTCAGCTCCGAGACGATGGCCGCCTGGGTGTACTGGGCGATCATGTGGCCGGAGTCGACGCCGGGGTCGTCGGCCAGGAACGCGGGCAACCCGTGGTTGCGGGCGACGTCCAGGAAGCGGTCCGTCCGGCGTTCGGACATGGAGGCCAGGTCGGCGGCCACGACGGCGAGGAAGTCCAGCACGTACGCGACCGGCGCGCCGTGGAAGTTGCCGTTGGACTCCACCCTCCCGTCGTCCAGCACGGCCGGGTTGTCGACGGCGCTGGCCAGCTCCCAGCCGGCCACGGTGGCGGCGTGCGCGATCGTGTCGCGGGCCGCCCCGGCGACCTGGGGGGCGCAGCGCAGCGAGTACGCGTCCTGCACGCGCGTGCAGTCGTCCGGGTCGCGGTGGCTGGCCATGACGCCCGAGTCGCGCAGGACCTTGGTCATGTTGGCGGCGGAGAGCGCGAGGCCCGGGTGCGGCCGCAGCGCCTGCAACTCGGGGGCGAACACGCGGTCGGTGCCGAGCAGGGCCTCCACGCTCATCGCGGCGCTCACGTCGGCGGTCCTGACGAGCCTGGTGAGGTCGTCGAGGGCCAGGATGAGCATGCCGAGCATGCCGTCCGTGCCGTTGATCAGCGCCAGGCCCTCCTTGGCGGCCAGCTCGACCGGCTCGATCCTGGCCTGCTTGAGCGCCTCGGCCGCCGGTCGCACGGTCCCCGAGGCGTCCCGTACGACGCCCTCGCCCATGAGGGTGAGCGCCACGTGCGCCAGCGGGGCCAGGTCGCCGGAGCAGCCGAGGCTGCCGTACTCGTGCACGATCGGCGTGATGCCCGAGCTGATCAGCGCGGCCAGGGTCTTGGCCGTGGTCGGCCTGATGCCCGTGTGGCCGGTGGCCAGGGTGTGCAGGCGCAGCAGCATGAGCGCGCGCACCACCTCGGTCTCCACCTCGGGGCCGTTGCCGGCCGCGTGGGAGCGCACCAGCGAGCGCTGGAGCTGGGCGCGCAGCGCGGGGTCGATGTGGCGGGTGGCCAGGGCCCCGAACCCGGTCGAGATGCCGTACGCGGGCGTGGGGCTCTCGGCCAGCTCGTCCACCCGCTGGCGGGCCGCCGCGACGGCGGCGATGGCGTCGTCGGTGAGCTGGACGGGGGCCCCGTGGCGGGCCACCCTGATGACGTCCTCGAAGCTCAGCGGCTCAGGACCGACGTTCACGACTCCGTTGTCGCCCATGTTGCGTCTCTCCCACTCAGGTAACCGGCGTACCCGATGTTAGCTCCTTACTTCCGAAGAGTTCCGCCAGCCCCTCCTCCCCCGCCTCTGTGAGGGTCACGGCCCTGGGCACGCTGTCCCGGCGGTACCACCCGCGTTCGAACAGCACCTCCGTGATCGCCGCGCCGAGCGCCCCGCCGAGGTGCGCCCTGCGCTCGGTCCAGTCGAGGCATTCGGGTGCGAAGCGCCGCCTGGATCCGCGCGCGCCCGCCACGTCCACGCCCAGCCGCGCCAGCAGCCGTTCCCCCGACTCGGTCAGGTCGCCGCCCGCGAGGTGGCCGCCCGCCACGAGCCGGTCGAGCAGGCCCACGCCGGCTCGGCCCGCGAGGTGGTCGTAGCACGTACGGGCCTCCTCCAGCCGCCTGGCCTGCCGGGACTGGCGCAGCGAGCGTACCGGGGGGCGGGCGCTGATCCTGGCCAGCACCTCCAGCACCTCGGCCACCTCGTGCCCGGACAGGCGGTAGTAGCGGTGGCGGCCCTGGCGTACGACGTCGACCAGCCCGCCGTCCAGCAGCCTGGCGAGGTGGGCGCTGGCGGTGGCCGCGCTCACGCCGGCCATCCTGGCCAGTTCCCCCGCCGCCAGGGCGCGACCGTCGAGCAGGGCCGTCAGGATCGCCGCCCGCGTGGGATCGGCGATCAGCGCGGCGACGGGCGCGATGTCGGCGTCACGAGCGATGTACTCCATGCCCAACACGCTAATACGTTGACATTTCGCCCACGGTCAAAGGATGTCGTGCTGCTTTTACCTGCTTTGACCTGCTTTAGTCTGGGGCCGTCAGCGTTTGCCCAGCGCCTTGCGGATCAGGTCGCGCGCTCGGTCCATGATCGCGGCGGGCGGGCCCATCAGCAGGTTCCTGGTCAGGGACTCCGTGCCGGGATGCGGGCGTGACGGCGCCAGCGACTCCGCCGCCCGTACGGCCGCCGCCATGGCCCTGCGCTCCGCCACGGAGGTGCGGGCGCGCAGCCTGGCGAACTCGTAGCGCTCCTCGCTGCGCGCGTGCGCGGTCACGGCGGTGCGGAGCTCGGCCAGGCGGTCCCAGAAGCGCGGATGGTCCACGCCGGCCTTGTGCAGGGCGACGAGCATGCGCTTGGCCCTGTTCTCCTCGGTCAGCCGGTCGGCTACGACGCCCTGGCCGTTGTCGAGCTTCCTGCGCGCGTACGGGTGGACGATCTCCTCCTCGGCCGTCTCGTGGACGGACATGAGGTGCGTCAGCCGGTCGAACGCCTCACCGACCTTGTCCGCCGGCGCCCGCTCCACTTCGTCGAACAGGTCCCTGATCCGGCCGTGCTGGGCCACCAGCAGGTCGATGACATCGTGTTCAGCCACGTCCGCGCCTTACCCTGTCCGGCCCGCCCGCACGCGCGTCCATACCGAACGCAGTCCGCCCGGACACCGAACCCGGAGCCTGCCCGTACGGACCGCCCTCGGCCCGGGGCCCGCCGCTGGCTACAGTCGGGTCCTATGACGTCTCATGTCGCGCTCGTGACCGGCGCCTCGCGCGGCCTCGGCACCGTGATCGCCCGCCGGCTGGCCGCGGACGGTTTCGCCGTCGCCGTCAACTACTCCAAAGATCGTGACGGGGCCGAACGGGTGGCCGGCGCGATCCGCGCCGCCGGCGGCACCGCCGAGACGTTCGCCGCCGACGTCACCGACGAGTCCGCCGTGGCCGGCCTGGTCGCCGCCGTCGCCGAACGGCTCGGCCCCGTGTCGGTCCTGGTGGCCAACGCGACCGGCCCGCAACCGTCCGTCCCGGTCACGGAGCTCACCTGGCAGGACCACCTCGACCAGCTCACCTTCTTCGTCAAGAGCCCGACGCTGCTGGTCCAGGCGGTGCTGCCGGGCATGAGGGAACGCGGCGGCGGGCGCGTCATCCAGATCGGCTCCGACATCGTGGATCGCAAGCTGCCCGGCATGTCCGCCTACACCGCCGCCAAGGGCGCCCAGCACGCGATCACCGAGGTCTGGGCCAAGGAGCTGGGCCCGTACGGGATCACGGTCAACGTGGTCGCGCCCGGCTGGATCCCGGTCGAGCGGCACGCGGGGCTGGACGAGAGCGGCTACCTCGCGGAGGTGCCGCTGGGCCGGATGGGCACGCCCGAGGACGTGGCCGCGGCGGTGGCGTACCTCGCCTCGGAGGGCGGCGCGTTCGTCACCGGACAGCGCATCACCGTCAACGGCGGCCACACGTGACCTCGGCGCGCGTATTCCAGTTTGGGGACTGGGCCAGTTTTCGCTAGAGTTCTCTCGTCGCCCCGCGAAACGGGGCGAAGGCGGAAGTGGCTCAGTGGTAGAGCATCACCTTGCCAAGGTGAGGGTCGCGGGTTCGAATCCCGTCTTCCGCTCGGAGCTTCCGGCTCGGTGGCGTGGCCGAGAGGCGAGGCAGCGGCCTGCAAAGCCGTCCACACGGGTTCAAATCCCGTCGCCACCTCTGCAAGGACGATTAGCTCAGCGGGAGAGCGCTTCCCTGACACGGAAGAGGTCACTGGTTCAATCCCAGTATCGTCCACCACCTTTCAGGGCCCCGGCTGATGAGCCGGGGCCCTGTTTTTTTCGCCCGACTTCGTCTTGCAGGCCGGCTCGGCGTGGGCCGACTCGGGTCGGCGATAGGCGGAAGCGCTCACCTGGTGGCCACTTCCCGGTCACCGGTATGCGCACTGAGCTCCGTGGCGGGCACATGACGGGGCGTGGCGAAGACGACCCGCACCTTCCTGCTCGCCGCCGCGGGCATCGCGCTCGGGGTCTGCGGCCTGTGCGCGCTGCCGCCCGTCGGCGGTTTCCTGCTCGGGCGGGCCGTGGCGTCCGTGCTGGTCTTCCCCGGACTGGGGCGCGGGCTCGCGGCGGGCACGGCGGTGACGCTGGTGGTCTACGCCGTGTTGCTGACTTTCGGGGCGTACGCGGCGTTCCGGTGGTCGGGGTTCGGTGCGTCGCGGGTCGGGCTGCTCGTGTGCTGGGGGCTGGCGGGCGGGCCCGCCGGGGTGCTGGCGGTGCTGCTGTGGGCGCGGGGGCACGGCGTACCGTTCGAGGAGTATGCCCGGTACGCGGCCTCGTGGGGGATGGCGACCGCCCTGCTGGCCGCGCTGCTCACGATGGCCGCCACGCGCTTCCTGCCCGCCCCGGTCAGCGAGGGATCGTCCGTTCCGGACGGCGAACAGGTCCCGGCGCCCGCCGGCAAGAAGACACCCGCCACCACCCGAAAAGGGACACCCGCCAAGGAAGCGCCCGCTACCACCCGGAAGGGGACACCGGCCACCGGTCGCAAGGGGGCGGCGGTCAAAGACCGGTCGGCCACTCGTAAGAAGGAGTCCCCGAAGCGGCCTCCCACGCTCGTGCGCAGTCTGGCCTTTCACCCTCGCTCCTGGGCGCTGCCGTGTCTGGTGGCCGGGTGGGCGGTGGTGTGGAGCGTGCTGGTGCGGGACCGGCAGCCCCTGATGGCCTGGCTGCCACTGTCTCTGAGCTACTTCACGCAGGTGGCGGTGATCCTGGGGAGCATCGCGGCCGGATACGTGGAGGGCATGCTGCGGCGCCGCTTACCCGTGGAGAGGCGTCCGGGGCGGGCGTTCGTGCTGGCGTGGATCTCGGCGTCGGTGGCGCCCGTCGTGTACGCGGCCGTCGTCGCCATCGACCTCGGCATGCGGGAACGGCTGCTGGCCGCGCCGCTGGACCCGGCCTGGGTCGCCGAGTACCTCGGTGATCTGGGCGCGGTACTGGTGGCCGAGCCCGTACAGGTGGCCCTGCCGCCGCTGGTGCTGGCGCTCGCCGCGGTCGGGGTGCAGTTGGTGCCGCCGCTGCGGAGGGCGGCGGCGGGCACGCCGGATCCGGTGCGCACGGACCGGCGGTGGGCGCTGCTGGTGGCGGGGGCCGCGCTCGCGCTGACGTACTTCTGCCTGGCCGTCACGTCGCGCTTCCCGCTGCTGACGCGGCGGACGTTCGATGCCGAGACGCCCGTGATGCTGCGGGCGCTCGCGCTGCTCTCCCCGCCCGATCCGGTGCTCGGTGGGACGGCGGTGGTGTGGTCGTGGGCGATGGCGGCGGTGTTCGCGGTGGCGGCGGCCGGGCTGGTCTACGTCGCGGCACGGGGGCAGCTCGTCCGGCTCTTTCCCGCCTCCTCCTACGTGGTGCTGGTGGGGGCGCTGGCGCTGGCCACCGCGCTGGCCTGGACCGTGGGCGGGGTGATCGGGCGGGTCGTGACCGAGGAGGAGCCGGTGGGGATCTCGCCCGCGGCGCAGGCGGTGGAGTTCGCCGTGTTCGTGGTGCCGGTGTTCGCGGCGCTGCTGTTCATCGTGCACTCGCAGGTCGGGGTGGCGAGGTTCGCCAGGATCGTGGATCTGGAGGACGAGCAGACCTGGGAGCAGGCGGCCGAACGGTACCGGGCGTGGCGGGAGCGGGTGCGCGATCACGTGCCTTCCTGGCGTGAGCGGTTGATGATCGCCGGCATGGCGACGGCGGGTGCGTTGGTGCCGCTGGTGGTGGCCGGTGCGCTGGTGCAGTTGGTCCCCCTGGGGGCAGCAGGGTCGCCTCGCGGCCTCATCACGGGCGACGGGCTCGGGTCGGGTGGCGGACTCGCCGCGGGTGGCGAGCTCGGGTCCGGTGGCGAACTCGCCACGAGTGGCGGACTCGGATGGGGCGGTGGGCTCAGCACGGGTGGGGAGCTTGGGGCGGGTGGTGGGCTGGGGTTTCCGGTGCCGTCTCTGGTGGCGCCGGTGGCCGACACCCTGACGTGTGCGGCCTATCTGGTGCTGCTCGCGGGGCTGATCTACGTGTCGCTGATGAGGGTGAACCTGCGGGAGCGGCGAGGGGCGGTCTGGGCGGCTGTGTGGGGCGCGTCCGTCGTCGCGGGGGTGGCGGCGGGGCTGGCCACACCGGCGGGCTTTCTGCTGGGGCTGGTCGCGGGGCCGTTCGCGGTCGCGGGGGTGGTGGCGGGGCCGCTGCTGGCGGGGCGGCGCAGGGTGCTCGTGGTCGCGGGCGCGGTGCTGCTGCTGGTCGCGGCGGCGCCGTTGGTGCGAAGGGCGCCGGCCGGTGAGCCTCTCACGATCACGACGGCGACGTGGCGGGCGCGGGCACCGGGGCTCACGGTCGAGATCTCCTACCCGGCGGTCGCGGACGGGCCCGACGCGGCGCGGGCCGGGGCCGCGCTGGTTGCTCCGGTACGCACGCACGTCGAGGAGGTCTTGCGGCGGCACCGGGAGGATCCTTCACGCGCCCCTGGCCCAGCTACCGGCCCGACGGCCACCCCTGCGACTGGTCCCACCACCACCCCGACGACCAGCGCCGTGACCGGGGGCTACACGGTGGTGCGTAACGATGCCGGGGTCGTTTCCGTGCGTTATGCACTGTCCGGCGAGGTCGGCCGGGCCGTCACCTACGGGCGGGCCGAGGGGCGGGTGCTGGAGGTGCGGGACCTGTTCGTCCCCGCCGCCTTCACCCCCGCCGGACGGCGGCAACTGGCCGCCGCGCTGCGGCCGCTGATGCCCAAGGGGCAGGTGCCGAGGACCGTGAGCCTGGACAGCGACCGGCTGCTGGTCAACCTGGCTCCGGGGGCCGTGGAGTTCGCGTTCGGCCGTGACTACTTCTGCGCCCCCTGCGCCCCGGTCACGGTCCGGGTCCTGGACGCACGGCTCGCCGGTCTCAGGCGCGGGTAGCAAGACAGGGCACCGTCAGAACATCCCGTTCCGGTTCAGGGCCTCCGCCGGGATCTCCTGCATGACGTCCCAGTGCTCGACCAGCTTTCCGTCCTTGAGCCGGAAGATGTCCATGATCGCCGTGCCCCGCTGTCCGGGCACGCGGACCGCGTACACGTGCCCGACGACGTAATCGTCCTCGGCGAGCAGGCGTCTGACCTCGACCCGCAACGCCGGGAAGGTCTCCTTCAGCTGGCGCAGCCGCGCCTGGAGGCCGTCGGCGCCGTCGGCGATCAGCGGGTTGTGCTGGGTGTAGCCGTCGCCGACGAGCTTGGCGACGGTGTCGAAGTCCTTTTCGTTGAAGGCGGCCTCGTAGAAGTCGAGGACGGTCTGCTTGTTCGACGCGACGGTGGGCATGCGCACTCCTTGACTGAACGGCCGTAGCGCTACGACTGTAGCGCTACGAGCGTCGGGATACAATGCCGGGTATGAGCACCACTGCGTCGAGCGACCGCCAGGCGCGCGGGCGCAACCGGAGAGGCCAGGGCGAGCGGCTGCGGGAGGACATCGTCGAGGCCGCCACCCGGCTGCTCGACGAGCTCGGCGACGACGAGGCCCTGTCGATGCGCGCCGTGGCCCGCGCGGTCGGCAGCGCCGCGACCTCGGTCTACCTGCACTTCGCCGACCGCGACGCCCTTGTGCTCGCCGTGCTCGACCGCTGCCACGACGAGCTGACCCGGGCCGTCGACGACGCCGAGGCCGCGTCGGGCGACCCGGTGGCCCGGCTCCGCGCGCGCACTCTGGTGCTGGGCGCCTGGGCGCACCGGCATCCCGGCCTGTACAAGGTGCTGCACGAGAGCGCGCTCAACGAGCGGGCCGAGATGCCGTTCAAGCGGCACCTGGCCGAGCGCACCACCGCCGCGGTCCAGCGCTGCATGGACGCCGGCCGCGCCCCCGCCGACGACGCCGCCACCGTCGCGCTCGACCTGCGCGCGGCCGTTCACGGAGCCGTCTCGATGCGCCTGCACCAGCCCGACCATCCATGGCCGCCGCTGGAGGAGCAGGTCGAACGCTTCCTCGTCAAGCTCGTCGGGATCCGCCCGCCGGCCTCGTGATCGCTCGCAAGAGCGGACGATCTGGTCATCCGGGCCGCTTGGCGCGACGATCAGCTCATGGAGACTCAGGAGATCGCCGACCGATTAGAGATCACCGGCCTGCTGGCTCGCTACACCTTCGCGATCGACTCCGGTCAGTGGGACCTGCTCGACGAGGTGTTCACCCCGGACGCGTCGATCGACTACAGCTCGTCGGGAGGCATCAAGGGCACGCGGGACGAGGTCAAGGTCTGGCTGGCCGAGGTGCTGACGCACTGGCCGGCCCGCCTGCACCTGATCGGCGCCGCGCGGATCGACTTCCTGGACGGCGAGGCCCGGGTGAGCGCCCCGTTCACCGACACCCTGGCCCCGACGCGCGAGCTGGTCGCGGCCCGTACCGAAGGGTTCCTGCACGGGGGCGGCTACTACCACCACCGCATGCGCCGCACCGGCAGCGGCTGGCGCAGCGTCGAGCTGGTGGAGGAGCAGAGCTGGCGCACCGCGCGGTGAGCGATAGCCCATCCCGTCAGCGGGAGGAGCCGCGCGCCGCCGTACGGACCGGCGCGCGGCACGTGCCCGACCCAAGCTGACCTGCGCAAATAACCACAGGTACGGATTTATCGCGTTTGTGGGTAGATCGGGGAGGGCAGCGCCACAGCGGGTAGTGTCCCCCTGCCCTTCCCGGTCGAAAGGCTGTGCGGTATGGCGTTCGCATGGGCTCTTCTCGGTCATGACATAGCGGTCGATCTCGGCACGGCCAACACGCTCGTGTACGTCCGCAGGAAGGGCATCGTGCTGAACGAGCCCTCCGTCATCGCGATCAACCTGCACAAGAACACCGTCGTCGCGGTCGGCAGACCGGCCAAGCGCATGATGGGCCGCACTCCCCCGCACATCGCCACGATCAGGCCGCTCAAGGACGGCGTGATCGCGGACCTGGACGCGGCGGAGCGGATGTTGCGCATGTTCATCCAGAAGGCGCATCCCAGCAGGTTCCTCGCCAAGCCCCGCATCGTGGTGGCGGTCCCGAGCGGCACCACCTCGATCGAGCAGCGGGCGGTCAAGGAGGCCGCGTACGAGGCGGGCGCGCGGAGGGTGCACATCATCGAGGAGCCGATGGCGGCGGCGATCGGCGCCGGGCTGAAGGTCGGCGAGGCCACCGGCAACATGGTCGTCGACATCGGCGGCGGCACCACGGAGGTGGCCATCGTCTCGATGAGCGGCGTCGTGGTGGCCAAGTCGCTGCGGGTGGGCGGCGACGAGCTGGACGAGGCGATCATCACCCACATCAAGAAGGAGCACGCGCTGCTGCTCGGCGAGCGCACCGCCGAACGGCTGAAGATCGACCTCGGCATGGCCAGGCCGGCGCCCGTGACGGCCCGCGACGCCGATCCCGAGCCGAAGGGCCGGCACCGGGTGGGCGTCTGCGAGCTGCCGGTTGACGGGCCGCAGGTCGAGGTGCCGGACGAGGACGCCGCCGAGCCGCCCGCGCCGCGCGGCTGGAACCCGTTCCGGTCCCGGCCGAAGCCCCGGAGCGCCGCGCCGGCCGCCGCTCCGCGCCCGCTGGAGCCGCGTGCCTCCGCCCCCGTACGCGGGCGCGACCTGGTCAGCGGCCTGCCAAAAACCGCGACCATCACCGCCGAGCAGATCAGCGAGGCCATCGAGAACGAGGTCCAGGCCATCATCGACGCGGTGCAGACGACGCTCGACCAGTGCCCGGCGGAGCTGGCCGGCGACCTGCTGGACAACGGCATCGTCCTGACCGGCGGCGGCGCCTTGTTACGGGGCCTGGCCGAGCGCATGGGTGAGGCCACCGGCATGCCCATCCGGGTGGTGGACAAGCCGCTGTACTCGGTCGCGCTCGGCGCGGGCCGCTGCGTCGAGCGGTTCCAGGCCATGCGTGACGTGCTGCTGCCCGACTGGTCACGCCGGTGAGGCGGACGTTCGTCCTGCTCCTGCTCGGCACCGCGGTCCTGCTGGTCGTGACCGACCGCTGGTTCGTGCCGCTGACGTCGCTGCGGGCGGCGGGCGCGGCCGTGTACGGGGGCGCGGAGAGCGCAGCCGGCACGGTGACCAGGGCGTTCGGCGGGGACGGGCGGCTGCGGGAGCTGGAGCGGGAGAACGCCGCGCTGCGGGCCGAGCTGGTGTCCGCGGGCGCCCGTTCGGTGAGCAGTCCGATCTCCGGGGTCTCCGCGTCGCGTGGGGTGGCCGCGCATGTCGTGGGGTTCGGGCGGGGGCCGCGGGTCACCGTGGATGTCGGCTCGGGCTCGGGGGTCGTGCGGGACGTGACCGTGTTGAACGCCGACGGCCTGGTCGGCAAGGTCACCTGGGCCGGGGCCGGCACCGCCTCGGTGTCCCTGATCACCGACGCGGCCTCCTCCGTGGGGGTGCGGCTGGCCGGAAGCGGTGAGCTGGGGGTGGTGACGGGGCTGCCGGGCGAGGGGCTGCTGCGGCTCAGCCTGTTCGACCCGGACGCGCCACTCCAGGTCGGCGACAAGGTGGAGACGCTGGGGTCGGCCGGCGGGCGGCCGTACGTGGCGGGGGTGCTGGTCGGTGCGGTCACCGCGATCGAGCGGGTGCCGGGCGCGGCCACCCGCACGGCGCTGGTACGCCCCGCCGCCCGACTCTCCGCGCTCAGTCTCGTCACGGTCATCGTGCCGGAACCGGAGCGGTGAGCCGTGCGGTCGGCACGGGCGTCGCTCCCGCACTTACGCGTGCGCCCGGCGGTGTGGCCGCTTCCGCACTTACGCGTGCGCGCGGCCCTGTGGCCGCTCGCGTCGGCAGGGAGAGGTGTGCCGTGGGGCTGGTGATGTTGGTGCTCGCGGCGCCGCTGTTGCAGGTGCTGCTGGTCAACCGGTCGCCGTGGGGCGGCCCTGACCTGGTGGCGCTGGCCGTGGTGTGGCTGGCGGTGGCCAGGGGGCCGGTCTGGGGGTGTGCGGCGGGCCTGGTCGCCGGGCTGGCCGCCGACGTGACGCCGCCCGCCGACGGCACGGTGGGGCGGGCGGCGCTGGCGCTGTCGGTCACCGGGCTGCTGGTGGGGTGGTGGCGCGAGCGCAGGCCGCTGCCGGCGGCGGTGGCCGGGGCCGTGCTGGGGCCGCTTCTGCAGAGCGCCGCCGCGGTGGCGCTCGGGGACGAGCCGTGGCCCGCCGTGGTGGCCGGGCTGCCGCTGACGCTGGCCTGGACGGTGGGTCTCGGGGTCGCCGTCGGGGCGGTGCTCGCTCGACGGCATCCGGCCGAGAGGGTGCCCCGCCATGTCTGAACGCGGACGATGGCCGGGCGAGGGGTGTCGCGTGGTGTCTGAAAGGCGGCCGGACAAGGGGTGTCGGGTCGCGTCCGGCAGTCGGCCGGCCGGAGGGGTGGTGTGGCGTGTCTAGGGGGCGGTTGTTCGTGTTGCGGCTGGCCGTCGCGGGCATGGTGATCACGCTGCTCGGACGGCTGTGGTTCCTTCAGGTGGTCAGCGGCGAGCGGTACGTGCGGGCGGCGGCCGACGTGCGGATCAGGAGCGTGACGCTGCCGGCGGTCAGGGGCCCGATCCTCGACGTGGCGGGCCGCCCGCTGGTGACCAACAGGACCAGGCCGGTGGTCACCGTCAACGCGGTGGAGCTGGCCCATCAGCCGGACGGCGGGCGGGAGGTGCTGACGCGGCTGGGCGAGGCGCTGGGGCGGTCGTACCGGCAGATCGCGGAGAAGGTGCGGTTGTGCGGGCCTTCGGTGCCGCGCCCGTGCTGGCCGGGCTCCCCGTACGAGCCGATCCCTGTCGCCGAGGCCGTGAGCGTGCCGACGGCGCTGCAGATCAGCGAGCGCCAGCAGGACTTCCCCGGCGTGCGTACGGAGCTGCGCCCGGTCAGGGCGCACCCGTCCGGCGCCTCCGCCGCGCACACCCTCGGCTACGTGCAGGGCGCCGAGGGCCGCGACGGGCTCGAAGGCGTCTATGACGGGGAACTGGCCGGGCGGGCCGGGCGCAGGGACGTGGCCGTGGACAACACCGGCCGGGTCACGCGGACCGTCCGAGAGGTGCCGCCCGTCCCCGGGAACACGCTCGTGACCAGCATCGACACCCGGATCCAGGCCGTCGCCGAGCGGGCGCTCGGCCGGGCGCTGCGGGCCACGGGCGGCACGTCGGGCGCGGCCGTGATCATGGAGTCGATGACGGGCCGGGTGGTCGCGCTGGCCGGGCGGCCCTCGTACGACCCGGGCGTGTGGACCGACGGCGTGACGGCGGCGGAGTACCGGGCGCTGCCGCTGCTGTCACGGGCCGTGCAGGGTGAGTGGGCGCCCGGCTCGACGTGGAAGGTCGCCTCGGTGGCGGCGGCCGCGTCCGCCGGGTACGCGCTGGACGCCACCTACGACTGCCCGGCCGGCTACCCGATCGGCGGCCGTACCTTCGGCAACTTCGGCAGCGCCGACCTGGGCCGGATGACCATGCACGGCGCGCTGGTGCGGTCGTGCGACACGATCTTCTACCGGCTGGCCGACGAGCTGTGGCAGCGCCGCTCCAGCGTGCCGCAGGAGACCGCCCGCGGGTTCGGCTTCGGCGCGCCGACCGGCGTGGACCTGCCCGGCGAGGCGGCCGGGGCGGTGCCTGACGCGGCCGCGAAGAAGGCGCACTGGCGGGCCACCCGCGCGGAGAGCTGCCGCCGGGCCGTCAAGGGCTACCCGGAGCTGGCCGACCGGGCGCGGGCGGCCTACCTGACCACCATCGCCGGGGAGAACTGCCGGGGCGGCGGCGCGTGGCGGGGCGGCGACGCCGCCAACTTCTCCATCGGGCAGGGCGGGGTGCTGGTCACGCCGCTGCAGCTGGCGCGGGCGTACGCGGCCGTGGCCAACGGCGGCACCCTGCACAGCCCGCGTGTCGGCCTGCGCGTCGTGCGCCCCGACGGCACCACGGCACGCACGATCACGCCGCCGGTGGCGGGCCGGCTGCCCGCCTCCCCCGGGACTCTGCGCTTCATCCGGCAGGCCCTCGCCCAGGTGCCCAGGGAAGGCACCGCGGAAGGCGCGTTCAGGGGTTTCCCGTTCGGGAAGATCGCCGTGGCGGGGAAGACGGGGACGGCGGAGTCGTTCGGGCACCGGGACACCTCCTGGTTCGCCTCGTTCGCCCCCGACCCCGCGTACACGGTGGTCGTCGTGCTGTCCCAGGGCGGCAGGGGCGCGGAGGGCGCCGCCCCGGCCGCCCGCGAGATCTGGGAGGGCGTTCTCGGGCTGAGGGAGCGGCGATGATCACGATGTCCGGCAGGCGGCCGCTGGTGTGGGCAGCGTCGCTCGGCCCGCCCGACCGGGTGCTGACGCTGCTGGCCCTCGCCCTGTCCGGGACCGGGCTGCTGCTGGTGTGGTCGGCCACCCGGATGGAGGGCGACCACGGGCTGCTGGTGCGGCAGGCGGTCTCCGTCGGGGCCGGGCTGGTGCTGATGTGGCTGGTCTCGCGGGTGGATCTGCGGGTGCTGCGGGCGTACGTGCCGCTCGCGTACGTGCTGGCGCTGCTGTCGCTGGCCGGGGTGCTGAGCCCGCTGGGGGTGCGGGTCAACGGGGCCCACTCGTGGATCGTGCTGGCGCCGGGGGTGCAGTTCCAGCCGTCGGAGTTCGCCAAGGTGGCGCTGGCGCTGGCGTTCGCCGTTCCCCTGGGTGAGCTGCTGGACGGGCGGCGGCGGCCGGGGTTCGGCGGGGTGCTGCTGGCGCTGGTGCTGGCCGCGGTGCCCATCGCCCTGATCGCGTTGCAGCCGGACCTGGGCACGATGCTGGTGTTCGCGGCCATGGTGGCAGGGGCGCTGCTGGTGTCGGGGGCGCCCAAGCGGTGGCTGCTGGTGCTCGCTCTGGGGGCGGCGGGCGCGGCGGTGGCGGCGTGGCAGTTCGGGCTGGTACGGCCGTACCAGGTGCAGCGGCTGCTCGTGCTGGCGAACCCCGGGGCCGATCCGGGCGGCGTCGGGTACAACGCCGCCCAGGCGCGCATCGCGATCGGCTCCGGCGGCCTCTACGGCAAGGGGCTGTTCAACGGCGAGCAGACGGCGGGGCATTTCGTGCCCGAGCAGCACACCGACTTCATCTTCACCGTGGCCGGCGAGGAGCTCGGGTTCGCCGGCGCGACACTGATCGTGCTGGCCGTGTTCGCGCTGCTGTGGCGGGGGCTGTCGATCGCGCGGCGCAGCGCGTCGCCGTACGGGACCGTGCTGGCTGGGGCGCTGGTGTCGTGGCTGGCCTGCCAGACGTTCATGAATGTGGGCATGACTCTGGGGCTCGTGCCGGTCGTGGGCGTGCCGCTGCCGTTCGTCTCCTACGGCGGTTCGGCCACGGTGGCGGAGCTGCTGGCCGTCGGGCTGTTACAGGCCGTGCACAGGACCAAGGCCATGCAGCCGTAGCAGGTTCCGGTCGTGGACCCCGGACAGCGCCTGACTGGCCCACTGCGGTATCTCCGGCATGACCTCGTCGTCGGACGGGTGTGCCGCCTGAGGTAGGCGTCCGTTTTTCAAATGACGAACATGCTTGAAGGATGACCGACGATGAACCAAGCGATCTGATCCGCAGCGTCTCACGCGCCCTGCGCGTGCTGGAGGAGGTCTCGCGGGCCGACCGGCCGCTGTCGGTCAAGGTGATAGCCCGCCGGTGCGGCCTCAACCTGTCCACCTCCTACCATCTCGTCCGCACCCTCTGCTACGAGGGCTACCTGCACCGGCGACCCGACGGCGACTACATGATCGGCTCGAAGGTGGCCGAGCGCTTCCACGAGATGCTGGAGGCGTTCGAGCGCCCGCCTCGGGCGGCGGAGGTGCTGCGGCAGCTCGCCGCAGAGTCCGGCCACACCGCCTACCTCGCGCAGCTCACCGACGCGCGGCTGGTGGTGGTGGACGTGGCGGAGGGGCCGCGCTCGCCGTGGCTGGAGGACCTCCAGGCGGGCCTGGAGACGGCCCCGCACGCCACCGCGCTCGGCAAGGCACTGCTGCTGTCGCTGCCGCCGCGCATCCGGCGGGGCATCCTCACCGAGTACGGCCTGCGCCGCTTCACCTCCGCCACCCCCACCAGCGTCGAGGACGTCGAGGAGGAGCTGGCGCTCCTACGCCCCGGCCAGGTGGTGGAGGAGTACGGGCAGTTCAGGGAGGACGTGGCCTGCGCGGGCGCGGTCGTGCCCGGCACGCAGTGGGCGATCGGCATCTCCACCCGCGGCCTGTCCATCCCGGCGCTGGCCCGCGCCCGGCTGCGCGAAGCGCTGCGTGACCTCACCTGATCCCGCGCCGCCTTACGCTTGCTCTGGAGGGGTGCCGAGATGCGAGTGATCTTGTTCGGGGCGACCGGGATGGTCGGGCGCGGGGTGCTCAGGGAGTGCCTGCTCGACGACCGGGTCACGGCCGTGCTCACGGTCGGCAGGGCCGTCACGGGGGTCACCCACGGCAAGCTGCGCGAGCTGCGCCACGACGACCTGCTCGACCTGTCCGCGATCGAGGACGAGCTGCGCGGTTACGACGCGTGCTTCTTCTGCCTCGGGGTCTCGTCGGCGGGCATGAAGGAGCGCGACTACCGGCGCATCACGTACGACTTCACGCTGTCGGCCGGCCGGACGCTGGCGCGGCTCAATCCCGGCTCGACGTTCGTGTACGTGTCCGGCGTCGGCACCGACGCCCACGGCCGGGCCATGTGGGCGCGGGTGAAGGGCGAGACCGAGAACGCCCTGCTGGAGCTGCCCCTGGAGGCGTACATGTTCCGGCCCGGCTACATCCAGCCGATGTACGGCGTCACCTCGCGCACCCGCTTCTACCGGCTGGCCTACGTGGTGGTGCGGCCGTTCTACCCGGTGCTGCGGCGGCTGTTCGGCGCGGGGATCACCACGACCGAGCGGATCGGCCAGGCGATGATCACGGTGGCCGAGCGGGGCGCCCCCAAGCGGATCCTCGGCCCCGCCGACATCAACGCGCTCTGCGAGACCGGCGCGCGCTGAACGCGGCCGGCGCGAGGGGGACGGCGGCGAGCGAGGCGGCCGCGGCCAGGCCCCACACCGTGGCCCATGAGGTGTGGGCCAGCACCACGGGGATGAGCAGCGGGGTGAGGAAGGCCATGGCGAACAGCGTGGTCCCGATCAGGCCCAGGGCCGTGCCCGCGCGGCCCGCGCCGGCCATGGCGGCGATCTCGGTGTAGGCGACGCCGTGCCAGGAGTTGGCCAGCAGGCCGCCGAGGGCGAGTGCGGTGACGGTGATCGGGGTGGGCGCGTCGGTGAGCACCGCCGCCCCGGCCATCACGATCCCGGCCAGGACGCCGATGCGGCGCAGGCAGGCGCGGCGGGCGGAGGCGCTGTCTTCCGCGCGGTCGGTGCGGCGGCCGGTCCAGATGCGGACCGCGCCGCCGCCCAGCTGGGCGATCAGCACGGTGAGGCCGGCCAGGGCCGTGCCCGCGCCCTTGGCGTCGTGCAGGAAGATCGCGGTGAAGGTGAGCACGGCGAACTGGGGGACGGTGAGCAGGGCTCCGGCCAGCGCGAGCCGCCACACGTCCCAGCGCCGCAACGGCGACCTGAGCCCCAGGTCCTCCGCGACGGGTGACGCCGGAACGGCGCTCTCCGCAGCCGGCGACGTCCGGGCGGCGCTCTCCGCCACGGGGGCGGACAGGCCGGTGGTGGTCTGCGGAACGGGCGAGGGGCCGCGCGGTCCTGTCGTGGTCGTCGGCAGGACGGCCGGCCGCGGAGTGGGTTCGTGCAGCCAGCGCCAGGTCGCCGCGGCGGCGAGCAGGCAGAAGGCGGCGGGAACGGCGTAGACGGCGCGGAAGCCGTACGACTGGGCCAGCCACGGCAGCAGCGCCACCCCGACCGCGCCACCCGCCGGGATCGCCGTCTGGCGCACGCTCATCGCGAACCCCCGCTCCCCCTCCCCGAACCAGGTCATCACCGCGCGCCCCGACGCGCCGTTGACGCTGCCGCCGAGCGCGCCCGCGATCGTCAGGCACACCGCCAGCAGCACCGTCCCGGCCCCGTCCGCCGGTGTGACGGCCGTGGCCATCACCACCAGCAGGACGCCGGTGGACGTCAGGCCGGTGAGCAGGACGCGCCGATCGCCGAACCGGTCGGTCAGCAGACCCCAGACGATGTCGGAGACGGCCACGCCGAGCCCGAGACAGGCCAGCGCCAGCCCGAGCGCCCCCGTGGACAGGTGGTAACCCGCCCGCATCGAGACGCCGGTGACCGGGATGCCGGAGAACATCGCCGAGAAGCTGCCTTGCGCCCCGACGCCCACGGCCAGCACGACCCAGCGGTGGTGGGGCCCGTATGGGCGCCGTGTCGCTCCCGGGGTCACGGTCGGCACTGCCATCACACCACTGCTCCTGCTTCAAGTAACCGTCTACAGCGGTTATCAACCGTGGCAGCCGCCGAAGTAACTTGTCAACCTGGTTACTATGGGGGCATGGACTTCACGTTCGTCAGCGGGAACCTCGGGCTCGACCTGGCCGGCACCGTCGGCGACCGGCGGGGCGCGCGGGTCGACCTGCTGGCGACGCCCGCGGAGCTGGCCCGCTGGACGGTCGCCGCCGGGCTGCTCGACGTCCCGCCCACCGCCGGTGACGACGACCTGGCCGGGGCGGTGGCGCTGCGTGAGGCGATCTACCGGCTGGCGTCCGCGGCCCGTACGGGGGCGGCGTTCGAGGCGGCCGACCGGCGCACGCTCAACCGGTTCGCCGCGCCCGCGCCGGCGAGCGTGCTGCTCGGCGAGCACGGCGTGGAGCGCGGCGGCGACCTGTCCGCCGCGCTGTCCAGCGCCGCCCGCTCGGCCGCCGAGCTGCTGGGCGGGCCGCAGGCGACACTGATCAGGGAGTGCGAGGCCGTTCCCTGCACCCGGCTCTACCTCGACACCTCGCATCGGCGTACGCGCCGATGGTGCGACATGCGCCGCTGCGGCAACCGGGCCAAGGCGGCGGCCTTCCGCGCCCGCCACTCCTGACCGCCCCACCTGCTCCCCAAGCCGTCCGCTCACCGCGAGTCCGCCCTGCGGGGCCGGGTGTGCTCGATGATGGAATACCTGGGCGCGCCTTGGCGCTAGCGTAGTCGTCAAAGATTCAACAGTCATGGATGGTGACTAAAGTGCAGTTCGGCATCTTCAGCGTGGGCGATGTCACCACGGACCCCACCACCGGCAGGACCCCGGCCGAGCACGAGCGGATCAAGGCGATGGTGACGATCGCGCTCAAGGCAGAAGAGGTCGGGCTCGACGTCTTCGCGACAGGCGAGCACCACAACCCGCCCTTCGTGCCGTCCTCCCCCACCACCATGCTGGGGTACATCGCGGCCAGGACGGAGCGCCTCCAGCTGTCGACCGCCACGACGCTGATCACGACCAACGACCCGGTGAAGATCGCCGAGGACTTCGCCATGCTGCAGCACCTGGCCGACGGCCGGGTGGACCTCATGCTGGGCCGGGGCAACACCGGGCCCGTCTACCCGTGGTTCGGCCAGGACATCAGGCAGGGCATCCCGCTGGCCATCGAGAACTACGCGCTGCTGCACCGGCTCTGGCGCGAGGACGTCGTGGACTGGGAGGGCCGCTTCCGCACCCCGCTGCAGGGCTTCACGAGCACACCGCGCCCGCTGGACGGGGTGCCGCCGTTCGTCTGGCACGGCTCCATCCGCAGCCCCGAGATCGCCGAGCAGGCCGCCTACTACGGCGACGGCTTCTTCGCCAACAACATCTTCTGGCCGAAGGAGCACTTCATGCGCCTGATCAGCCTCTACCGGCAGCGGTACGCCCACTACGGGCACGGCACCCCTGAGCAGGCCGTGGTCGGGCTGGGCGGCCAGGTGTTCATGCGCAAGAACTCCCAGGACGCGGTACGCGAGTTCCGCCCCTACTTCGACGTCGCCCCCGTCTACGGCCACGGCCCCTCGCTGGAGGAGTTCATGGCCGAGACCCCGCTCACGGTGGGCAGCCCGCAGCAGGTCATCGACAGGACCCTGGAGTTCAGGGAGTACTTCGGCGACTACCAGCGCCAGCTGTTCCTCATGGACCACGCGGGCCTGCCGCTGAAGACCGTACTGGAGCAGCTCGACCTGCTCGGCGAGGAGGTCGTGCCCGTGCTGCGCAAGGAGTTCGCCAAGAACCGGCCGGCCGAGGTGCCCGGCGCGCCGACGCACGCGCGCCTGCTCGCCGCCAAGGACGCGTCCGAGCCCGTCGGCGCCTAGCAGCCCCGGCCCTCGAATCCTGATATTTCCGGAAAGGAGCATCATGAAGCTCGCCGTCGTCACGGCCGGGCTCACCCAGCCCTCCTCCACCCGCCTGCTCGCCGACCGCCTGGCCGAGGCGGTCATTCACCGGACGGCGGCGGAGACCCCGACCGAGACCGGGGCCGAGACGGGGGCCGAGACGGGGACCGGGACCGAGACCGGCGCCCCGACCGGCGCCGAGGTCCGCGTGATCGAGCTGCGTGACCTGGCCGTCGACATCGCCAACAACTTCGTCACCGGCTTCCCGAACGCCAGGCTGCGCGAGGCCATCGCGGCCGTGACGGAGGCCGACGGGCTGATCGCGGTCACGCCGATCTTCAGCGGCTCCTACAGCGGCCTGTTCAAGTCGTTCTTCGACGTGCTGGACCACACCGCGCTGGCGGGCAAGCCGGTGCTCATCGCGGCCACGGGCGGCACCGCCCGGCACTCGCTGGCGCTGGAGCACGCGCTGCGGCCGCTGTTCGCGTACTTGCGCGCGGTGGTCGTCCCGACCGCCGTGTACGCGGCGTCGGAGGACTGGGGCGGCGGCCGCGACGCCTTCACCGACGGGCTCGGCGAGCGCATCGGCCGCGCCGCCGACGAGCTGGCCGGCCTGCTCCTGCACCGCGCGCCCGGTGCGAAGCGGGACAAGCAGGACGACGAGGAAGAGGTCGTTCCGTTCGAGCAGCAGCTCGCGGCCCTGCGCCCCGTGGAGTAGCTTCTCCTCCGTGATCGCCGCCGCCCTCGTGGCCCTCTCCCTCACCCTGAGCACCGTCCCCGCCGGCCCCGCCGCCACCGCCCCGGCGGCCGGCCTGGCCGGCGCGCACAAGAAGGACATCGCCATGCGGCTGGTGTCCAGCGCGGAGAACTCCTCGCTCGACTGGAAGGCCCAGTACGGCTACATCGAGGACATCAAGGACGATCGCGGCTACACGGCCGGCATCATCGGCTTCTGCTCGGGCACCGGCGACATGCTGAAGCTGGTCGAGCTCTACACCAGGCGCAAACCCGGCAACGTGCTGGCGAAATACCTGCCCGCGCTGCGCCGGGTCAATGGCACCGCCTCGCTGAAGGGCCTGGCCCCGCGCTTCCCCGCCGACTGGCGCAGGGCGGCCAAGGATCCGGCCTTCCAACGGGCCCAGAACGACGAGCGCGACCGGGTCTACTTCGACCCGGCCGTCCGCCGGGCCAAGCAGGACGGGCTGCGGGCGCTGGGCCAGTTCGTCTACTACGACGCCATGGTCATGCACGGGCCCGGCGCCGACCGGCTCAGCTTCGGCGGCATCAGGAAGGCGGCCATGGCCAAGGCCAGGCCGCCGGCGCGTGGCGGGAACGAGGTGACGTACCTGAACGCGTTCCTCGACGCCCGCAAGGCGGCGATGCGGGCCGAGGAGGCCCACGAGGACACGACCCGGGTCGACACGATGCAGCGGGTCTTCCTGAAGAACCGCAACCTCGACCTCAAGCCGCCGCTGACCTGGAAGGTCTACGGCGACCGCTACACGATCAAGAAGTGAGGACGCGCCCCGGCAGGCGCGTCCTCACGGGAAAGCGGTTCAGCGTTTGACGGCGACCACGTCGTACGGCGTGTCCGGCGTCGGCGTGGTGCTGAAGCGGGCGTTGGGCAGGTAGAGGCGGTGGCCGTAGGCGGCGACCGTCGTGGGGATGTCGAACCTGGAGTCGGTCAGGCGCTTGACGATCTTTCCTGACGAGCCGTCGCGCGACAGGCCGACGACGGCGATCGTGTTGTCGCGGTTCAGCACGGCGTACAGGGTGCGGCCCGACAGCAGCAGGCCGTCGCCGTTGACCAGCGATTCCCCGCCCAGGTTCACCTCGGTGGTGGCGCCGGAGGAGGGGTTCACCTCGAACAGCTTGCCCGTGTTCGACTGCACGATCAGCAGCGAACGCCGGTCGGGGCTCGGGGCGATGCCGTTGGCGTTGATGCCGGTCCCGTACTGGATGGCGCCGGTGAGCGGGATCGTGGTGAAGTTCTCGGGCAGCGCGCCGCCCCGGCCGAGCCGCAGCTTGTACAGCACCGCGTTGGAGGAGTCGGTGAAGTAGGCGGCGCCTCCGACGAGGATGACGTCGTTGACGAACGACGTCCCGGTGGCGAACTGGTACGACTTGAGCACCCGTCCGGTGCGCAGGTCGACCACCCGCGCGTTGCCGGCGTTGCCTCCGGCCACGAACAGCCTGCGCCCGTCGGTCTTCAGCCCGAGCGACGGCGTTCCCGGTCCCTTGCTGACGACGGAGCCCTTTCCGGTGCGCAGGTCGGCCCGGTAGATGTCGCCGGTGGCGCGTGAGCCGAAGTAGGCGTGGGGGCCCGGCCCGATCTCGATGCCCTCCGGCTGGAACCCGTTCGGCAGCGGGAAGGTGTCGGGCTTCGAGGCGGCCTGCGCCGGCACACTGCCGAGCAGGACCACGACGAGAGCGCTGAGTGCGGTCTTCAGGATCGCGGATCTCATGCGGCCCACGATGCCCAAGGGGGTGGGCCCGGCAAAGACCCACGACCGGCTTCTCACACATTTCTCAGAAATGTCCGGACTCAGGACCGGTTACGGACCGGCACCCCCGCTGGAGTGACCCAGCGAGTAGGTTGGGACAGAGCCAAACAAACGGGGTGAGTCATGTCAAACGGTACCCGTCACGCTCTGGGAGTGGTCGCAGGACTGCTTCTCCCTCCCCTGGTCGCCGCCGGGCTCTGGTACGGCGTCGGCGAACTGTCCGTCCAGGCCGCACAATCGTTCCGGCTCTCGTGGATCGGGCTGGGGGCACTCGTCGCGACGGGAATCCTGCTCGCGTTCCTGATCGCCTCCCGCCTGTCGCCCGTGGCCTCGCTGCTCGGCGGGCTCGCGTTCACCGGCGTGGGCGCCCTGCCGTTCGTGGAGATGACGACCAGCGTCCGGCTGATCCCCAACGAGCTGCTGCCCACCTCGCTGTCGTCGGGTTTCCTGACGCTCAGCTACTCGGGGCTGCAGCTGCTGCTCGGCGTGGCGCTGCTGGTCGCGTCGATGTTCCCGTCGCGGTGGCGGGCCAGGCAGCGCCCCGAGTACGTGGCGCAGCCCGAATACGCGGGAGCATGGGAGCCGGCCCAGTCGCCGGCACAGTCTCCGTACCTGCCGCCGCAGCCGCCGCATCAGGGGCCCGAGGACGCCACGCGGCCGATGTACCGCGAGTGAGCCGCGGGCGGCCTGGCAGAATGCCGCCATGCGCGACTTGACGATCGTCGACTTCCTGTCCGAACTCGCCGACCGGGTGCCCGCGCCCGGCGGGGGCGCCACGGCGGCCCTGCACGCGGCGCAGGCCGCCGCCCTGCTCGGCATGGTGGCCCGCTACACCACCGGCGAGAAATACACCGCCCACGCCGAGACGGTCGTCGCCGTGATCGCCGAGACCGACACGCTGCGGGCGCGCTCGCTCAGGCTCGCCGAGGAGGACGCCGCGGCGTTCACCGCGGTCACCGACGCCTACCGGCTGCCCAAGGGCGAGGAGCGCAGCGGCGCCATCGCCAGGGCGCTGGCCGGCGCCGCCGAGCCGCCCGCCAGGGTCGTCGAGGCCGCCGCGCGCGTGATCGAGCTGTGCGAGCTGATGCTGCCGATCTGCAACCGCAACGTGGTCACCGACGTGGCCGCCGCCGCCGAGGCCGCCCGCGCCGCGCTCACCACGGGCCGGGTCAACGTGGAGGTCAACCTGGGCGGCGTACAGGACGAACGGCTACGCGCGGAGCTGAACATCCGCCTGTCCGGCGTCGACTCGGCCGTGGCCAGGGCAGACTGGGTGACCGCAGAGGTACGCGAGGAGATCAAGCCGTGAAGACGCTGACCGGCCGGGACCTGGCCGCCGCCATCAGGACCCAGACGCAGGCCGAGGCGGGCTCGGGCGCGCAGCCGCGCCTGGCCGTCGTCGTGGCCACGGCCGACGAGGCGAGTCTGTGGTACGTGCGCTCGATCGCCAAGGCGGCGGCCGCCGTCGGCATCGCCTGCGACCTGGTCGACCTGGGCCCGCAGGCCGCGCCCGAGCAGATCGGCGAGACGCTGATCAGGCTGAGCGCCGACGCCGGCGTGCACGGCGTGATGCTGCAGACGCCGCTGCCGGAAGGGGCCTCGGCCCAGGAGCTGGCCGCGGCCATCGACCCGCGTAAAGACGTCGACGGGGCCAACCCGCTCTCGCTCGGCCGGCTGGCCGCCGGGCTGCCCGCGTTCCCGCCCGCGACGGCGGCGGCCGTGATGGCGCTGCTCGACCACTACGAGGTCGAGCTCGCGGGGCGGCGGGCCGTGGTGGTCGGCCGCTCGACGGTGGTCGGCAAGCCGCTGGCGCACCTGCTGCTCGACCGCCATGCCACCGTCACCGTCTGCCACTCGCGCACCCGCGACCTGGCCGCCGTCACCGCCCAGGCCGAGGTGCTGGTCGCGGCAGTGGGCCGGGCGGGGCTGATCGGGGCCGATCACGTCGCGCCGGGAGCGGTGGTGATCGACGTCGGCACCAACCCGACCGACGAGGGCGGCCTGACCGGCGACGTCGACTTCCCGGCGGTCGCGGAGGTGGCGGGCGCGCTCACCCCCGTGCCCGGCGGGGTCGGCCCGGTGACCACCGCCCTGCTGCTGCGCCACGTCGCGCGGGCGGCCAACCTGCCATGACCATGACCGATCATCAGGCGGAGGCCTGTCTTGGCTGACATTCTCATCGTCCAGAACAGCAGGAGCGGAGGTCCCGGCCGCGTGGGCGGCTGGCTGGAGAAGGCCGGGCACCGGCTCGACGTCGTGCTCGCCCACGACGGCGCTCCCCTGCCCCACCGCCTCGGCCACGACGCCATGATCATGCTCGGTGGCGGCTACCTGCCCGGCGACGACGAGCGGGCGCCGTGGCTGCGCGACGCCCGGCGGCTGATGGGTCAGGCGCTGGACGACGGCGTGCCGCTGCTGGGCATCTGCCTCGGCGGGCAGATGCTGGCCCACGTGGCCGGGGGCGAGGTGACCGGCGACACGGGCACGCCGGAAAACGGCAGCCTGCCGGTCACGATCAGGCCCGAGGCCGCCGCCGACCCGCTCTTCCACGGGCTGCCGCAGGTGGTGCCCGCCGTCGAGCACCATAAAGACGCCGTCACCCGGCTGCCCGGCGGGGCCGTCCACCTGGCCGAGACCGAGGCGTGCCCGTACCAGGCGTTCCGGGTGGGCGAGCGGGCGTGGGGGGTGCAGTTCCATCCCGAGGTGGTGCCCGAGCGCATGCTGACGTGGCAGGCCGACGGGTTCGACCCGGCCGAGGTCTACGCGCGGGCGGTGGCCGACGAGCCGGTCTCCACGCCGATCTGGCACCGGGTGACCACCCGCTTCGCCGCCCTCGTCACCTCCCGCGCCCCCGCCGCCAGGGCTTCGTGACACCGCCGCTCCGCCACCCGCTGTGTCTCCCCGCTACGCGTGTTGGCGCCGCTTGGGCTTCGTGAGCCTGGCGCGGCCGAGGCGGGCCGCCAGGGCGAGCGCCACCAGCGCGGCGCCGGCCGCCGCGAGCCGGCGCTGGCGGGTGATGCGGCGCTCCACTCGCGCGTACGGCGTCGTCGAGAACGACACCAGCTCATACCGGGACACATAGCCGGGCAGCACCCGCTCCAGCGCGTGCTCCAGGCGCTTGCCGGCCAGGAACGCTCGCGAGCCGACCCTGTCGCGCATCTCCACGAAGTTCTCCAGCGCCAGCCGGGCGATCACGTCGGTGTCGGTCTTGCGCCGCTCGAACAGCGCCAGCGCCCGTGCGAAGTCGTCGCCCGCCTCGTCCAGGCACCGGTCCAGCTCGACGCAGTCCTCGAAGCCGCAGTTGGCGCCCTGCCCGTAGAAGGGGACGATGGCGTGCGCGGCGTCCCCGACCAGCCCGACCACGACGGGCCCGGTGCTGACGTTCCAGGGCGAGCAGCGCACGGTGACCAGATGCCCGACCGGATTGGCCCGGTAGGCCGGGACGAGGCCGGGCATCAGCTCGAACGCGTCCCGGTAGTGCTCGGCGAAGTACGCCCTGATCCGCTCCGGGGTGTCCAGAGCGTCGAGCGTGCCGTGCGGCCAGAACAGGGTGCAGGTGAACGAGCGGTCCTGGTTCGGCAGGGCGATCATCATGGAGCGGCCTCGGGGCCAGATGTGCAGCGCGCCCGGGTCCATGGCGAACGCGCCGTCCCTGGCCGGGATCGTCAGCTCCTTGTAGCCGTAGTCCAGGTAGTCCTGGCTGAAGTTGACCCCGGGTAACTGTCGCAGCCGGTCCCTGACCGCGCTGCGGGCCCCGTCCGCGCCGATCACGACCCGGGCCGTGGTCTGCTCCCCGTGCGCGAACTCCAGCGTGCCCGTCCGCTCGTCCAGCCCGGTCAGGCGGTGCCCGAAGCGCACCTCCACGCCCGGCAACGCGGTGGCGGCGTCCAGGAGCTCCCTGTTGAGGTCGGCGCGGCCGATCGAGTTGATCGCCTGCGTGCGGTCGGCGCTGTAGGGCTGGAAGGTGAGGGCGCCGTCGGGGGCGTGCATCATCCGGCCCGCCATGGGGAGCGCCGCGCCCAGCACCTTGCCGTCGAGCCCGATGCGGCGCAGGGCGTCGATGCCGCGCTCGGAGATGGCTAAGTTGATCGACCTGCCCTGGTCGGGGCCGTGCTCGCGGGGGTCGGGGCGGCGTTCGTACAGGGTGACGCGGTGGCCGCGGCGGGCCAGGAAGCAGGCGAGCAGGCAGCCGACGAGGCCGGCGCCGACGATCGTGACCTCCATCTTCTCTTCGTACGGCGGCGCGCGGGACCTGTCTAGGCGAGGGCGTCGGCGATGGCCTTGACGGTGGCGTGCCAGATGGGTGCGGTGGAAGTGATGACGTCGAAGTGGTCGCCCGGTTGCTCCAGGTACGTCACGTCGTCGCCCATCTGCCGGGCCAGCGCGGCGTGGCGGCGGGCGAAGTCGACCAGGTCGAGATCGTCGTCCCGGCCTTGCACGATGAGCTGCGGGGTGCCGAGAGGGAGGCGGTGGAGGGGGGACGAGGCGGCATAGGGGTCTTCGTCGCCGGGCTGGGCCGAGGTCTGGCCGAGGGCGGCGGCGACCGCGCCGGCGCTGAGTTTGCGGCGATCTCCCTGGACGAGGTCGAGCACGCCCGCCAGGGACACGGCCAGCGCCATCCGCGATCCGTCGGCCGCCGCCCGCAGCGCGAGTTGCCCGCCGGCCGAGTGTCCGGCGACGGCGATCCGATCCAGGTCGAGCGCGACCGCCGCCCCTTGGCCGACCAGGGCCGGGAGGGTGGTCAGCGTGGCCAGGCCGGTAGCGATGTCGGCGGTGGTCGCGGCCCAGCCGTGCAGGTCGGGGCGGCGGTATTCGAGATTCCACACCGCGAAGCCACGCCCGGCCAGATCCTCACAGAGCTCCTCCATGAGGTCGGCCGCCCAGATCGAACGCCAATAGCCACCGTGAATCAACGCCACCACCGGCACCGCTCCGTCGGAGGCGCGGGCGGCGATGCCGGTGGCCGCGCTGGCAGCGGCGATGCCGGCGGTCGCAGTGCCAGTGAACGCAGCGCCGGTGGCCGCAGTGTCGGCGGCCCTGGTGTCGGCGGCCCTGGTGTCGGCGGTCGCGCTGTCTGCGACGGTGTCGGTACCGGTAGCCGCAACGCTGAAGGCGACGGCCGCGGTGGCGGTGCCCGCTGAGCCCGCCGAGCTAGTGGTGCTGATGGTGGGGAGGTACAGGTCACCCCACTGTTCCGGCGAAGGGCCGTAGGCGATGCGACGGATGCCGGAGTGACGCGCCCGGTGGACGGCGTGCCGGATTCCCCAGGCCAGGCCGGCGATCCCGCGCCCGTGGAGGTGCGTGGCCCCGTCGACCCGGTCGATGTCCACCCACACCACGACCGAGGGGCCGAGTGGCTCTCCGAGTGATGAGCGTGCCTCCTCCCCCGGTCCGGGAAGGACGACCGCCACCTCGTGCTCCCGTACCGACGAGAGCAGGTGGGCGGTGTCGCGGGCGTGCACGACCGTGCCACTCACTCCGAGACGGGTGAACTCGCGGTCGGCGATCTCCGCGAGCAGCCCCGCGTCCGCCACCAGGCCGGGGCCGACGGCCACCACGATCTCGTCAGGATCCACCCTCATACGGAGATACCTTAGGGCGGGTGCGTGTGAATCAGCTTCACTCTTGGCCCACGAGTGTCGCCGAGGCGGAGGCCGTCCAGGACCGGCTCCGCGGGCAGGTCGAGCTGACGGGACCCGATACGTTCGCGCTGGTAGCGGGCCTGGACGTGCACTATCACGGCGACGACGAGGTGACGGCCGCGGTGGTCGTGCTGGACGGCGCGACGCTGGAGCCGGTGGAGCAGGCGGTGTCGCACGGGAAGGCGGCCTTCCCCTACGTGCCCGGCCTGTTCGCCTTCAGAGAGCTGCCCGCGCTGGTGGAGGCGCTAGAACGGCTCACGGTGACGCCCGACCTGCTGGTCTGTGACGGGTACGGGCTGGCCCATCCGCGCGGCTTCGGCCTGGCCTGCCACCTGGGCGTGCTGACCGGGCTGCCGTCGGTGGGGGTGGGCAAGACCCCGTTCGTCGGGACGCACGAGCCGCCCGGCCAGGAACGCGGCGCCTGGACGCCGATCGTCCACGAGGGCGCCGTCGTGGGACGGGCGCTGCGCACGCGGCGCGGGGTCAGGCCGGTGTACGTGTCGCAGGGCCACCGCATCTCACTCGGCACCGCCACCGGCGAGGTGCTGCGGCTGGCGTCCCGCTACCGCCTCCCCGAGCCGATCCGCCACGCCGACCACCTGGCCCGCCACCCGTCCTGAGCCCGCCCCGGGCCAGTCAATCGTCCTGGCCGACCCCGCCCCCCAGGCCGACCGCCCGTCCTGTGCGACCATCCTGGCCGACCCCGCCCCGGCCGACCGGCCAGCCGGTACGGCCGCGGGACCGGCGCCCCCGTCTGCCGGCCCCGGGGCCGTAGCCCGTCCCCGGTCGGGTCAGCGGCGCAGGGACCAGACCAGGAGCCAGACGCTGAGGCCGAACAGCGTCATCCCGAGCGGCACGTGCGCCGCCACCGCCCCCGACCCACCCAGCATCGACTGGACGAACCCGAGCAGCAGGATCACCAGGCTGACCAGCGCGGGCCAGCCCGGACCCCGGGCCGGTCGCCACAGCAGGACGGCGACGACGAGCTGGGCCAGCGCCAGCGCGTGCACCGCGGTCGCGCCCATTCCGTGCGCGCCCGCCGCTCCCCCGCTCAGCAGCTGCCCGGCTGTCACGGCCTGGACGAGCACCGACAACGTGCTGAGCGCGGTGACGACCTTGAACGCGGTGGCGTACCCGCTGCCCTTGGCGACCTCGGTGACCACTGGCCTCTCCTTTGACCTAGGACGAAAGGCCTTCAGGATCCGCCCGGCGGGCGATGGCCGCATCCGCCCCCGGTCGCGATCCGCGCTACATCAGCGGTCGTACCCGATCAGGCCGGCTGGTGCTCTCCCGAGGAGGGCAGGGGCGGCAGGACGGCCTGGGCGTCGGCGCCGCCGAACCACAGCCCGATCATGAACGCCGCCGTCGCCTCCAGTTGCATCGCCCGCGCCAGGCCGCCGCCGTTCACGGGGGTGCAGCCGAGGTCGGCGACCAGCGTGCGCGCGGCGTCCATGGCGGCCGGGTCGTCCCCGCACAGGGGTACGGCCAGCGGGCGGCCGTCGAAGACCGGAGGCGTGAGCCGCCAGACGTCCACGTGGCACAGGTTGAAGCCCTTCACGACATGCCCGCCGGTGAGGTCGGCGATCAGGTGGGCGAGGGGACGCGTGGGGTCATACCGGTCGGGCGCGGCGCCGTTCGTCACGTCGATGAGCGGCTTGCCGCGCAGTGCCGGGCCGGCGGCCCGGAGCGTGTCGACCAGCCCCGCCTCCCTGACGGCCACCACCACGACGTCCCCGAACCCGGCCACCTCCGCGAAACTCCCACTCCGCACCTCTCCAGAAACTCCCCCTGCCGGAACGCCGCCCGTCCCGGCTGCCTGGGCGGTCATGTGGGCCGCGCGCTCCGCGCTCCTGCCCGGGTCCCGCCCGCTGACCATCACCTCGTGTCCCGCCGCCGCCCACTGCGTGCCCAGCGCGTCCGCCATGTTGCCCGCGCCCAGGATCCCGATCCGCATGTTCCGTCCTCCGAATGAGGGGCTTTACTTGACAGCAGGACTGTAGGAAGTCCGTCGCACACCATTCGGTTCCTATCGGAAGGCCCGCGTTGTTCCTCGCCGACTGCCAGACCCGGCTGGCCTTCGACCTGCTCGCCAACACGTGGAACGCGGTCGTCATGTGGGCGCTGCGGCACGGCCCGCGCCGGCCGGGACGGCTGCGTACGGAGATCGGCGGCATCAGCAGCAAGGTGCTGACCGAGACGCTGCGCCGCCTGGAGTACAACGGGCTGGTGACGCGCCACACCTACGCCGAGGCCCCGCCGAGGGTGGAGTACGAGCTGACCGACCTGGGCCGTACGCTGCTGGGCCCGATCGAGGCGTTCGGCGAGTGGGCCGCCGACCACGCCGACGAGGTGATGGCCGCGCAGGACCGCTGGATCATGGCGGACCCGCTGTCCCCCGCCGGTGAGCCTGGGTCAACGCGGCCTCGCGAACAACTTTCTTAGACGGAGTGTTACCGAGCCATTACTCTGGGTAGCTAATCGACGGTTGTCCAACACCGTCACCCAGGAGGTCACATGCGTTTCGCCCCCCGTCGGATCGCCGTCACCGCGCTCGTCGCCGGCGGCCTGACCCTGCTCTCCGCCCCTGCGGCACACGCCGTCGTCGATCCCGTCGTCACCCTCGCCTGCCTGGCCGAGACCCCCAACGCCGCGCTCGGGGTGGTGGATCCGGCCGCCGCCATGGACCCGGCGTCCCTGCTCGCGCCGCCCGAGCTCCCCGCGACGAACTGCCTCGCTCCCTGACCACGCGGGCTTCCGGCACGGGACCACCCCTCGACACCAGTAACGGGCGGCGGCCGCACGCCGGACGCCGCCCGGTCCCAGCCAACCGTTCGCGCCACCAGCGGGTGCACGAAGAGCCGCAGCAAGGAGTTCCGTTGAAGGTCCGAGTCCTGACCGCCGCCGCCGCGTTGGCGCTGGCCGCCGGCGCGCCGCCGTTCATCCTCGACGAGCTCGGCACAAGCGACCGTCAGCTCGTCGACATCCAGACCTACATCCAGCACATCAACGTCCTGACGTCCTAGTGCGGGTAGCGCAGCTGTCCGTGGCCGAGACGCCGACCGGGCCACGGACACCGCTCCGACGGGTCGGCTACTTCATGTTCTTCAGCCGATGGATCCAGGTGCCGCTCTACCTGGGACTGATCGTCGCGCAGGTCGTCTACGTCTGGCGCTTCATGATGGAGTTGCTCCACCTGATCCAGCTGGGCTTCGGCGGCACGCCCGCGGAGACCACCGTCATGCTGATCGTCCTCGGGCTCGTCGACGTGGTGATGATCTCGAACCTGCTCATCATGGTCATCATCGGCGGCTACGAGACGTTCGTCTCGCGGCTGCGCATCGAAGGACATCCCGACCAGCCCCAATGGCTCTCGCACGTCAACGCCAACGTGCTGAAGGTCAAGCTGGCCATGGCGATCATCGGCATCTCCTCCATCCATCTCCTCCAGATCTTCATCAACGCCGCGAAACCCACCATCACCGACCGGGAGCTCATATGGAAAACCCTGATCCACCTGACCTTCGTCGTCTCCGCGATCGCGCTCGCCATGATCGACCGGATGATGGAGGGCGGGCGTCCGCAGCATGGCACGGGCGACGGGGAGCAGTCCGCCGCGACGTCGCAGGAGCGCCTGGCCGCCTAGCGGCGTGGCGGTGCTCCTGGCGGGCGGAGTGATGCGGGTCGGACACGCGGTCGTCGCGGGGCTGGCGGCGGTGGCGTCGGCGCTGCTCGGCTGCCCCGGCGCGTACGCGGGGGACGAGGCCCCCGCGAAGAGCGGCCCGGCCCCGCTGATCGGCGATGTGATCATCTTCAACGACGAGATCGTCGAGCCGGTGTCCCTGCCGCTGAGCACGTGCGGAGGGCTGCTGCCGGTGTTCAGCGCGGCGCCGTCCTCCTGTGAGGGCGCGTCGCGCGTGTCGGACGACGACGCGTGAGTCCGTACGTGCCCGCCCGCGGGGGTGGGCGGGCACGACGGCGCGATCCCGGCGAACGGGCGTCAGGCGGCGCGGCCGAGCAGTTCCTCCAGCACCACGGCGACGCCGTCCTCGTCGTTGGACAGCGTCCGGTGCTCCGCCGCCGCCAGCACCAGCTCGTGGGCGTTGGCCATCGCGTATCCGGCGCCCGCGTAGAGCAGCACGGCCAGGTCGTTGGGCATGTCGCCGAAGGCCACCACGTCGCAGGACCCGACGCCCCGTTCCTGGCAGAGCCGGTCGAGCGTGGCCGCCTTGGTGACGCCGGGGGCGCTGATCTCCAGCAGCCCTTCCAGGCCCGAGTACGTCACCTCGGCCAGATCGCCGATCGTCTCCGACACCGCCGCGTACATCTCGTCCGCCGTGCGGGACGGCGACATGGCCAGCAGCTTGACGATGGGCCGGTCCGCGCCGAAGACCGAGTCGACCTCGCGGTAGAAGGCCGCGTCCTGCTCGATCCTGCGGGTGTAGGCGGCCTCGGTGAGCATGTTCCTGCCGGTCTCGACGGCCAGCCCGACGTCGGGCAGGGCGAGGGCGAGCGCTTCGGCGACCTTGCGCGCGGCCTGCGGGTCGAGCGGGCTGCTGGCGGTGATCTCGTCGGTGGCCAGGTCGTAGACGACGGCGCCGTTGCTGCAGATCGCGGTGCCGGTGACCTCCGCCTGGGCGGCGATCTCCCTGACGCCGCGCGGCGCCCTGGCGGTGACGAAGACGATCTCGGCGCCGGCCGCGCGGGCGGCGCGCAACGCCTTCCTGGTACGCGGGCTGACGGAGCCGGTCGAGCTGAGAAGGGTGCCGTCGAGGTCGGTGGCCACGATGCGGGGGAAGGTCACGGTGCTCACCAGGCGATTATCCCGTCCGTCCGGGCTCCCGCGAGGTCATGACGTACGCGAACGGTCTCCGGCGACCACGCGATCACGTCCGCCTCGCCTCGGAGCTGTAGGCTGGCGCGGCTGCCGCCGATGGATCGACGAGCGGCCGGATCGCAAAAGGGAGCTCGGGTGTCCATGCCGCCGCTGCGGGAAACTCTCCAGGCCAACCCCTATCCGGGACGGATCGTGGTGTGGGCCAGGACCCTAGATGGTGCGATGTGCGGCGGCTACGTCCTGACCGGCCGTAGCGAGGCGTCGAAGGCGCGTGCTCTGCGCCCGGCCGGTCACGAGCTCGTCGTCGGCCCGACCGATCCGGCCCCGGACGACCCGCTGCGGCACTACATCGCCGCCACGCGACGTGACGGCTGGCTGGTGTTCGGGAACGGGGAGCAGGTGGCGACCGTGGCCGATCGCCTGCGGGCCGGACGGCCGCCGGTCATCGCTCTGGACGACCTGGACTACGAACCTGATCCGCCGATCTTCACGCCGCGCGTCACCGTGGTCGTGAACGTGGACTCCCCCGCGGACGCCTGGTTCGGCGCCGCCCGTCGCAGCTCCGGCGACCGGACCTCGACCGATCTGCTGACGCTCTCCGTCCGGGATCTGGCTCCCGGCGATGCCGTGCTGATGACCACCTATGTGTCCGACGGCGGGCGCGTGGAGACCGGAGAGCCGTTCCTCGAAGCCGTGACCGAGGCGTCCGATCAGCACGAGCTCCTGGACGAGCTGTGGGAGGCGCTTGATCCGCGATACCGGGTGGCGGCGGCGAGTTTCACGCCCCAGGACCTCGCGGGCGCGGCTCTGCGCCACCAGGGTCCGTGACCCGGCTATCAGGCGGGCAGGGGCATGCGGAGCACCAGGCTCGTGCCCTGGCCGGAGTCCTCGATGGTGAGGGTGCCGCGGTGGGCGCGGGCGATCTCGCGGCAGATGGGCAGGCCCAGGCCGGTGCCCTTGGGGTCGCGGGCGCGTGACTCCGGCAGCCGGGCGAAGCGTTCGAAGACGAGTTCGCGGTGTTCGGGCGCGATGCCCGCGCCGTCGTCGTACACCTCCAGGACTCCGGTATCGTCCTCGGCCCTGACCGCGACGGTGACGCCGGTGGCGGCGTGGCGCTCGGCGTTGTTCAGCAGGTTGTGCAGCAACCGGGACATCAGCAGCGGGTCGCAGGTGACGAACACGTCCGGCCGCAGGTCGGCGCGGATCGGGACACGGCCGGGTGTGCGGCGCTGGAGCTCGGTGCGGACGAGCTCGGCCAGGTCGGTGCGCTGGTGCTGGGCCGACCGGTCGGCGTCCAGGCGGGCCAGGGTGAGGATCTCCTCGGCGATGGCCTGCTGGCGTTCCACGTCGCCGAGCAGGTCCTTGGCCATGTCCGGCCAGTCCACCGCGTCCGGGTCCATCAGCGCCTCCTCCAGGCGCAGGCGGGCGCCGGTGATCGGGGAGCGCAGGTCGTGCGAGGCGTCGGTGGTGAAGCGCCGCTCGCGGTGCACGGCCGCCTCCAGCTGCTCCAGGGTGCGGTTCACGATCGTGGCCAGGTAGCGGAGCTCGTCGTGGTGCGCCGGTACGGGGACCCGGTGGGCGAGATCGATCTCGGTGATCTCCGCGAGCTCGGCGGTCATGGCCTCCACGGGACGCCGGGCACGTCGCACAGCCGCCGGTCCACGGTCATGGGGCGGCGTGCGGGCACGAAGGCGGCCATCCGCGGCTGCCCCCGTACCCGCTCGGTCGCCGAGACGACCCGCCCGGCGGCATTCACCAGTTGCGTCGCGGCCACCCCTTCGACGTGGATGAGCGGCGGCGGCGGGCGGTGCGCGTAGCGGTGCACCATCTCCAGGTGCGCCCGGTAGACGGTCTTGAGCCTGAGGTCCGTCTCGTCGCGGTGCTGGTGGTCCAGGACCAGCACCGCCATGATCACGGACAGGACGAGCGTTACCAAGGTGGTCAGCAGCATCATGCGCGCCCGGATGGACCACGGTGCACGCGTGATGCGCGCGGCCGTCCGCGATCCGAAGCCTGCGACCCGCCGGAGCAGGCCGGTCAAGACGATCCCACGGCGTCCCGCCTTCGATGGACACCCAGCACAGCGGCCACCTCTTCCGGTGCTCCAGCCTCACCCCATTTTGGGTGCACTTCCCCTGACCAGCGCGAACAAGCCTGCGGCGGGGTAAATACGGCGATTGTCCGGTCGGGACGGCTCCGACAGGGTCTGGGACGGATCGGTTATAACCTACGCAAATGCTCTCCGAGGATCGTCCGGCCGACGCTCTCGCGTCCGTGTTCCGCTTCGCCACGGAGCTGGTCGCCTGGGTGGCGACCCCGTGGGCGCTCGCCCCGCACTCCGTTCCGCTGGCCGTGCTCGCCGTGGTGGTGCTGATCGGGCTGCCGACGCTCTTCGCCACCCCGGGCGACAAGCGGCAGGTGATCGTCGCGGTGCCGGGCTACGTGACGATCCTGCTGGTCGTCCTGCACGTCGTGGCCGCGGTGGCGGCGGCGTGGTCGGCCTGGCACGCGGTCGCCGCCGCCGTGGTCTCGGTGCTGGCCGTGGTGACGGTGGTGCTGGAACTGCCGCGCTGGCGGTGGCTCCTGACGCGTTAGACGGACATCGCGGACAGACCGCCCGCGCGTCTTCGGCCCTGCATCCCGGAAGGGCCACCGCCGTGCCGTCAGACCCGCATCTCGGACGGGAGCCGCCTGGCCGCGTCGGTGAGTTCCACGCCCAGCAGTTGCCCCGAGTCGCCGAAGTCGAGCACGACGTCCCCCGCCACCGTCTGGTCCGCCGCCTCTCCGGGCGCGATCTCATGCTTCATCGCTATATAGGCGATGTTGCGGTCGTCGTCGACGCTCACGTACACCGTCCGCGGCCGCATCCCCTCTGGACGGTCGTCGTCGGCCAGCAGCCCCTCCTTGGCCTCGTGAGAGCCGGCCAGCGCCGCCCTGACCATGACCATGGCCAGCTCGACCGCCTCCAGCGAGTCGAGCCCGGTGACCTTCCGCTCGTGCTCCCATCCGTCGAGCCCGTCGATCCGGTACGGGCACGACCACTCGCCCGTCACCTCCTCGTACGGCAGGCCGAGCGTGACGACCACGTCACGCGGCGGATCGGTATGCAGCGCCAGCACCCGATGGGCGATCTCGTACATGTCTGCTGATCTACCCGCACGACCGCATGTGGAAGACTCGGCCCCGCACCGGATGGGCATCGGTGCCTCGGCACCATAATGTCGCGGGAGTACGATTCATGCCCACGGCACCCGCGGGGCCGCCTACCCGTGGTCGTGAGGGAGCTTTGTCACATGAACGATTCGTTCGGGGCGCGTCTGCGAGCCAGGCTCGACGACCGGGGACCCCTGTGCGTGGGCATCGATCCGAGCCCGGCGCTGCTCACCGCCTGGGGGCTGGACGACTCGCCCGCGGGGCTGGAACGGTTCAGCCGCACCGTGGTCGAGAACGTGGCCGACGTGGTCGCCGTGGTCAAGCCGCAGTCGGCCTTCTTCGAGCGCTGGGGCAGCCGCGGCATCGCGGTCCTGGAACGCACCATCGCCGACCTGCGCGAGGCGGGCACGCTGGTGCTGCTCGACGTCAAGCGGGGCGACATCGACAGCACGATGGCCGCGTACGCGGAGGCCTACCTCGACCGGGGCAGCCCGCTGGCGGCTGACGCGGTGACGCTGAGCCCCTACCTGGGGTTCGCCTCGCTGAAGGGGGCGATCACGTCGGCGGTGGCCAACGACGCGGGCGTGTTCGTGCTGGCCCGTACCTCCAACCCGGAGGCGGCCGGGTTGCAGCGGCTCGTGGCCGGCCAGGTGCTGGCCGGGGCCACCGCCGCCAACGTGGGGCACTCCCCGTTCGGGCCGGTCGGGCTGGTGATGGGTGCCACGCTGCCGGAGCTCGAAGACTCGCTGACCGACCTCAACGGGCCCATCCTGGCCCCTGGGCTGGGCGCCCAGGGCGGCACGCCCGCCGACGTGGCCCGCCTGTTCGGGCCGGTACGGCACGCGGTGCTGCCGTCGGTCTCCCGGGCCGTGCTGGCCGACCCGAAGCGGCTGCGCAGCCGTACGCTGTTCTACCGCGACGAGTGCGCCGCGCACCTGTCGGGGGTCGTCGCCCAGGGCTGACCACCCGTTCAGAAGTGGGTCGAGATCCCGAACGTCTCCCGCAGCCTGGCCATGTCGTGCAGGTCGCGCTCCCTCGGCTCATAGCCCTGGTGGAAGGTCACCTGCTGGGCGGCCGACAGGCACGGCACGGCCACGCCCTCGATCACGCCGGAGGCGAAGGCGTCCGCCGGATAGGTGAAGGCGCCGCCGTGGTCGTCGAGCCGCTGCAGCGCCGAGCCGTCGGGGCGGAAGCTCAGCGGGTGCAGGTCCAGCTCGCGCCCGCCGGGCTCCGCCATGACGAAACGGGCGGGCCTGCCGGGGACGACGCCTTCGTGCTGTTCGGCGTACCTCAAGGCCTCCAGGGCCGCGATCACGGCGGGCTCCTGCTCCACCCGGTGGAGCAGGTCGAGGTCGGCGTGCGTCCTGGTGACGCGCCCGACGAGCGCGTCGACGCCCCAGCCGCCGGCGATCCAGACCGCGCAGCCCGCCGCGCGCAGGGCCCGCAGCACCTCCAGGACGGCGCCCGCCTCGAACATCCGTGTCCTCTCCACCGGGTGATCGTTCTCAGAGGCTGTGATCGTACGCGAGCGCTCAGCCGATCGCGTGCGCGGCCGGGTCGATGGCCCGATCGATGGCCCGGTTGACCGCGGCCAGCACGGCGCGGACCGAAGCGGTCAGGACGGAGGTGTCCGTGGCCGCGCCCCAGCGGGTGACGCCGCCCGCGCGGACCTCGACGTAGGCGATGGCCCGGCCGCCCCTGCCGGGATCGAGGGCGTGCTCGGCGTAGTGCAGGATGTCCACGTCGAGACCGTCGGCGGTCAGCGCGGCGGTCAGCGCCGACAGCGGCCCGTTGCCGGTGCCGCTCAGGGTGCGCCCGCTGGTCAGCGTCCCCTCGAACGTGTGCACGCCCGGCCCGGTCTCCACCGTGCTCCAGCTCGCCAGCGGGGCGGCCTCCCCCGGCGCCAGGTAGGTGGCGTGGAAGAGCTCCCAGAGCTGCTCGGCGGCGATCTCCGCGCCGCTGCCGTCGGTGGCCCGCTGCACCACCCGGGAGAAGTCCATCTGCAGGCGGCGGGGCAGTTCGAGGCCGTAGCGGGTGTTGAGCAGGTACGCGACGCCGCCCTTGCCCGACTGGCTGTTGACCCGGATGACGGCCTGGTAGTCGCGGCCGACGTCGGCCGGGTCGATCGGCAGGTACGGCACCTCCCACGGCGCCCGCTCCGGCGGCACGCCCAGCTCGGCGGCCCGCTTGGCGTGGTGGGCCAGGCCCTTGCCGATGGCGTCCTGGTGGGTGCCGGAGAAGGCGGTGTAGACGAGGTCGCCCGCGTACGGGTGGCGGTCGGGCACCGGCAGGCGATTGCAGTGCTCGACCACCCGCCGCACCTCGTCGATGTCCGAGAGGTCGATCATGGGATCGACGCCCTGCGCGTGCAGGTTGAGCGCGAGCGTGACCAGGTCCACGTTGCCGGTGCGCTCCCCGTTGCCGAACAGGCAGCCCTCCACCCGCTGCGCCCCCGCCAGCAGAGCCAGCTCCGCGCAGGCGACGCCGGTGCCGCGGTCGTTGTGCGGGTGCACGGACAGGATCACCGCGTCCCTGCGGGCGAGGTTGCGGTGCATGTACTCGATCTGGTCGGCGTACACGTTGGGCGTGGCCACCTCGACCGTCGCGGGCAGGTTGAGGATCACCGGCCGGTCGGGCGAGGCGTCCCACAGGGCGGTCAGGTCGTCACAGACCTCCAGCACGTAGTCAGGCTCGGTGAGGTTGAACACCTCCGGCGAGAACTCGAAGCGGATGTCGCGGGCGCCGGCCAGGCGGGCGACGTGGCCGGCGGCGTCCCTGATCAGGGCGCGCAGCTCGCGCCTGTCGTGGCCGAGCACCACCTCGCGCCAGGTGGGGGCGGTGGCGGCGTAGAGGTGCACGACCACGCGGGACATGCCCTCGACGGCGGCGAACGTGCGCTCGATCAGGTCGCGCCTGGCGGCGGTGAAGACCACCACGGTGACGTCGTCGGGCACGGCGCCCGGCGTGGCCAGCTCGCGGACGAAGTCGAAGTCGGTCTGGCTGGCCGAGGGGTAGCCGACCTCGATCTCCTTGAAGCCCATGGCCGTCTGCAGGTCGAACATCCGGCGCTTGCGGGCCGGGTCCATCGGCTCGGCCAGCGCCTGGTTGCCGTCGCGCAGGTCCACGGGGACCCAGAGGGGTGCTGCGGTGATGCGCCGCCCCGGCCAGGCGCGCTCGGCGGCGAGCGGCACTTCGACGCGCTCGTGGGCGGGCCGGTAGCGGTGGTACGGCATGGCGCTCGGGCGCTGCCTGTTCCAGTCGTACATGAGTTCGTCCTTCTCGGTGCTCGGAGGGGAGACCGGCTGGGCACACCGACCGCCGCGGCGGGGTGCCGGTCCGGTCAGGCCCCGCCGCGGCGGCCGAGAAGGAGGCGACCGTACGACGTCATGGGCGCTAGACTAACCACACCACAGGTCCTCAGACAACCTGAGAGGAAACGCGATGCCCCTCGGCTCACTCCGGCCCAGCCCGCTCGTCGAGCAGGCCACCGAGCTCCTGCGCGAGCAGATCACCCAGGGCGAGTGGCCGGTGGGCACCCGGCTGCCCGGGGAGAACGCGCTGGCCAAGGCCCTCGGAGTGGGGCGCTCGACGGTGCGCGAGGCGCTGCGGGCGCTGGCCGGGGCGGGGCTGGTGCAGGCGCGGCAGGGGTCGGGGGTGTTCGTGATCGCCACAGTCGCCGCCGCGGGCCCGGCCGAGGGGTGGGCCGCCCGGCTGCGGCGGGCCGCCATCACCGACGTCTACGAGGTACGCATGATCGTCGAGACGCAGGCCGCGGCGCTCGCGGCCGGACGGCGTACCGGCGAGGACGTCGCGGCCCTGGAGGCGGCGCTGGAGGGCCGGTCACGGGCGGCCGGGGAGGACGACGCCGCGTTCGTGGACGCCGACATCGCGCTGCACGCGGCGGTGGTGGCGGCGGCGGGCAACCCGGTGCTGTCCGACCTGTTCGCCGAGTTCGCGCCCGCCCTGCGGGAGCGGCTGATCGACCTGGTCGAGCTGCTGGGGCTGCGGGAGCACGATCGTAATCCGGGGCACGACACGCACGAGGCGCTGGTCGCGGCCATCAGGGACGGCGACGGCGCGGCGGCCGAGGAGATCCTGCGCACCGAGCTCCGCCAGACCCTCACCCACCTGCACACCCACTGACCCGCTGCGCTCGGCTGATCGGGCCGGCGTCCGGGCGGATGACGTCGTCGTCGGGCTCCGGCTCGTCCTGAGCGTCAGTCGAGGGCGTCCTCGATCTGGCGGCGGGTCGGCATCGAGGTGCTGGCGCCCTCGCGCTGCACCGACAGCGCCGCCGCCACGGAGGCGAAGCGCAGGGCGCGTTCCATGGGCATCCGCTCGGTGCGCGCCACCGCCAGCGCTCCCACGAACGTGTCGCCGGCCGCCGTCGTGTCCACCGCGTTCACCTTCACCGCCGGCACCCGCAGCCGCTCCCCCGACCGCGACCCGTACAGCGCCCCCTCGGAGCCCAGCGTGATCACCGCCTCGGGGACCAGCTCAAGCAGCGCGTCCATGGCCGCGTCCGGGCCCGTCACGCCGGTGATGGCGGCGGCCTCGTGCTCGTTCGGGACGAGGGTCGTGACCGCCTCAAGCAGCTCGGCGGGCAGCGGCTGGGCGGGCGCCGGGGTGAGGAAGACGGGCACGCCGGACACGCGGGCGGCCTGCGCGGCCCGTACGACCGCCTCCATGGGCAGCTCAAGCTGCAGCAGCAGCGCCCGTGAGCCGGCGATGGCGGCCAGGTCCTCGCCGGTGGGCCCGGTGACGGTGCCGTTCGCGCCGGGGACGACGATGATCGAATTTCCGCCGTCGTCGTCCACCACGATGTGCGCGATGCCGCTGGGGCCGGGCACCTGGCGCAGGCCGCGCACGCCCACCCCGGCCTCCGCCAGCGTGGCGCGCATCTCCGCGCCGAACCCGTCGTCGCCCACCGCCCCCAGGAACGTCACCTCGCCGCCCGCGCGGGCGGCGGCGATCGCCTGGTTCGCGCCCTTGCCGCCGGGCACGGTGCGGAACCGGTGCCCGGTGACCGTCTCCCCGCGTCGCGGGGCCTGGGAGACGTAGGCGACGAGATCCATGTTGGCGCTGCCGAAAACCGAGATCATGCCCTCATCATCTCCTGTGTCCTGGCCGCCAGCTCGGCCGGACTCACTCCGTCGAACCCGGTCAGGCTGCTGGCCAGGCTGTCGCGCAGCCGCCAGCGCTCCGGTACGCCGCCGTTGAGCGCGCCCGCGACGGACCCGGCGGTGGCGCCGGCGGAGTCGGTGTCCCAGCCGCCCGCCACCGCCCCGGCGATCGTCGCGGTGAAGTCGCCGCCGCCGTGGACCAGGGTGGCCGCGACGAGGGCGGCGTTGTGGATCGTGTGCACCCAGTGCAGGTCGCCGTGGCGTTCGTGCAGCAGGTCGACGACGCGTTCGAAGTCGTCCTCACGGGCGGCGTCGGCGACGGCCAGGCGGACCGCCGCGTACAGGCGCGAGCCGCGCGGCACCACGGACAGGCCCGCCCGCACGACCTCCTCCGCCGAATCGGCCACCAGCGCGGCGGCGCACATGGCGGCCGCGAACATGGCGCCGTAGATCCCGTTCGCGGTGTGGGTGAGTCGGGCGTCGCGCCAGGCGTACTCGGCGGCCGTGGCGGGGTCGCCCGGGTTGACCCAGCCGTAGACGTCGGTCCTGATCATCGCGCCGATCCACTCGCGGAACGGGTTGCGGTAGGTGGCGGTGGCCGGCGGCTCGACGCCGTCCAGCAGGTTGCGGTACGCGACGCGCTCGGCGGTGAACGTACGGCCCGCCGGCAGTTCGTCCAGCCACAGCTTGGCCACGTCCTCGGTGGTGAACCCGCGGCCGTGACGTTCAAGGACCGACAGGGCCAGCAGCGGGTAGTTGAGGTCGTCGTCCTCGGGGATGCCGTCCACGTTCTCGGCCAGGGAGTTGACGGCGCTGCGGCGGTTCCACGGCCAGCGGCGGGCGACGTCGTCCGGCAGGCCCTTCGCGGTGAACCAGGCCTGGATCGGCCAGTTGCCGGTGGCCTCGGCGATCTGCCTGATGCCTTCGCGCGGGATCTTCTCGACGGGCTTGCCGAGCACGCAGCCAGCCGCCCGGCCCAGCCACGCCCCCAGCACCCGCGCGGGGTCCACGTCGGCGCGGGGCCGCCGCCGAGGCCAGTCGGGGCAAGCGGCGATGATGCCGGCCAGGTCCGACGGCTCGGGCAGCGGGGAGGGGACGGCGGCCAGCTCGTCCAGCAGCTCCTCGGCCAGCCCGCGCAGCCGGACGGCCCCCGGCTCGGAGGCGCCGGCGCGCGGCGGGGCGTCGTGGCCGCCGGCCGCGTGCCAGCGGGCGGCGATCTCGCTCGCGTCGCGGCCGTCCTCGGCGGCCTGGCGCAGCTCGTGACCGACGAGGTCCTCCGGCTGCACCCAGGTGAGCCGGATCATGCGCCGTCGAGCTCGGCGAACGCGGACTCGTGGGCGCGGCGGCGCAGCAGGTCGCCCTCGTGCACCCGGCGTGCCACGGCGGCGATCGCGCGCCCCGGAGCCACGAGGTCCGTCCGGCTGGCCGCCGCCACCTGCTCGACCCACTCCTTCGGCACGCCGCCCAGCCCGCCGAGCGCGCCCGCGATGGCCCCGCCCATGGAGGCGATCGAGTCGGCGTCGCGCCCGTAGTTGACGCCGCCCAGCACGGTGTCCCGGTAGTCGCCCTTGGCGATCACCAGGAACCCCAGCGCCAGCGGCAGCTCCTCGATGCTGTGCACCCGGCTCGGCCGCCGCGCGCCCAGCCCCTGGTCACGGTAGGTGTCGGCGACCGTGTCGTACGGCCTGATCGCCGCCCGCAGCGCCTCGAACGAGCCCTCCCAGTGCCCGAGACCGGCCGCGGCCTCGCAGACCGCCTCGATGGCGGCTCTGGTGCCGTCCTTGGCCAGGCGCAGGCAGGCGGACACCACGGAGTCGGCCGTGGCGCCCGGCCGCATCGCCTCGGCCACGGCGGCGGCCATCACGCCCGCCGCCTCGCGGCCGTAGCTGGACTGGTGCGCGCCGGTCAGGTCGACGGCCTCGGCGTAGGCGGCGTCGGGGTCGGCGGCGTTGACGATGCCGACGGGGGCGACGTACATGGCGGCGCCGCAGTTCACGATGTTGCCGACGCCGGCCTCGCGCGGGTCGACGTGCCCGTAGTGCAGCCTGGCCACGATCCACTTCTCGGCCAGGAAGATCCGCTGCAGCGGCAGCGCCTCGGCCTCCAGCTCGGGGATCCAGCGCCGCTCGTTCATCAGCTCGGGCACCAGGTGCTCGGCCATGGAGTAGGCGTCCAGGTGGCCGCCGGTCTTCTCGTACACGCGGATGAGCGCGTGCGTCATCAGGGTGTCGTCGGTGATGTGGCCGTCGCCCTTGTGGTACGGCGCGATGGGCCTGGCGTTGCGCCAGTCGTCGTTGTACGGGGGCACGATGCCCTCGACGCGGCCCCCGTACCGTTCGACGATCTGCTCGGAGGTCCAGCCCTCGGTGGCGCCGCCCAGCGCGTCACCGACCGCCGCCCCCGCCACGCAGCCGGTCGCCCTGTCCTCAAGCGGCGTCATGCGATTCCCTCCAGTAGTTCGATCAGATCTCGGCCCGCCAGATCAGGCAGGCAACAACCGGACAGCGTACGGGCCGTGGCGGTCCACCCCTCCGGGATCGCCCCGTAACCGCCGCAGGCTCCGGTCAGCGCGCCGGTCAGCGCGGGCGCCGAGTCGGACAGTGAGGCCAGGCAGGCCGCGGCGGGCACGGCCCTGGTGAGCTCGCCCCCCGCCGCCTCGGCCAGCGCCAGCGCCACGGGCACGGTCTGCGCGGCGCCGACGCCGTAGCTGTAGACGTGGTCGAGCAGCGCGGCGTCCAGCGCCGGGACGGCGGCGAACGGGTCGCCCGCCTTCCTGGCGACGGACAGGGCCAGGCGGGCGTTGTGCCCGATGGCGGTGTCTTCGGGCAGCGCGGCCAGCGCCGCCTCGACCGCCGCCGCCACAGCCCTCGCCGCCGAACCCGTCACCGGCCCCGTCACCGGCCCCGCGCCGGGACCTGCACCGGGTTCCGCACCCGACGCCGGGCCTGAGGTCACGGCAGCGCTCACCGCGGCGGCCATGGCCTGGGCGGCGAGCACGCCGTCTCCGGCGTTCGTCACCTGCGCGTCCTCGGTGGGATCCCTCCCCAGGACCCCGAACGCGACGGCCCTGATGGCGGCGGCGTCGTCGAAATGATGGGGATTGTCGTGCCCCGAAGCGGGCGGCTCGACCCCGTTGGCCAGGTTGTCCAGCGCGGTGGCCACGGAGATCCGCGCCCTGATCGGCGCAGGCGCGCCTGGCGGGCCGGTGCCTGGGCGCGACGGGATGAGGTCCCTGAACGCGTCCGCGCGCGGCCGGTCGATGGTCAGCAGCGTCCACGCCAGCCACTCGGCGTCGTCGGACGGCCCGATCCGCAGCGGCGCGACGGGCTGGTTCAGCGCGAACGGCACCGGCAGCGTGGTCACCTGGTGCTCTTCGGCGAAGGCGTCCAGCTCGCGGTGCAGGCGCCGGCCCCAGGGCGCGTGCAGGGCCGCGCGGTGCCTGGCCGCGGGCCAGCCCACGGCGTCACCCACGGCGAGCCCGGCGACGGCCCCCCTGATTCTGTCCCCCGACATGGTGTTCTACAGTCCTTCCGCCAGTTCGTCGGCGACGTCCAGCACGTGTCTTCCGGCCACGACGGGCAGGCATTTGCCCGTCACCGGCCCGATCCTGGCGGCCCAGCGGGCGGGCACGCCGCGCTCTCCCCGCGCGGCCCCGGCCATCGCTCCCGCGATGGCGCCGATCGTGTCGGCGTCCCTGCCCAGGCTCACCCCGAACGTCACCGACGCCTCCACCTGGCCGTCTCCCGCCAGGAAGGCGGCCAGGGCCAGCGCCACGGCCTCGGGCGCGACGTCGGTCCACGGGTAGTGCCGGACGACGACGGCCCGGTGCAACGCCTCGACGAGCTCCATGCCGTCCGGGCCCGGCTCGCCGGGGTCCGAGCCGTTGAGGTCCGCGTCGCCGTGCTCCGGGCCGCCAACGTCTCGGTCGCCTGCGTCTCGATCGGCCGAGTCCGGGAAGGCCGCGAGGACCTCACGTACCCGTACGACATTCCTGGCCGTCCACGAGTCCGCCGGGATCACCGACAGCGCCGCGGAGACCACCTCGTCCGGCGTGGCCCCGCCCATCGCGGCGGCCACCGCCCCGGCGACCGCCCGGCCGCCGAGTATGCCCTCGCCCGACCCGCTGACCAGCCCGTCCTGCTCCACCAGCCGCGCCGCCTCCGCTGGATCGCCCGGGCAGAAGATCCCGTACGGCGCCGCGCGCATCGCCAGCCCGTCCGACCAGCCGTGCGCGTGCACGAGCCCGGTCAGCGGGGGCTCCAGCCCCCGGCGAAGCGCTTCGACGGTGCCCAGCTCGGAGAACCCGGCTCCGCGCATGGGCCCGGCCACCCGGGGGATGATCTCCGCCCGGTACGCGGCCGCCACATCCTGCGCGCTCAGGCCGTGCCCGTGGCGGACGAGGAGGGAGGCCGCGTAGATCGCGTATTCGGTGTCGTCGGTGCCGCCGCCCTCGATTTCGGTGAGCCGTCCCCACCGCCGCCGGATCTCGGCCGGCGTGAGGTTCTCGGCCGGGGCCCCGAGGGCGTCGCCGGCCGCCAGGCCGAGCAGGCACCCCCGGGCCCTGTCCCGCAAGGAAGTCACCGCTGGTACCGCTCCAGCACCTTGTTGCCGTCCTCGACGAGCTTGCTCGCCGCCTGGTCGAGGGTGATCTTGTCGGCGAAGTACTCCTGCAGCGCGGGCGTGGCGACCTTGGTCTTCCACTCGTCGAACCCGTTCACCTTCAGGAACGGCGCCACGACGAGGTCTTTGGCGGAGGCGGTGGCCACGTCCCAGCCGTTCTCCTTGGTGGTCATGGCCGGGTCGGCGGCGGCCTTCTGGGAGGTCGGCAGCAGCCAGTCGCCCTTGGCGAGCTTGGCCTGGTTGGTGCCGTTCAGGAAGAACGAGATGAACTTCAGCGCCTCGTCCGGGTGCTTACTCTCCTGCGCGACCGACAGCGTCTGCGAGACCGCGCCCTGCTGGGCGCTGGTGCCCTTGGGCGCGGGCAGCGTCACCCACTCGAACCCGTCGGGCGCCTGCTCGGCGACCTGCTGGCGCAGATAGACGCCGGCCGGCAGCAGCGCGAACTTGCCCTTGTAGAAGGCGGGCAGCGGGTCCGCGGTGCCCTGGCCGAGCGCGGCCGGGTCGGCGGACTTGTCCTTGTAGAGCTGGTCGTGGATGCGCTGGAGCACCTCGCGCTCCTCGGGGCCGACCTTGACGGTGGTCTTGCCGCCGGCGGTCTGGAAGAAGGTGCCGCCGAAGTTGAGCGCCAGGTTGAGCGTCTTGTTGACCGGCGACTTCATCGGCCAGGCCACGCCGAACGTGCCGCCCTTGGTCATCTTCTTGGCCGCCGCGGAGAACTCGTCCCACGTCCACGGCTCGCCCGGGGCCGGGACGCGCACGCCGGACTCGTCGAGCAGCTTCTTGTTGGCGATGATGACCTGCGACTCCTGGAGGAACGGCACGCCGTACACGCCCTGCTCGCCCTTGCCGCCGTCGAAGGTGACGGTGTCCCAGGCGGCCTGCGGGATGTCGCTCTTCAGCTCGGCGGGCAGCTTGTCGCTCAGGTCGAGCAGGTAGCCGTCGGAGGCGAAGCCGGCCAGCGCGGGCGAGTCGTTGTGGATGACGTCGGGCGCGGTGCCGCCGGCGAACTGGGTGACGAGCTGGTCGTTGACGTTGTCCCAGCTGCCCTGGACGTAGGTGACCTGGATGCCGGGGTTGGCCTTGTTCCACTCGTCCACGATCTGCTTGTTCGCGGCGACGGACTCCTTCTGCCAGGCCAGGCTGAGGAAGTCGAGCTTGACGGGCGCGCCGGGCGAGGACGACGACTCGCCGCCGCCCCCGCCGCACGCGGCGGCGAGCGTGAGGACGGCCACCGCCGCCAGAGCGGACTTGATTCGCATATGAGGCCTCCTAGCCCTTCACGGCGCCGGCCATCAGGCCGGACTTCAGGCGCCGCTGGATGATTGCGAAGAAGATCAGGCTGGGGATCGTCGCCATGAGCGACGCCGCGGCCAGCGGCCCGAGCCTGGCCACCCCCTCGGGGCCGGTGAACCTCACCAGCGTGAGCGGGAGTGTCATGACGTCGGGGTCCTGCAAGATCACGAGTGCGAACATGAACTCGTTCCAGGACGAGATGAACGAGAACAGCAGCGTGGCCACCACGCCCGGCGCGAGCAGCGGGGCGACCACGCTCACGATCGCCCGCACCCGGCTCGCACCGTCCACCGACGCGGCCTCCTCAAGCTCGGGCGGCACGGCGCGGACGTACCCCTGCAACATCCACAGCGCGAACGGCAGCGTGAACGTCACGTGCACCAGCACCAGGCCCGGCAGCGTGTTCACCAGGTCCAGGTCCCGCAGGATCATGAAGAGCGGGATGATGATCAGGATGAACGGGAACACCTGGCTGACCAGCACCCATCCGATCGCGATCTTGTTGACCAGCCCTCGGTAGCGCGCCATGGCGTAGGAGGCGGGCAGCGAGATGACCACGGTGATCACGCTGGCGAACAGCGCCACCACCAGGCTGCGCGTCGCCGCCCCGACCAGGTCCTGCTCCCCGAACGCGTCGGAGAAGTTGGCCAGCGTGGGCTCGCCCGGGATCCACGTGGGCTCCGTCAGCGCCATCTCCTGGGGCGTCTTCAGCGCCGTGGACAGCAGCCACAGCAGCGGGAACGCCAGGAAGACGACGTACGCGACCAGCGCCACGTACTGTGAAACGCGTTTCACCTGACCTCCCTCATCTGCCGCCACAGGTACAGCCCGAGCACCGCGAGCACGACGATCGCCATGGCGAGGCCGAGCATCGAGGCGTAACCGGCCATGCGGTAGCGGAACGCCTCCTCGTACGCGAACAGCATCGGCAGCCGCGTGCGCCCTCCCGGGCCGCCCTGGGTGAGCACGTAGACCAGCCCGAACTGGTTGATGTTCCACACGAAGTCGAGCGAGGTGATCGCCACGATGATCGGCCTGAGCTGCGGCAGCGTGATGCTCCAGAAGCGCCGCCATGAGCCCGCGCCGTCCATCTCGCCGGCCTCGTAGAGCTCTTTGGGCACGTTCTGCAGGCCCGCGAGCAGCACGACCGTGGTCTGCGGCATGCCAGCCCAGACGCCCACCACGATGATCGCGGGCAGGGCTAGCGAGAAGTCGGCCAGCCAGTTGACGTGCGTGCCGAGCAGGTCGTTCAGCATGCCGGCGTCGGGGTGGTAGACGAGCTTCCACATCAGGCCGATGACCACGGGCGGCATCGCCCACGGCACCACCGACAGCACCCGGGCCACGGCCCGGCCGCGCAGCTTCTCGTTGAGCAGCAGCGCCAGGCCGAGCGCGGCGACGAACTGCAGCACGGTCACCGAGACGGACCAGATCGCGCCGATCCGGAACGAGGACCAGAACTCGTCGTCGGCCAGCAGCGCGGTGAAGTTCTCCAGGCCCACGAACTCGGTCTGGTGGACGCGGGTGTTGCGGGCGTCGGTGAAGGCCAGGCCGATGCCGTACAGCAGCGGGCCCATGCTGAACAGCAGCACCGGCACCATCGCCGGCAGCATCAGCAGCCACATCTCCCGCGTCTGGCGCGAGGGGCCTCGGCGCCTGGCGGGCGACCGCCGGGGCGGCGCCGCTCTCGTCTCGGTCGCGGTCACGCCCCGCCCTCCTTCCCGCCCGCGTGCATTTCGCCCGTGTACTTTCCGTCTGTGTACTTTCCGTACGCCGGGCCCGCCGTCGAGGCCCGGACCGCGAGGCGGGGCGGCACGGTGACCACCCGGGGATCGCTCTCGCCGCCCTGGAGCCGTTCGAGCAGCAGCTCGGCGGCGGCCTTGCCGCGTTCGGCCGACCCGAGCGAGACGCTGGTCAGCGACGGCCAGGAGGCCGCAGCGAGGTCGGTGTCGTCCATGCCGACCACCGCCACGTCTTCGGGCACCCGCCGGCCCGCGGCCCGCAGCACGTCGAGCGCGCCGAGCGCGATCAGGTCGTTGGCGCACATCAGCGCGTCGATGTCGGGCCGGGCGGCGAGCAGCTCGGCCACAGCGCGGGCCCCGTCGGCGCGGTAGAAGTCGCCGATCCGGACGAGGTCCTCGTCGTAGGGCAGGTCCAGGTCTCCCAGCGCCTCCCGGTACGCGGCGCCGCGGGCGGCGCCGGGCACGGTGTCCAGCGGGCCGTTGACCAGGGCGATGCGGCGGCGGCCGAGCGCGTGGAGGTGGTCGAGCGCCAGCCTGACGCCGGTGCGCGAGTCGGCCCGTACGTTGTCGACGCGGGTGCCGTCGGGCACCGAGCCGATGATCACGACCGGCGCCCTGGCCGTGGCCAGCATCCGCAGATGAGCCTCGGTGACCCGCAGCGGGACCATGATCAGCCCGTCCACGTAGCGCTCGCCCAGGCTGTGCAGCACGGCGATCTCGTCCTCCACGACGGCGTCGGTCGAGTGGAGCACGAGCCGGTATCCGGCGGCCTTCAGCACCGGCTGGATCTGGCGCAGCATGGCCAGGTAGGCGGGGTTGCCGACGTCGGCCATGGCGAAGGCGACCTGGTGGGTGCGGCGCGACTTGAGCGACCTGGCCACGGCGTTGCGCACGTAGCCGAGCTCGTCCGCGGCGGCCATCACCTTGCGCACGGTCTCCTGCCTGGTCGGCAGGCCGTTCAGGACCCGCGATACGGAGGCGATCGAGACACCGGCGCGCTCGGCGATCGTGTTGATCGTGGGTCCGTCGGCCAAGGCTGTCCTTCCATCGTGCGTAAACGTTTACGGCCATCCGCCTGTAAACGTTTACCGTGTGGAGGACATGAAACCTGGATGTAACTTGCAGGTCAAGTCACGATCACATAACACCAGGTCAGCGGCCTTGAGCACAAATCCGTCACGTCCGGCCGCGCGCGGGCCGGACATGACGGACGTATTGCGCCGGCGCCCTCACCTCAAGCGGCCCGCGAAGCGGACCGCGCGGATATGACGGGACATGGCGGACATGGCGGGACGAGGATCAGTCGCGGGCGGGTTCGGGCTCCGGCTCGTACCCGCGCTCCCCCGCCGGACCGGCCCCGTCCCCGTTGGCAGCGCCGGGGGCGGCTCCGCCGGCGGCACTGGGGGCGGCGTTCTGGACAGGGGATGCCGAGAGGCGGAGCAGGGCGCGGATGGCCGGGGAGCCGGTGAGCGTCACCACCGCCGCGAGCACCGCCGGGATGAACAAGGCCACCGGCAGCGACGTCGCCTCGGCCACGTACCCGAGCACGGCCGGCCCCAGCAGCAGCCCGCTGTACCCGAACGCCGTCACCATCGCCAGCGCCCGCCCGACCCGGCCCCCGGCCGCGCCGACCGCGCTGAACAGCACCGGCACCACCGTGGCCAGCCCGACGCCGGCCAGCGCCCACCCGGTCCAGGCGCACGCGACCCGTACGGCCTCCCCCGTGAGCGGCGAGACGAGCACGAGGACGTATCCGGCGGTGGCGAAGAGCCCGGCGAGCTGGATGGTCCGCACGGAGCCGAGCCTGCCCCTGATCGGGTCGCCCAGCAGCCGCACGGCCGTCATGGCGACGGAGAAGATCGTGTACGCCAGCGGCGCCATCTCCGGATCGACCTCCAGCACCCAGCGGGCGTGCAGCGCGCTCCAGTCGATGGCCGCCCCTTCACTGAGGTGCCCGGCGAAGGCGGCCACCCCGAGCAGCGCGATCAGCCCCCAGCGCAGCGACTCCCCGGGCGCGTCCGGGGAACCGGAAGAGCCGGCCGCCGAGCCGTCCCCCGGCGTGCCGGGCAGCAGCAGCCGCGCGGCCGGCAGGTACAGGAACGGCACCACGATCGCCGCCGTGATCAGCAGCACCTGCGGGTCCGCCCCGGCGTCCAGCGCGAGAGCGGTGATCCCGCCGCCGGTGGCGCCGCCGAGGCTCCAGGTGCCGTGGAAGGCGGAGATGATCGGCCGCCGGTAGACGCGTTCAACCTCGACGGAATGGGCGTTCATCCCGATCTCGGTCACGCCGAGTCCCACGCCGAAGAGCACGGCCAGAACCGCCAGCATCCAGTACGAGGACGCCAGCGCCGGCCCGAGCAGCACCAGGCCGGAGAAGGGCCCGGCGATCCAGCACACCCGGCGGCTCGACCACCGGTCCACCAGCGGTCCGGCCACCAGCATCGACGCCAGCGCCCCGCCGGAGATCAGCAGCAGAACGCTGCCGAGCCTGGCGGGGCCGAGGTCGAGCCGTTCGTTCAGCGACGGCAGCCCGGCCGCCCACAAACCCATGACAAGACCGGCGAGAAAGAAGAATCCGAAAACTCCGACACGTGCCCGTTGTGCTTCAGTGAGACTTTTGTTCACGGCTAGAGCATAAACTGTCCTCGTGAATGGAGCTACGACGAGTGGCGAGCTTCGCGCGCACAACCGGGTCAGGCTGCTGCGCGCCGTGCACGACTCCGGTGCCGTGCGCACCAGGTCCCAGCTCACCCGCGATCTGCGGCTGGCCAGGGGCACGGCCTCGGTGCTGGTGGCCGGCCTCGCCGAGGCCGGCCTGCTGCACGAGGAGCCGGCCCCCGGGCACGCGCGGGGCCGACCGACGCTGGTGCCTGGGCCGCATCCGGACGGGCCGGTCGCGCTGGCCGCCGACGTGCGCGAGGACGCTTGGGAGCTGGCGGCGTGCGAGCTGGGCGGCCGGGTCACGGTGCTAGACGTACGGCCGCACGACGGCACGCCCCAGGGCACACTGGGGCCGCTGGGCGAGGCCGTGGCGGAGCACCGGCGGCGGCTCGGCCACCGCGTCGTCGGCGTCGGGGTGGCCCTGGCCGGCCCGATCCGCCACGGCGGCCTGGTCGACATCGCCCACCTGGGCTGGCGCTCTGTGGACGTCCCCGCATTGCTGAACCTGCCCGGCACGCCCACCGGACCCGGCACGCCCGCCACCCACCCTGGCGGGCCCTTCGACCAGCCCGACATGCCCGTGATCGGCAACGACACCGTCCTGGCCGCACTGGCGGAGGCGCGGCGCGGACACCTGTGTGACGTCCGGGTGGGCCTGCACCTGCACGTGGACTTCGACCTGGGCGGCGTGCTGGTCGTGGACGGCCGGCCGGTCGCCGGGGCGAGCGGCGCCGGCGCCGAGTTCGGCCACATGCCGCTGTCCGGCAACGACCGCCCCTGCCCCTGCGGCGCCACCGGCTGCTGGGGCATGGACGTCGGCGCGAACGCCCTGCTGCGCCACGCCGGCCTGGCCCACGGCGGCGGCAGGGGACGCGAGCAGGCCGAGCGGGTGCTGGCGACGGGCGGGGAGGCGGTGGAGGCCAACGCCAGGGCCCTGGGACGCGGCGTGGCGGCCCTGGTGAACGCGCACGACCCGGAGGTGGTGACGCTGTCAGGCCACGGCGTGGAACTGCTTGAGCGGGCCGGACAGGCCCTCATGGCGGCCTGCGAGCCCGGCCTGATGGCGATCCGCCGCGACCGGCCGCCGCGGATCGAGGGCTCGGCCCTCGGCTGGCGCGGCGCGCTCCTGGGTGCGATGGAGTCGGTCTTCGACAGCTTCCTCACACCCGAGGGGCTGGAACTCTGGCGCAAAAACCACCCTGACCAGGCTCGCGACACGCCCGACCGACAAAGTGTGACGTATTCCACCCTGGACCGGCATAAGCCACTGTGAGCCCACGGCTGCGCACCCGCATAGGCGATCTTGCACGGGCCCGGCCGGCACGGGTACGCATGGGGAGGGCCAAGGCGCGAAAGAATCATGATCCGAGGGGCGAACCGCGTGAATCTCGAACTCGCGCTCCGCATGACGGAGGCGGCCGTCAAGCAGGCGTACCGCGAGGGCGCCCGGATCTCCGTGGCGATCGTGGACGACGGGGGAAATCTGGTGTCGTTCCAGCGTATGGACGGTGCGGAGATCTCCGGGCCCGTCCTCGCGCGGGGCAAGGCGTACACGTCGGTGGCCCTGCGCAGGCCCACCTCCGAGCTGTCCCCGCTGACCGCGGCGGACGGCGAGCTCGCGGGCCTGGCCGGAGCGGGTTTCGTCTGCTTCGGCGGCGGCCTGCCGCTCTGGTCGGGCTACGGTGAGACGGGACGCGTGGTCGGTGGCATAGGGGTCAGCGGAGGCACGGTCGCGCAGGACGTGGCGTGCGCGGAAGCGGGCGCATCAGCGTGGTCCGGACGCTGACCACGCACTTTCCGCAACACGAACCGCTGGTATCCGCCATGATTAGCCACTGCACCACGGGTAACAGAACCCGAACGCTCAACTCCCCGAGGAGAGAACAGAGATGGCACTTCCCACTCTCACCCCCGAGCAGCGTCAGGCGGCTCTGGCCAAGGCCGCCGAGGCCCGTGCCGCGCGCACGGCGCTGCTGGCGAAGGTCAAGGCCGGCGAGCTGACGTTCGCCCAGCTGCTCGAGCGCGACGACGACATCGCGAAGAAGATCAAGGTGTCGCAGGCGCTCCGCGCCGTCAAGGGCGTCGGTCCGGCCAAGGCCACCGCGCTGATGGAGGAGGCGGGCGTCGACGAGAAGCGCCGCCTCGGCGGCCTGGGCGCCCAGCAGCGCAAGAAGCTGGTCGACGCGCTCGGGTAGAACCCCGAGCGGCCAGGTCCGCGCGTAGCGGCGCGCGGACCGGCCAGCGACCCTCTCACTGGCAGGAGGGACCGGCGGGCGGAGCCGCCCCGCTCGGCCGGCGGGCCAGGCCCGGGAGGGTTCGCGTGAACGTCAGGTCAGGGCGGCCGGGAACGGGATCACGAACGCAGGTAGGTCAGGACGGCGAGCACCCGGCGATGCTGGTCACTGTCCTCCGCGTAGAGGCCGAGCTTGCTGAAGATGCTTCTGATGTGCTTCTCCACGGCCCCGTCGCTGATCACGAGCTGCCGCCCGATGGCCGGATTCGACTTCCCCTCGGCCATCAGGCCGAGCACCTCGCGTTCGCGCGGCGTGAGCTCGGCCAGCGGGTCGTCCTTGCGTCTGCGCACCATCAACTGCGACACCACCTGAGGATCGAAGACGGTTCCACCGGCGGCCACCCGCCGCAGGCCCTCCAGGAACTCCTCCACGTCGACGACCCGGTCCTTCAGCAGGTAGCCGACCGCGCCACGGGCGTCGGCCAGCAGGTCGTCGGCATAGGAGACCTCGACGTACTGGGAGAGGATCAGCACCGGCGCGCCGGGCACCCGGCGCCTGGCCTCGACCGCCGCCTTGAGCCCCTCGTCGGTGAACGAGGGCGGCATGCGTACGTCCACCACCGAGACGTCCGGCCTGTGCTCGGCGACCGCGGCGACGAGCGCGTCACCGTCACCGACCGTGGCCACCACCTCGCAGCCGAACTCCTCCAGCAATCTGACCAGGCCCTCCCTGATCAGAACAGCGTCATCGGCCACGACTACCCGCACGGCACCTCCGCCACGATCATCGTGGGCCCGCCGTCGGGCGACTGCACGGTCAGCTCCCCGTCGACGGCGCGGAGCCGGTCGGCCAGCCCGGCGAGCCCATGTCCTTTGGCGACGTGCGCGCCGCCGACCCCATCATCCCCGATCGTCAGCATGAGCACGTCATCGATGCGGATGAGCTGGACGGTGCAGATGGTGGCGCGGCTGTGCTTGGCCACGTTGGTCAGGGTCTCGGCGCAGACGAAGTAGACGGCGTTCTCGACGGCGGCCTGGTAGCGCTCGACGGTCTGCACGTCGAGGTCGACGGGGACCGTGCAGCGGCCAGCGAGTGCGGCCAGCGCGGGCGCGAGGCCGCGGTCGGACAGGATCGGCGGGGCGATGCCGCGCGAGAGCGCACGCAGCTCGTCGAGCGTCTCGCGGGTGGCGCCGATCGCGGCGCTGAGCGTGGCCCGCGCCGCCTCGGGATCCTTGGCCAGTTGCCGCTGCGCCCTGGACAGCTCCATGGCCAGCGACACCAGCCGCTGCTGCGGCCCGTCGTGGATGTCGCGCTCCAGCTTGCGCAGCGCGTTGGCCTCGGCGGAGACGGCGGCGGCGCGGCCCTGGGCCAGGTCGTCGATGCGCTCCTGCAGCTCGGCCACGCCGGTCAGCAGGGCCCGGCCGAGGCCTGAGCGCAGCAGCGCGGCGCCGCGGACCACGAACGGCATGAGCAGCGTGAAGACCAGGCCGACCGAGACGTAGAAGAGCACGTTGATGCCGTAGGAGTCGCCCAGGCCGAGCAGCTCGGGCAGCTCGGTGTTGCCGGGGATGCGGGAGGTGATGAGGCCGTACAGGGGATAGGTGAGCCCGGAGATGGGGATCGCCCAGAACACCACCGTGAGCACGAAAGCGATGATCGCGAACGGCAGGTTGAGTATGCCGTGCAGCAGGTCGAGCCAGGACTGCCCGCTGGTCAGCGGGTTGACGAGGCGGCGGAAGCGGCCGGCGCCGGGCGGCGCGGGCTTGTAGCGCGGCCGTACGGGCGGCCTGCGCAGCACGTCGGAGAGCCAGCCGCGCTCGGCGTCGGCGAAGCCCCGCGCCACCAGCAGCGTGCCGGCCAGCAGCGGCACGCCGATCCACACGACCGCCGTGCCCACCCCTGCCGCGAATCCCGCGATCATGAGCACGAAGCCGATGAGAGTGGTCGGGAAACCGACCAGCGTGTAGCGGGTGTCGAGAAGGACACGCCTCGTCAGGGAGCGCATGGCCACCACCGTATGCCGGGCCGCTCGCGCGGACGAGCGGGTGCGCCGGTGTATGGGGGTAGGGCCAGCCCTACCCGGGCCGGTGGTGCGATCTCGACCCCAGGACGGCGGCTCGCGGCAATGTGCGCGAGCGCCCTGGACGGGAGCCTTGAGCCATCCGCTCCCCCAGGAATCGAGGCTCCCCATGACCGCCCTGCTGGACCGCCCCACTGCCGCGCCCGCGAGGCCGCGCGGCCCGGCGGACGCGCGCCCGGCGGGCCGCGACCCCTTCATCGACCTGCTGCGGGTGGCCGGGATGGCGCTCATCGTGCTGCAGCACTGGACGATCCCGGTGCTGACGTACGAGGGCGGGCGGCTGACGACGGGCAACGCGCTGTCGACGCCCGGGGTGTGGGTGGTGACGTGGATCAGCCAGGTGATGCCGCTGGTGTTCTTCGCGGGCGGGGCGGCGAACGCCATCAGCTTCGGCCGTTCGTCGAAGCCCGCTCCCCTGTGGCTGGCGATCCGGCTGCGGCGCCTGGCCTGGCCGCTGCTGCCGCTGGCCGCGGTGTGGATCCCGCTGCCGCACGTGCTGCTCAGCCTGGGGGTGCCCGCGCAGCCGCTCGGGGTGGGCGCGCAGCTGACGGGCCAGCTGCTGTGGTTCCTGGCCGTCTACCTGATCGCCGTCACGGTCACGCCGTACGCGCTGCGCCTGCACGAGCGGCACGGCTGGCGCGTGCCCGTCCTGCTGTCGGCCGGGGCGGTGCTGACGGACGTGGTGCGCTTCTCCTCCGGGATCGACGCCCTGGGCTATGTGAACGTGCTGTTCGTCTGGCTGGCCGTGCACCAGCTCGGCTTCTTCTACGCCGGCGGCCGGCTGCGGCACCCGTGGCTGCTCGCCGCAGGCGGTTTCGGGGCGGCGGCGCTGCTGGTGGCCCACGGCCCCTACCCGGGCAGCATGATCGGCCTGCCGGGCGCGGAGGTGTCCAACATGGCGCCGCCCACGCTGGCCATGCTCGCCGTCGGCCTCGGCCAGATCGGCCTGGCCGCGCTGCTGCGCCCGGTGCTGGTACGGCTGGCGCCGGCCCGCCTGCTGGACTGGGCGAGCCCGCGCATCATGACGGTGTACCTGTGGCACATGCCGGCCCTGTTCGCGGTGACCGGGGTCGTGGTGGTGCTGCTGGGCGTGGACACGCCGCGGCCGGGCAGCGTGCTGTGGTTCCTCGGCTGGCCGATCTGGTTCGGGCTGCTCTGCCTGGTGCTGTGGCCGCTGCTGAAGGGGTTCGCCAGGTTCGAGACGCCGCCCGCGCTGCCGTTCGGCGCGGGCGGCTGGCGGGGCGCGCTCACGGCGGCCGGACTGGTCGGCGCGGGGGTGCTGACGCTGACCGTGGGCGGTTTCGCGCCCGGCGGCGGCCCGTTCCTGGCGGTCTTCGCCCTCCTCGGCGGCCTGCTGCTGACCGTGCCCCGCGCCCGCGCCTGACGGCTTACCGACCGTGCCCCGCGCCCGCACCTGAGGGCTGCGGGGGCGAGGTCGCTTGACCGAGTTGGCCGCGAGCGGTTCGACCACCCGGCAAACTTCGGCAGGATAGGAGTGTGAGCCTTCTCATCGACCGCCTGCCCGACGACATCGACGCCGATCCGGACGCCATCTTCGACGCGTTCGTCGCCTGGAACGCCGAGCGGGGGCTCACGCTCTATCCCGCCCAGGAGGAGGCCCTCATCGAGGTGGTCTCCGGCAGCAACCTGATTCTGGCCACGCCGACGGGCTCGGGCAAGTCACTGGTGGCCGCGGGCGCCCACTTCACCGCGCTGACCCGCGACCTGCGTACGTTCTACACGGCGCCGATCAAGGCGCTGGTGTCGGAGAAGTTCTTCGACCTGTGCGCCATCTTCGGCACCGAGAACGTCGGGATGATGACCGGCGACGCCAGCGTCAACCCGGGCGCGCCCATCATCTGCTGCACGGCCGAGATCCTGGCCAACGTGGCGCTGCGCGACGGGGCCGCGGCCGACATCGGCCAGGTCGTCATGGACGAGTTCCACTTCTACGCCGAGCCGGACCGGGGCTGGGCCTGGCAGGTGCCGCTGCTGGAGCTGCCCAACGTACAGTTCGTGCTGATGTCGGCCACGCTCGGCGACGTGTCCATGTTCGAGCGCGACCTGACCAGGCGCACCGGGCGGCCGACGTCGGTGGTCAAGCACGCCGAGCGGCCGGTGCCGCTGATCTACTCCTACCGGATGACCCCGCTGCACGAGACGCTGGAGGAGATGCTCTCGACCGGCCAGGCGCCGGTCTACGTCGTGCACTTCACCCAGGCCGCGGCGATGGAGCGGGCCCAGGCGCTGATGTCGATCAACATGGCGACCAAGGCCGAGAAGGAGGCCATCACCGCCATGATCGGCGGCTTCCGCTTCACCACCCGCTTCGGCCGGGCGCTGTCGCGGCTGGTCAAGCACGGCATCGGCGTGCACCACGCGGGCATGCTGCCGAAATACCGGCGCCTGGTCGAGCGGCTGGCCCAGGCCGGGCTGCTGAAGGTCATCTGCGGCACCGACACGCTGGGCGTCGGCGTCAACGTGCCGATCAGGACGGTGCTGTTCACGGCCCTGTCCAAGTACGACGGCAACAAGGTGCGGCGGCTGCGCGCCCGCGAGTTCCACCAGATCGCCGGCCGCGCGGGCCGGGCGGGCTTCGACACCATCGGCTACGTCGCCTGCCAGGCCCCCGAGCACGACATCGAGAACGCCAAGGCGCTGGCCAAGATCGGTGACGATCCCAAGCGGCGGCGCGGCTACGCCCGTAAGAAGCCGCCGGAGGGCTTCGTCGGCTGGAGCGAGGACACCTTCACCAAGCTCCAGGAGGCCGAGCCGGAGCCGCTCAACTCCCGGTTCAAGGTCAGCAACGCCATGCTGCTCGCGGTGATCAACCGGCCGGGCGACTGCTTCCAGGCGATGAAACACCTGCTGACCGACAACCACGAAGACCGCAAGTGGCAGCGCCGGCACATCAGCCAGGCCATCGCCATCTACCGCTCGCTGCTGGCCGGCGGCATCGTCGAGCAGTTCGCCGAGCCCGACGAGCAGGGCCGCCGGGCCCGGCTGACGATCGACCTGCAGGAGGACTTCGCGCTCAACCAGGCGCTGTCGACGTTCGCGCTGGCCGCGTTCGAACTGCTCGACCGCGAGTCGCCGGCGTACGCGCTCGACATGGTCTCGATCGTGGAGTCCATCCTCGACGACCCGCGCCAGATCCTGTCCGCCCAGCTGAAGAAGGCCAGGGGCGAGGCCGTCGCGCAGATGAAGGCCGACGGGATCGAGTACGAAGAGCGCATGGAGCAGCTCGCCGAGGTCATGTATCCGATGCCGCTCGACGACCTGCTGCTCGGGGCGTACGAGACGTATCGGCGCGGCCACCCGTGGGTGGGCGACTACACGGTCAGCCCGAAGTCCGTGGTGCGCGACATGTACGAGCGGGCGATGACGTTCGGCGAGTACATCCAGTTCTACGAGCTGGCCCGTTCCGAGGGCACGGTGCTGCGCTATCTGGCCGACGCCTACCGGACGCTGTCGCGCACGGTGCCCGAGCACCTCAAGACCGACGACCTGGTCGACCTGATCGAGTGGCTCGGCGAGCTGGTCCGCCAGGTCGACTCCTCGCTGATCGACGAGTGGGAGAAGCTCACCAACCCGGCCGCGGCGCTGGAGGAGCATCAGCAGCTGGAGGCCAAGGTACGGCCGGTCACCGCCAACCCGCGGGCCTTCCGCGTGCTGGTGCGCAACGCCATGTTCCGGCTGGTCGAGCTGTGCGCGCTGGAGAAGGAGGCCGAGCTGGAGGAGCTCGCCCCCGACGTCGACTGGGGCGCGGCACTCGACGCCTACTACGACGAGCACGAGGAGATCCACACCGACGCCGACGCGCGCGGGCCCGCGCTGCTGCGCATCGAGGAGGAGAGCGGGCTGTGGAAGGTGCGCCAGACGGTCAAGGACCCGGCCGGCGACGGTGACTGGGGCATCGACGCCCAGGTCGACCTGGCCGCGTCCGACGAGGAGGGCCGCGCGGTCCTGTACGTCCAGGGGCTCAACCGGCTCTGAAGAAGACCGGCTCTGAAGAAGAAACGACAAGCCCTGTGCCGGAACGGACTGGCAAGGGCGCCCCGGCACAGGCCTGTCGATTGATTCTCCTTCGCCGAACGTCGAGGTCGTGTCATGACCATGTCTCAAGATCGAGACATTCCCTCGTCACAGGCCCCCTCACCGGCACTCGCCTCGGCCCTGACGCCGGCGCCGGCGTCAGCATGCGGCGATGGCGCAGATCTTGGCGAGCATGCGCTTGGTGTCCTTCGTCTGCTGCCTGAAGTCGGCCTTGGCCGGTTTGCCCCACTCGCCGGACACGGTGTAGAGGATCAGGGCGTTCGCGCGCCGGGTCACGATCGCCCGGTCGCCGCCGATGGCCGGTTTCCCGTCCTGGTACGCCTGCCCGGTGACCGACAGCCCCGTCTCGCCGAGGGCGATCGGTGCGGAGGAGTAGCGGTAGCCGGACGTGCCGCAGGACTTCACGGCCGCCCGCAGGTCACGTAGAGCCTGGCCCGCGGCGGCTGCGGACCGGTAGAGGACGACCTGCTCGGACTTGGCGTAGTCGGGCACCGCCGTGTAGATGAGCGTCCTGGCCGAGGTCCGGCCGCGCTGGCCTAATGCGGTCTTCTGGCACGGGTTGACGACGAGCCGGGCCGTTCTCTTGCCGCTGACCGACCAGCTCGTCTCGGGGTTGGCGTCCTTCTTGGCGGCGGCCTTCTCGTACAGGAGGAAGTTGTTCGGGACGGCGACGGCGGCCGCGAGCAACAGTGCTGTGATCATGGGACAAAATGGTACGAGTGAACGACGAAGACATCAGGCGCGTTCTCGGACTCCTCTACCAGGACGACACGCTCAAGACGTTCGCCTCCCTGGTGCTCGGAACCACCGACGGGCTCTCCCCCAAGTCCCTGCACAAGCTCGCCAGCGGCGGACTCGCCGCATGCGACGAGAGCGGCACGTGGCGCGCCACCCCCGAACGCTTCCGCGACCTGCTGCGGGCGCACGCCGAGCCGGCCGAGGAGCTGAGCGCCGAGGAGCGGGTGCTGCGCGCCTTCCTCGTGGACGGGCGGCTGACGACCACGGCGATCCGGCGGGACAAGCGGCTCATCGTGCTCAACTACATCGCGGCGGTCTTCGAGCCCGGCGTGCGTTACGCGGAGAAGGACGTGAACGTGGCGCTGCGGGCCTTCCACGACGACTACGCGGCGCTGCGCCGCTACCTGGTGGACGAGGAGCTGCTGTCGCGCGAGGGCAACGTCTACTGGCGCAGCGGCGGCCACGTGGAGATCTGAGCGGATTCCGGCGGGTTCGGCCCGGCTAGGCGGGGTAGAGCGTCGGGTCGCCCGGCTCGATGACGAACGAGCCGGAGGTGCGGACGGGTGCGTTCGGTCGCGTGACGTAGGCCAGTGAACGGAAGTCGACCGTCATCTCCCGCTCCGTGATCCTGGTCCTGACATAGCCGCGGCGGCCGTCGAAGAACGAGACGTGCGGGTTCTCGGCGAGCAGGTTCCGGGTGTCGGGATACTCGTCGAGGCCGTCGCCGGCGCTGGTGACCGAGGTGGTGACGAGCTCGACGGCCACGGGTTCGGCGCCGGGGTCGCGGTGGTCGCGGCTGACCTGGCCGGCCCAGTGGGAGTGCACGTCGCCGGTCAGCACGACGGCGTTGCGCCGGTGGGCGTGGATGGTGGCGGCCAGGTGGTCGCGGGAGGCGACGTAGCCGTCCCAGCCCTCGTTGGACCAGCCCTCGGCCGGGCCGCGGGCCCAGTCCATCTCCATCATGAACACCTGCTGGCCGAGCAGGTCCCAGGTGGCGCGCGAGTCCCTGAGCTGGGCGTCGAGCCAGGTCTGCTGCTCCTGTCCGAGGATGGTGCGGCCGGGGGCGAGGCGTTCCACGCAGTCGGGGCCGACGGTGCCGCTGTGGCCGGCGCACGCGTACGGGTCGCGGTACTGGCGGGTGTCGAGCAGGTGCAGGTTCGCCACCGCGCCCCAGCGGATGCTGCGATGCAGCCTGAGCGCCGCCCCGTGCGGCCGCTGCGCGCGGCGCAGCGGCATGTTCTCGTAGTACGCGCGGAACGCCGCCGCCCTGCGCCTCCTGGGGACGTCGCCGGCCCAGGCGTTCCTGACGTCGTGGTCGTCCCAGACCACGGCCCAGGGGGCGATGGCGTGGGCCGCGCGCAGGTCTGGGTCGGTCTTGTGCTGGGCGTGGCGCAGGCGGTAGCCGGCCAGGTCGAGGCACTCGCCGCCGGCCTGGTCGCGGACGCGGTGCTCATAGTCGCCGTACTCGTAGATGTAGTCGCCGAGGAACGCGATGAGGTCGGGGTGGTCATCGGCCATCCGGCGGTAGGCGGTGAACCAGCCGGTCTGGTAGTCGGCGCAGGAGGTGAACGACAGGTTCAGCGCGCGGCTGCGGCTGCCCGGGGCGGGGGCGGTCAGGGTGCGGCCGGTCTCCGACAGGTCGCCTTCGGCGCGGAACCGGTAGAAGTACTCGGCGCCCGGTTCCAGTCCTTCGAGCTCGACGTGGACGCTGTGCGCCGCCTCGGGGCGGGCGATCTCGGTGCCGTGGCGTACGACGTGGCGGAAGTGCTCGTCCCTGGCGAGCTGCCACTCCACGGGCACGTGGCGTCGTGGCATCCCGCCCAGCCCGTCCAGGGCCGGCGGGTCCGTCGCCAGGCGCGTCCACAACACGACGCCGTCGGGCGCGGGCTCACCGGAGGCGACGCCGAGCCGGAAGAGATCGCGCAGCGGGGCGCGCCGGGCGACCGCACGGACGGGACTCGGGCCCGTCGCGGCGGAGACAGCCAGGCTCGCGCCCCCGGCGAGAAGCGCACGCCGGGTGAGCATGGGGGTCCTTACGCAGGGGTGGGGTGTGCGGCTGGGGTGCCGGCGCGGACAGCCTGACGTGCGGCGGGTTGCGGAGAGCGTTCAGAAGGGGACATTCCGCTGAAGCCCGGATGAACCCTTGCCACATCTCCGGCAGGCCGACGGGGCAGGTGGCGGCGTTGCTCAGTCGGTGATGGGGCGGAGGCGGGCGCGGTAGTCGCGGGGCGGGAGGCCGTACTCCCGTCTGAAGGCGCGGCTGAAGTGGAACGGGCTGACGAAACCCGAGGCCGCCGCCACCTGGCCGACGTCCATGTCCGTCACCTCCAGCAGGCTCGCGGCGTGCCGCACCCGGGCCCGGCGCACCGCCTGCATCGGCGTCTGGCCGGTCTCCTCGGCGAACAGGTGGGCGAAACGGGACGGGGAGAGCGCGACCGTACGGGCGAGCGAGGCCACCGAATGCGGCGCACCGGGCTCGGCCGCGATCCTCGCCAGCACGCGGCGTACCCGCTCGTCCCCCTCCTCGCCCTTCCCCTCGGGCCGCGCGGAGGCGGTGGCCAGCACCAGCACCTCCTCCACGGCCCCCAGCACCAGCTCCCGCGCCGCCCTGCCCACCACCACCGCCGGCACCCGCACCTCACCCGCCCTACCGTCCGGACCGGCCGACCCCCGCACCTCACCCGCACCACCATCCGGACCGGCCGACCCCCGCGCCACGCCCGCATCACCGTCCGAAGGGACGCTCACCCCTGCCTCGGCCAGGTCGCCGGCCGGAGCGGCCGGCGTCGTGTCGGGCGTCCAGCGGGCGTCCTGGAGGGCCCGCTGGAAGGCCAGGTCGATCCGGGGATGCACGGCCCGGGGCACGCCCGCCACCAGGTGACACCCGCCCTCCCTCGCGTACGGGCCCAGCCAGGCCGCCCAGCTCGCCCGGGGCTGGAAGTGCACCCACCAGAACCGCCACCGCCCCGCCCCCGGCCGTACCCGGTAGTGCTGGGCCACCCCCGACCGCAGCACCGCCAGATCCCCCTCCCCCACCGCGAACGCCGCCCCGCCCTGCTCGACGGCTCCGGCCCCGGCCTCGGTCCACAGCAGCAGCCAGCTCGGCGAGCCGCCGGGGCGGCGGGTCGCGTAGCCGGGCGCCCTGTCGTAGTGGCCCACGATCATCAGCTCGGCAGCAGGAACAGACATGTCCTCAGCGGTCATGGGCATACCGTGGCACATCCCGGCCGCCTACCGTGACAGACATGAGCTACAACGACTTCCACGAGCAGGGGTACACGATCGTGCCCGCACTCCTCTCCCCCGAGGAGGTGGCCGAGCTGCGCGACGAGTTCATGGGCATGCACGCCAGGGGCCCTATCCCGGGCCACTTCACGCCGCAGCCGCAGGAGCCGGGGCGGCCGTACGACATCCTGCGCGACTATCCCCGGATCATGCACCCGCACCAGGTGAGCGACGTGGCACTGCGCTACCTGCTCGACGCCCGCGTCGGCGCGATCCTGCGCGAGCTGCTCGGGGAGGAGCCGATAGCAGCCCAGAGCATGTTCTACTTCAAGCCGCCGGGCGCCAGGGGGCAGGCGCTGCACCAGGACAACTTCTACCTCCGGGTCGAGCCGGGCACCTGCGTGGCCGCCTGGGTGGCGCTCGACCGGGTCGACCGGGCCAACGGCGGTCTGGAGGTCGTTCCCGGTACGCATCTGATGGACCTGTTCTGCCCGGAGGAGGCCGACGAGGGAGTCTCCTTCACCAGGGAGTACGTGCCGCCGCCGCCGGGCCTGGAGAAGGTGCCCGTGGACATGAACCCCGGCGACGTGCTGTTCTTCAACGGCAGCCTGGTGCACGGCTCGGAGCCCAACGGCACCCAGGACCGCTTCCGCCGCAGCTTCATCTGTCATTACACCGGCCGCTCGGCGGAGCGGATCGCCGAGTACTACCCGACGCTGACGATGACGGGCGAGCCCGTACGGCTCGAAGCGTCGGTCGGCGGCGGCCCCTGCGGCACGGAGATCACCGGCCCCCACTAACGCGGCTCAAGAGTGGGTCAGCCGCCGGAAACGTCCGACTCCTCCTCAGGGATGGGGCAGTCCCAGGGATCGTCCAGCCACCCGTCAGGCAGCAGCACCTTCGACCGTTCGCCCGACTTGCCCCGAGGCGTGTCGGTGTTCGGCGGCCACGGCTGGTCGCGTTCCAGCTTGGCCAGCCCTTCCCGCAACCCGTCGAGCGACTCGGCCGTGGCCAGCTCGCGCCGCAGCTCGCTCCCGACCGTGAACCCCTTCAGATACCACCCGACATGCTTGCGGAAGTCGGCCACCGCGTACCGCTCGATGTCGAAACACTCGGTCAGCCCCTCGGCGTGCCTGGCCATCACGTCAGCCACCTCGCCGAGTGTCGGCCGTACCCGCTCGGGGCTGCCGTCGAAGGCGTACTCGAGATCCTTGAACAGCCACGGCCGCCCGAGACAGCCCCGCCCGACGACGACGCCGTCGCACCCTGTGCGCCGCACCATGGCGACGGCGTCGTCGGCGGACCAGATGTCGCCGTTGCCCAGCACGGGGATCTCGGGGACGGCCTCCTTCAGCCGGGCGATGGCCTCCCAGTCGGCCACGCCTCCGTAGTGCTGCTTCGCCGTGCGGGCGTGCAGCGCGATCGCGGCGACGCCCTCCTCGACGGCGATCCGCCCGGCGTCCAGGTAGGTCAGGTGGTCGTCGTCGATGCCCTTGCGCATCTTCATCGTCACGGGCAGCGACCCGGCGTTCGCGACCGCCGCACGCAGGATCCGCCGCAGCAGATTCCGCTTGTACGGCAGCGCCGACCCGCCCCCGCGCCTGGTCACCTTGGGCACGGGGCAGCCGAAGTTGAGGTCGATGTGGTCGGCCAGGTCCTCCTCGGCGATCATCCGGACCGCCCGCCCCACGATGTCGGGATCCACCCCGTACAGCTGGATGCTCCTGGGCCGCTCGGACTCGGCGAACCTGATCATCCGCAACGTCTTGGGATTGCGCTCGACGAGGGCCCTGGTCGTGATCATCTCGCACACGAACAGGCCGGCGCCCTGCTCACGGCACAGCACCCGGAACGGCGCGTTCGTGATGCCCGCCATCGGCGCCAGCACCACGGGCGGCCACACCCCAATCGGCCCAATCTTCACCCCGTCAGTTGTAGCGCAGGTCAGGCTGTGAACGGTATTCGGCCGATAGTCTGTGATCCGGCATCTTCGGTGAGGGGGACGGATGCTTCTTCGAGTCCGCGTCGAACTGCCCGACCGGCCCGGGTCCCTGGCTCAGGTGACCAAGGTGCTGGGGGCGGCGGGCGCCGACATCACCCAGGTGACCGTCCTCGACCGGGTCGACGGCCGGGCCGTCGACGACATCACGGTCTGCTGCCCGGCGGGCACGCCCACGCAGACCCTGGTCAGCAGCCTGCAAGGCGTGGACGGCGTGACGGCGGTCAGCGTCTGGCCCACCCGCGAGGCGCCGGGCACCTACCCGGAGCTGGAGATCCTCAAATACCTCACCACGGCAGGAGACCGGGCGCTCACCACGCTGGTGGACTCACTGCCGGCCCTCTTCAGCGCCGACTGGGCCGCCGCCGTCGCCGGCCACCGCGTCGTCCACGCGAGCTGGCGCGCCCCCCGCGATCCGGCCCTCCCTCTGGAGACACCGGCCCGCCCCGAGGCCCTGACCCTGGACGACGGCCTGCACGCCATCCACGCCCCGCTGCCCCCGCTGGGCCTCTCCTTGGTCCTGGCCCGCTCGGAGGGGCCGGCCTTCCACCGCATCGAGGTCCACCGCCTCACCAGAATCCTGGAGATCTTCCTCAGCCTCCCCGCCACCGAACACAGCCTGGCCCGCCGCCTCCACGCCTGACCCCGGTCAGGCGGCAGCATCCGCTCGAAAAAACCGCTAGAGTTGTCCACGAGGCAACGCGGAAGTGGCTCAGTGGTAGAGCATCACCTTGCCAAGGTGAGGGTCGCGGGTTCGAATCCCGTCTTCCGCTCGGAGATGAGGTTCAGCTCGGTGGCGTGGCCGAGAGGCGAGGCAGCGGCCTGCAAAGCCGTCCACACGGGTTCGAATCCCGTCGCCACCTCCAAGGACGATTAGCTCAGCGGGAGAGCGCTTCCCTGACACGGAAGAGGTCACTGGTTCAATCCCAGTATCGTCCACCAGAAGTCAAGGCCCCAGCTCACGGCGGACGCCGGGAGCTGGGGCTTCTTGTTGTCCGAGGTTGACAGCATCCCGCTCAGCTCGCTGCCGAGTCGATGCTCTTGATCAGCCCGAGCGAGCTTGAGGCCCTCGCCTTCGACTGCCGCCGCCGGCCGGCGGACCCGGTGAGGTGTTGAGGGTCACTGGCCGGCCAAGCCCGTGTGGGCCACGCCTCGGACGATCTGGCGTTGGAACAGGACGAAGACCACCAGGAGCGGCAGGCCGGCCAGGACCACCGAGGCCATGATCTGTGCGTAGCGCAGGCCGAACGTGCCCTGGACGACGTTGGCCAGCCCGACCGGGAGGGTCATCGTGTTCGGGTCGGTGGAGACGAGGAACGGCCAGAGGAAGTTGTTCCAGGTGTTGATGAAGGTGAAGATCGACACGGCGGCCAGGACCGGGCGCGACAGGGGCAGGACGATGGTGAAGAAGACCCGCCAGCGGCCGGCCCCGTCGACGAAGGCGGCCTGTTCGAGTTCGGGGGGTACGTCCTGGAAGAACTTGAAGAGGATGTAGACGATGAGCGGGGCCGCCACCTGGGGCAGGATGATCGCCCACCACGTGTCCACCAGGCCCAGGGCGACCATCTCGGCGAACAGCGGGGCCATGAGGACCTGGGGCGGGATCATGATGCCGGCGAGGATCAGGCCCAGCAGCGCCCGCTGGCCCTTGAACTGCGTGCGCGCGAACCCGTATGCGGCCATCGCCGAGAACAGCACGGTGAGGAACGTGACGATCACGGCGGTGACGGTCGAGTTGATCGCCCATTTGACGATGCCGCCGGTCTCCAGGACGAGCGCGTAGGAGTCGAAGGTGATCCGGCTGCCGATCCATTCCAGGGGCAGCTTGGTGGTCTCGGACTCGGGCTTGAGTGAGGTGGCGACGGCCCAGGCGATGGGGGCCAGCCAGATCACCGCCAGCACCAGAGCGGCCACCAGCAGGACGAGCTGGCTGAAGCTGAACCGCTTGGTCACGACGCGACCTCCTCGCGCTTGCGGAACAGCCGGAGCTGCGCCAGGGAGACGATGACGATCAGGACGAACAGGATGTACGAGACGGCCGAGGCGTAGCCGACGCGGTAACCGGTGAAGCCGACGTCGTAGGCGTACTCGATGATGGGCAGGGTGGCGTCCTGCGGGCCTCCGCCGGTCATCAGGTAGATCTGGTCGAAGACCTTGAGTGAGGCGACCAGTTGCAGCACCACGATGAGCACTGTGGTGCGGCGCAGCAGCGGCAGGGTGATGGAGCGGAGTTTGTCCCAGGAGGAGGCGCCGTCGATGGCGGCGGCCTCGTACAGGTGCGTGGGGATCGACTGGAGTGCGGCGAGGTAGAGCAGGAAGTTGAAGCCGACCGTCCACCAGACGGTGGTGAGCACCACCGACCACATGGCCGTGGCGGGGTCGCCCAGCCACAGGACGTCGGTGCCGAGCGTGCCGTTGAGCAGGCCGTAGTCGGGCGGGTAGATCATCTGCAGCCACAGGATGGAGACCACGGCCGACGGCAGCAGGAACGGCCCGAAGAACGACAGCCGCCACAGCCACTGCACGAAGCGCACGTTGTGCACCAGCAGCGCGAGCACCAGGCCGAGCAGGACCAGCGGGATCGTGCTCAGCACGGTGAAGACGAGCGTGTTCCACAGCGAGCGCCACATGCGCGGGTCGGCGAACGCCTCGGCGTAGTTGTCGAACCCGATGAAGTGGTTGTTGCCGCCGGCGATGTTGACGCTCGACAGGCTCATCTGGAAGCCGAGGATGGTCGGCCAGACCAGGAAGGCCAGGTAGATCAGCAGGAAGGGCCCCACGAAGAGCAGCCCGTGCTGGGTCCAGCCGCGCCGGACCTTGGCCTTGGCCGCGGGGGCGGGGGCGGCGGTCGAGGGGGCCGCGACGGTGGTGGTCATGAGCCCTCCTTGGTGGTCGGTTTCACGGCCGGCCCGGTCATGAGGCCTCTCCTGGTCGGTTCCACGGCCGGCGCGGTCATGAGCGCTCCTCGTCGGAGAAAGGGGCCGGTCATGACCGCGCCTCGTCGGGGAAGGGGTTCGGGGCGGACATCAGCCGGCTCAGCGACGCCTTCGCCGCCGCCAGCCCCTCCTCGGGGGTACGCGTCCCGGCGATGACCGGGGAGAACGCCTCGCCGAACTCGATCCACAGCCGCGAGGCCGACCCGGTGAACCACACCTGCGGGTCGAGGGCGACCTCGGTGATGACCGAGCGGTACTCCGACTGCGGCTGCAGCGCCAGGTAGTCGGGCTCCTCCAGCGCGGGCAGGTACGCGGGCACGTGCCCGGCCACCGCCCAGTCGGCGCTGTTCTTGACCAGGTAGGCGATGAAGCGGTAGGTGGCCCGCTCGACCTCGGGGTCGCGGGAGCGCTGGTGCGGCAGCACGAACGCGTGGCAGTCGGCCTGCGCCGCGCCGGTGCCGAAGACGCTGGGGAAGCGGGTCATGCTGAACGGCGTCCCGCGTTCCTTGAGCCCGGTGGTCTCCCAGTCGCCGTTCCACAGGAACGCCGCCTCGCCGTTGGTGAACTTGGCGACGGAGGCGCCGTAGTCGGTACGCCAGTCGCACAGCCCTTCCTTGCCGAGCCGCTGCATGAGCCGCAGCGCCTCCAGCGCCTTGGCGTCGTCGATGGTGACCTGGGTGCCGTCGTCGGACACAAGGGTGCCGCCGCTCTGCGGATAGAGCGAATACCACACCCGCCACGGCCCGACGGTGCCCAGGCCGAGCGCGTCGAAGGCCAGCGGGGGCTTGCCGCCCATCACGTCCTTGGCCTTGGTGAGCCGGGCGATCAGCTCGTCCACGCCCTTGGTGGGCGCGAGCTTGCCGTCGGGGCCGAGCAGCCCGGCCTGCCGGCAGATGTCGGTGTTGTAGTACTCGACCATCGGGTGGGCGTCGAACGGGATCGCGTAGAGGACGCCGTCGAGGTGGGCGCGTTCCCAGATGGGCGGGCTGAAGTCGGCGCCGCGCAGGCCGGCCTCCTCCAGCAGCTTGACGTCGATCGGGTCGAGGATCTGGCCGGCGCCGATCCCCGCCAGCCGGGCCAGGTGGAAGGTGGCCAGGTCGGGAGAGCGGCCGCCCGCGCCGGCCATCGCGACCTTCGTGTAGAAGGGCTCACCCCACTGGAGCACGTTCTCCTCGACGAAGATGCCGGGATTGTCCTTCGCGAACGCCCCGACCATCTTGTTCATGATGATGCCGTCACTCGCGCCGAGGAAGTGCCAGTACTTGACGCGGGTCTGGGACGAGCCGAGCCCCATGGGGATGGCGCAGCCCGTGGCGGCGGCGCCGAGCAGGGCCAGGCTGCCGCCGAGGAGGTGCCGTCGGGTGATGTCGGGGGGACCGTGCACTGGGGGCCTCTTCCTGCACCAGCTATGTTCTCGTTGACACCGGAGGATTCAAGGCAGGCGTGATCGGCGCCTCTCTCACGGAGGCGCTGGTGGGCGAGCACTCCGGGTCGCGGAGGTCGCCGCGCGGACCCCGTTGTTTCAGCGGGGTTACCCGAGTGTTAGCGGTAACAAGCAGGCTGTCAAGGGCCTGCTCGCAACCGGTTGCGGGGACCCGGACCGCGCCTCGGGCCCCTTGACCCGGGTCTGTGATAACGCTAACAATCGGGACCACGTAACGGCCGCGAAACTCCGGGAGACGCCTCCGTGCATCAGGCCAAGCTCACCCTCGATCCCGCCTTCAAGGTCGCTCCTGTGCACCGGCGCACCTTCGGCACGTTCGTGGAACATCTCGGGCGCTGCGTGTACACCGGCATCTACGAGCCGGGCCACCCGACGGCCGACGAGGACGGTTTCCGCCGCGACGTGCTCGACCTGACCAGGGAGCTCGGCGTGTCCACCGTCCGCTACCCCGGCGGCAACTTCGTCTCCGGCTACCGGTGGGAGGACGGCGTCGGCCCGGTCTCCGAGCGCCCGCACCGGCTCGACCTGGCCTGGCACAGCACCGAGACGAACGAGGTCGGCGTGGACGAGTTCGTCCGCTGGTGCCGACGGGCGGGCGTGGAGCCCATGATGGCCGTCAACCTCGGCACGCGCGGCATCGCCGAGGCCCTCGACCTGCTCGAATACTGCAACCACCCCTCCGGCACCGCGCTCTCGGACCGGCGGATCGCGAACGGCGCCAAGGAGCCGCACGGCATCAAAATGTGGTGCCTGGGCAACGAGCTGGACGGCCCCTGGCAGACCGGTCACAAGACGGCGCGCGAGTACGGCCGGCTGGCCGCCGAGACCGCCCGCGCCATGCGCATGGTGGACCCGGGTCTGGAGCTGGTCGCCTGCGGCAGTTCGAGTTCGAGCATGCCCACGTTCGGCGCGTGGGAGGCGGAGGTGCTGGAGGAGACGTACGAGCTGGTGGACCACATCTCCTGCCACGCCTACTACCAGGAGAAGGACGGCGACCTCGGCAGCTTCCTGGCCTGCTCGACCGACATGGACTACTTCATCGCCTCGGTCGTGGCCACCGCCGACCACGTCGGGGCCCGGCTGAAGTCGCGCAAGAAGATCAACATCTCCTTCGACGAGTGGAACGTCTGGTACCAGTCGCGCTTCCACGACACCGGCACCCCTGAGGACTGGCCGGTGGCGCCGCCGCTGCTGGAGGACCAGTACCACCTGGCCGACGCGGTCGCCTTCGGTGGCCTGCTGATCTCGCTGCTGCGCAACAGCGACCGGGTGACCGCCGCGTCGCTGGCCCAGCTGGTGAACGTGATCGCGCCGATCATGACCGAGCCGGGCGGGCGGGCCTGGCGGCAGACGACCTTCCATCCGTTCGCCCAGGCGTCCCGGTACGCCGCCGGCGACGTGCTGCGGATCGAGCCGGTCGCGCCGGCGTACGAGACGAAGGTGTACGGCGAGGTGCCGCTGATGGACGCGGTGGCCACGCACGACGGGCAGAGCACAACGCTGTTCGCCGTCAACCGCTCGATCGACGCGCCCATGTCCCTGGAGATCGACGCGCGGGCGCTCAGCGGGGTGCGGATCGTCGAGGCCACCACGCTCACGGACGCCGACGTCTACGCCCGCAACACGGCCGACGACCCCGCCCGGATCGCGCCCAGGCCGAACCCGGACGTCGAGCACGACCCGGCGCGCGTCCTGCTGCCCCCGGTCTCCTGGAACGTGATCAGGCTGGGGTAAGCGCCGGGGCTCTCCCGTATCTCCCGTACGACCGGCTCGGGCTCGACGGACGTGATCAGGCTGGGACCGCGCCGGGGGCGGCGCCCGTACTGCCGGGAGCGGCGCCGGTGCTCTCGCGGACGACCAGCTCGGGCTCGATCAGCCGCCGCGCCTCGGGCTCGGCGCCCGCCATCCGGTCGAGCAGCATGTGGAAGGCGTGCCTGCCGACCGCACCGAAGTCCTGGCGCACGGTGGTGAGCGGCGGCCAGAAGTACGCCGATTCGGGGATGTCGTCGAACCCGGCCACGCTGACGTCTTCAGGCACCCGCCGCCCCGCCTCGCGCAGCGCCCTCAGCACGCCGAGCGCCATCTGGTCGTTGGCCACGAACACGGCGCTGACCTCGGTGTCCTCGGCCAGGCGGCGGCCGAGCTGGTAGCCGGAGCGGGCGCTCCAGTCGCCGCGCAGCACGTCGGGCACCGGCCGCCCGGCCGCCTCCAGGACGCCGCGCCAGCCTTCGATGCGGTCGTTGGCGTCGAGCCAGTCGGCGGGCCCGGCCACGTGCCAGACGCTGCGGTGGCCGAGGCTGAGCAGGTGTCGCGTGACCCGGGCGGCGCCGGTCGCCTGGTCCACCTTGGCCACGGGCACGGGGATGTCGTCGCCGGCGTCCACCGCGACCACCGGCATCTCGGGCGGCAGGTGACGCAGCCCGTCGGCGGCCGACTCGTGGGGCGCGACGATGATCACACCGTCGACCGCCTGCGTGCGCAGCCGCTGCACGCCCTCCTCCATCGACCTGCGGTTGAGCGAGCTGAGGCTGGCGATGCTGACGTTGTAGCCGGCGTGCCTGGCGGCCTGCTCGATGCAGTAGAGGGTGGAGGCGGGGCCGTAGAGCGTGGTGTCGATGCTGACCACGCCGAGCACGCCAGAACGGCCGGTGACGAGCTGGCGGGCGGCCTGGTTGGGCCGGTAGTCGAGCTCGCGCACGGCGGCCAGCACCCGGGCCCTGGTCTCGGCGCGGACGAGGTCGGGCGAATTGAGCACCCGCGAGACGGTCATCGTGGAGACTCCGGCGAGTACGGCGACGTCCATGAGCACCGCCGGCCGGCCGGGTTTGGCTTTCACCGCGGCTCACCCCCTCAGCGGTAACGCTAACAGGCGGAGGGGGCTCGCGCGCGATCAATATGCGCGGCCGCGAACGTGCGTCCGGCGCGGCGAAAGCTCAGTCTTCGTGGACGAGCAGGACGAACGTGCGGGCGTAGGAGACGCCGCTCGCCGGGCGCGGCCAGTCGAGCTCGGCCAGCGCCCGCGAACCCGCCTCGTGGTGGTCGCCGTTGACCCGGATCTCGGCGGTCTCGCCGCCTTCACCGCCGCCGAAGAACGCCTTGACGCCCACCAGCTCCTCCCGTTCGAACGCGCCCTTCAGCGCCGGGGCCAGGTGCGGCAGCAGCACGTGCTGGACCGCCCACCGCTGGACGGCGTCGTGGTCGTCGCCCGTGCCCCAGCCGGTGATGCCGCCGTGGATGGCGTGCCGGCCGGGGAAGCCGTCGGGGTCGCCGGAGGCGAAGTGGCCGGCGTGGGAGCCGTCGTGGACGAGGAGCTCCAGCAGCGCGCTGCCGGTGGTGCCCAGCCACACCTGCACGGCCCGCTCGACGGCCTCCTCGGTGGTGACGCCGTAGCCGGCCACAGAGTCGGCGATCGTGGCGCGCTCCGGGTGCTCGACGTCGAGGATGAAGTCGAGGTCGAGATGGCCGGGGGTGCCGGGGTGGCCGTCGCCGCCGAGCCGCACCGCGACCCTGCCGGGGCCTTTGGCCAGGCCGTCGCGGACCTCCCACGGCCGGCCCATGGCCGCGCTCAGGCGTCCGGCGACCATACCGAGCACCATGTCGTCCGCCGGCCGCACGCCGTCCATGCCCCACCCCTCGGTCGCGATCCCTCGACACCTGCCAGGCTAGTCGTGTTGATCATCTCGCGTGCCCGCGCCACGTGCGCGCCGGGGGCACATTCGCGTCACCACTGTCCTCTGCGGCAAAAGATTTACCGTACGGATTTACACGGCTATATAGGCCTTTTCATGTGATTTGTCACGAAATGTCGTACATTGTGGCAAGAGCACGCCAAATCCGGCGGCACTCTGGGCTGATGCGTTACCGGAAAGCTTTTCTGGCTGCCATGGCAGGCGCACTTGCCCTGGTCACAGGACTCACCGCGCCCGCGCATGCCACCCCGACCATCGGCCGAACCGCCGCGGGGGCCGTCACCCTCGATGACGCCCCCACCGTACGCGGCCGCGCCGCCTACCTGATGGACGCCTCCTCCGGCGCCGTACTCCTCAACAAGCACGGCGGCGAACGGATGCCGATCGCCAGCCTCACCAAGACCATGACCGCGTACGTGGTGCTGAAGAACGCCAAGCCCACGGACGTCGTACGGATCAAGCGCGAGGACGTCGCGTACGCGGAAGACGGCGGCGGCACCACCGCCGACCTGCGCCCCGGCGACCGGATCACGGTCGGCGAGCTCATGTACGGCCTGATGCTGCCCTCCGGCGCCGACGCCGCCCACGCGCTGGCCCGCACGTACGGCCCCGGCGTCAAGGGCTTCGTGGCCAAGATGAACGCCACCGCCCGCGAGCTCGGCATGAACGACACCGAGTACGTCAACGCCGACGGCCTGCCCACGCCGCGCGGCGACGGCTTCTCCACCGCCAGGGACCAGGCCGTGCTCGCGGCAGCCGCGCTGCGGGTGCCGCTGATCAAGCAGGTGGCGGGCACGCGCTGGCACGAGCTCGACGCCGGCGACGGCCACCGGTACTACGAGTGGCGCAACACCAACCGCCTGCTCCGCACGCCTGGGGCGATCGGGCTCAAGACCGGGTTCACCCGGGCGGCGGGCTACTGCCTGGCGTTCGCCGGTGAGTCGGACGGGCGGACGCTGGTCGGCGTGCTGCTCGACGAGTCCGTCTCCAGCCGGCGTTTCGACACCGCGCAGGCGCTGCTGTCCTGGGGCGCGACCGCCCGCGAGGCCGCCTGACGATCGTCCGCGCGGCCGCCTCGACGATGGACGCGGTCGCGGGATCGTACCGGGACTTCCTGACCGTTGATGCAGTCATTGCAGTTATGACTGCAATGACCGTAATGTGGAGATATGGCCACGGAAGCAGAGCTGGAGTTCGTCGACGACGTCGCGGTGTTCTTCGCACGTGAGGGCATGCCGCTGATCCCCGGCCGGATGATCGGCTGGCTGCTCATCAGCGACCCTCCCGAGCAGAGCGCGGCCCAGCTGTCCGACGCGCTGGGGGCCAGCCGCAGCTCGATCAGCAGCGCCACCCGGCTGCTGACGCCGAGCGGGCTGGTCGAGGGGGTGCGGCGGCGGGGCGACCGGCAGGAGTACTTCCGCATCGCCGCCGACGGCTGGAGCCGGATGCTGGCCGCCCGCTACGCGAAGACGGCCGCGTTCCGGCAGATCACCGAGAACGGGCTGCGGGTGCTCGCCGGCGGCTCCCCCGTCCGGCGGGAACGGCTGGAGAACGTGCACGAGTTGTACCGGTTCCTGGAGGGAGAGCTGCCCGCGCTCTGGCAACGATGGGAGACCCACCGCGCCCGGCTGGGCGGACCGGGCGCCCGAGCAGCCGGCGAGCTGGGCGGCGGGCCAGGCGACGGGCAGGACGGCGGGCCGGTTGCCGGGTCGGCCGCTGGGTCGGCCGCTGGGTCGGCCGCTGGGTCGGCCGCTGGGTCGGCCGCTGGGTCGGCCGCTGGGTCGGCCGCTGGGTCGGCCGCTGGGTCGGCCGCTG
>NZ_JBEZFZ010000008.1:0-137951 GCF_040649735.1 Nonomuraea sp. NPDC048892 | reverse complement strand
TGCCGGGGTTCGGGAGGAGGGCGCATGACGGGTGAGCTGCGCAACACGTACCTGACCAGCCCCGAAGGCCGCCTGCACGTGCACAGTGCCGGCGAGCCCGGCGCGCCGCCGGTGCTGCTGCTGAGCGGCGCAGGGGTCGACAACGCCCTGCTGAGCTGGCGTCACCTCATCCCCGTCCTGGCCGGCCACCACCACGTGCTCGCGCTCGACTGGCCGAAACAGGGCCAGAGCCGGCCCTGGAGCGGCCGGGTCACCCACGAGCGCATGCTGCGCTGCGTCACCGACGTGCTCGACCGCTTCGGACTGAGCTCGGCCGCCCTCGTCGGACTCTCCCAGGGCGGCGCGCTCGCCCTGGCCACCGCCATCGAGCATCCCGGCCGCGTCGATCGGCTGGTGGCGCTGGCCCCGGCCGGCATCCTGTCGTTCCCGCCCGTCGTGCACCAGGCCCTCTGGCTCACCGCCAGGCTGCCCCTGCTCAACACCGTGCTACCGACGGCCATGCTGGGCAGCAGGGAGCGGATCGCCGGGTTCGCCAGGAAGGCGCTGTTCGCGGGGCCCGTACCGGACTTCGAGGACATCGTGGACGAGATCGAGGAGGAGGTCCGTGAGGGCGGCGCGGGCTCGTCCGACTGGCAGAACGCCTCCATCGGCCCCCTGCGCATGCGCGTCGACCTACGCCCGCGGCTGCGCGAGATCGCCTGCCCCACGCTGATCATCCAGGGCGACAAGGACGTCGGCGTACCGCCCGCCCGCGCCCGCGATGCCGCCGCGCTCATCCCCGGCGGCCGGTTCGAGCTGCTCAAAGGCGTCGGCCACTGGTCGAACCGGCAGGCGCCCGCCCAGGTCAACGCGCTCATCGCCGGGTTCCTGCAGCCCATGGACGGCGCTGATCCTTTGGGCTAGTTTGCCCGACATGAAGCTTCGCATCGCGTTAGGCGCCCTGTCAGCGGCCCTCGTGCTCACCGCCCCGCTGCCCGCCCAGGCCGGCCCGCCCCGGCTCGGCTGGGAGCTCAAGCAGACGGGAACGACCGAGCGCCTGCGCGGCCTGTCGCCGGTCAGCGGGAACGTCGTGTGGGCCTCGGGCTCGGGCGGCGTCGTGCTCAGGACCGTGAACGGCGGGCGTACGTGGCGGAACGTCTCCCCGCCCGGCACGGAGGCGCTGCAGTTCCGCGACATCGAGGCGTTCGACGCCGACCGGGCCGTGGCGCTGTCGATCGGCGAGGGCACCGACTCGCGCGTCTACCGTACGGAGAACGGGGGACGCACGTGGGCGGAGACGTTCAGGAACGACGAGCCCCGGGCCTTCTACGACTGCCTGGCCTTCTTCGACCGGCGCCACGGGCTGGCGATGAGCGACCCGGTGGACGGCCGGTTCCGGATCCTGGCCACGGACGACGGCGGGCGCAGTTGGCAGGTGCTGCCGTCGGACGGGATGCCCGAGGCGCTGCCAGGGGAGGCCGGGTTCGCGGCGAGCGGGCAGTGCCTGGTCGCCTCGGGCGCCCATGACGTCTGGCTGGCCGCCGGCGGAGCGGAGCGGGCGCGGGTGTTCCACTCGGGCGACCGCGGGCGTACGTGGACGGTGACCGACACGCCCATCCCGGCCGCCGACCCGGCGCGCGGCGTCTTCGGCCTCGCCTTCCGCGACCGCCACCGGGGCATCGCGGTCGGCGGCGACTACCGCCCGGATCAGCAGTCGCCCAGCGCCGGGGCGGTCACCAGGGACGGCGGTCGCACCTGGCACCCGTCGTCGGCGCCGCCGCCCGCGTACCGGTCGGGCGTCGCCTGGCTGCCGCACCTGCCGTTCGCGGCCGTCGCAGTGGGGCCGTCGGGGAGCGACGTGACGTATTCGGGCGGGAGGAGCTGGGAGACGTTCGACAGCGGCTCGTTCGACACGGTGTCCTGCACCAGGGACCTGACCTGCTGGGCCTCCGGCGAACAGGGCCGCGTGGGACGACTCGTGCTCAAGTAGCCGCGCATCGCGCGGGACTTCGCGCCGAGGCGGCTCCCGCATCGCGTTCGATCCCGAAGTAGCCGCCCATCACGCGCAACCGCCCGTCCCGAGCCACCCCCTGCATCACGCGCGGAGACACCCCCCGGTCAGCGGACGCCCCGGGGGCGGAACTGGATGCTGATGCGGGGGCCCGCCGGGCGGGTGGTCTTCGGGACGGCGTGCTCCCAGGTGCGCTGGCAGCTCCCGCCCATCACGATGAGGTCGCCGTGCCCCAGATCGCGCCGGATCGAGGGGCCGCCGCCGCGCGGGCGCAGGTGCAGGGAGCGAGGGCTGCCGACCGAGATGATCGCGACCATGGTGTCCTCGGTGCTCCCCCGGCCGATCGTGTCGCCGTGCCAGGCCACGCTGTCACGGCCGTCGCGGTAGAAGCAGAGCCCGGCCGTACGGAACGGCTCGCCCAGCTCCGGCCCGTAGTAGGCGTCGAGCGCGCGTCTGGCCTCGGCGAGGACGGGGTCGGGCAGGGTCTCGCCCTCGTCGTAGAACTTCAGCAGCCGCGGCACCTCCACGACCTTGTCGTACATGCGGCGCCGCTCGGCCCGCCACGGCACCCGCTCCGCCAGCCGCTCGAACAGCGCGTCGGCCCCAGTCAGCCAGCCCTGTCTCAGGTCGATCCAGGCGCCGTGGGCGAGATGGGTCCTGTGCACGGCGCCGTCGAGCGGACCGAGCCCGAGCTCGGTGTCGAGATCGAGCAAAGAAGCTTGGAACGCGGCTGTCATGGTGTCGAGTGTATGCCATTGTTCAAACATCCATTCGACTTACCTATTCTGTCGCATGGCTCGCGGCGATCGACGGATCGTGTCACGCTGTGAGACGCCGGATACGAGTGGCGTCGCCCCCTCCGACCGCACCCAGAGGCGAAGACGGCCACCCGCCGCTTCGTCACGCGAAGGAGCAGGCCATGCTCACCACCGACTTCACCCCGGGCACCCCCAGCTGGCTCGACGTCGCCGCCCCCGACGTGGAGGCGGCCGACGCCTTCTACACCGGGCTGTTCGGCTGGCGGTCACTCTCGCTCGGGCCCGAGCACCGCGACTACCGCTTCTGCCAGGTCGACGGCAGGACGGTCGCCGGGATCAGCCGGAACACCCCCGACAGAGGCGCGCCCGCGTGGCTGACCTACTTCCACACGCCCGACGCCGACACCGTCGCCAAGGCCGTCGAGCAGGCGGGCGGCAGGGTGCTGGCGGCGCCGTTCGACATCCAAGGGCAGGGCCGGATGGCCGTCTTCGCCGATCCTGCCGGGGCGTCGTTCGCCGTCTGGCAGCCCGGCGCGACCCGGGGGCTCGGGCTGGTCACGAAGCCCGGCTCGCTCGGGTGGGTCGAACTGCACGTCCCCGACCCCGGCGGGATCAGGGGCTTCTACGAGTCGGTCTTCGGCTGGCGGATCGAGGACCTTCCGATGGGCGGGGTCACCTATCCCGTGATCTCACCCGCCCAGGGAGACGAGTCGTCGGCGATGGCCGGCATTGCCACCCTGGAGGCGGGCGACGCGCCGCGCTGGCTGCCGTACTTCGAGGTGCCCGACTGCGACGCCACGGTGGAGCGGGCGCAGGGACTGGGCGCCACCGTACGGACCGCGCCGGCGACGACGGAGGGGGCGGGACGGATCGCGTTCCTCACCGACCCGTTCGGGGCACGGTTCGCGGTCATCACCAGCTCGGCCTGAACGGACGGAGGTTCGTGAGGCCGGCCCGAGCGAACGGGAGGCACCGGACTGAGCGGGCGGAGAGTTGAGAGGTTCGCCCGTGTGGGCAGTGGATTGAGAGCGACCTGAGTGGGCGGGGGTATGGGGCCGGCCTGCGCGCACGCAGCCCGCGCAGGCCGGCCCTCCCCGGCGTGAGCGGTTTCCCCAGCTCAGGGAGTTTGACTGCGGGTACTCATTCCCTTGACCTCCCTCTCCTAACATCGGCACGCCCCCTCGTGTAACGTCTTGCCAGTGTTATTCCGTTACATGGCCGGGGCCGTCTCCGCGCGTACCGGTGATGAGATGTCCGGGCCCGCCCTGCTCGTGATGGGGCTGGCCGTCACCGGGTCGCCGGTGCCCGCGTCGTGGCTGCTGGCCGGGCTGACGGTGTCGGCCGCCGCCGGAGGTCCGCTGCTCGGGGTGCTGCTCGACCGGTCAGCGCGGCCGGGGCGGCTGCTGGCGTCGTGCCTGCTCGGGTACGCGGCCGGGCTGCTGCTGATCCTCGCCCTGCTAGGACGGGTGCCGGACGCGGTCGTGGTCGGGCTGGCGGTCGTGACCGGACTGCTGGGGCCCGCGCTCACCGGCGGATGGACAGCGCAACTGCCCCTGGTGGCCGGTCAGGGGCGGCTGGACCGGGCGACGGCCCTGGACTCGATGAGCTACAACGTCGCCGGGCTGGCCGGGCCGGCGCTGGTCGGGGCCGTGGCCGCCGCCGGCGGGGGTGGGGCGGCGGTGCTGGTGTCCGCCGCGCTGCTGATCGCGGCCCTGCCGGCCGCATACGGACTGCCCACGCGCAGCGGCCCCGCGGTTCAGGCGGGCACGGGCCAGGGCGAGCCCCAGGCACGGGCCGTCCGGGCGAAGGTGGGGGTGGTGCGGGCCGAGGTGCGGGCCGGGGTGGCGGCCATCGTGCGGAACGCGGCGTTGCGGCGGGCCACCGTCGGGTCGATGGTGTCGTGCTGCGGGCTGGCCATGCTGGTCGTGTCCGTGCCCGTGCTGGGTGAGCGGCTGACCGGGGAGAGCGGCCACGGCGCGCTCCTGCTGGCCGTCACGGCCGCCGCCGGTCTCGCCGCCAACGCGGTGCTCGCCGCCCTGACCCGTCCCAGAAACCCCGCCCGCGCCGGAGCGTCGCGGCCGTGGGACATGGCCGAGCAGGCTGGGGACATGGCCGAGCGGACAGAAGATGCGGCCGAGCGAGCGGGGGACGCGGCCCGTCGTTCGGGGAACGGTCCCGGGGGGCGGTTCTGGGATGTGGTGCAGGCGGCGGGGACGGCGGTGCTGGGGGTGGGGATGGTGGTGCTCGCCGTCTCCGGGACGTTCTGGGTGGCGGTCGTGGGGGCCGTGGTGGCGGGGCTGGGTGAGGGTCCGCAACTGACGGCACTCTTCGCCGTACGACACCGCGAGGCGCCCGCCCGGCTGCGCAGTCAGGTGTTCACCACGGCGGCCAGCGTCAAGATCACCTCGTTCGCCCTCGGTTCCGCACTGGCCGGGCCACTGGCGGCATACGACGTCGGTCTCGCCCTCCTGGTCGGCGCGGCACTACAGGCGACGGCCGCCGCAGTGCTGCTGCCACGCGGCCGCTCGTCCCCCGGCGTCGGGTAAGGCGCATCGGTGGCGGGTGCGACTCTGCGTCGGTGGCGGCCAGCCGGCTGGCTGGGCTCCGGAAACGGTGAGGCCCGCTCGATCAGGCAGTGCGGGCTCGGTGGGCGGCGACGCGTTCGCGGGTGGCGCAACGGGTGCTGCAGTAGCGGCGGGGGCTGCCGCCGCCCAGGTCGAGGAACGGACGGCCGCAGCTCGCCGAGGCGCACAACCCGCCGGGCACCCGCTGGTGATCGGCCAGCAGCACCGCCAGCGCCATCGCCGACGACGCCAGGAACCACTCACCCCATGGCGCGTCGTCGTCGCTGCTGTCGACGTGGACGTGCCAGGTCGTCGTGCCGCCGTGGTCGGTCAGCCTGGGCGGCTTGGCCGACTCCGCGAGCAGCCGGTTGAGCAGGGCCGACGCCTCGCCGGGGGTGGCCGCGCCGAGCACCTCGCGCAACCGGGCCGCCGCCGAGCGCATCGCGCGCACGTCGTCCTCCCCGAGGCCGAGGTCCCCCGTGCCGGGAGCGCCGAGCTCGCCGTACGCCCGCAGGACCCGCGACACCGACTCGATCGACGGCTGCTCGTGCAGCAGCACCACGCACAGGTCGACGGCCCGCGCGGCCATCGCCTTGGTCGAGTGAACCTCCACCAGCAAAGCGTATGTCCCCGTCACGGACCACCAGCCGCCACCGACCGCCCAACCGCCGCAAGCCGGTCAACCACCCAACCGCGGCAAGCCGGCCAACCGCCGTAAATTGCCGCACCGCCGCAGGCCGGTCAGTCGCCCGACCGACGCTCAACCCTCGCGGGCCGGTCAGCCGCCGCAGGCGGCGAAGACGAACGAGTCAGGGAGGATGGTGTAGCGGTCTCTGATCTTGACCGAGCCGTTCCCCGTGTCGATCCGCACGATCGTCATCCTGGTCTTCCCGCCCGGCTCGCTGATCAGGTGGGCGGTCAGCTCGTGGTCGCCGGTCCAGTCGAGCATGTGGACGTGCCCGGCCGGCAGCTTAACCCGCCTGCGCTCCCCCACCTGGTCACCGGCCATGTCGTACGTCACCGTCTGCGCCTTCGCCCCGCCCACCAGGATCGCCGCGGTGCGCCCGTCGGCGGCGAGCGCCGGTGGCAGGTTGGCCGCGATGACCTGCGGCGGTGTGACCCGGCTCAGCTCCTCGCCGGTCTCGGAATAGGCGGCCAGCTCGGTGACGGACTCGTCGGCCTGGATGGTGGCGATCAGTTCGCCGCCGTCGCCGCTGAAGCCGGCCACCGTCGCCTCGGGCGGAAGGACGCCGAGCTGTTCGCCCGTCGCCGTGTCGAAGATCCGCGTGCCGGCCGGCTTGTCGCCGCGCGGGGAGGCGGCCAGCCGGGCGCCGTCGTCGGAGAGCGCCAGCGTCACCTCGTACTGGGCCCGCTTCGGCAGCGCGTCCTTGGCGAGCAACAGCACCCCGCCGCCGAGCGTCCGCACGGCCAGGCGGCCCTTCCTGGTGAAGTACGCCACCCGCCGGCCGTTTCCACTGACCGCGATGGGGGCCGGCACGTAGCGGTTGGTGGAGCCGTCGGCCTCCAGCGCGAGCGCCTGCGCGTCGGGCAGGGTGCTCTTCGCGCCGCTGTGCATGACGAGCCGCCACGAGCCGCACGGCCTGGCGCCGCCGCCCTTGATCGGGCAGCTCTTGATGGAGGCGTAGCGGATGCTGTCATGGGCGTGCCCGGAAGCGTGGGCCTGGGCGGGCGCCGGCCAAACCAGGGCAATTGCCGTGGTCAGGGCTGCGAGGATCTTGGTGCGCATGCGGTTCACTCCCCCGCGAGGACGTAGGCGTGGTACCCGGACCTGATCGTGTACTTGTCGGCCTGCTCGGCCGCCCCGTTCGCCGGATCCACCGTGAGCACCCTGGCCTCCGTCGCTCCTGAGCTGTCGTCCGTCGTGATCGTGGTGGTGAGCCGGCCGCCGCTCCATCGCGCCAGGTACGGCGTCACGTCGGCCGGGAGAGGCAGGTCCGCGCCGGGCGACAGCTCGCCACTGGCGAGGTCGTACGTGCGCACCCGCGATGGTTTGTCCCGGCTGGTGGTGAAGAACCCTACAGTGGTGCCGCCGGCGTCGAGCGCGTAGGTGCCGCCGTTGACCACGATCGCGGGCCGGGTGCGCTTGAGGGAGCCGCCGCCGGGGCGCAGGGCGTACATGGCGACGGTGTTGTCGCTCATCGTCCGGGTGGCCAGCACCTGGTCGCCGTCGGCGCTGAAGCCATACGTCGCGTAGGCGGCGGGCAGCGTGGTGATGCCGCCGGTGGCGACCGTGACGATCTTGGAGCGCAGGCGCTCCGGATCGTCCTGGTAGTCGATCAGCACGCGGTGGCCCGAGGGCGACAGGGTGAGGGTCAGCTCGTCGCTGCCGACGCCCTGGGGCCGGGCGGAGGCGGGCAGCTCGGTGGCCGGGCCGCCGCCGCCTGCCCGCTGGACGACCAGGCGGTGGTCACGGGCCCGTTCGTAGGCCAGCACGCGGCCGTCCGCGCTGACGGCGAACGTGGCGGCCTGGCCGGTCCTGCGGCCCTTGCCGTCGACCCCGCGGGCGGCGGCGTCGCGGACGGCGACCTGGCGGCCGTCGCGCAGCAGCAGCCGCCACGTGCCGCAGGGCCAGGACGTCTCCCGTTTCTTGTCGTAGCAGGTCTTGATCCAGGCCGCGCGGACAGCCGTACGGGAGGAGTCCGCCTGGGCCGGGACGGAGCAGAGCCCCAGCGCGCCGATGACCGCCGGCACGAGGAGCGCCGCGGCCGCCGAGGAGAGCCTCATGGGTGTGGTCCTTTCGCTCACCCCGTTAGATACGGACGCGGCGTGTTCGGTTGATCACGGATCGGCCACACGTCGCGCGAGGCTACAGGGGGCGGCGGCCGGCGAAGCCCAGCTCGGTGCGGTGGTACCAGCCGAGCTCGCGCTCCCCCTCGATCCAGCACAGCCGCACGGAGACCCCGTCGAGCACCGAGGGGAAGTCGACCAGCACGGGCGCGATGCCCTTGACCTCGATGCCGCGCTCGTTCCACCCGCTCAGGATCTCCTCGATGCGGGCCTGCAGCCCTTTGAGCTCGGGCAGGCCGCCCAGCTCGGATCCGCCGCCGGTGCGGCGCGCGAAGTCGATCTCGGCCAGGTCGGCGCGGGCGGCGATCACCACGGCGGCCTCCTCCATCACGGCGGGGAGCAGCGCGCGGGCCTCGTCCAGGGTGAAGATCCGGTCCATGGGCGGCAACGCTATCGGTCGGGGTCGTAGGCGTGGATGAGTAGCCGTTCGGCGTGGTCGAGATAGTCGTCGAGATAGGCGGCGGCCTGCTCGGTCTCGCCCGACTCGATCAGGCCGAGCAGCGTGCGGTTGCGGTCGACGAACGGCTCGTGGAAGGCACGCGGGTTTTCCATCACGTGGAAGACGAGCCGCAGTTCGGCGAGGAGCTGGCGCATGGTCTCGTCGATCCGCGGGCTCGCGTTAAACGAGACCAGGGCCTGGTGGAAGCGGATGTTGGCGGTGCCGACGCCCTGCCAGTCGTCGCGCGCCGCGGCCTGCTCGGCGTCGAGCACGGCCTGCTTGAGCAGCGCCAGCGCAGGCTCGGCCGGAGCCCGCCGCACGGCCGCGCCCTCCAGCACGCGGCGCACCTGGTAGAGGTCGGCGACGTCCTCGGCGGACGGCAGCCGGACGAACACGCCCCTGTTGAGCCGGTGGTCGAGCAGCCCCTCGTGGCCGAGCAGCCGGAACGCCTCGCGCAGCGTGTTGCGCGACACCTCCAGCGCCTCCGAGATGGACTCCTCGGACAGCCGCTGACCCGGCTGGAAGTAGCCCTCGCTGATGCGGCCGCGCAGGACGTCGGCCACCCGCTCGGCCGTGCTGCTGCGCCCCAGCCGCGGCCGGTCCTGGGAGAGATCGGCAACCACGTTATCCACATTTAACAGGGAATCATGGAGCAAACCTCTTGTCGAATTGTTCAACGATCCTTACGTTGATAACTATCCCCCACGATTTCAAGGAGCGATCGATGTCAGGCTCCACGCAACAGACCCGGCGGGTGATTCTCGCCAGCCTGATCGGCACGTCGCTGGAGTGGTACGACTTCTTCCTCTACACCACTGCGGCCACCCTGGTCTTCCCCAAGCTGTTCTTCCCCTCCCTCGACCCGTTCAACGCGGTCCTGGTCTCCCTGACCACCAACGCCGTCGCCTTCGTGGCCAGGCCGCTCGGCGGCATCGTGTTCGGCCACTTCGGCGACCGGGTCGGCCGCAAGACGGTGCTGGTGGTGACGCTCCTGGTGATGGGCGTCTCGACGTTCCTCATCGGCGTGCTGCCCGGGTACGCCAGCGTGGGCGTGCTGGCCCCGGTCCTGCTGGCGCTGCTCCGCTTCGTGCAGGGCCTGGGCCTCGGCGGCGAGTGGGGCGGCGCGGTCATCATGTCGCTGGAGCACGGCGACGGCCGGCGGCGCGGCTTCAACGCGAGCTGGCCGCAGGTCGGCGTGCCCGCCGGTTACGTGCTGGCCACGGGCCTGCTGGCGCTGATGTCGTTCGTCATGTCCGACGCGGCGTTCCTGTCGTGGGGCTGGCGGGTGCCGTTCCTGCTGTCGGGCGCGCTGGTGTTCGTCGGCCTGTGGGTGCGGCTGAAGGTCACCGAGTCGCCGCTGTTCGAGGCGGTCGAGCAGCAGGGCGTCAAGGCGCGGATGCCGCTGGTGGAGGTGCTGCGCACGCACCCGCGCGCGCTGCTGTCGGCCTTCACCGCGCGGATCGGGGTGGACGTGGCCTTCTACACGTTCACGGCGTACATCATCGTCTACATCACCACCGTGCTGGAGCTGCCGCGCTCGTACGCGCTGAACGCGGTGCTCATCGGGTCGGCGCTGCAGCTGGCGCTGATCCCGCTGGCGGGCGCGCTGTCCGACCGGTACGGCCGCCGTCCCGTCTACTTCGCGGGCGTGCTCGGCGCGGCGGTGTGGGTGTTCGTCTTCTTCCCGCTGCTCGACACCAAGTCCTTCCCGCTGATCGCGCTGGCCGCGGTGGTGGCACTGGTCACGCACGCCGCGATGTACGGCCCGCAGGCCGCCTTCATCGCCGAGCTGTTCAGCACCCGCCTGCGCTACAGCGGCGCGTCCATGGGCTACCAGGTGGCCGGCATCGTGGGCGGCGCCCTCGCGCCGGTGATCGCGCTGCAGTTGTTCGCGTCGTACCAGTCCACGATCGCGGTCTCGATCTACGTGGTGATCGCCCTGGCCGTCACGACCGTGGGCCTGGCCATCGCTCCTGAGACCCGCGACCTCGACCTGGCGGAGAGCGCCGCCGAGGCCGCGCCCAAGGCCCCGCAGGTGGGCCCCTTCGCCTGAACCGTCGTTCTTCCGACCATCGCAGGAATGCCGCGAAAGCCGCGGGCGGCGGCTGCCGACGCCGCCCGCGCGGAAGGGTCTCGATGAGAATCGCACTGGCCGTACTGGCCGCTCTGGTCGCGATCCCCCTGCTCATCGGGGGCATCGGCGGGCTGGACAGCACCGGCGGCGGCGAGGTGGCCGTCGTCCGCGACGGCGGGATCTTCGACGACAACAAGGTGCGCCAGGTGATCGACGCCGGCTCCGGGCTCACCTGGACGGGAATGTGGTCCTCCGTCCACCTCTATCCGGCGCAGCAGCGCTTCTACACCATCACCGCCGACGCCAAGCGGGCGACCACGCTCGGCGTGGACGTGGTGACGGTGCCGAGCAGCGACGGCGTGAACCTGGGCATCGAGGGCACCCTCTACTTCACGCTCAACCTGGACCACGAGACGCTCAAGAAGTTCGACGACAAGTACGGCACCCGTACCTTCCGCGCCCAGGACGACCGCTCGCTCTACGCCTGGGACGGCGACGAGGGCTGGAGCGCCTTCTTCGGCCAGGCCGTCCGGCCGGTGATCGACAACGCGCTGCGCGGGCAGATCGGGTCGATGCGCTGCGCGGAGCTGGTGCCGTCCTGCTCACTGCTGGAGAGCAGCGCGCTCAAGCCGCGCGACAGCAACGCCAACATCGCCGAGGTGCAGAACGCGGTCAACGCCTCGCTGGCCCGCGACCTGCCCGTCACGCTGGGCGGGGAGTTCCTCACCGGGCTGCGCTTCACCCTGGTCAAGGTGACGCTGCCGGACGAGGTGCAGCAGGCGGTGGACCGCTCGCTGTCGGCCTCGGCGGCCGTCTCCGAGGCCCAGGCGCGGGTGGCCCAGGCCAAGGCCGAGGCGGAGGCCAACCGCGCCAGGCAGGACGGCTACGACAAGTGCCCCGCCTGCGCGGAGATCGAGAAGCTCAAGTCACTGCCGCAGGGCATCACGGTGTACGCGCCGGGCAACCCGCAGGCGGTGGTCGTACCGTCCCGTTAGACCTCGGCACCCTGCGGCCTGGCGGCCCGCCAGCGGCCCTTGAACGCGACCATCGAGACGAGAAAGACGATCTGGCCGGCCAGCGCCACGCTCAGCCAGAGCTGCCAGCCGCCGGCCTCCACCACTCTCGGGGAGACGATCAGCATGACCACGATCATCACCCGGACGACCATGCCCCACAGCCCCAGGGCCGAGCCCTGCAGCCGGGACTCGACGTCCTCGGCGTTCTCGGAGAAGTTGGCCATCCACGGGACGTACGCGACGCCCATGAACAGGAAGAGCAGCGCGTAGACGGCGGTGACGTGCGCGGTGGAGACGCCCGGCCCGATCAGGGAGATGAAGTACACCAGCGCGGCGGCGGTGAGCACGGTGCCGACGGCGGTGAACGGCTTGCGCAGCCGCAACCGGTCCGACGCCCGGCCGACGATCACCACCGCCAGGGCGTTGAGCACGATGCCGAGGGCGACGACCCGGTTGGCCGTGGCCGCGTCCATGCCGAAGGCGGTGGCCAGAATGGTCTGGCCGAAGATGGTGAACGTCCAGTAGAGCACCTGCCAGCCGGTGTTGCCGAGCACGTGGGCCCAGAGGTGGGGGTGCTTGAACAGCTCGCGCACCCGGCCGTGACCGGCCTCCCCCTCGACCGCGAGCTCCTGCTCGGCCTCCAGCACCTGCGCCCGCAGCGCCCCGGACGGCTCGGCGATCTTCCAGATGATCACGGCGCACATGCTCAGCGACACGACGCCCATGATGATCGCCTGCGACTGCCACGCGTTGCCGAACAGCGGCAGCGTGAACCCCGCGATGAACGAGGCCAGGAACGCCGCCCCGACCGGCCCCCACGTCCAGAACGCGAACGCCTGCGCCCGCCCCATGCGCGGCGAGAAGTCGCGCACCAGCGAGGCGGTGATCGTGATGCCCGCACCCTCGATGAACAGCATCAGGCAGCGCACCCAGAACAGCTCCGCCACGGTGTCCACGGTGGCCAGCAGGAAGTTGCAGGCGGCGGTGACGGTGAGGGTGGGCACGAGGATCGCCACCCGGCCCCACCGGTCGGACAGAATGCCGCCGAAGCCCGCCGACAGCCCGCCCACCAGCACCGACAGCGCGGCGAGCTGTCCGTAGACGGTCAGGGACATGCCGAGGTCGGCCATGAGGAGGGGCAGGATCGTGGCCAGGGTGGTCTCGAAGTTCGCCACCAGACTGGCCAGTACGGCGACGGCCAGCAGCAGAATGCGGCGGCGGCCGACCGGGTAGACACTCAGTTCGCGGACATAGAACGGCTTCATTCCCATCCTCCAGGGACGGTCCTGCGTGCTGTCGCTCTAGAACGCGTTTCTAGTGCGCCCAGGTTTTCCGTTTTGTACCGGTAAGTCAATGTGCTGCGAGATCACGATGTAATCTCGATCACACGCTCCGGGTTGTGACGCAATCGCCATCGATTCCTGGAACAGCCACCGTCGAATAGGCATAAACTGCGCGCCTGTGAGCCTGCCTGTACGAGAACGTTCCCCCCGGCCGGGCGGCGGCCGACACCGCCGTCCCGTGCCCACGTCCTTGCCCCCTGACGCCCCGATGCTCGTGCTCGCCACGCCCGGCGGCGTCACCGGTGTGGCCGAGGAGATAGCGGCAGTGGTCCGCGTCGACAATCCGCAGATCGAGGTGCGCCTCACGAGCGTCACCGACCTCGCGGACTCCCTGCCCTCCGGCCGCGAGGCCGTCGTCGTGCCCCTGCTCACCTGGGACGACCCCGTCGTGTTGGCCGAGATCGGCAAGGCCGTGGCCGCCGCCGGCTCGGGGGCGGTGGTGACCGAGGCGCTGGGGCCCCACCCGCTGCTGGCCGAGGTCCTGCACATCCGCCTGGCCGAGCGCGGCCTGGCCCGGGCCGACCGCGTCCGCCTGCTGAACGTCTCCAGCCCCGTCGACGGCGTCATCCTCGGCACCGTGGGCGGGACCAGGGCCGTGCAGGCCGTGCAGGCCACCGCGGTGCTCCTGGCCTCCAGGCTCACGCTGCCGGTCGTGGCCGCCTCGCTCGACAGCGACCCCGGCGTACCGGCGGCGGCCCAGCGGCTGCGCTCCGCGGGCGCGGAACGGCTCGCCATCGCGCCCTGCTTGATCGGCCACGAGGCCCCGGTGAGCGTCGTCGAACAGGCCGCGGCGGCGATCGAGGCCGGCCACTCGGACCCGCTCGGCGCCCACAGCGCGGTCGCCGAACTTGTCGCCCGAGCTTACGGAAGTCAACTCGCGACTTGACAAGGGCTTGTAGAGATCACGGGACTCGCGTTACCTTCTCCGCATGCGCCGCGTCGTCTGCAAGGGCGATCGACTCGGCCTCCGTGACATCACGGAGGCCGACGTGCCCGCCCTGCACGCCATCTACGGCGACCGCGTCGCCACCCAGCACATGCCGTTCGCGCCACGCAGCCTGCGCGAGGTCGAACGGCTGGTGGACGAGGCCATCGAGGCGTCGGCGGCCGAGCCGCGCCGCCTCTACGTGCTGGCCGTCGTCGACAGCGCGCGCTGCGACATCATCGGGGTCGCGCGGCTGCTGATCGAGGCCGAGCATCCGCACAGCGCCGAGATCGGGTTCGGGCTCCATCGTGACCAGTGGGGGCGCGGGATCGGGACCGACCTCGTACGGTTGTTGTTGTCGTTCGGGTTCAAGCAGCTCGGGCTGCACCGCATCTGGGGCGCCCGCTCCCCCGCCAACCTGCCGGCGCAGCTCGCGATGCTGACGGCGGGGATGGTCGAGGAGGGACGGATCCGGCACCATGTGCACACGCCGGCCGGGTGGCGGGATTCGATCGTGCACTCGGCGCTAGAGGACGAGTGGATCGAACGCTGACCCGCGCTTCTCGCCTGCCCTAGTTGGTCTGCCAGCCCTTGAGCACCAGGGCCGCGACCTCCTCGGGCGTGCCATGGGTCCCGTCCACGGCGTAGTCCTCCACCCCGGCCCCGTCGAGGATCGACTGCAATTCCCCTGACCTTTCGAGGTGACGGTCAAGCGCCTTGGGGTCGAGCGCGTGGCGGGCCCGCAGCCGGCGGCGTACCAATGGGAGATCCACGTGCACGCGGCAGACCGCGAGCGGGACGCCGAGCGCCTCCTCGTGGGCGAGCCGCTCCTCCCGGCTCTCGATGACGCCCGCGAGCACGAGCCGCTCGGCTCCGGCGGCCAGGAAGTTCGCGGCGACGGCGCGCAGGTTGCGCAGGGTCAGGGCGCCGTTGTACGGGTCGCGCGGGGGCGCCGGCCAGGCCCGGCGCAGCCAGTCGAGGTCGATGACCGCGTTGGGCACGCCCGCCTCGATGAGCAGGTCACCCGCGAAGTCGGCCACCGTGGTCTTGCCCGCGCCCACGGTGCCGGTGATCAGAAGAGCCGTCGCCATTCCCGCGATCCTACGCACGGCCTCGCCGGGGTCTCACGCGGGTGCCGGAAGGGCCGGTGGTGCGTCTTGCGTGTGGCGAGCGCCGAGATTGTCGGTGGGGCATCCTACGATGAGGCACCTCACGGAGGGATAGTCACATGCTCGACTCGCTGATCGTGCCCTTGTTCGTCACCACGGACCTGCCGCCCGAGGCGGAGCTGGCCGAGTTCGGTGAGTTGCTCGCCGAGACGGCGCGCGTGCTCGGCGACGACGGCTACGAGGCTTTCCTGGTGGGCCGGGTGTTCTGGCTGGACCGGCCGGTGCTGCCCGAGCAGAGCCCCGCCGCCGAGGGCGAGCTGCGCTTCGCCGGCATGCTCGGCTACCTCGCCGCCTCCGGCGCCGGTCACACCACGCGCGAGGTGGTCGGCGACGTGCGGCGGGCGATCGGGCAGGCGGTGACCGAGCGGTACGGGGACGTCGGGGTGGCGCCGGCCGTGTTCGCGATCCGGGATCAGGACGTGCGCGAACGTACCCCAGAGCTCGCCATCCACGTCGACACGCGGGACGCGGCGGCCGAACTGGTGAGCGCCGCCAGGTCCTACCTGTAGTCCCCGGGCGCTGGTCAGGCGGAGGCTGCAGCCCCTCGGGTTTCGAAGGTACGGGTCACGGCACTGACCGGACAGGGCACGGCTCTTGCCGGGCGAGTACAGCTCCCGGCCGGCAGGTGACGGCTATGGCCGACGGGGGCGTGGCTCCGGCTGGTGAGGGCACGGCTCTGGCGGGTTGGGGGCGTCGCGTGCGATCGTGAACGGTGATCCTTCCGGCGGGGCGAGCACCGCGACGCCCTCCGTGGCGGTGACGGCCCGGCGACTTGGAGGTCCCGTTATGGCGGTGCTCGGCGCGATCTGTTTCGGGCTGGTGATCGGCTGGATCACGTTCGGCCTGCTGCGGCGCAGACCGTCCGGCGGCGGGTCTGCCGGTGGTGGACTGGCTGGTGGTGGGCTGGCTGAGTTGGCTGCGGTGCTGGCTGCCGTGGGTGGTGGGCTGGTTGTGGCGCTGCTCGATCTGGCCGACGTGTTCGGGGGTTACGCGGTGGGGCTGGTGGTCGGGTTCTTCGGCTATCTGGTGCTGGTCACGCTCATGCCGTCGTCCAAGTGGGCCGGGGAGCCGTCAGGAAGGCCGACCAGTACGTACGACGCCCACAGCTCCGGCTCGGCGGAGCCGTAGAGCTCACGCAGGCCGAGTACGGCGGCGCGCAGGGCATGCGCCGGGCCTTCGCCCGCGTGGAGCCTGGTGTGCAGGTCGCGCATGAGAGCCCGGGTGATCTCGGCGGACACCGGCCACAACGAGAGCACCACAGCCCCCGCGCCGGCATGCAGCAGCCCGTACCCCAGCCCGACCAGACCGTCGTGCGTGCCGACGCCGTGTCCCCTCTCGGAGGCGGCCTCGTGCGCGGCCTCGCGGTCCCTCACCTGGTCCGCTACCTGGGCGGATGCACGGGCCGTTTCATGGGCTGTTTCGCCGGTCGGCTCGTGCGTGGGTTCGCGGGCCGTGACGAGCACGAGGCCGACGTCCAGGCGCATGCTCATGAGGTCGCGGGCGGTGAGGAGTCCGTCGGCGAGACGGATGCCCGCGGCGAACGGGTCGGCGGGATCCTCGACGGCACGGCAGGCCAGGTGCACCACGCGCCACGAGCCGTTCTGAGGGCTCCGGGCCAGGGCGTGCGTGGTGGCCTGGCGAGGGGTGGTGCCGAGCAGGGCGGCGGCGTCCCGGGCCTCGGACTCCACCACCGGACGCTCAGCGGCATCGGGGGTGAAGGAGAGGACCAAGGAGTCTCGTCCCCGCGCCGGAGCCCTTCTCGTCAGCCCCGACAGGACTGCGGCGGAGGGGGCGTAGGTGACAGGGAAGCGTTCGATCAGCGAACGACCGTCCGGGGCCAGGGCATGCAGCGGGACGCGGTGCAGCGCTGCGTGCGGGATCAGGTGGAGCAGGTCCACGTCGTCGCCCAGGGCTTGGACCGCCTCTGACAGAAGAAGGTCGGCCAGGCGGCGCCAGAGGTCCGCACGGTGCCGGCGGGCCTCGATGTCGAGCAGACCGGGCCGGCGACCGTCGGCGGCGCGCAGGAACTCGGCCAGAAGGGGACGATCGACCGCAGTGGGGAAGGCACGCGGCTCGGCCCAGCCGGTGCGGTGCGCCAGCACGGTCACAGTCTTTTCCCCGACATGAAACCCGAGCAACGCCGTCACCACACCCATCGACGTTGCCGATGCTCTCGGTGCCGGCCCGCCGCGACGGTCGGGGGCGTTCACGAGGGCGTCGAGGTCGGCTCGGCTGGGTGGGGTGCCTCGGCGCAGGGCGACGTGGTCGGGGGCCAGGGGCTCCATGCGACGCCAAAGATCGTCCAGATCGGCTCGGGCTGTGTGGGCGCGGCGGGTGAGGTGGGCGGCGCGTTCCGGGTCGCGGGTGTTGCGGGCCGCCGACATGAGCGTGCGAACGGCCTCCAGCCCTCGCTGCTCCGCCTCCAGCAACTCGGTGGGCACGCCATAGGGGGCTGGCCAAACCTGGGGGCTGGAATGTGCGGCGGGCCTGTCAGGAGAAGGTGGCTGATGTCCGTGATCCGGGCGACCGGCCGACGCACCGGGAGAAGCCAGGCGATGCTCGGAATCCAGGTAGCCGGTCAGCGGGCCGGGAGAAAACGGCTGATGTTCGGAATCCGGGCGGTCTACCGGAGTGCTGAGAGAAGGTTGGCGGTGGGCGGGGGCCAGGTGGGTGGTGAGGGTGTGGTGCTTGGCGTCTTCGGCGTGGGTCCAGGCCGTCATGCCCTGGTTCAGGTGGGTGGCGAGGCGGATCACGCGGTCTTGGGCGGCCTTGTGGCCCAGAGCATGGGCGCGTTCGGCGTCGGCGAGGGCGGCGGGGAGGTCGCCTAGTTCTTCGGCGGCGATCGAGCGGTGGTGACAGGCGGGGGCGAGCTCCAGATCATGCCCCAGGTCAGTCAGCAGCTCGATCGCCGCAGACAACCGGCGGTATGCGGCGGCGTAGGCATGAGTGCGGGCCTGGGAATCGGCGTCGGCAGGGGAATCGGCGGGCACGCGGATGCCTGTGGCCGCCCCTGCGCCAGGGGCCTCGGTGGCGGTGTGAGCGTCGGCGTCGGCGTGAGTCCCGGTGCCGGGGGCGTGGGCGGTGCGGGCGGTGGCTGGGTCGCGCACGGCGGCGAGGTCGAGGGCGCCCAGACGGACGAGCGCGACGGCCTCTCCGGCGCGGAAACCGAGTTCCTGCGGCAGGTCGAGCGCTTCTTCCAGCCATGCCCGCTCAAGCTGCGCTGTGCCTGATAGCGCTTCCCTCGGCCGCGCCTCCGCCTTCCCTTCCCTCGCCGCTTCCGTCTCCTTGGCCGCCTCCTCACGCCGCGCAGCTCGTTCCAGGCGGGCGAGGGCGAGGAGGGCCAGGACCGTGCCGCGCGGGCGGCCGTGTTCTCGTTCGAGGGTCAGGGCTCGGTCGGCGAAAGGACGTCCCTTCGTGGGCTCCCCGCGCAGCTCGTGGACCAGGGCCAGGCCGGCGTAGGCAGCGGCGAGGCCGGGTGGGGCGGCCAGTTCCTCGCCGAGCGCGATGGCCTCGTGGTAGCGGGTCGCGGCCTCGTTCAGCTCGCCCAGCTTGAGGTGGAGGTCCGCGCGGCCGGTCAGCAGCGGGGCTCGGAGTGCGCGCCAGATGGGGGCCTCGACCAGAGCCAGACTCTCCTCGTACGTCCGCGCGGCCTCGGACCAGCGGGCCAGGTCCGTGAGGGCGGCGGCGAGGAGGCCGAGGGATTGGACGAGGTGGGCGGGGAACGCGGTGGCCTCGTCCCTGGCCAGCTCGACCGCCCTGGACAGGTGGGTGGCCGCCTCCTCCGTCCGGCCCAGTTCAGTGGCCGCCGCGCCCAGGTTCCGGAGGTGTTCGACGATCCGTTCGTCACGTAGCTCGTACCCCTGGAGGGCGTGATCGTAGGCGGCGGGCAGGTCGCCCAGCTCGCGGCAGTAGTACGAGAGCCTGGCCAGGAGGTAGGAACGGTCGGCGAGGTCATGGTCGCCGTCCCAACCACCAGAGCCGGGTGAAGCGGTGGATGAGGAGCGGGTGAGGAAGTGGTGGGCGAGGGTGCGGGCCGTCGGGAGGTCGCCGGACGATTCGGCCTCGGCCAGGCGGAGCCACGACTCCAGGCGTTCCGATGAACCCTCGCGCCGACCCCCCGTACCGAGGGAGGCGAGGGCTCTGGTCAGGGTGGCGCGGCCGCGGGTGAGGTCGCCGAGGGCGAGCTGGATGCCGGCCAGGCGGGACAGGACGGCGGCGTCCATCTCCCCCGCCATGGCCGCGATGATCTCGAACGGCGCTCCGGCCGGAGGGCTGTCGTCGTCGGCCGCCGCCTCCAGACCTGCTAGTCCCTCCTCCAGAGCAGCCCTGGCGCGGCGGAACTCGCCCTGCGCCTCCAGGGCGAACCCCAGCTTGATCGAGGCCAGCGCGGCCGAACGGTGCCGGCCCCCGTCGCGGAAGCCCGCCAGTGCCGCCTCCAGGGCCCGCGTCCGGGCTCCGAGGTCTCCGGTACGGGCGGCGAGCGCGGCCAGCCGGTCGTGGACGACGGCTTCCTTGAGCGCGTCCCCGCCGGCCAGCCCGAGCGCCGACTGCAGACGTTCACCGGCCTCCCGGAACTCGCCCAGCTCCACGTCCACCGCGGCCCGGCCGAGGGTGGCGATCAGCAGCGTCTCCAGGTCGCCCTCGGCGGCGGCCAGCTCCAGGGCCCGTTCGAGGTCTTCTGACGCTTCCTCGGCACGGTCGAGGGCCGTCAGGCAGGAGGCGCGCATGCTCACCGCCGCCGCCTCCTTCGCCCGCGCCCGCAGTCCGGCGAACGCCTCCGCCGCCACCCCGAACGCCGCCAGCGCCCGTTCCGCATCGCCCTCCGCGTACGCCAGGCAGCCCAGGTTGTAACGGACGGCCCCGGCTCCGTCGCGGTGCCCGATGGCCTCGTACTCGCGTTCGGCCAGGTCGAAGGCGACCCTGGCGCCGTCGACGTCCCCACGGCCGCGGCGGCGCTGCGCGATCCGGTACCACTCGTCGGCGGGCTCGCGCCGCTGCCCCTTGCGCCGGACGATCTCCACCAGCCTGGTCTCGCAGGCGGCGGCGTAGCCGGGATGTCCCCGCCCGGACAGCAGCACCGAATGAGCGTCGAGGGCCGCGCACGCCTCCTCCCATGCCCCGGCTGCCTCCAGCTCGATGGCGCAGGCGGCCATGCGTTCGGCGGAGGCCTTGAGGTCGTCCTGGTCGACGGCGGCCCTGGCGGCGTGGACGAGCGCCTTGGCGGCGGCGACGCTCTCCCCGAGCGCGAGGTGGAGCGCGCGCGCCCTGACCGCGCAACTGACGGCCTCCTCCGGGTCGCCCGCGGCCAGGTGCGCCACCGCAGCCGCGTCCTGGTGCCGCGCCTCGTCCTCCGGCAGCCCGGCCTCCTCGCACACGGCCACGGCGCGCAGGTGGTGCTCCACGGCGCGAACGGGGTCGCCGGTCCTCAGGTGAAGCGCGCCCATGTGGCCGAACTGGCGCGCCTCGGCGGCGGGGTCGCCGAGGTCGTGGTAGACGGCCGCCGCGCGCGCGTACGCCTCCAGGGCACGGGACGACTCCCCCGACGCCTCGTGTCCTGCCCCCAGCCGTGACAGCGCGTACGCCGCCCGCGACCGCAGCCCGGCCGCCTCGAAGGCCGCCGCCGCCCGTTCCAGCACCGCGCCCGCGGCCTTCGGGCGGCCCGCGTCGGCCAGGCGCAGTGCGGTTCCGAGCAGGAACTCGCCGCGTTCCCCGCTGCCTTCGGCTCGGAGCTCGGCCAGGCGGAGCAGCTTGAGCGCCAGGTCCTCGTCCGGAGAGCGCAAGGCCAGCTCGGTGGCGGCCACGGCGAGCTGCTCATCCACGACCAGCGGCGGCCGGATGGGAGGGGCGGGGGTCGAGGGAACCTGGGTGACAGGGCTTGGCGTCTCGGGTGTTGGGGTGTCGGATGCTGACGTCTCGGGGGCCGGTGTCTCGAGGGCTGGAGTGCCGAAGGCTGGGGTCTCGGGGGCCGGGGTGCTGGGGGCCGGGGTGCTGGGGGCCGAGGTGCTGGGAGCTGGGGTGTCGAGGGCTGGTGTGACAGGCCGTGACGGGACGGACTCCGGGTTGACCGGCTTGGGAGTGACCGGCTCAGCGGTGACGGGAGCCGGAGCACCGGGGGCTGGGGGCGCGGAGGCCGAAGCGTCGGGGACCGGAGTGCCAGGGGCAGCTGTGCCAGGGGCGCCAGGGCCCGCGATCCCAGGGCCGACGATCCCAGGGCCGACGATCCCAGGAGCCGCAGCCCCAGAGCTGGCGACCTCAGGAGCGGCGGCCCCAGGGGCGGCAGTCCCACAGGTGGGAGTCCTGGAGGCGGCGGTCCCAGGAGCCTCGGCCCCAGAGCTGGCGCCCTCAGGAGCGGCGGCCCCAGGGGTGGCGATCCCGGGGCCCGCGATCCCAGAGGTGGCGGTCGCAGGGGCGGCGGCCCCAGAAGTGGCGGTCCCAGGAGTGGGAGTCCCGGAGGTGGCGGGGGTAGGGGGTGGGGTGAGGGTGGTGTCGAGGGCGTGGGTTAGTTCGGGTAGGTCGGTGAGGTCGGCGGTGTCGGCCAGGGCGAGGGCTTCGGTGAGGTCGCGGGGGTTGCCGTAGGCCGAGTGGCGGGCCAATAAGGCGCGGCACAGCTTGCGCTGGGCGGGTCCCTGGTCGCGGGAGGCCTTGGTGGCCAGCTCGACGCCCTGGCGGGCGGCCAGCACGGCTTCGCGCAGGTCCTCGGCCTGGCGACGGCCGTCCGTCTGTGTGGCGCGCCAGCACAGCAGCTCGGAGACCAGCCCGTACGCCTCCGTCCTGAACGCCAGCCGTTCCCCCGCCCCCAGGGCCTCGCGCAGCGCGGCGAGGGCCTCGTCGGCGTTGGCCATGGTGAGGTCGAGCCTGAGGGCCTGGGCGAGCAGCAGCAGCGCCGTGGCCCTGGCCGGGTCGTTCTCGTCGTGGGCGGCCAGGACGGCGCGGGCGGCGGCGATCGGCTCGGAGGGGTCGCCTCCAGTCACGACAGCCCGCCTGAGCAGCGCGTTCGCCAGATTGATGAGCAGCCGTGGCCGGTCGGGATGTCCACCCGGCCCAGAACCGCCCGAACCAGAACCGCCCGGCCCAGAACGGCCCATGCCCGCGCGGCCGGCGGTGGAGAGGTCGGTGGCTCGGCGGAGGACGGAGATGGCCGTGTCCAGGTCGGCGGGGTCGCCGGTGACGCCGTAGCGGTGCCAGCGCCGGTCGCCGAGGAGGCCGAGCCGGACCACCGGGTCCGTGCCGAGACCGCGCGCCGTCTCGTCCGGCGTCACGTGCAGGGCGTCCAGCATCTCCAGGCCCGCCTCCAGCGAGCTCTCGTTCCCCGTCACGACGAACCACTCGATCAGCCCCGCCGCGTACGGCGCCAGCACCCCCGGATGGGCCCACGGCTCGTGCCAGAAGTCCAGTGCGCACTGCCCGACCCTGATGAACGCCAGCAGGTCCTCGTCCGCGTACGACGCCGCGGCCCGCGCCTGGGTGAGGTCGACGAGCGTCAGCAGCGCCCGTGACCGGTCCTGGCCGCCGGGCGGGGTCTCCACCGCCGCGAGGTACGCCCGGACCAGTTCCTCGTCGTCGGGCGCCGCCAGGCCCAGGGCGGCGGCGAGTTCGCCCGCGTACAAGGTGTCGCCATGCGCGCCGAGCGCCGCCCGCAGCAGCATGTGGACCGCGTCGGCGATGACGTGCCGCTCCCCGCCGCGCGTGTACTGGCGCACCAGGCCCGCGCCGAGCAGCCCGAGCGCGCCCGGCGCCCAGGCGGGGTCGGTGGCGCGCATGGACTCCTGGAGCAGGAACTGGCCGAGCCGGTCGGAGACCTCCGGCACCGGGTCGGCCATGGCCCGGCGGACCAGGGCGTGGATCAGCAGCCCCACGTGCCGGTACGCGGACGGGTCCACATGCCGGAACACCTCTTCCACCAGCCCGGCCCACGTGTCGGCCGACTCCTCCAGCGGCCGGGAGCCGCGCAGCTTCTCCGGCAGCCGGCCGGGATCCAGCACGGCCACGGCGGCGAAGAAGGCGCCCGACACGGCGGCGTCCTGCGTGGTGCGCCGGTCGAGCCGGTAGCGGGCCAGGTGCAGCATGCCGATCAGCCGCCAGGCGGCGGCGTCGGTCCTGTCGCCGGCGCACGCCCGCATCGCCTGCTCGGCTTCGGCCAGCGCCGCGGGATCCCAGATGAGATCGGGATCCGCGGCCTGCTCGAACCGCTCGATGCGGGCGGCCAACGCCTCGGCCGGATCGGTCATTAGCACAGGCTCTCACCGGCGTGCGCCCCGCGTACAGAACCGTCCCGTCGAGTCCTGGGCACAGGATCGCTCGGTCGAGTCCGGCGCATACGACTGTCTGGTCAAGTACCGCGGTCCCGCGGACCAAACCGCCCGTTCAGGGCTCACGCAAACGACCGCCCGATCAAGGGCCCGCGCACACGACCGCCCGTTGAGGGCCCGCGCACACGACCGCCCGCTCGGAAAGCCGACGACGAGTGCCGGGTCAGGGGGTCAGTTCGAGGAAACTCACCCCCGGCATGGGCAGGTCGAAGGTGACGGTGAGGGTGGGGCCGGTGACGGTGGCGGGTGGGGTGAGTTCGGCGAGCTCGTCGTACGCGCGCAGTTCCTCCCACTGCGCCCCCTGCGGCCAGTCGCCCCCGCCCATCGCCTGCCAGGCCGCCTCCACGTTCGTGTGCTCGCCGTCGATGCGGTGGTGGGTGAGAGTGTACGAGCCCCGCAGCCCCTCGACGGTGAGCGTGATCGTACGGTCCAGCTCGGGGGCTCCGGCCGCCTGGGTGTTGTTGAGGGTGCCGTTCCAGACGAGCACGCCCACCCGGCCGTCGTCGTGGCGGGCCGCCCACACCTCGACGCCCGCCACGTCGCCCCCGGCCTCGGCCGCCACCTCCAGGCCGCCGAGCCGTTCGGCCAGGGCGAGGGCGTGGAAGCGGGGCTTGCGCAGGTTGCCGACGGTGAGCAGGCCGAAGCCGCCGTGGAAGAGCCTGGGCGGCCGGCCCACCTCCTCGAAGTGGTCGGAGGCCACCCAGTGCGACAGGGCGTCGATGCGGCCGGCCGCCGACTTCATGCCGTGCAGGACGAACGCCGCCCCGAACGCGCCGTCGCCGATCCCCTGGAAGTGGGTCGGGGTGGGCCCCCACTCGGTCCACCAGACGGGCACGTCGTGGCCGTGCCTGGCCAGCGTGGGTCGCCAGTCGAGCGGCGCGTTGCCGTACGTGTGCGTGGAGACGAAGTCGAGCGGCGCGCCCGACTCCGCGATGTGGACGAGCAGTTCCTCGACCCAGCCGTTGGCGGCCGAGGAGGGGCCGCCGACGCGCAGGTCCGGGTGCACGTTCTTCACGGCGGCGGCGGTGACGTCGTAGAGCAGGAAGTACTCCTCGGGGGTGCCGGACCAGAAGACGGCCAGGTTCGGCTCGTTCCAGACCTCGAAGGCCCAGTGGTCGATCAGCTCGCGGATGCCGTAACGGTCCGCGAGGTGCTCGACGAGGGCTCTGACCAGGTCGCCCCACGCCTCGAAGTCCTTGGGGGGCGAGATGACGGCCGCGTAGTCGAAGACCGTCTTCGACGGGTCGGCGGCCAGGTCACGGGGCATGTAGCCGAGCTCCACGATCGGCCGCAGGCCGAGCGAGACGACCTTGTCGTAGACGGCGTCCACGCCGGAGAAGTCGTACGGCTCGCCCTCCTTGTAGACGCCGAGGTCGTCGCCGAGGATGGCGTGCGCCCTGACCGTGCGCACGCCGATCCGCTCGTGCACGAGGCGCAGCGCCTCGGCCAGTTCCTCGCCGATGGGCCGGCCGCCGCTCTCGTCGGTGCTGAGCAGATGGGACAGATGCTCCGATCCCACCATGTACGCCCACGGCCGGGGCAGCTCACGCGTCACCCGCCCCGCGTCCACGTGCAAGGAGACGGCGGCATCGGACGCGGGCAGCGGGGCGGCCTCGACGGGCGGGCAGAACGGCCCGGTCGTGTCCGCGCCGATGACGGCGGCCACCGTGTAGGCGGCCGCCCCGTGGCCGGTGTCCACGAACCGGCAGGACGGCACCGCGGGCACGTCCACCTCGGGCGGCACGGCGGGCACGCCGTCCCTGTGCACCAGGTAGCCGATCGCCTCGGGCACGGGATCCCAGGTGAGCGTCACGTGCCCGGCCCCCGGGACCGCGCGCAGGCCGGTCGGGGCCTCCAGCGCGGGCACGGGGACGGTCGTCTCGCCGGACGGCTGTCCGGCGCGTTCCTGCCAGTCGCGGTGCGCGGCCGTACTCATCGGCATGTGCCTCGATTCATCGAACGTCCCATTCTTCGATCGCCATGACCGGCCGGAGCCGGTGCTCCACGCCGGAGCCCGCGAAGTAGCGGTGCAGGTTGCCGTTCGCGAGCACGTTGCCCAGGGCGCCCATGACCATGCCCTGGTCGAGTGCCAGATACCACTTGGACACGGCCCCCGAGCGGACCGCGATCGCGTCGTAGAAACCGCCGGGGCCGTAGGCGTCGAAGCCGGCCCGCAGCTTGGCCAGGTTGGCCAGGGCGGCGTTCCTGGCGTACGGGAGCGCCAGGAAGCTGGCGTGCGGCGTCACCACGCCGTTGCCGTAGCTCGTCGGCTCCGGCTGGGCGGGGCGGCAGCCCTCGTAGCCGTAGTCGACGCGGGTCTCCTCCTCGTCGGAGGTGTAGCCGGGCTCGTCCATGCCGAGCGGGTCGACGCCGTAGATGCGGTAGGTGCCGTGGGGGTCGTTGGACGGCGAGAAGCCCCAGTAGCCGTAGCGGGCCTCCTGCAGACCGTGCTCGATCTGGGCGCGGACGAAGACCGGGTGGTTGCGCCCCCAGCTCTTCGGCGCCCACTTGGCCTCGGGGACGACCAGGTCGGGCATGAGCGCCTCGAACATCGAACCGCCCCAGTTCGGGACGAACCGCATGCCGCGGTAGCCGTACGTGCCCTCCCAGACGTTCACGCCGAGGTACGTCTTCCACGACCCGACCGGCTTCTGTTCCTGCCAGCCGAAGTCGCAGCCGTTGTCGGGGAAGGTGCGGTACGGGCCGAAGTAGCTCTCGCGGGGCAGCTGGCCGAGCGCGATGCCCACGTACTGGCCGATCCGGGTCTCGGCGGGGGCGCCGTAGTGGTGGCAGGTGGAGTAGACGGTCGTGCCGGTGCCGGCGTAGTCGCTCTCCACGTTGCACTCGATCGGCGGGTCGGGCCAGAAGCCGCCGCGCAGCAGGCCGGTGCCGGCGTCGGGGCGGGCGGCCGGGTCGTAGTAGGCGCGGAAGTTCATGGAGTTGACCAGCCGGTCGGCGCGAGCGGCGTGCCGGGGGACGGCGGTACGGACCATCATGAGCGCACTGGCCAGCCAGCCGTTGTCGACGCTGGAGGCGAAGGGGCGCACGACGTCGCCGGAGTCGGGCCAGGTGGTGATGACGGCGAGGGTGGCCGGGTCGTACCAGTTGTAGTACTGGCCGGTGGGGGCGTTGCGCTCCATCCGCTCCAGCGCGGTGAGCACCCGGCCCACTCTCGCGGTGGCGTCGGCGCCGCTGATCAGGCGCAGGTCGCGGGCGGTGAGCGTGCTCCACAGGTACGTGCCGATGTTGGTCGGCGAGGTGACCTTGGCGCGGGTCTTGAGGTCGCCGGTCACCTTGTCGGCGGGCAGGCCGGTGGCCGGCACCGCCATGGCGTCCATCGACCGCCACGTGTCCTTGGCGTAACGGAGAAGGACCGCGTCGGTGCCGCCGTGGACGGGTGGAGTGGCGGCAGCTTGCGCGGCCCCTGAAGGCACGGATGACAGCACGGGTAAGGACAGCACGAGCAGAGCGGACAGGACCGTCTTACGCATGAGGTGCTCCTCTACTTGAGGCCGGTGGTGGCGATGCCCTGGATGAAGAAGCGCTGCAGGAAGACGAACAGGATGAGGATCGGCGCGATCACCACGACCGATCCGGCGACCAGGAGGTTGTAGTGGGTGCCCTCGTGGCCGTTGAGGATGTTGAGCGCGACCGGCAGGGTGTACATGTCCTCGCTCTGCGCGACGACGGCCGGCCACAGGAAGTTGTTCCACGCGCCGAGGAACGTGATCAGGCCGAGCGTGGCCAGCGGCGGCCCGCACAGCGGCAGGATGATCCGGAAGAAGATGCGGAACTCCCTGGCGCCGTCGACCCGGGCCGCGTCGATCAGCTCGTCGGGCAGGTCGGAGATGAACTGCCGCATCATGAACACGCCGAGCGGCGTCACCACGGTGGGCAGGATGATCCCGACGAACGTGTTGACCAGGCCCAGCTTCGCGATCAGCACGAACTGCGGCACCATCAGCACGATCGCCGGGATCGCGAGCTGCACCAGCACCAGCGCGAAGGCCACGTTCCTGCCCCGGAAGCGGAGCTTGGCGAAGGCGTAGCCGACCATGGAGCAGAACAGCAGGTTGGTGGCGACCAGCACGAGCGCGATGAACGTGCTGTTGACGAACGCGGTGCCGATGTCGACCCGGTCGAACAGCTCGGCGAAGTTGTCCAGCGTCCACGTCTGGGGCCAGAACGTCGGCGGGTCGCGCCTGATCTCCTGTTCCGGCTTGACCGAGCTGAGTGCCGTCCACAGGAAGGGTCCGGCGACCAGGGCCAGGCCGACGCCGAGCCCCAGGTAGACGACCGCCCGCTGGCGGCGGGTGCTTCCGTGCCTCATCTGCGCCTCCCGAGCCTCAGTTGCAGCACGGCCAGCGCCACGATCACGGTGAACAGCACCGTCGAGGCGGCGCCCGCGTAGCCGTAGTTGCCCACCCCGAACTGGTTGAAGATCACCAGTGAGGCCGACAGGGTGGAGTTGAGCGGCCCGCCCCTGGTCATGACCAGGGGCTCCTCCATGAACTGCATGAAGCCGACCGAGCTGTAGACGGTGCAGAACAGCAGCACGGGGCGGAGCGAGGGCACGGTGACCGAGCGGAAGCGGGCCCAGCGGCCCGCGCCGTCGACCTCGGCGGCCTCGTACAGCTCTCTGGGGATGCTCTGCAGCGCGGCCAGTAGCACGATCATGTTGAAGCCGAAGCTGCGCCAGGCCGTCATCACGATGATCGAGGGCAGCGCGGTGCTCTCGTTCTGCAGCCAGTTGGGGCCCTGGACACCCACCAGCTCCAGCAGCCGGTTGACCAGCCCGGCCTCGGGCTCCAGCAGGAACTTCCAGGCCACCGCGATGCCGATGATGCTGGTGATGTTGGGCAGGTAGTAGCCGAGGCGGAAGAACGCGGCGGGCAAGCGGGCGATGCCGGAGTTGAGCAGCACGGCCGCGGCCAGCCCGAGGCCGACGGCGAGCGGCAGCGTGGTGAGCACGAAGACGACGGTGTTGAGGGCCGCCCTGCGCATGGCGCCGTCGTTCATGAGCCGCAGGTAGTTCTCGACCCCGACCGGGTCGACGGCCAGCGGGTCACTCACGTCGGTGCTGCGCATGTCGGTGAAGCTCATGCCGATGCCGACCAGCAGCGGCCCGAGGTAGAAGACCGCGAAGAGGACCACGAACGGCGTGATGAAGAGCCAGCCGATGCCCGACTGGCGTAACGCGCCCCTGATCCTGATCGGCGCCGGCGCGACCGGCGCCGGCTTCGTGCGGACGGTCACGGGCTCAGAGGCCGGTGCCGATGGTGGCGGCCTGGGACTGGATCGACTTGGCCGTCTGCTCGGGCGTCTGGGTGCCGCGGGCCAGCTTCTCCAGCTCGCTCTCCAGCACCCTGGCCACCTGCTCCCAGGTCGGGAACGGCGGCGGCGTCCTGGCGTCCTTGAGCTGCTCGCCGAAGACCGCGAGCTGCTTGTCGGCCTTGAGTGCGGGCTCCTGCCAGGCGGCCTGGACGGCGGGCAGCGCCTTGACCTTCGTGTACCACTTCGCCTGCACCTGCGGCTCGCTCAGCCACTTGATGAACGTCCAGGCCGCGTCGCGGTTCTTCGCCTTCTTGAACACCGCCATGTCGGAGCCGCCGACGAAGCTCGTCGCCGACACCGGGCCCTTGGGGTAGGGGGCGACGTCGAACTTGTCGCCGAACCCGGCGCCGCCGTCGTTGTTCAGCACGCCGATCATCCACGGGCCGGAGAAGAAGCCGCCGATCTCGCCCTTGATGAAGCTCTGCGGGAAGGCGCCCTCGGCCGTGTTGTTCGGGGCCAGCTTCTGCTCGAACATCGAGGCGTACTGCTTGAGCGCGGTCACCGTCTCGGGCGTGTCGAAGGTGTAGGCGCCGTCCTTGACGATCTCGCCGCCCGCCTGCCAGATCAGCGGCAGCACCTCCTGCCAGGCTGCGCCCTGGGTGTAGCTCTGCTGGAAGCCGTCCTTCGCGCCGCCCTTCTCCTTGAGCGCCCTGGCGAACGCGGTGAACTCCTCCCACGTCGCCGGGGGTTTCACGCCCGCCTTCTCGGCCTGGTCGGTGCGGTAGTACAGGACGCGGGTCTCGACGTACCAGGGCACGCCGTACGCGGTGCCGTTGACGTCCACGGTCTGCCAGGCGCCGGGGAAGAAGGCGGCCTTGTCGACCAGGTTGGCGGGCGTGGGTTCGAGCGCACCGGTCTTGGCCAGTTCGCCCGACCAGGTCGATCCGATCATGCTCACGTCCGGGGTGGCGCCGCCGGCGATGGCCGCGGTGATCTTGTCGTGCGCCACGTCCCAGCCGATGGCCGTCACGTTGACCTTCACACCGGGGTTGGCGCTCTCGAAGTCCTTGACGAAATCACCGAGCGCCTTGCCCTCCTCGCCCATCGCCCAGACGGTGACCTCCCCCGAGACCTTGCCGGTCGTGACGTTCTGCGCCTGCTCGGGCGCCTGCTGCTGACTGCGGCCGCAGCCGGCCGCCACGAGCGCGAGAGCCAGCGCGCCCACGGCGGCGCGCCGGGTGGTGGTGTTCACGTTCGTACCTCCTGGGGGTGGTGACCGCAGCTGGAGCGGATGACCAGCTCGGTGGTCAGGATGAGGTGCTTCGGGATGTCGCGGGTCCCGGTGATCAGTTCGTCGAGCGCGCGGGCGGCGCGGGCGCCGAGCTCGCGCATCGGCTGTCGTACGGTGGTCAGCGCCGGGCGGGCGTGCCGGGCGGCCATGATGTCGTCCCAGCCGGTGACGGCCACGTCGCCGGGCACCTCCAGGCCGAGCTCCTCGGCGGCGAGCAGCGCCCCCAGCGCCACCTCGTCGTCGGAGCAGATGATGGCCCGCGGCCGGTTCCTGCCCTTGAGCAGGGACCTGGCGGCCTCGAAGCCGCAGTCCACGGTGTACTGGCCGGTGTCCACGGCCTCGATCGCGCCGCCGAGCGCGTGCCTGACCCCCTGCCAGCGCTCGTCCACGTCGTCCCTGCTGGTCAGCGGGGCGCCGAGGAAGGCGAAGTGCTCGTAGCCGTGGCCGGTCAGATGGGCCGCCAGCGCCCGCGCGGAGGCGATGTTCTCGCTGCGCAGCGTGTCGGCGCCGGCGAGCGGGTCGCGCGAGATGAACACCAGCCGCACGCCGAGCCGGACCAGCTCGGCGACCAGCGGCTCCGGCACGGCGTGGCCGAAGATCAGCATGCCGTCGACGCGCCCCGCGAGGTCCTTGACCAGCTCGCCGACGTTCGAGCGGCCCTTGGTGGACAGGATGACCACCGAGCGCCCCAGCTCGGAGGCGACCTCCTCGTAACCGAGCAGGACCTCCGTGTAGTACGGGCCGGCCAGGTCGGGGAAGACGATGCCGTTGGCGGCGTGGCGGCCCTCGGCGAGGCTGACACCCAGACGGCTGGGCGTGTAGTTCAGCTCCTCGACGGCCTTGAGCACCTTCTCCCGCGTCTTCGCGGCCACCGGGCCGGTGCCGCGCAGCGTCCTGGACACGGTCGCGATCGACACGCCCGCCCGCTTGGCGACTTCGTAGATGGTCACGTCCATGCGACTTTCCTTTCATGTAAGCGCTTTCATGATCGCGGCTGTAAGCGCTTACACAAATGCAGTGTGCCAGCCGCGTTAACTTCCCGTACAGACCCCGGCGCGTAACGGTGAGGTCACGCCGCCCTGGGGTAGAGGGGGATCATGCTCTACGGCAAGGAACACGTCAGGCGCTACCAGGAAACCGACGGCGCCGAGGGCCACGACTGGAACAACACCACCGTCCTGCTCCTGACCACCAAGGGACGGAAGTCGGGCCAGCCCTACACGACGCCGCTCATCTACCAGAAGTACGGCGACTACCACCTGCTCGTGGCGTCCAAGGGCGGCGATCCCGACCATCCGCAGTGGTTCAAGAACCTGCAAGCGGAGCCGGAGGTCGAGGCCCAGGTGAAGGGCGACAAGTTCAAGGCCCGCGCCCGCACCGCCACCCCGGAGGAGAGGCCGGAGATGTGGCGCGTCATGGCCGCCACCTGGCCCGACTACGACGAGTACCAGAAGAAGACCGACCGGGAGATCCCGATCGTGGTCCTCGAACGCGTCCGCTGACCACCGTCGTCAACCGTCGCCCGCCCCGCCGGCCCGCGCCGGCGGGGCGGGCTCGTGTTTGTGGCCTGGGCTCAGCCCGTCAGTGACGTGTAGAGCTTCAGGGTGCGGCGGGCGATGCGCTCCCACGAGAAGTGTTCGATGGCGCGCTCACGGCCCGCCACCCCAAGGGCGCGCGCCCGCGCCGGATCGCGCAGCAGGGCGTTGACCCGCTCGGCCAGGTCGGCGGCGAAGCGCTCGGGGTCGTGCGGGGTGCCGTCGGCGGCCTGGGAGATCGGCACCAGCAGCCCGGTCTCCCCGTCGGCCACCACCTCGGGGATGCCGCCGGTCGCCGTGGCCACCACCGCCGTCTCGCAGGCCATCGCCTCCAGGTTGACGATGCCCATCGGCTCGTAGACCGACGGGCACACGAACACGGTGGCGTGCGTCAGCAGCTGGATCACCTCGGGCTTGGGCAGCATCTCCTGGATCCAGAGCACGCCGTCGCGGTCGAGGCCGCGCACCAGCTCGGTCACCTCGGCGGCGATCTCCGGGGTGTCGGGCGCGCCCGCGCAGAGCACGAGCTGCGCCTCCGGGTCGAAGGAGCGCGCCGCGTGCAGGAGGTGGACCAGGCCCTTCTGGCGGGTGATCCGGCCGACGAAGACGACATAGGGCCTCGTGGGATCGACCTCGTGCTTGGCCAGGACGTCGGTGGCGCGGTCTGGGGCGTACTGGGCCGTGTCGATGCCGTTGTGGATCACGCTGACCCGCTCGGGCGGGATCTCCGGGTAGGCGGCGAGCACGTCGCGCCGCATGCCCTCCGAGACCGCGATCACCGCGTCGGCGGCGGCCAGGGCGGTGCGCTCGGACCAGGACGAGATCGTGTAGCCGCCGCCGAGCTGCTCGGCCTTCCACGGCCGCAGCGGTTCGAGACTGTGCGTGGTGATCACGTGGGGTACGCCGTGGAGCATCTTCGCGACATGCCCGGCGAAGTTGGCGTACCACGTGTGGGAGTGGACGACGTCGGCGCCGGCGCAGGCGGCGGCCATCTCCAGGTCCACGCCGAGCACCTGGAGCGCGGCGTTGGCGCCCTCAAGCCCGGCCGGCACCCGGTAGGCCGAGACGCCCGCCTCGGCGCGCGCGGCCCCGAAACAGCGCACGTGTACGTCGGCCAGCTTCCGCAGCTCCCTGGCCAGATATTCCATGTGCACCCCGGCCCCGCCGTACACCTCGGGCGGGTACTCCCGGCTGAGCAGATCAACGCGCATGAGAAGACCTTAAAGGGGGCGCGGGCAACGGGAACACATCGACAAGCCCAAGGTCGGGCACTTGGGTTCGTACATCGGTGACCAAATCGGGACACGCAGGAAGTTCACCGTGCGGGCTTTCGTCGATAGATCGGCCATTTGAGGGTAGCGTCCTGGACATGAGGTCCCGGAGGGTGCTTGCGGTCGTGCTGGCAGGTGGAGAGGGCAAGAGGCTGATGCCGCTGACGGCGGATCGGGCGAAACCGGCGGTGCCGTTCGGGGGGATGTATCGGCTCATCGATTTCGTGCTGTCCAATCTCGCCAACGGCGGATTCCTGAAGATCGTCGTACTGACGCAGTACAAGAACCACAGCCTCGACCGGCATGTCTCGCGGACCTGGCGGCTGTCGGCGATGCTGGGCAACTACGTCACCCCGGTGCCGGCGCAGCAGCGGCTCGGGCCGCGCTGGTTCTCCGGCTCGGCGGACGCGCTCTTCCAGAATTTGAACCTGATCTACGATGAGATGCCCGAGCACGTGATCGTGTTCGGCGCCGACCACATCTACCGGATGGATCCGCGGCAGATGGTCGAGCAGCACGAAGACTCCGGCGCGGACGTGACGGTGGCGGCGATCAGGCAGCCGCTGTCGCTGGCCGACCAGTTCGGCGTGATCGAGACCGATCCTGAGGGCCGCCGGATCGTCGCGTTCAGGGAGAAGCCGAAGGACGCGGTGGGGCTGGCCGACTCCCCCGACGAGGTGTACGCCTCGATGGGCAACTACGTGTTCAAGACGCAGTCGATGATCGACGCGCTGCGCGAGGACGCGCTCGACCCGACCAGCAAGCACGACCTGGGCGGCAACATCATCCCGATGCTGGTCAAGTCGGGCGGCGCCGACGTCTACGACTTCGCCAACAACATCGTCCCCGGCTCCAGCGAGCGCGACCGCGGCTACTGGCGCGACGTCGGCACCCTCGACGCCTACTACGAGGCCCACATGGACCTCATCTCGGCGCATCCGGTGTTCAACCTCTACAACGACAAGTGGCCGATCTTCACCGGCCACGATCCGCTGCCGCCCGCCAAGTTCGTGCACAACGACGGCGACCGGGTGGGGCGGGCGATCGACTCGCTGGTCTCCCCCGGCGTGATCGTCTCCGGCGGCACGGCGATCAGGTCGATCCTGTCACCCAAGGTGGTGCTCCACTCGCACTCGCTGGTGGAGGACTCCGTGCTGATGGAGAACGTCAAGGTCGGGCGGGGCGCGATCGTGCGCAAGGCGATCATCGACAAGAACGTGGTGATCCCCGACGGCGCCCGGATCGGCTTCGACCTCGACTACGACCGCACGCGCTTCGCGTTGACCAGGGGCGGGGTCGTGGTCATCGGCAAGAACGAGATCGTCGACCGCTGAGCACCGGGGCCGCGGCTGGGGTACGGGTCCGGGCCCGACAGGCGGCCCGCCGCGTCCCCGCGCCAGGAATGCCGACATCGTTACGCAGAGTGACGGCTTGAGGGGGAGACCATGGGGTCGCGGGGTCGCGGGAACAGGGAGAGACCATGGGGTCCCGGTGCGACGGGAAGCCGAGGGCGGGGAGCTGGGAGTGACCATGAGGTCCCGGGTCACATGGCAGTGTCCCGGGACCGAACCGGAATGACCTTCACGACCGGCTCTGACCGGCTGCGGGTCCGGCCTTAGAAGCGGGCGTACCAGCCGGGCCAGCCGTAGCCCACCCAGCCGCGCGGGGCCCAGACACCGCGCTGGTCCCAGCCGTGGTCGTGGTCACGGTGCCAGCCGCCGTTCCAGCGACCGTCCCAGCGACCGTCCCAGTGGCCGCCGTCCCAGTGGCCGCCGTCCCAGTGGCCGCCGTCCCAGTGGCCGCCGTCCCTGTGGCCGCCGTCCCAGTGGCCGCCGTCCCTGTGGCCGCCGTCCCAGTGACCGCCGTCCCAGTGGCCACGGTCCCAGTTGTCCTGGTTCCCGTGGCCGTGGCGGTGCCAGTCGCCCTGGTTCCAGTGGTCACGGTTCCAGGAACCGTTGTCCCAGCCACCCTCGGCCTCTTCGCCGTAGCCGGCTTCGTCGTAACCGGCGCCGTCGTGCTTGACGTCCTCGTGCTTGACGTCCTCGAACCTGCCGTCCTCGAACTTGACGCTCTCGTGCTGCGCTTCCTCGGCCTCCGCGTCCTCGTACGCAATGTCCTCGTACTGCGTGACCTCGGGCTTCATGGCCTCGTGCTCGACGGCCTCGTGCTTGACCTCGTCCTTGACCTCGTGCTCGACCTCGTCCTGCTTGCTGCCGCTGCAGGCCGAGGCGTCGCGGCGGCCCGCGTAGACGCCCCATGCGTCGATACGCAGCGAGTGACGCACGTCCGACACGCTCAGGTCGCAGACGACCGGGTTGGCGCTGGCCGGCGTGGCCATGCCGACGAGCGCGGCGGCCGTGACGAAGGCGCCACCTGCCGCTATGAACTTACCTTTCATGATCTCCCCCTGTAGTCACCGTGTGGCAACACTTCCTCACTCTACGTAGTCAATCCTGTTAGGTCGCGTAACGCCACGCGTGGACAACTCGTCACGTTGACCACCCGTCTGAACCGATCCCGGACGTGCCCGAGAAGGCCACAACACCGGGCAATTGGGTCTTGTGATGACCGCCCTTCGGGATCACCCTGAACGGCAGGAGGCACTGACATGTCGCACCCACTCGGAGTCAGCCGTCCCGATCTCGAAGTCACCGATCTGCCGACCCCGGAAGAGGTCTTCAAAGTCCCCCGGCTCGGCATCAAGGAACTGTTCAAGTACGCCGTCGGCCCCAGCCTGATCGCCCTGGGCATCTCGATCGGCAGCGGCGAGTGGCTGCTGGGCCCCCTCAGCGTGGGGCAGTACGGATTCGTCGGCGTCGGCTGGGTCATCGTGGTGTCGGCCCTGCTGCAGACGTTCTACAACGTCGAGTGCTCGCGCTACGTCCTCGCGACCGGCGAGACGCCGGTCGTCGGCTGGGGACGGGTGCCGCCGGGCTGGCCCCTGTGGGTGCCCCTGTCGGTGCTCATCGTGATCTTCGCCTTCATCGCGGGCGGGTGGGCCGCGTCGGCGGGTCAGGGCGTGTACGCGCTGGTCCACGGCGTCCCCCCGGGAGCGGACGACGTCGAGCCGCGGCTGTACGCCATCGGCCTGCTCGTGCTGGTGTTCCTCATCACCGCCGCCGCCCGCCGCATCAGCCGCGCCCTGGAGCTGGCCAACTGGGTCATGGTCGGCACCATCCTGATCGCCCTGCTGGCGGTGGACCTGCTCGTGGTGCCGTTCAGCCAGTGGTGGGAGGGCATCCGCGGCTTCCTCACCCCGGCCGCCCCGCCCGCCGGGATCACCGCCACCCAGCTCGGCGGCCTGGCCGGCTTCACCGCGCTGGCCTCGGGCCTCAACTGGTACGTCATGGGCCACTACCGGGACAAGGGCTACGGCATGGGCTACCGGGTCGGCTACATCTCCGGCCTGCGCGGAGAGCGGACGACCATCCTGGCCAGCGGCGTCACCTTCCCCGACGACGAACGCAACCGGAGCTTGTGGCGGCGCTGGTACCGGCTGCTCATGGTGGACATGTGGGGCGTGTTCTTCGTCGGCGCCATCCTCGGCATGCTGCTGCCCACCCTGCTCATGTCGCAGGCGGTCGCGATGTCGGGCGAGAAGCCGACGCGGGCGAACGTGCCCACGTTCGTGGCCACCGCGCTGGGCGACCAGTACGGGCAGGTCGTCTTCTACATCTCGCTGCTGGTGGGCGTGCTGATCCTGTTCTCCACCCAGCTCGGCATCTTCGAGGCGATGGTGCGGGTGACCACCGACGCGGCCAACGCGACGAGCCCGCGCCTGCGCCGGCTGATCGAGGGTGACCCTCGGCGCTTCTACTACCCGTTCATGCTCCTGCTGCTGGTGGTCATCTCGATCATCATCTTCCAGTCGCTGCCGGTGGGGCTCGTGGAGTGGTCGGCGAACATGTCGAACCTCGGCGCTCTGGTGTATCCGTTCCTGCTGATGTACCTCAACAGCAAGCTGCCGCGCCCGGCCCGCCCCAGGCCCTGGCACTACGTCATCCTCGTGCTCAACTTCCTGTTCTTCGGCTTCTTCTTCGTCAACTTCATCGCCGACTTCGTCGGGGATCCGCTGGTGACGTTCTGACCGGAGCCCGTCCGGGGCCCCTTTCAGGTTCGTCGAAGTGATCCGAATGGCTGTTCGGTCGCCGTTAGCGTGACCGGCGTACTGAACAGCACTTCGGAGGGAAAACCACCATGGCCTCGTCCTCGGGCCGCATGACCCGCGCCACCGTCCTCGGGCTGGCGGTGGCGCTGGGCGCCACCCTGCCCCTCGGCGCCACCGCCACGGCCTCCGCCGCGACGATCACCAAGACGTCCGCCCAAATGACCGCCCAAATGACCGCCCAGACGACCGGCGTCGCCGCGCAGCGGGTGAAGCTGTACGAGCTGGTGACCAAGGACGGCGGGTTCTTCTACACCGCGAGCGAGTCGGAGAAGCGCGACGCCGTCGCCAAGCACGGCTGGTCCACGACGCGGACGCCGCTGTACTACCTCTCGCCCGCCCCGTTCGCCGGCGGCAAGCCGCTCTACCGGCTGCGCTGGGCGAAGAAGGCCAGCTACATCGTCACCGGGTCGACGGCGGAGCGGGAGCGCCTGGTGACCTCGGGCGCGTTCCGCTATGAAGGCATCCTCGGGTACGCCCCCGGCTCGGCCGGCGCCGGCGGGGACGTGAAGGTGTTCCGGCTGTCGAACGACAACAAGTGGCGCCTCGCGATCGAGTCGCACACCCGCAAGATCCTGGCGGACGAGCCGGGCTGGAAGCTCGACGGCCCGCTGCTGTACCAGTTCGGCGAGGGCTGATCGGCACACCGTCTCGGCGTGCGCTGAGCATAGGACACTGAGGGGGCGCGCCGGGACGGCGCGCCCTTCTCGCGTGTCAGGCGCGGTGGAACAGTTCCAGCAGTTCCTCGGCGCGGCGGGTGCGACCCACCCACACCTCCCGGCCGCGCCGCTCCCTGGTGATCAGCCGCGCGGCCCGCAGCCGGTCACAGTGGTAGGTGATGCTGCTGGGCGCGACCTGGAGGTCGACCGCCAGCATGCTCATCGTCATGGGCCGGGCGATCTTGCACAGCAGGTCCGCGCGTACCGGGCCCATGAGCGCCGACAGCTCGTCCCGCGACGGGGCCGCGGGCCGGCGCCACAGGGACTCCGCGCCCGGCACCGGGTACGCGATCCACACGGCCTCCTCGTGATCCAGGCTGACGATCACGGCGTCCTTGCCGGCCAGCATCGGCACCAGGACGATCTTCCTGTTGCCGAGGTCGAACCGGCTGGACTCGACGTCCGAGATGAGCAGGCCGCTCTCGCCGTACGCGATGCGGTGGTTGAGCGAGCCCAGCAGCAGTTCGACCCCGCCGCGGACGGCGGCCAGCCCCACCCGGTTGACCTCCCTGTCGAGGAGGGGGCGGGCGCGCAGCCAGAGGGGTTCGACGGTGTTCCAGACCTCGGACAGGGCGCCGGCGTAGCCGTGCAGCCAGGCCGCGGGCTGTTCGGCGGCGAAGCGCCAGTGCACGGGCAGCGCTCCGCCGTGGAACGCCTGCTCCAGGTCGGCGATCAGGCGCTCGGGCGGCAGCTCGCGCAGGGCGCTGACCTGCACGGGGACGTCTCCGGCAGCGGGAGTGCTGGGGACGATGCAGTCGGGGACGACGGAGTAGCCGGGGGCGGCGAGCGAGCGCACCGCCTGGTGGCCTGGCCGGCCGACGCGAGACCTGAGCGCCTGGCGCCAGAGGTCCGGCAGGCCGCGGTGGCGGCCCGCGAGGGCGTCGCTGATCATGGCCACGGCCGTGAGGTGCGGAGAGATCGAGATGGAGAGCTGAGGAGTGGCGGTCATGCGCAGCTCACTCCATACGGTCATGCTGGTTACGTCGGCTCCTCGGGGGTTGACTCGATCGGGCAGTGAGTCAACTTATTCTGGACACTTTCTCCGGACTTACAACCCGATTGCAGGCCGGCCCGTTGCCGGGCGCCGCCCGCCGCGCGACCGCTTCGGGCGCTATGAGGCTGAGGGCCCCAGGGCCCCATCCTGCACGAAATATGGCCCTATATGGTCGTATACGTGCTTTGCGGGATAACGAAGCGGGAACGGCTGACCGATGTCTGAGCCGTGGCAGCGGCGGCGGGCGCTGGGCGTGCTGCTGGCCCACGCGGTGACCACACAGGTGGTCACGTTCGTGCTGCGGCCGACGATGTCGTACCGGGCGATCGAGCTGGACGTGCCACCCGCGTGGCTCGGCGTGCTCGGCGCGAGCTTCGCCATCGCCCCGTTGCTGCTGGCCCTGCCCGCAGGGCACGCGGCCGACCGGTACGGCGAGCGGCGCATGGCGGTGGCAGGGGCGCTGACGCTGGTGGCCGCGGGGGTCGCGTTCCTGACGCTCGGGCACACCGTCGCCGGGCTGGTCACGGCCGGGATCCTGCTCGGGACCGGCCACCTCGGCTGCGTCATCGCCCAGCAGGCGCTGGTGGCCAACACCACCCGGCGCGGCGGCCACGACGCGGCGTTCGGCCGCTACACGTTCGCCGCCTCGCTGGGCCAGGCGGCCGGGCCGGTGCTGATCTCCGTGTTCGGCGGCGAGCGGGCCATCCCCGACACCGGCACCATCTTCCTGTGGTCCTGCGGCCTGGCCGTGCTGCTCGTCGTGCTGTCGGCGCTGCTGGCCCGCAGCCCGCGCCCCGAGGCGGGCGAACGGGACGACAGCGGCGGCGTGCGCTCCCTGCTGCGCCGCCCCGGGCTCGCGTACGCGCTGATCACGAGCTGCGTCGTGCTGGCCGCCGTGGACATCACGCTCGTCTACCTGCCGGCCATGGGCACCGAGCACGGGCTCGCCGCCGGCACGGTCGGCCTGCTGCTGACCGTGCGCGGCCTGGCCTCCATGGCCTCGCGCTTCTTCCTCGGCCGCCTGTCCCAGGCGGTCGGGCGGCGCCGGCTCCTGGTCACCAGCACGGTCGCGGCGGCTGTGGCCATGCTCCTCACTCCCCTGCCGATGCCGCTGTGGCTGCTGCTGGGCGTCCTGCTCGTGCTGGGCTTCGGGCTCGGCGTGGGGCAGCCGCTGACCATGTCGTGGCTGGCCGAGTCGGCGCCGCCCGGCCTGCGCGGGCGGGCGATGTCGCTGCGGCTGGTCGGCAACCGCACCGGGCAGATCCTGCTGCCGGGCGCGGCGGGGCTGGTCGCGGCCGGGCTGGGGGCCGGGGGCGTCCTCATGGTCACGGCGCTCGGCCTCGGCTGGGCCGGCGTGGCCGCCAGGCGGCTGCCCGCGGACGGCACGAAACTCTGAGGGCCCGGTCGTTCGTTGACCCGGTGACGGAAGATCGCCTGGCCTTCTGGGAGGCGCAGCATGGAAATCACCGGAATCATCTCCGGCCTCATCATCGGCATCGTGATCGGCGTCCTGGGGCGGCTCGTCGTTCCCGGCCGCCAGCGCATCCCCATCTGGCTCACCATCGTGATCGGCGTGGTCGCCGCCCTGATCGGCACCACCATCGCCGCCGGGCTCGGCGTGGCCGACACAGGGGGCGTCGACTGGATCGAGCTGGTCATCCAGATCGCGCTGGCCGCGCTGGGGGTCTCGTTGACGGCCGGAATGTACGTCAAACGCCGCGAGTGACCCGGCCACGGGCGGCGGCCATCCGGCCGGACGGCCGCCGCCCGTGATCGGTGAAGCGGAGTCAGGGGTGCGTGGCGGGCGGGTCAGGTGGCACGGACGCCGCCGGGCACCCCTCCCTCCCCGGGTGCCGCGGAGGCGCCGGGCACCGCGGAGACTCCGGGCACCCCCGCGTCACCAGTCGCCGCCCTCCTCGTCCCCTTCGAAGAACTCCTCCACGACCTCTTCGACGACCTCACCGGCCACGAGCCCGCCGACCACCCCAGCGGCGCCGGCGGCGGCCACCATGCCGAGGCCGGGACCGCCGTGGTGCCCGCCGTGGTGCCCGCCGTGGTGCCCGCCGTGGTCATCGTGCTCGTAATGCCCGTGGTGGCCGCCGTACGAGGGGCCGGGGTGGCCGTACTGGGAGAGGCCGTCGAGCCAGCGGCCGAGCTCGCCGGCCCAGTCCGTGTGCAGGGCGTCCTCGTGGCTGACGTGGAAGCGGCCGATGGCGTCGCTGGAGGAGTAGCGGCCGCTGCGCTTGTCGGCCTCCAGGACCACCTCCAGCCCGGCCGGATCGGCCACGAAGGTCACCTCGACCTCGCCGACCACCCCCGCGTACCGGCCGGACGGGTAGAACTCGATCTCCTGGTAGAACGGCAGCTCCTGGCGCACGCCGTACAGCCGCCCGGCCTCCAGGTCGGCCGACTTGAACGCGAAGCCGAGCCCCAGGAACGCCTCCAGGATGCGCAGCTGCGACGGCAGCGGCTCGACGGCCACCATGTCGAGGTCGCCCTTGTCGACGGCCTTGGCGATGGCCAGCTCGGTGCGCACGCCCACCGCCATGCCGGTCAGCGGCTGCCCGCCGATCTCGCTGATCGGGGCCTCCCACGGGACCGGCAGCCGGAAGTCGATCACGCGGTCCTCGCCCTTGCGCAGCGTGAAGGGGCCGGAGACCTGGGCGCGGGAGAACTCGCCGAGCCCGGCCGCCTCACCGTCGCCGTGCTCGATCTCGACCCTGGCCACCAGGCCGAGGGTGACGTGCTCGATCTCGGCGTCGAAGTCACCGCCCTTGAGCCGTACCTCTCCCTCCAGCGTGCCGCCCGGCTGGGTCCGCGGCGTGGACAGCACGGTGTCCACCGAGGGCGCGCCGACGCCGAACGCGCCCAGCATCCTTTTGAAGACCACGGGTCTGTACTCCCCTGTCGAAGATCGTTTTTCTGCCGCCGCGTCAACGATCGGCACGGGGCCGGAGTTCCGGCCCTCCCCGACAGGTCAGCGGCCGCTCCATTTGATCTCGTACGCCTTGAGCGCGAACTCCTTGCCGTCCACGGTCGTGCTGACCGCCTTGTCCGTCGTGTTCACCAGCAGCAGCTGCTCCGGCTGGGCCAGCACCCTGACCGCGGGGTCGGACGATTCCACGGACTCGAGCTGCGCCCCGGCGGGGAACCACTTGGCGAAGCCGGTCACGAGCCGGCCGGTCGGCGTCAGGGCCCCGCTGCGCGGCTCCCACATGCAGCCCTGGCACGGGCCCTGCTTGGCCTGCGGGTTCCAGTAGAGCGCGGTGGCGACGCCGCTGCGGGCGAACTCCATCATGGACGCCGCCTGGACGGCCAGGCGCTTGGGTTCGTCCCACTTGGTGCCGTCCTCGGGCACGAAGTACCACTCCGACCACCAGACCGGCAGGTCGTCGGTCTTCTCGCGCAGCCACTTGGTGACCGCGCTGAACTTGCTCAGCGCCCCGAACTCGTCGGGCAGCAGTTCGTGCGCGTCGGTGACCGAGGCGCCGTCGACCACGATGAAGTCGGCGCCCTTCTTGTTCTCGTACCAATAATTGAACGCGTCGAGGACGTTCTGGTTGACGACGCCCCAGTCGCCGCGCAGCTCCGAGTCGCCGCCGCTGTTGCTGTCGAAGCCGAGGTACGGCCCGCCGACCAGCGCGTCGGGACGGGCGGCCTTCACCGCGTCGTAGACCTTGTTGTACAGCTGGGTGTAGCCCTTGTAGTCCGCGGGCTTGGCGTGGTCCTTCCAGAAGCCCTTGAACTCGTTCCACACCATGAAGTACTTGACGTCCTTGTACCGGGTGGCGACCGCGGCCGAGAGCTTGGCGAAGTCGTCGAAGTGCTCGGGGTAGGGGGCGTCCTCCAGGTGCTCGCCCCAGGCCGACTCCTCCGTGGGGCCTTCAGGGCCGCCCTTCATCCAGTCGGGCGCGCAGCAGAGCGTGATCACCGGAGTGGCCCGCGACTGCCGCATGACGTTCATCCGGCTGTCGAGGTCTTCCCAGAAGTACTGACCGGGGTACGGCTCGGGGTTGAGCGCGCCGAAGCCCATGATGTGCTGGTTCTGCAGCATCGGCGTACCGGCGAGGTTGCCGGCGACGGCCTGCTCGAACTCCTGCGTGACGTTGTTGGCGCTGACGCCGGTGTGGGTGAAGCCCCAGCGGGGCCAGCCCTCGTCCACCGACGGTGGCTTGGCCGCGGGGCTCGCGCTCCGCGTCTCGGGCGCGGCGCTGCTCTCCGTCGCCGGCGGCGGGGCCCCCTGCTCCGCCTGACCCGTCGCGCCGCAGCTCGCCATGACGACGGCCAGGGCGCTCGCCCCGGCCGCGTAGGTGGTGGCCCTGCCAAACCGCCGCCACCACGATCCCCCGGTTGTCCTTGCCACCCGATTCTCACCTGATCCCAACGCTGAACATGCCGCTCGTAGCGTTCCATGGCGGGACCGACAGGGGCACATAGGGGGCAAAGACTCACAGCTAATCGTTATGTGCGGGCGGTTGCGGATCAGCGGAACAGAGCGTCCGGTACGGCGTCGGCGAGTGCCTGGTAGCCGGCGGGGTGAGGCGGCTCCTCCGTCGGTTTCGGGCACGATACCGAACGCCTGCCGCTGGCTTTTACCGGCACTTGTCGATCAAGTCATAGGTTCGGCGGCACACCCCGCCTAGGGTCGCGTCCATGGACTCTCCACCAGAAGGCGGTGAGCGGCAGCTGATCCTGCGGGTGGCCACCAAACTCTTCTCCGCGCTTGGCTATGACAGCACCTCCCTTGAGCAGATCGCCGACGCCGCCGGAGTGGACATACCGGCCATCAACGCACATGTCACCACTAAGCGGCAGCTCTACCTGGACGTCATGGAGCAGATCCGTGAGCTGGTCGCCTCCGCCCTCCAGCCCTACACCGACGAACTGGCGGCCACGCCGCCCGAAGGACGCGGGCCGGCGTTGCACCGGTTCCTCGACGCCTACATCGACATGTGCGTGGCCCATCCCGAGGTGCCCGCGCTGTGGATGCATCGCTGGCTGTCGGACGCCAGCGACATCTTCGAGGTGGAGGCGAGGGACGCCCAGCCGCTGACGCGGTATCTCGTGGCGAGCATCACCAGGCTGACCGAGCCGGTGCAGGCCGATCCGCTGCACCTCACGTACACGATGATCTGGTGTGTGCACGGCTTCGTCCTCAGCGGGGTGCTCGAGGGGCAGGGGCTCAGGAGCGGCGTCGACGACTCCGGTCAGTTGCGGCGCTTCCGCGCGCACATGCATCAGCTCTTCGGCCGGGTGCTATGGCTGCCCCCGCTCTCCGGCCCTGTTCCCGGCGGCGTGTGATCAGCCCCCTGCGCCTTATGCGTGTATTCTGCCCGTATGGGGGGTTTCAGGTGGTTGTCCGGTACCCGTCACATGAGCGTGGAGTGGTGAGACGGTGCCGGCGAGCAAGGTGTCGGCGCGCGGCGTGGCGAACGACTCGTCCCGCCTCGAAGAGCTGCTGATCAGCTCGGTCACCGGCACCGGCGCCCACGTCGGCGCGGTCTATGTCCTCGACAGGAGCGGCAACCTGCTGCGGATGGTCATCGAGATCGGCCTGCCCACCTCGATCGCGCGATCGTTCGCCCGGATCAGGCTGACCGAGGCGATTCCGCTCTCCGTCGCGGTCCGCGAACAACGCTTCATCTGGATCAGCGGCCGTGAGCACCTGGCCCGCGAGTTCCCCGGCGTGGCCCTGTCGCTCCCGTACCAGTTCGCGGCCGCGCTGGCCCCGGTCTGCGCCGGTGACACCGTCGTCGGCGGGTTCTTCCTGCTGTGGCCTGCCGGGCGCGTCAACGAGCTCGACCCCGGCCAGCTCGACATCATCAGCGACACCTGCGCCCGGCTCGGCGAGCTGATCAAGCGTGCGGCGGAACGCGGCCGGCCCATCACCGCCGGGTCCCAGCCGCGCGTCCTCGGCCCGCGCCCGTCCCAGGAGGCGGACCCGAGAGCCGACCTGGTCGCGCTGGAGCTGGTCAACCGGCTGCCCGAGGGGTTCTGCGGGCTGGACGTGGACGGCCGCGTGACACTGATCAGCGCGCAGGCCTCCGATCTGCTCGACCTGCGCCCGGCCGACGTGGTCGGCAAACGGCTGTGGGAGGTGCTGCCCTGGCTGGGCGATCCCGCGTACGAGGGCCGCTACCGCGCCGCGGTCATCAGCCGCCGGATCACCCGCTTCGTCGCCCGCAACCCCGAAGGGCGGCGGCTGACGTTCGAGCTGTGTCCCGGGCTGTCCGGCCTCACCGTGCGCATCGCCCCGGCCCCCGCGACGCGCGGCTCCGCGCTCGAACCGGTGGACATCGTGACCCCGCCCCGGATGATCGCCGTGCACGACATCCTGCGGCTGGCCACCTCCCTCGCGCGGGCGATGACCGCGCAGGAGGTGATCGACCAGGTCGCCGACCACATCATGCCCGTCTACGACATCCAGGCCCTGGCCATCCTCACCGGCAAGGGCGGACGGCTGCGGGTGGTCGCCTCGCGCGGCTACAGCCCGCGGGCGGTCGAGGAGTTCGACAGCCGCGGCGCGATCCCGCCGGCCCAGGGGGACGCGCTGACGCCTGCGTTCTTCGGCAGCCGGGAAGAGCTGCGCGAGGCGTACCCGGACGCCGTGTGCTCCGACGACATGAGCGCGTGGGCGTTCCTGCCGCTGATCACGTCGAGCCGTCCCATCGGGACGTGCGTCCTGGCCTACGACCGCCCGCACGAGTTCGGCGCCGACGAGCGGGCCTCACTGATCGCCCTCTCCGGGCTGATCGCGCAGGCGTTCGAGCGCGCCCGTCTCTACGACGTCAAGCACCAGCTCGCCCAGTGCCTGCAGTCGAGCCTGCTGCCGCGCACACTCCCCCACCTGCCCGGCCTGGACGTGGCGGCCAGATATGTGCCGGCCACCCCTGGCATGGACATCGGCGGCGACTTCTACGACCTGATCCGGCTCAGCGACACCAAGGTCGCCGCCGTCATCGGCGACGTGCAGGGGCACGACGTGACCGCCGCCGCTCTGATGGGGCAGGTGCGCACGGCCGTCCGCGCCCACGCGACCGCCGGGGCCAGCCCGGGCGAGGTGCTCGCGCACACCAACCGGCTGCTCACCGAACTCGCCCCCGACCGCTTCACCAGTTGCCTGTACGTCGCCTTCGACCTGCGCCGGCACACCGCCTGCCTGGCCAGCGCCGGGCACCCGCCGCCCGTGCTGGGCCGGCCCGGCGCCCCCGGGCAGGTCGTCGAGACCCCACCCGGGCTGCTGCTCGGCATCGACCCCGACGCCGAGTACGTGACTGTGGACGTACCGCTCCCACCGGACTCCGTGATGATGCTCTACACGGACGGGCTCATCGAGGAGCCCGGCCTCGACCTGGGCGACTGCATCGCCGCCCTGGCCGCCGGCTTCACGCCGTCGCCGCGCCACCCGCTGCACGCCCTGGCCGACTCGCTCATCGCGCAGGCCGGGATCGAGCGGCGCATGGACGACATCGCGCTGCTGCTCGTACGGAACGGCCGCGCGCGGGCGTGACTCGACGTACGGCGAGCGTTGCTCAACGCACGGGCGACAGGCGCAGCACCGCCTTGCTGCCCGACAACGACAGGATGCGCACGCCGATGCCGTTGACCGAGCCGGAGGAGCCGCGGCCGAGCACCGCCTGCGACGACACGTACGCCCCTGTGCCCCGCACCTTCACCATGCTGGAGTTGAAGGCGATGGCCAGCCGGGTGATGCCGAAGCGGGAGCTGACCCGGAACGACACGCTCTTGGTGAGGGTGAGCTTGCACTTGCCGTCGTAGCAGGCCCGGAGGTTCGGCTTGGCGGTCGCGGTCGCGGTCGCGGAGGCGGCGGTGGCGGCGGTCGCGTGCGCGGCGACCGGGGTCAGGACGAGGGACGCGGTCACGGCGAGCGCGGTGGCGATCTTGGCGGACATGGTCCTCCTTGCTGTCCGGAGATGTCATGAGGTTTTACGAAATCGGTAACCCTGATCAATGGTGCGGCGATGCCTCCGGGACCGGTCCCGGGGAAACCCTGCGTGATCGTTCTCTCACTCGTTAGCCTCTTTTCGTGCGCTTGATGCAGGGGCGGTCCGCAACGGGGAGGCTCGCGGCACGCCGGGGCACGACCGTGGACGGACGTTACCGGCTGACGCGGCCCCTCGCGCGCGGACGTACCGGCGAGGTGTGGCTCGCCCGCGATCTGGAGCTGGGCCGCGATGTCGCGCTCAAACGGGTGGCAGTCGAGGGCACGGCCGGACTCGACCGGCTGTGGGCCGAGGCGCGGGCGCCGGCCAGGTTCAGCCATCCGCACGTGGTCACCCTGCACCACGCCGTGCGCGCGGGCGGGCGGCGCGGGCTCGCGCTGTGGCTGGTGATGGAGCACGTCCCCGGCGGCAGCCTGGAAGGGCGGAGGCCGCTGCCGCCGGAGACGGCGGCGCGGATCGGGGCCCAGATCGCCGGCGCGCTGGCGGCGTTCCACGCGGAGGGCATCGTCCACTGCGACATCAAACCGGGCAACGTGGTCGTCACCGGGGACGGCACGGCCAAGGTGGCCGACTTCGGGGCCGCGTACCGGGTGGGGGGCGCGGAGACGATCACCCCGAACAGCGCGGTCAGCTACACGCCCGGCTACGCCGCGCCCGAGGTGGTGCGGGGGCGGCCCGAGCCCGCGTCGGACGTCGCTTTCGGTGACGGGCCGCGGGCTACCGGGGCGGCTCGCGCAGGATGAAACCGGTGCCGCCGGCGGAGTGGAGCATGCGCGGGTGGCCGTCCGACTCCAGCTTGCGGCGCAGCCCGCCGACGAACGCGTCCACCGGGCTGCCCGTGACCTCGAAGTCGTAGCCCCAGACGCGTTCGAGCAGCAGCGTGCGCGACATCGCCAGGCCGGCGTTGCGTGCCAGCACCTCCAGCAGGCCGAACTCGCGCCGCGTCACCCGCACCTCACGGCCCTCCAGCGTGACCCGGCGGGCGGCGGGGTCGAGGGTGAGCGGGCCGACCTCGACGGTGGCGGCGGGTGCGGGGGCGATGTGGCGCAGCAGCGCGCGCAGGCGCAGGACCAGCTCGTACAGGTCGAACGGTTTGATCACGCAGTCGTCGGCCCCGGCGGCCAGCCCGGCCACGCGCTCCTCGACCTCGTCCCGTTCCGCGAGGATCAGCACCGGCGCGTGCGTGCCCGCCTCACGTAATCGGGCGCACACCTCGATGCCCGACATGCCGGGCATCGAGACGTCCAGCAGGATCGCGTCAGGAGGAGCGTCTCTGACGCTGTCCAGGGCGAGCGGCCCGGAATCGACGGTGTCGACGGCGAAGCCCTCCATGCGCAGGCCGCGCCAGAGCGCGCGCTGCAGCGTCTGGTCGTCGTCCACGGCGAGAATCCGGTAGGCGGTCATGCGCGTGCTCCTCCGCGGTGCTCGCGGCCCCGGCGTCAGCGGGCGTCGCGCCGCAACGGGTGGTCGGCCGGAACCTGCACCAGAACGATACGGTGACCGTCGGGATCGGCGATCCACAACTCGATCAATCCCCAGGGTTCTGTGCGGGCCTCGCGGAGAACGGTGACGCCGGCCCGCCGGAGGCGTTCCTCCTCGCGGGCGACGTCGCGTACCTGCATCCACAGCGACACACCGGGCCCGGCGCCGTCCGGGGAACTGCCCGACAGCTCCAGCAGTCCCTGGCCCAGGAAGAAGACGACGCCGGGGTGGTCCGGCGGGCCGAACTCGCGGTAGACGGCCAGGCCGAGCGTCTCAGCGTAGAAGCGGCGGCTGCGGGCCGGGTCGCGGGGACGCAACAGCACACGACTGCTCAGCACCTCCATGCCGGACCCCTTCCCCGCTCGCCCAGCCCCTTCTCCCTCGTCTGGACACCTTCCCCACGCCCGGCCCGCCGTCACCTCAGCGCCGTCGTCACAACACCGCCCCCGATCCTGTACGTGCCTTGCGCTCGCGCGGGGCGGCCGGCTGGGGCGGCGGGCGCCGGTCGAGGCGGCCGAGCAGGATCGCCGCGGGCCCGGCCACGAAGGCCGACGAGAGCGTGCCCGTCACGATCCCGGCCACCAGCGCCATGGCGAAGTCCCGCAGCGAGTCGCCACCGAAGAACATGAGCGCGACCAGGATGAACAGCGCGCCGAGGCCGGTGTTGACGGTGCGCGGCATGGTCTGCAGGATCGCGCCGTTCACGGCTGAGGCGAACGGCTCACCGCGCCGGGCCGTCCACAGCTCCCTGACCCGGTCGAACACCACCACCTTGTCGTTGACCGAGTAGCCGACGACCGTCAGCATCGCGGCCAGGAACACGCCGTCGATCGGCTTGCCCAGCCAAGCGAACAGCCCCGCCACCACGATCACGTCCACCACCAGCGCCAGCACGGCCGCCGCGCCGAACGTCCACCGGAAGCGCGCGGCCAGATACACGAGCTGCATGGCCACCGCCACGCCGAGCGCGATCAGGGCGTTGCGGCGCAGCTCCTCGCCCAGGCTGGGGCCGATGAACTCCTCGCGGGTCTTGGTCACCTCTCCGGCCTGGGTCTCCAGGGCCTGTTCGATCCTGGCGGCCTGCTCGATGCCGAGGTTCGCGGCGCGTACGGAGACGCCGTCGCCGTTGACCTGCACCACCGCCGTGGGGAACCCGGCCCGCGACACCGCCTGCCCGGCGGCCTCGGCCGAGATCGGCCTGGACGTGGCGAACTCGACGAGCCGGCCGCCGGTGAACTCGACGCCGAAGTTCAGCCCGCGCGCGGCCAGCCCGGCGACGGCCACCGCCGCGACCGTGCCCGCGACCGCCAGCCACACCTTGCCCGCCCGCATGAGCTGCGGGTTCCTGCGCGTCAGCCAGGTCCTGACCGCCCCCGCCGAGCCCAAACCGGACAGGCGCGGCCCGATCCGGCCGATGACGGCGTGGGCGAGCACGCGGGTGATGAGCATGGCCGAGACCAGCGAGGCCAGCACGCCGACGGCCAGCGTGACACCGAAGCCCTTCACCGGTCCTGAGGCCAGCCAGAACAGCAGCCCGGCGGCGATCAGGGTGGTGACGTTGGAGTCGGCGATCGCGCTCCAGGCGTTCTTGAACCCCCGGTCCAGCGCGCCGCGCAGCCCGCGGCGCGGCGCCTGCTGGTACTCCTCCCTGGCCCGTTCGAAGACCAGCACGTTGGCGTCGATGGCCATGCCGATGGCCAGCACGAACCCGGCCAGCCCCGGCAGCGTGAACGTCGCCCCCATCGCGACCAGCGCCGCGTACGAGATCACGCCGTAGCAGAGCAGCGCGATCACCGACAGCAGCCCGGCCAGGCGGTAGACGGCCACGATGAACACGGCGGTCAGGATCAGCCCCGCGACCGCCGCCTCGGCGCTGGCCTTGATGGCCGCCTCGCCGAGCGTCGGGCCGACCGTCCGCTGCTCGACCAGGTCGAGCGGGACCGGCAGGGCGCCGCCCTTGATGAGCACGGCCAGATCGCGTGCCTCCTCGTGGGTGAACGAGCCGGTGATGTCGGCGCGCCCGCCCGGGATCCCGGGGCCACAGGGCACGGACGGATCCATCGGCGGCGAGGAGATGACCTCCTTGTCCAGCACGATGGCGACGCGGCGCTGGGGGTCGCCCTGCGGCCGGCAGGCCGCCTGGCCGGTCAGCTTCTGCCAGGCCGCCGCGTCGCGGAAGCTGAGGCTGACCCACCAGCCGGGGCCGCGCTGCGGGTCGCTGCTCTCGACGGCGTCGCTCACGCCGTCGCCGGTGATGGCGGCGGGTCCCAGCTTGAGCGGCTGACCGTTCTCGTCGCGCACCGCCGTGCCGTCGCCCTCCTCGGCGGCGCCGAGCACGGGGTGGAAGGCGAGCTGCGCGGTACGGCCGATGACCTCGGCCGCCTGTCTCGGGTCGAGCACTCCCGGCAGCTCGACGATGATCCGCTGCTCGCCGGAGCGGACCAGGGTGGGATCGACCACGCCGAGCGCGTCGGCACGCTGGCGCAGGACGTTGATCGCGCGGTCGGTGGCGGCCGCGTCGGCCTTGACCGTGGGCGAGTCTTTCGTCTCGAAGACGAGCTGGGTGCCGCCGCGCAGGTCCAGGCCCAGACGTGGCGCGGCGTTGAAGGTGATGACCAAGGAGATCGCGATGACGGCACACGCCGCCACCGCACGCCAGAACGGCGCACGGAACATGAAAGCCTCCACAGGCTCGTGACGTGCGGAAAGAAGACGTTCTTCAGCGCACTGTGGAGGGAGGCGCCCGCGCGGCCGCCGCGAGCGGGCGACGGGCCGGCGGGGTGCCGGTGGCCGGGTCGCCGACGACGACGGCCCACGGGGCGTGGAACGCCGGGAGGCCGGTCGCGAGCGCGGCCGGGGTGCCGGTCGTGCTGCCGGGGCCCGCCCACGCTCTTAGGGCCGGGGCCGGGGGCGGTAGCTGCCGTACCCCGGAATGGTGCTGGTCGGGCCGCCACGCCTGGGCCTGCGCGACGGTGATCTGCGCAACAGCCTGCGCGTGGGCGGCCGGTGGGAGGAACCACGAGAGGAGGAGCAGGAAAGCGGCCGACAGCCGAGTACGCATGACCCCTCCCTCCTCCGACGACTCACCCTAGCCGCACGCGGACGAAAGCGGCGCTTCCTCCCAAGAGAGGAGATTGGCCGTCACTCCGGTACGTCGGCGGCCTCGCGCGACCGAACGGCCGTCACTCCGGCAGGTCCGCTACTCACCACCCGGCCATCCCGTCGCCGGGTTTCGCCGGTCGTCAGGTCAGCAGGGCCGACAGGCGGTCGATCGCGGCCCGTTCCGCCTCGTAGATCGCGCTCACCCTGGCGCTCAGCGCGGCGAAGAGCGGGCCGGGATCGCCGTCGGCGGCGAGGGAGTCGTTCGCGGCGGCGCGGGCCGCCCACAGCTCCTCGGCGGCCGATGCCGCCGCAGGCCCGCCCTCCGTGCCGTCCGCCATGACGCTCTCCTTGACGGCGGCCGTCAGCTCCCTGATCCGGGCGAACTCCGGCACCCGCGCGGGCAGCGCCTCCTCCGCCAGCTCGTGCCAGAGCCCCGAGATCTCCCGGAAACGGGCGGCCGGCTCCGCGAGGGCGGGCCGGTCGAGCAGGGCGGCGGCCTCGTCCAGCGCGTCGGCGAACAGGTCGCGCAGGTTCCCGCCGTCCATGCCGACCGGCTGCGCCCCCTCCCAGATCGACAGCAGCGCGCCGGCCAGGCCGCGCCGGTCGGCGAAGACCTTGGGCCACGCCTTGGCGTTGCGGGTGTCCACCAGCAGCCGGGCCCACTTGCGCCAGGCGGGCAGGGAGAAGGAGTCGGACGCGGCGGACAGGTGGGCCACGCAGTCGCGCAGCCCGTCGAGTGCGGCGGCGGCCAGCGTGGCCTCGTCCGGCGGGCCGGAGGGGCGGAGCACATGCAGGACGTTCCGGTACGAACCCACCCGCGCCCGCGCGGCGTCGAACCGCTCCCTGGGAACGTGGATCGGCGCCCGGCCCCGGTCGTCCAGGTAGACGCCGTCCTCGTCGTGCCGGTAGGCCACCACGGGGTGCCCGCCGTACCCGTCGAGCGTGGCGGGCAGGTGCCAGTAGCCCAGGTGGTAGCGGTCGGGCAGCACCACGCAGGGCCGTCCGGCGTCCAGCTCCGCGCTGAGCTTGGTCGCGGCGGCTCGGGCCCCGGCGGTGCGGTGCTCCTCGTACGGCACCCCGAGCCGCCCGAGCGTCTTGGCCATCCAGCGGTCGTGGTACTGCCACTGGTTGCGGAAGCCCAGCACCACGTGGCGGGAGTCGTCGTGGCGGAACTCCCACAGGATGTAGCCGGCCCCGATGCCGCCGCCGGCCAGGAACACCAGCGGCTCGCTGACGGCGGCCCCCTGGTTGGCCAGCACGGACGCGATGGCGGCGCTGGACGGATGCCTGCCGCCCGAGAAGCGCCACCCGCCGTCGCTCGCCTGCTCGGCGCGGCCCGCGACGTGCAGGCGGGCCGTCGTGTAGCTCTCGCCCGTCTTGGCCATCCGCGCCCTGACGCGCGCCTTGAGCTGCTTCTTGCTGGTCATGTACGACTCTTCCCGCGACCATCGCCAGGACCCGGCCCACGCCCGCGGCCCGTGGCGGCCACGAAAGATCGCCGACCGGTCGGTACGCGACTCCCGAGGCTCCTCGCGTCCCCTTTGCCTCCGCTTCGGGCGGGCCGCGTGGGAGCCCGCTCTGGAGGTTCGGCGGGAGAGTGCCGCCGTCCTGTCGGATGCTAGTACAGGACGGCGAGGGCCGCACCTAGCGCTTCGGACCGTAGGTCAGGACGACGATGCCCGAGGTGAACGGGGTCGTCCGCAGCAACTGGAGGTGGGTGAGGTCGATCAGGCCGCTGAGCAGCCGGTCGCCGCCGCCCGCGAGGACGGGGAACATCCAGAAGTGGAACTCGTCGACCAGCCCGTGCTCGATGAGCGTGCGGTCGAGCGCGCCGGTGCCGTACTTGAGGATGTTCTGGCCGGGCTGCCGCTTCAGCTCCGCGACGGCCTCGGCGACGTCGCCCTCGATCAGGTTGCCGTTCCATGCCTCGGCGCTCTTGAGCGTGGTGGAGGCGACGTACTTCGGCATGCTGTTCATCTTGTCGGTGTACGCGTCGCCGGAGCGGCCGGCCCACGCCTCGGCGAACCCCTCGTACGTCTCCCGGCCCAGGAGCAGCGTGTCGGCCTCGAACAGCAGCTTCGAGGCGTACTCCTGGTGGTCCTCGTCCCAGTAGGGGGCGCCCCAGATGTGCGGGTCGCCGATGACGCCGTCGAGCGTCACGAACGTGGATTCGACGAGCTTCCTCATTGTGGTCTCCTTCGTCAGTGCCTCGCTGTTGAGATCACCCTTCCGTACGGCACTTACCGAATCCTTAAGGTCGAAATTCATAACGGGCTCAACCACCTGCGCCACCGCTCGTGGGTACCGCCGCGGTCCGCGCGCGGCAGGCGACGCCCCACGTCAGCGGTTCCATGAGGTCTTCCAAGTCCCACCGCCCTCGCTGGTAGGCGTGGTTACTGGCCCAGAAAACCATGACGTCGTCGTCCAGGGACCTCGCGAGGTTCGCCAGCGACCACGAGTTGCCGCCGTCGTGCCAGGCGATTCGTCCGGCGTCCGTGTCGGAGATCACCCAGCCGTATCCGTAGGACTCCTGGGAGTCGGGCACGCGTACCTGCGGGCTGAACATCTTCCCCTTGGCCGTCGCCGACAGCACGCCGGTGCCGGACAGGGCGCGGTGCCAGCGGAGCAGGTCCCGGGCGGTGGAGAGCATGCCTCCGTTGCCGCGCAGGTTCCAGTACGGGCCGTCCTGCGCCCACGGGTGGGCGATCGGCCTGCCGTGGCCGGCTCCCTTGTCGTCGTACTCCACCGCGATCCGGCCCGTCTCCCACTTCGGCAGCACGTACCCGGTCCGGGTCATGCCCGCGGGAGCGAACAGGTGCTCGGCCAGGAAGTTCTCGTAGCCGAGCCCGGAGACCTTCTCGATGATCGCGGCGAGCAGCCCGTAGCCCATGTTCGAGTAGTGGAACGTCATGCCGGGAGCCGATCGCGGCTTCGAGGCGAGCGCCCTGGCCAGGAACTCGTCGCGGGACAGGACGTCGTAGTCGTCGCCGAGTCCTTCGGCCAGTCCGGCCGTGTGCGTCAGGAGCTGGTGCAGGGTGATCGGCCGTTTGTCCGCGGGGACCGGACCGAGGTGGCGGCTGATCGGGTCGGTCACGCGCAGCTTTCCCATCATCTCCAGCTTGAGGATCGCGGCCGCGGTGAACTGCTTGGTGATCGACATCACGTCGTACACCGTGTCGCAGCTCGCCCGGACGCCGGCTGCGCGGTCCGCCAGGCCGAAGCCCTCGCAGTACGCGATCCGGCCGCCACGGGCGGCCATGACTGTCCCGCTGCCCTCCTTCGGCATGGTGTCGGCGACGAACACGCCGATCGGGCCCGGGTTCGCCGGACAGGTCATGGCGCCGTTTCCGCACGCGGTCAGCGTGATCATGGCGGCAAGGAGCACGCCACCCACACGAAGCCACCTCATTCGACCTCCTGAGCGTCGAGGGGGCCACCACCTTGACCACCGGGTCGCGCTCTGATCAACATGTCGAGGTGTCCGAGGTTGTGCGGGACACCGTACGGCCAGCTCAGAGAATCACCGGAGGATGACCATGACCACCACACCCGCACCGTCACCGGCCGGGATCGCCGATGCCGCCGCTTTCATGGCCGAGCTGCGGCGGCTGAAGAGGTGGTCGGGGCTGAGCTTCCGGCAGCTGGACCGGCGCGCCGCCGCGGCAGGTGACACCCTGCCCTACTCCACCGCCTCGACCATGCTGGGCAAGGACCGGCTGCCGCGCCCTGAGCTGCTCGTCGCGTTCGTCAAAGCGTGCGGTGTTGCGGATGACGATCTGCGGGTCTGGCAGACCTGCCACGCCGGGATCGCCGCGCGCCAGGCCGGCCGGTCACGCCCGCCTGCCCCGGACGCTCCTCCTGTCGCCGTCCCAGCCGCGCTCCCGCCGAGGGCGCGGCGTTCCTTCACACCCGTGACGATCATCGCGGCGACGGCTCTGGTCATCGCGTCGCTTACTGGAGCCGGCCTGGCCGGCGGACTGAGCGACACCTCCGATACCGAGGTGCACGTGCTCATCGACTCCCGTGGGTAGAAATGCGGGAACCCGGGCGGACTCCACACGGCGGCCTTGGGGGCACCCTCACTCTTCGGGTCGGCGGGCGAAGAACACGAACTCTCTGCCCGGCCGGTCGGGAGCGTCCCTGATCTCCTCCAGGACGTATCCGGCCGCCGCCAGGTCCGCCTCGATCTCGTCCCGCTCGCGGAAGCGCAGCGCGGACTCGGAGGTCAGCACCGCCCCGTCGGCGGCGAACACATACGTCCATCTGAACGTCACCAGCGGGCCGCTGACGTCGATCAGGTCGGCCCACGACTCGACCACGCCCGTCCCCGGCACGTCGGTGACCTGGTGCGTCTCCTCCCTGTTCCAGTGCTCCCAGGCGCGCCTGGCCGGGTCGCGGGTCTCGAACACCAGGTGCCCGCCCGGCCGCAGCGCCTCCCGCGCGCCGGTCAGCGTGCCGCGCCAGGCGTCCGGCTCGACGACGGCCTGCGCCACGTTCGCCGTCATGACGGCCAGGTCGGCCCGCATCGGGGGCAGGGCCGTGGCGTCGCCGTGGGTCCAGCGCACCCGGTCGGCGCCCGGTTTGCCCCTGGCGACGTCGAGCGAGGCCGCGGCCGGGTCGACGCCGGTCACCTCGATCCCGCGTTCGGCCAGGAGCAGCGCGAACGTGCCGGAGCCGCAGCCGATGTCGAGCACGGTACGCGCGCCCAGCTCGGCGGCGACGGCGACGTAGACGTCGAGGTCGCTCCTGTCGGGGTCCAGCGGGTCGTAGACGGCGGCCAGCCGGGGGTGCTCGAAAATCGCGTCAGCCATCCGCCGAACCTACCGGCGCCGGGGTCGGTCAGCCGCTTGTGGGGTGGGCGTTCCCTGACACCCAGAGCGCGAGCTGGGTGCGGTCGCGCAGGCCTAGTTTGCGCAGGCAGCTGGAGATGTGGTTCTTGGCGGTGCCCTCGGTGATGTGCAGCCTGCGGGCGATCTCACGGTTGGCCGCGCCGGCGGCGACGAGCCTGGCGATCTCGTACTCGCGCTCGGACAGACCGCCGGGCGGCCCGTCCGTGTCCGCCTGCGCTGCCGGTACGGGCGCCGCGCGCAGCGCGCTGACCAGCCGTTCGCTCGCGGCCCCGCCCAGGACGGTCTCGCCGCGCGCCGCCCGTCTGATCGCCGCCACGAGTTCGTCCGGCGGTACGTCCTTGAGCAGGTAGCCCTTCGCGCCCGCCCGCAGGCCGCCGAAGATGTAGTCGTCGTCGTCGAACGTCGTCAGGATCACCGGCGCGACCTCGGGGAACTCGGCTCGTAGCCGGGCGACCAGCGTCACGCCGTCCATGCCCGGCATGCGGGCGTCCACGAGCGCGACCTGGGGCCGCTCGCCGTCCGGGGTCCGCGCCATCAGGCTCAGCGCCTCCTCGCCGCCGGCGGCGGTGGCGGCGATCTCGATGCCCGGCTCGATCTCCAGGAGTTTGCGCAGCCCCTCGCGCATCAGGATGTGATCGTCCACGAGCAGGACACGAACGGCCCCCACCAGAGCGGCCCCATCGCCGACGGGGTCGGGCATCGGGTTGGGCGTCGGGTCGCGGGTCGGGTCGGCCATCAGAGCGGCACCGTCGCCCTGAGGGTGAAGCCTTCGCCCGCGCGGCCGGCGACGTCGAGTGCGCCGCCGACGCCGTGCAGGCGTTCGCGCAGGCCGCGCAGGCCGAACCCGTTCTCGGTCGCGCCGGGCGCGGCTCCCGTGCCGTCGTCGGTGACGGAGACCTGGACCCGGTCCGGCGTGCAGTCGAGTGCGACCTCGATGTGGCGGGCCTGGGAGTGACGCAGGGCGTTGGTCAGGCCCTCCTGGACGACCCGGTAGCAGACCAGCTCGCGGTTCTCGTCCACGTCGGGCCAGGTGCCGGTCATGGTGAAGGCGACGCCGGTGTCGTCCGAGCCGAACGACTCGGTCAGGACCCGCAAGGCTGCGGGCCCTTTCAGGCCCTCCATGCGCAGGGGTTTGAGCGCGCGCACCCAGCGGCGGGTGTCGGTCAGCGCCTCCAGCGTCAGCTCGCGCGCCTGGCTCACCTCGTCCCAGGCGGCCTCGGGGCGTACGGTGCGGTAGCGCTGGGCGTTCTGCAGGCCCACGTTGATGACGGTGAGATAGTGGCCGACCGAGTCGTGCATGTCCCGCGCCATCCGCGCACGCTCCTCGGCCACCGCCAGCTCACGCGAGCGTGCCGCATGCCGTTCGAGCTCGGCGTGGGCGCGTTCGAGGTCGGCATGGGCTTGTTCCAGTTCGGCCAGGAGGCGGCGGGTCTCCTCCGCGCGGCTGTGCGACTGGAAGAGCGCGATCACGACCAGGAGCAGCACCAGGCAGAGCAGCAGCATGAGCGTGCCGTTGACGGCCGCCCCGATCAGCGTCTGGCGCGGGTTGAACGCGCTGACGCCGAAGCCGAGCAGCCCGGCGACGGCGGTGTAGGCGAGCGCGCCGCGCAGGCCGAAGACGACCAGGGCGTTGCCGACCGCCAGGCCCACGATGATCGGGGCGCTGGCCCCGCCGGGCGACAGCAGCGGCAGCGACACGACCAGGAACGCCACGCTCGCCGCCCGGCGTGACGGCGGCGCTTCCCTGCGCCAGGGCAGGAGCGGCCACAGGACGGCCGCGAGCACCAGAGCCCCGGCTCCCGTCCAGGAGATCACCGCGTACAGCGCGCGGTCGCCCGGCGGCACCTGGTCGATCACCGGGAGGGCGCCGACGAGGACCACGGCGCAGATGCCGGCCGCGGCCCAGAACAGCACGCTGAACACGATGGGCGCGCGTCCGCCGGAGAACCCGACCCAGCGCTCCAGCTCCCGCATCGATCTCGGCTGCTGCATAGCCGCAGCATAATCGCCGCGATCGTCCGGTTGAGAGTGCCGATGGTCATGTTCTGGCGGGTGACGATCGGCATGGGTACGGACATGACCGGCAGGTGCCCGATGACGGATGTTCCGCCCTGATCACCGAAACCTACGATCGCAGCACTTCGAGCGATGGGGGGCGGCATGAACGTCGATGCAGAGGCCGGACGGGACGGGCTGGACGGGGCGGTGAGGCGGGTGCCGTGGGCGGGGGTCGTGGTGACCGTGGTCAGCCTGATCGCCATGGTCGCCGTCGCGTGGGCGCTGTGGGACTCGCTGCCGGAGCTGGTGACGACGCAGGAGGCCAGGGGGCGCCGTGGACGCATTCAGGTGCCGCGGATCGTCCTGGCGGCGGCGCTGCCGGCGGCCGTGGTCGCGCTGGCCGTGATCATGGCGCTCGCCTCCGTGGTCGCCGGCCGTCTGCGGGCCTGGTTGCCGCCCGCGCTCGTCTCCTCGCCGCGCGCGCAGGCCGCGTCCACGAACGCCGTCTTCGTGCTGCTGCCGCCGTTCATCACCGTCTTGCACACCGGGTTGCTGCTGGAGACCGCCGGTCACCACGTTCCCCTGCCGCAGGTGGTGACGGCCGCGTTCGGGCTGGTGATCGCGGGCCTCGGCGGCGTCCTGCCGCGGCTGCGTCCCACGCGCCCCGACCCCGCCGGGGACCGGGTGCGGCGCGCGGGCGCCGTGGCCATGATGCTGCTGGGCGCCGGATGCGTGGCAGGCGCCTTCCTCCTCCCCGCGCTGCCCGTCGCGGTGGCCGCGGCGTACGCGGGCGGGGGGATCGCCGGGCTGACGATCCTCCTCGCACGGGTGTGGCCACGCCACCGCTGACCACCGGCTGGCGGGCGCGTCTCAACCGACGATGACGCGTTCCTCGGGCAGCTCGTAGCGGCGGATGCGCTGCTTCAGCGCGAGCGCGGAGCCCAGCGTGAGCGGCCCGATGCGGCCGATGAACATCAGCACGCTGAGCAGCACGTGTCCGGCCAGCCCGGTGTCCGCGGTGATGCCCGTGGACAGGCCGTTGGTGGCGAAGGCCGAGATGATCTCGAACAGCACGCGGTCGAATCCGTACGGCGTCATGATGAGCATGAGCCAGGTCGCGAACGTCACCACGACGATGCCCAGTATGCTGATCGACAGCGCCTGCCGCTGGGTCGCGGCGGGCAGGCGGCGGTGGCCGATGTTGACGTGGCTCTCGCCGCGCAGCTCGGACCAGACCATGAACAGCAGGAAGCCGAGCGTGGTCACCTTGATGCCGCCGGCCGTGCCCGCGCTGCCGCCGCCGATGAACATCAGCACGTCGGTGAGCAGCCACGACGACGGGTTCATCGCGGCGATGTCGAGGGTGTTGAAGCCGCCGGAGCGCGGCATGACGGCGGTGAAGAAGGCCGCCAGCAGCTTGTCGCCGTCGTTCAGCGGGCCCATCGTGGCGGGGTTGCGCCACTCGGTCATCAGGAACGCCAGCGTGCCGCCCGCGATCAGCACCGTGCTCAGGCCCACGGTGATCCGGGTCAGCAGGGACCAGCGGCGGGGACGGCGCCAGGTGCGCAGCAGTTCGAAGACGACGGGGAAGCCGAGCCCGCCGACGATCACGGCCAGCGCGATCGTGACGCAGATCCAGGGGTCGGTGGCGTACCGCATCAGGTTGTCCGGCCACAGGGCGAAGCCGGCGTTGTTGAACGCCGACACCGCGTGGAAGGCGCCCAGGTAGGCCGCGCGGCCGAGCGGCTCGCCGTAGCCGATGGCGAAGCGGCCGGCCAGCACCACGGCGACCACGGCCTCGCAGATCAGGCTGAACACCACCACCTTGCGCAGCACGTGGCCCAGGTCGGAGGCGACCACGGACTTGGTCTCCAACTGCGCGGACAGGCGGGCGCGCAGGCCCAACCGGCCGGAGACGATGACCGTGATCACGGTGGCGAGCGTCATGATGCCCAGGCCGCCCACCTGGATGAGCAGGGCGATGACGACCTCGCCGAAGACCGACCAGTGGGTCGCGGTGTCGACCACCACCAGGCCGGTCACACAGACGGCGGAGGTGGCGGTGAACAGCGCGGTGAGCCAGTGGGAGGAGTCGCCCTCGGCGGTGGCCTGCGGGAGGGCGAGCAGGAGCGTGCCCACGAGCACGGCGGCGCCGAACCCGGCGGCGATGACCACCGTGGGATGCCCGCCGCGGCCCGCCAGGGCGGGACGGCGCGTCATCGCACCTCCCGCCGGCCGCACCGGCCGTCGTCGTCCATCGCAGAGCCTCCGTCGGGCCACCCGGCCAAGGACGCCGCCGACCAGCCTTCCCGGCACACCGGGCCATACCGTAGCGCAGCCTCAGGAGCCGCCGCCAGCGGCGCTGCCCCCCATGACGGGCCTGGGGGACGTAATCAGGGGGGCGGATGGCCGAAGCTTGAGGTGTCCCTGCGGGCGGCGCGCCCGCGTGCTGGGCTGAAATGGGAACATGTCTGATCTGCTCGACCCTGATCGGCTCGGCTCTGATTCGCTCGGCTCTGATCGGCTCGGCCGGGCCCGCGCCGAGCGCGCCGCTCCCGGTGCCGCGCTGGCACAGGACGCGGCGGAGATCGTACGGGCGGCGCAGGCCATGGCCGGGCGCTTCGGGCGCGGCGGGCGGCTGCTGGCCTTCGGCGCCCCGGCGGACGCGGCGCACGTGGCGGTGGAGTTCACCCATCCGGTGATCGTGGGAAAGCGCGCACTGCCGGCGCTCGCGGTGGACGCCGTCCGGCTTCGCACGCTGGGCCATCCCGAGGACATCGCGATCGGCATCGGGATCGGCGACGGCGGGGTGCTGGAAGTGGCGCGGGGGCTGGGGATGTTGACGGTCGTCCTGGCCGCCGACCCCGGCGGTGTCGTGGCCGATCATGTGCTGGTCGCGCGCACCTCGGATCCTCTGATCGCCAGGGAGCTGCATGTCACCACCTATCACCTGCTCTGGGAGCTGGTCCACGTGTTCCTGGAGTCCTCGTGAACGTTCCCGGCGATGCCGCCGACGCCTGCGAGCGCTGTGTGACCTGCGGCGACGTCGCCGTACCCGTGCGGATCGCGCGATTGTTGCCCGACGGGCTGGCACTGGCCGACACCGGTGACGGCACCGAGGAGATCAGCGTGGCGCTCGTCGCGGCACGGCCCGGTGACACCGTGCTCGTGCACGCCAAGGAGGCGATCGCGGTGGTGGAACGATGACCGGTACGACGCTCTACCCCTTCCTGCGCCGCGATCCGCTGGACCTGACCGCGTCCACGGCGGCCAAGGCGCGCGAGAGCCTGGAGCTGCGGCTGCGCGTCCTGGACGAGCTCGGTCCCGGCCTGGCGGCGTGCGCGTCGGCGGTGGCGGCGGCGCTGAGCGGGGGCGGGCGGGTCTTCGCGTTCGGCAACGGCGGGAGCAGTACCGACGCCGAGTCCGTGGCAGAGCTGTTCGTCGAACGGGGCCTGCCCGCGATCTCGCTGGCCTGTGACTGCGCGCTGGTGACGGCGCTCGGCAACGACGTCGGCTTCGAGGTGGTCTTCGCCCGCCAGCTGGCCGCGCTCGGCGGGCCGGGCGATGTGGCGCTGGCACTGTCCACCAGCGGCGGCTCGGCCAACGTGCTGCGCGGGCTGGCCGAGGCCGGGCGACTGGGCATGATCACGATCGGTTTCGCCGGCTCGGGCGGTGGGCGGCTGGCCGCGGAAGGGCTGGCCGAGCACCTGTTCGTGGTGCCGTCGTCGTCGGTGCACCGCATCCAGGAGGCCCAGGCGACCCTGTACCACCTGCTCGCCGAACTGGTCGCGGCCGAAACGCCTTAGCAGGGCCGCCCGGCATGCGGTGGCCGGCCGTCGGTGAGGGGGTCAGCAGATGCGGGGCAACGGGTCGCCGACGAGGACCTCGACCACGCGGGTGCCGCCGACGGCGGTGCGGAGCAGGACCATGGCGGCGGGCTCAGGAGCCACCGTGCCGATGATCGCGGCCTGCTCGCCCAGCGGATGGGCGCGCAGGGCGTCCAGGGCGCGGGTGGCGTGCTCGCCGTCCACGACAGCGACGAAACGGCCCTCGCAGGCCACGTAGAGCGGGTCGAGGCCGAGCAGTTCGCAGACGCCGGTCACCTCCGGGCGTACGGGGATCGCCGCCTCCTCCAGCACCACGGCCACGTTCGAGGCGGCGGCCACCTCGTTCAGCACCGTGGCCACGCCGCCGCGCGTGGCGTCGCGCAGCGTCCTGACCCGGCCGCCGGGCAGGGCGTCCAGCAGCCCGGCGACGACGCCGTGCAGCGGCGCGGTGTCCGAGACGATCGCGGCCTCGATGTCGAAGTCGCCCCTGGCCAGCATGACGGCGGCGCCGTGGGCGCCGATCGGGCCGGAGACGAGGACCGCGTCGCCGGGCTGAGCGGCGGCGGCCGAGAGCGTGACGGGCCGTTCGATGACGCCGACGCCGGTGGTGGTGATGTAGCAGCCGTCGGCGCGGCCCCGCTGGACGACCTTGGTGTCGCCGGTGACGATCTGCACGTCGGCGGCGGCAGCGGCGGCGGCCATAGAGGCCGCGATCATGCGCAGGTCCTCGACCGGCAGGCCCTCCTCCAGGATGAACCCGGCCGACAGGTAACGCGGGCGGGCGCCGCACATGGCCAGGTCGTTCACGGTGCCGTTGACGGCCAGGTCGCCGATGTCGCCGCCGGGAAAGAAGAGCGGGGAGACGACGTACGAGTCGGTGGTGAAGGCGAGATTGACCCGTACGCCCTCCTCGTCCGCGCCGAGGCGCAGGGTGGCGCCGTCCTCCAGCGGTTCGAGCAGCGGGTTGCGGAACGCGTCCAGGAAGACGGCCTGCACCAGCGTCTGCGTGGCCCGCCCTCCTGCGCCGTGGGCGAGCGTGATGCGCTCCTCCCTGACGACCGGCCTGCGCCGCCGGGCCCGCTCGATCCGATCGAGCACCTGCTGTTCCGTGCTCACGCGCGCCCGGCCTTTCGCCCGACCCCGGGCATCTGCTGTTCCGTGCTCACGCCGGGCTCACCTTTCGCTCGCTGCCGGGCGCCTGCCGTTCTGCGGTCACGCGCGGCTCACCTCTCGCTCGCCGGCCGGCCCGCGGGTCCTGTCGCGGGTGAAGCGGCCGAAGTTGTAGTAGGCGGCGCAGGCCCCCTCCGAGGAGACCATGCAGGTCCCGATCGGCGTCTCCGGGGTGCAGGCGGTGCCGAACACCTTGCACTCCCAGGGCTTGAGCACGCCCTTCAGCACCTCGCCGCACTGGCACGAGCGCGGGTCGGCGACGCGTATCCCGGGCAGGTCGAAGACGCGTTCGGCGTCGAAGGCCGCGTACTCCTCGGCCATCGCCAGCGCCGAGTGGGCGATGAAGCCCAGCCCGCGCCACTCGAAGTGCGGCCGCAGCCGCATCACCCGCCCGATCGCCTCCAGCGCGACCGGGTTGCCCTGCCACGGCACCACCCGCGCGTACTGGTTCTCCACCTCGCACCGCCCCTCGGCCAGCTGGCCGAGCAGCATGTGCACCGAGGTCAGGATGTCCACCGGCTCGAAACCGGCCACGACCAGCGGCTTGCGGTAGTCGCGGGCGATGAACGCGTACGGCTCGCAGCCGATCACCGCGGACACGTGGCCGGGGCCGATGAAGCCGTCGAGGCGCAGGTCCGGCGAGTCGAGGATGGCCTTGATCGCCGGAATGATCATGACGTGGTTGCAGAAGACGGAGAAGTTCTTCACGCCCTCGGCCGCCGCCCGCAGCACGGTCATGGCGGTGGACGGCGCGGTGGTCTCGAAGCCGATGGCCATGAAGACGACCCGCCGGTCCGGGTTCTGCTTGGCGATCTTGAGCGCGTCGAGCGGCGAGTACACCATCCGGATGTCCGCCCCCGCCGCCTTGGCGTCGAGGAAGGATCCGGTACCGCCGGGCACGCGCAGCAGGTCGCCGAACGAGGTCATGATCACGCCGGGCTGCCCGGCGATGTGCACGGCGTCGTCCACCCGCCCCATCGGGATCACGCACACCGGGCAGCCAGGACCGTGGACCAGTGACACCTCCGGCGGCAGGTGGTCTTCCAGCCCGTGCTTGTAGATGGTGTGCGTGTGTCCGCCGCACACCTCCATGAACGCGTACGTCCGTCCTGGACGGCACCGTGCCGCGATCCCGGCGGCCAGGGCGCGCGCCCGGTCCGCGTCGCGGTACTCATCGACGAAGCGCATGTGCCCTCCTCAGGAGATGTCCGACGCGCGCAACGCGTCGATCTCGTCCTCGTACGGCTGCCCGAGCCCTTCCAGGTACGCGAGCACGGCCTGCGCCTCGTCCTCGGAGATCTTGGACAGCGCGAATCCCACGTGCACGAGCACCCAGTCGCCGGGGTTCAGCTCCTGCCCGTCGAGCAGCCCGATGTTGACCCTCCGCCGTACCCCGCTGACCTCGACCACGGCCAGGTCGTCGTGCCCGCCGGCCGGGCCGACCAGCTCACCGGGAATGCCCAGGCACATCGGCCGCCGTCCCCTCGCCGCCGAACCAGACCGACTCCAGCACCAGCTCGTCGCCGCCGCTGACGCTCACGTCGCCGCTGCCGCAGGCCGGGCACGCGGCCAGCGCGTCCATCGACTCCGACCGCCCGCCGCAGGGCACGCATTCGATCGTGGCCGGCACGATGACCAGATCGATCACCGCGTCCTGCGCGGCCGTCCCCGCGGCGGCCATGGTGAACGCCTGCCCGAACGCCTCCTCGACGACCGCGTGCCTGGCCCCCACGCGTACCCGGGCCGAGGCCACCGGCCGGCCCGCCGCCTGGTTGTGGATCAGATCGACGAGTCCTTCGCACAGCCCGATCTCGTGCACCTACATCCGCTCCATCCTGATGTACCGGCGGATCTCCGGCCACTGGTGGACCACGATCGCCGCCAGCCCGCAGAGCAGGAGCAACCGCACCATCCGCGACTTCCACATGCCACGTCACCTCATCCGTGAGCACGATCGCGGCAGCCCCGTCCGGCGCTTTCCGCAATCATTTCCATAACCAGGGCATTCACCAGACCGGCCGCCTCCGGGACGGCCGCCTGCACGGGGGCGCTCAGCTCGTACAGCGCCTCGCCGGCGCTCTCCGGCTCGCAGCACACGATCCGGATCAGGCGCGGCACCGGGCCCAGCTCCGCGGCCAGCCGCAGCACCTTGACCGGGTCCATGCCGTGTGTCTCCAGCGGCTGCCCGGCGCTCCCGTCTCGTTCCGCGAGGGTTACCGGGTCCAGGACGGTGAGGGTGCCGGGTGGCTCGCCGCGGGGGGCCGCGTCGACGAGGATCGCGGCGTCGTAGTCGCGTTGCAGCGCGTAGACCAGGTCCATGCCGCGGATGCCGAAGTCCACGACCTCGACGCCGGGTGCGCGGGGCGCGGCCGACAGGTGGCGGGCCACCTCGACGCCGAAGCCGTCGTCGCCCAGGAAGACGTTGCCGATCCCGGCCACCAGGACGCGGAACGTCCGCTCGCCGAGCGGCTCGATCTCCTCGGCCGCGTAGAAGAAGCGGTGGCCGGGCAGCCGGGCCTCGCCCAGGTCCCTGCCGGGGTCGTCGTCCACGGTGACGGCGAAGTGGAACGCGCCCTCCTCGTCCTGCTCGACCGCCTCCACCACGCCTTCCCTGCCCGTCAGGACCAGGTCGAGCACGTCGGCGGTGCCCCTCGGGCGCAGCCGCACCCGGCTGCCCGCGCGCACCTCGACCCCGTCCACGACCACCACGGAAGGGCCGCGCCCCTCCATCCGGGTCCAGAAGTCACCCATGTGTCCCTCCCCTTTCACCGGCCGCCGCCGGGCCTCCGCCGCGCCAGGTGCCGCTGAGGCGCATGAGCTCCTCCTGGGTGAGCGCCGTGCAGCGGTCGAGGATCTCGCGCGCGCGTGGGTCGCCGGCCCGGATCTCCTCCCGTTCGCCGTCGCTCAGCGCCAGTACGCAAAGCGTGAGGAGCTGGTCGATCTCGGTCGCGTCGAACAGGTCGCCGGGGCTCTCCGGCGCGATCTGCGGCTGGTCGTACAGGATGATCGGCGCCGACAGCACGGTGTGCAGGTCCTCCCCCGCCAGCACCGGCCACAGGCCGTCGTTGCGGCAGGCTTCGGCGTGCTCGCGCAGGTCCGGCGGCGGGTCCGTCTGGGAGACGAAGCGCCCGTCCGGCGCGTGCAGGACGACGTGCGCGGACACGAACGTGCGAGCCGTCGTCTCCTCCCGCGTGCCGCCCGGCGGCCATGGCGTGGTGTTGACGACGTCGGCCGTGACCCGGAAGAGCCTCGGCCCCAGCCGCTCGGCCCGCACCTCGACGTGCCCGCACAGCGCCTCCCACCGGCGCACCACCTCTGCCGCCCGCTCCTCGCCCGCCGTGCGCGCCTCCCGCGCCGCGCCCTGCTCCCCCGCCGCGCGTTCCTCGCCGGCCGCGAGGTCGATCCGCGCGAGGGCCGGGTCGCCGCCGAGGGTCAGGTCCGGTACGTGTACCTCGCGCTCGCGTGCCTCCTCACCCCGCCCGGCCGCGCCGATCCTGGCCACGACGTGCAGGAACCGTACGGACACCGCGACGGTCGCGCCGGGATCGGCCTCGACCAGGCACTCGGTACGGATCCGCGACCGGTCGCCGCACCCTTCTGGATGGACGCCGCCGATCGTCCAGCGGTGCCGGTTCTTCAGCGAGGACTCGCGGTAGGGCCACAGCAGGTAGCCCTCGTAGAGCACCGCCCGCGCGATCCGCCTGACGTGCTCGGCCCCGCCGCCTTCCGCCTCGAAAAAATCGTCCGTGCCGCTCACCGTCATGTCGTCAGCCCTTCGCCAGCAGTGAGCGGATCACGTCGTCCCAGCCGGTAAGCGTGTGCCGCACCTTGTACGCGTACAGCCGGTCGAACTCCTCCCGGCCCAGCCGCACCCACGCACCGCCGGGAAAGTGGCGTTCCATCAGCTCCCGCCACACCCGCACCGGCATCGCGAAGGCCGCCTCGGCCCGTCTGGGCAGGTGCGCGGCCTGCAGCCGGCCGCCGTCCAGGTAGAAGACGGTGCCGGTGAACAGGAAGTCCAGCGGTGCCACGCCGTCCTCCAGCCCGTGGAAGTACTTGGCGGCGGCCACCTCGAAGTCGTACGTGCACGGCACGGTGATCCGGGCCTTCGTGCTCCCGGTGAAGCCGGGCACCTGGGTGACGGTCTGCGTCCACAGCAGGCTGGACAGGTTGCGCGACCACTCGTCCGGCGGGCCGAACAGCTCGGCCAGCCGTTCCTTGTCACGCTCGTCGTAACGGCGGCGGGTGGCGTCGATGCGGATCTGGGTGGCGAGCGTGAGCGAGCGGACCTCGTGCCCGCCGGCGGCTCGCAGGGTCAGCGTGAAGTCGAGGGCGGGCACGGCGGCGGGCCCGGCCGGCTCGACGCCCTCGACCTCGATGCTCAGCTCTGGCGGCGCGGAGGGCATGTCAGGCGGGCGACAGGTTCGGCATGCTGGGGTCGATCGGGTCGTGTTTGCCGGGGTTGATGCCGGTCGAGCGCTTGGCCGTGGAGCGGCCGTCGGGCAGGTGGCCGTCCTGTTTGTCATAGTTGCCGGTGGCGTTGCCCTCCTTGATGCCCTTGACGTGGGCGGGCGCGTCGGGCTTGACGTCCGGATGGCCGGTCCTGATGGGTTTGCGCGCGCTCATGCGGGGCTCCTGTCGTCGCTGAGGTCGGTGAAGAAACGGGCGATCCGTTCGCGTACGGCCGGGCCGCCGGTCAGGCCGCGCCAGTGGGAGCGGACCAGGCCGACGAGCCGGTAGCAGTCGTCGAGCGGGACGATCCAGGCGCCGTGGTCGCGGTCGAGCAGCAGCGCCTCGACGTCGGGCTCCAGCAGCTTCATGAGCGGGTCGTCCCAGGCCGGGCCCGCCACGGCGCCCGCCGGGCTGGGGTAGTACATGACGCTGCGGCCGGCGCCCGAGTCGCGTACCAGGAAGACCGTGCGGACGGGGGCGCTCAGGCCGGACCAGGTGAAGCCGTCCTGCCGCTCGCGCCGCCGGGGCACCAGGCGGTACTGGGTGCCGCCCGCTGCGGCGTTGTCGAAGAGCACCTGGCAGGCGCGGCAGGCGCAGCACAGCTCGCGGGTGGTCAGGTCGAGCAGGTGCCGGTGGCCCTCGGGTACCGGCTCCCCGCACAACTCACACCGCTCCTCCCCACCCGGCCCGCCGTCGTCCGGTGCGGGTGCGGTGGCGGGTGCGGTGGCGGGTGCGGTGGCGGGTGCGGTGGCGGGTGCGGTGGCGGGTGCAGTGGCGGGTGCGGTGGCGGGTGCGGTGGCGGGTGCGGTGGTGCGCCGGCGGCGGGTGAGGTCGTGCAGGCGCAGGCCGCCGCCGGCACGCGTCTTACCGACCACGGCGCCGCCGCCCGCTGCGTCGCTCACTGCGCCGCCGCCCCGCGTCGTACGGTCAACGTTTCGACGGGGATCACCGGCCGCTCGTCCAGCTCGACCTCCACCCGTTCCACCTCGGGCGCCGCCGCGCGCACCGCCCGTTCCACCCCCGCCGTGGCCGACGAGCGGCAGCCCGAGGCGCGTACACGCAACCGGGCCACGCCGTCCTCCAGGGTCAGCAGCTCGGCCCCCGCCCCGGCCGCCGCCGCCTCGGCGCGGGCCCGTACGGGCAGCGGATGCAGGTCGTGCAGGACGAGCAGGTGAGAGACCAGCTCGTCGCCGGCCAGCTCCGCCGCCAGTGGCTCGCCCGCCAGCGCCATCACCCGCGCCAGCCCGTCGCCGTACAGCTCAAGCAGCTCCCCGACCAGCTCGATCGCGGCCGGCTCTGCCTCGTCGAGGAGCGCCTCGATGCGCTCGATCCGCTCCGTCATGGCCCCCGCCGCCTATCCGGCCGCGCCGAACGTCGGCGAGTGCACCTGTTGGAGCACCTTCCCGTCGCCCAGGTACATGTGCACGCCGCACGGCAGGCACGGGTCGAAGCTGCGCACGGTACGCATGATGTCGATGCCCTTGAACGACTCGGGCCCGTTCTCCTCGAAGATCGGCAGCCCCTGGACGGCGTCCTCGTAAGGGCCGGGCGTGCCGAAGCTGTCGCGCGGGCTGGCGTTCCACGGCGTCGGCGGGTACGGGTGGTAGTTCGCGATCTTGCCGTCCCTGATCACCATGTGGTGCGACAGGACCCCGCGCACGGCCTCGTGGAAGCCGCAGCCGATCGCCTCGTCGGGCACGTCGAAGTCGTTGAACACCTGGGTCCGCCCGGCCCTGACCTCGCCCATCGCCTGCTCGACGAAGTAGCACGCCATGGCCGCCGCGTACGCGACGAAGTAGACGCGGGCCCGGTTGCGCTCGATGGTGTTGGCCCAGCGCGGCACCTTCCACTCGAAGCTCATCTCCGGCAGGGTCATGCTCTTCGGCAGGTTGATCTCCACGGAGCCGCCCGTGGCGCGGACGGTGCCGGTGTCGACCAGCCCGGCGAGCGCGGTCGCCCAGAGCCTGGCCAGCGGGCCGCCGCCGGTGTCGAGCGCGAGGTGGTCGCCGGTGCGGCCGTCGTACCAGCGGGGGCTCATCACCCAGCTGTAGTTGCCGCCTTCCAGGTCGCGCTTCTGCGGCTTGGGCAGCGTCGTCTGGTTCCACGGGTGGCGCTGGTCGACCGGGTTGCCGAGCGGGTCGTGGGTGACGAACGTCTCCTCGGACTGCCAGTCGTCGTAGTAGGAGCTGCCGAGCAGGATGCGGATGCCGAGGTTGATGTCGACCAGGCTCGTGGTGAGCAGTTCGCCGTCGAGCACGATGCCGGGCGTGACGAACATCTTGCGGCCCCAGGAGGCCATGTTCCGGTAGTCGTAGTCGACGGCGGCGGGGTCCTGGAAAGCGCCCCAGCAGCCGAGCATCACCCTGCGCCGGCCGACCTCCTCGTAGCCGGGCAGCGCCTCGTAGAAGAAGTCGAAGAGGTCGTCGTTCATCGGGACGGCCTTCTTGACGAAGTCGAGCACGCGCAGCAGCCTGGCCAGGTAGTCGGTGAACACCTGGGGTGTCGCGACGGTGCCGACGCCGCCCGGATAGAGCGTGGACGGGTGCACGTGGCGCCCCTCCATCAGGCAGCACATCTCCCTGGTGACCCGGCTGACCTGCAGCGCCTCGCGGTAGACGTCGCCTTCGAAGGGGTTGAACGCGCGCATGACGTCGGCGATCGTGCGGTAGCCGTGGATGCGGGCGTTCGGCGCCTCGGTGGTCTCGGCGCGCCGCAGCAGGCTCGGGTTGGTCTGCTTGACCATCTGCTCGCAGTAGTCGACGAAGACCAGGTTGTCCTGGAAGAGCGTGTGGTCGAACATGTACTCGGCGGCCTCGCCGAGGTTGATGATCCACTCGGCCAGCGGCGGCGGTTTGACGCCGTACGCCATGTTCTGGGCGTAGATCGAGCAGGTCGCGTGGTTGTCACCGCAGATGCCGCAGATGCGGCTGGTGATGAAGTGCGCGTCGCGCGGATCCTTGCCCTTCATGAACACGCTGTAGCCGCGGAACAGCGACGAGGTGCTCCTGCATTCGACCACCTCGCGGTTGTTGAAGTCGATCTTCGTGTAGATGCCGAGGTTGCCGATGATCCTGGTGATCGGGTCCCAGGACATCTCGACCAGTTCGCGCTCGGTACCCTTCGCCTGGCCGCGTCCCGCGGTACGGGTTGTCACCTTGCCGTTCCCCCTAGTTGCCCCAGCGGGGGTCGTACCCGCTGGTCAGCTTGCGCCCGTTGTGCCGCCACTTCGGCTCCTTGTTGGCCGAGCGGTTGGTGATGGAGCGGAGCCTGCGGATCAGCGAGCCGTAACCGGCGCTCACCGTCGCCGACACCGACGCGCCGGGGGGTTCGTCCATGAACGGCATGAACTTGTCGGGGAAGCCGGGCATCGTGCAGGCGATGCAGACGCCGCCCACGTTGGGGCAGCCCCCGACCCCGTCCATCCAGCCGCGCTTGGTGACGTTGCAGTTGACCACCGGGCCCCAGCAGCCGACCCGCACCAGGCACTTGGGCGAGTTGTAGTCGCGGGCGAAGTCGCCCTGCTCGTAGTAGCCGGCCCGGTCGCAGCCCTCGTGCACGGTCTTGCCGAACAGCCAGGTGGGCCGGAGCATCTCGTCCAGCGGGATCGTCGGCGCGAGGCCGGCCGCCTGGTAGAGCAGCCAGGTCAGGGTCTCCATGAAGTTGTCGGGCTGCACCGGGCAGCCGGGCACGTTCACGATCGGCAGGTCGCCCGCCGAGCGGAAGCCGGAGCCCAGGTAGTCGGTCAGTCCCATCGCGCCGGTGGGGTTGCCCGCCATGGCGTGGATGCCCCCGTACGCGGCGCAGGTGCCGATCGCGACCACGGCCCACGCCTTGGGCGCCAGCCGGTCGATCCACTCGTTGACGGTGATCGGCTCGCCGGTCGCCGGGTCGTTGCCCATGGCCGTCCAGAAGCCGTCACCGTTGATCCGCTCGTTCGGGATCGACCCCTCGACCACCAGGATGAACGGCCCCAGCTCGCCCCGGTCGGCCTGGTGGAAGGCGGCCATGAAGGCGTCGCCGACCTCGGTGGCCAGCACCTTGTTGTGCAGGTGCACCTTGGGCAGGCCGGGCACGAGGCCGAGCAGCACGTCCTCGATGCTGGGCAGCGTGGCGGCCGTGACGGACACGGTGTCGCCGTCGCAGCTCAGCCCCTCCGAGGTCCACAGAATGTGCACCTCGTCGAGCGCGGTGGATGTCGTCATGGCCCAACCCCCCGATCGGCCACTCCAGGTGATGCTCCATCACCTCTCCGTAGCGCACATACCGCTCAGAACGCGCCCGCAAACCCCCAGCCCTAACATGACGCAAGGTGAGCATTCTGTAGCGCACCGTGTCATAACCTGCGCTTGCATGACGAGGCGGGGGCGGGCGGACACTCGAAGTGACCGCTCATCGCCCGACCGAGGAGGCTCCTCGTGCGCGACGGGTTCGAGTCCCGAGAGTCCTGGCCTTTCGAGTGCCTGCGCTGCCTGTACGTCTGGGAGGAGGACTACCTTGTCCGTCACATGACCGACGACCACGGCAACGAGGTCCAGGTCTGGCTGAGCGCCGGAGTGACCGTGCAGCCGCCCTGGTCGGGGATGGCCTGCCCGGCGTGCGGCGCCTACCACCTGACCTCGTTCCCCGCTCACTACCTCAGCCGCCATCCCGAGCTGACGGCGGCCCCCGACCCCCCGCCGCTGCCCAGGGCACCGGTCGTCCCCGCCGGGGATGCGGAGCCGTCGATCGCCTCCCCCGCCTTCCGGATGCCGCTGCCGCGCCGGATCCTCATCGCTCTCGGGGTGCCGGTGATCGCCTTCGCGGGCTACGAGTTCTACCGGTACGTCTTAGCCCCCATCGGGCATCACTAGCGGCCGGGCAGTTCGCGCAGCGAGCGCAGCGGCGAGGCCAGCCCGATCGCGGTGCCGGCCAGCATCAGGCAGGACGTGACGACCAGCGTGGCCCGCGGCCCGAGCGCCGTGCCCGCCGCGCCGCCGAGCAGCGCGCCGAGCGCCTGGCCCCCGTAGGCCAGGAACCGCCAGGTGGCGTTGGCCCGGGAGAGCAGGCCGGGCGCGATCAGGGCCTGGCGCAGGGTCTGCTGGTTGACCCCGAACAGGGAGGGGCCGCTGCCGCGCAGGACCTGCGACACGACGAGGACGGCCAGCGTGACGGCGAACGGGCCGGCCGCGGCGGCGAGCACCAGCCCGGCGGCGGAGGCCAGGCCCATGCCGGCGATGAACGTCGGCCCTGGGCCGAAGCGGTGGGTGACGCGGGTGGCCACCAGCGCGCCGGCGACACTCGCCACGCCGCTGACCGCGACGAGGACGCCGATCAGGCCCGCCGTGAGCTTCAGGTCGTGGACCAGGTAGAGGACGAGCACGACGGCCTGAGCCTGGCCGGCCAGCGCGCCCACGGTGGCGGCCAGGATCACCGCGCGCATGACCCGGTCGGCGAAGACCGCGCGCAGCCCTTCGGCGATGTCGGTGCGCAGCCGCACGCGGCTTCGCTCCCCCGCCGCCGGTGGCCGGCCCGCCACGCCGATGCGCGTCTTGAGCAGGGCGGAGATCGCGAACGAGGCCGCGTCCACGGCGATGGCGACCGGAGCGGTGAGCGCCGACACCAGCAGACCGCCCGCCGCCGAGCCGGTGGTGTTCACCGTGGCGTTGCTCAGCATGAGCGTGCTGTTGGCGGCCAGCAGCCGCTCGCGCGGGACCAGCGACGGGGTGAAGGACTGCGCCGCCACCGCCTCGAAGAGCCCGGCCACCCCGGCCAGCGTCACCACCGCGTACAGGTGCCACATCCGCAGCAGACCGAGGGCGGCCAGCACGGGCAGCGCCCCGAGCAGCAGCGCCCTGGCCGCGTCGGCCAGCACGATCGTGCGGCGGTACGGCAGCCGGTCCACCCACACGCCGGCGGGCAGCCCCAGGACGAGGTGCGGTAACAGCCCGGCCGCGCCGAGCAGGCCCATCTCCGTGGCCGAGGCGTCCAGGTGGAGCACCGCCGTCAGGGGCAGCGCCACCGTCGTGACGCTGGACCCCAGCAGCGAGACGGAGTTGCCCAGGAACAGCCGGCGGAAATCGGCGTGCGCGGCCAGGACCGCCCTGGGCCGGCTCAGGAGATGCCCAGCCGGTCGAAGTCCACCAGCAGGTCGGCGGCGTCGCGGGTGGCGCGGATGGCCGCGGCGTTCGGCTCGTCCACCTCGGCGACCCAGCGCACGGCCTCGTCGGGGGTCTTGCCGAACCGGACGTGCCTGCCGGTCAGGCGTTTCAGGCGGATCCGGTCGTCGAGGTCGGTGTACCAGACCTCGGTCATCGCGGCCTTCACCCGCCGCCACGGCTCACCGGGCAGGAGCAGGTAGTTGCCCTCGCTGACGACGACCCTGGCCTGCGGCGGGACCGGGATGGCGCCGGCGATGGGCTGCTCGATCTCGCGGTCGAACGAGGGAGCGTAGACGACGTCGCTCTTTTCGGCGCGCAGGCGGTGCAGCAGCGCCAGGTAGCCGTGGCCGTCGAACGTGTCCACGGCGCCCTTGCGGCCGCGCCGGCCGAGCCGTTCGAGCTCGACGTCGGCCAGGTGGAAGCCGTCCATCGGCACCCAGACGGCGGGCAACCCGGTCTCGGTGAGCGCGCCGGCCAGCCAACCGGCCAGCGTCGACTTGCCCGCTCCCGGACAGCCCGCGATGCCGATCAGCACCCGCTCGCCGCCGCGCGCCAGCGCGCGCACGCGGTCGAGCAGCGCGCTCGCGTCAGGTCCGGCCGCCGGGCTCAAGGCGCTCCCGTCAGATCCGGCGGAACGGCTCACGGAGCTCCCGTCGGGTTCCGCTGCACGGCTCAAGGCGCTTCCTCGGGGGTCGGGGCCGGGGGTCGGGATCATTATCGCCCGCGCGCGCCCGGTCCCGGTCCGCCCCTTCTCACCAGGTGACGGGCAGCTCGTAGACCCCGTAGACCTGGCCGTCGTGCTTGAACGGGATCTCCTCCATCTCCGCCGCCAGGGCCAGGGTGGGGATGCGCCGGTAGAGGGTGCCGTAGACGACCTGCAGTTCCAGCCGGGCCAGCGGCTGGCCGAGGCACTGGTGCACGCCGAAGCCGAAGGCCACGTGGCGGCGGGCGTCGCGGCTCACGTCCAGCTCGTCGGGGTCGGGGAAGACCTCGGGGTCGCGGTTGCCGATGTCGTTGGGCATGATGATGCCCTCGCCCGCCCTGATGACCTGGCCGGCGATCTCGATGTCCGCCGTCGCGACCCGGCGCCGGCCGCTGTGGGTGATGTTGAGGTAGCGCAGCAGCTCCTCCCCCGCCCCCGCGACCAGCGTGGCATCCTCGCTCTCGCGCAGCAGCGCGAGCTGGGCCGGATGGCGCAACAGAGCGAGGGTGCCGAGCGCGATCATGTTGGCGGTGGTCTCGTGCCCGGCGATCAGCAGCAGCACGCCCATCTGGGCCGCTTCCTGCCGGGTCAGCTCGCCGGCGCCGACCCGGGCGGCCACCTTGGACAGCAGGTCGTCGGCCGGGTGCTCGATCTTCTTGCCCACGAGCCCGTCCAGGTACTCGAACAGGCTCCCGAACGCGACCGCGCGCTCCTCCGGCGTGACGCTGCGCTTGATGACGGTCTTGCTGTTGTCCTGGAAGAAGTCGTGGTCGGCGTACGGGACCCCGAGCAGCTCGCAGATCACCAGCGACGGCACCGGCAGCGCGAACGCCTCCACCAGGTCCACCGGCTTCGGCCCGGCCAGCAGGTCGTCGATCAGCCGGTCCACGATCCGCTGCACGGCGGGGCGCATGCCCTCGACCCGCCTGACCGTGAACGCGCCCTGCACCATGCGGCGCAGCCGGGCGTGCTCGGGGTCGTCCATGAGGATGAAGCTGAGCGAGCCCCCGCCCATGCCGGCGGTGTGGATCGGATAGCCGGGCCGGGTGACGTCGGCGCTGACCTGCGGATGGCCGAGCAGCGCCTTCTGCTCGGCGTGCGTGGTCACGAACCACGGCGTGCTGCCGTCCCACAGCCGCACCTTGGCCAGCGGGCCGTGGCGGCGCAGCTCCCGCAGCTCGGGCGGTGGGTCGAACGGGCACGTCGCGGCCCTGACGCCGGGGAACTCGGGGACCGCCTCGTCCGTGGTGATCTTCATCGATGACCTTCCTTGACGTTCGGCCTGTCTCACAGTGACGCCGCCTGTCGATTTGAGGCGGTATCAGCCAACCAAGCAGGGGAGACCGAGTCAAGCAAGTGACTTAAAGTTTGCCTCCGGGCCACCTCGGCACCCCGGTGGCGCGCACCGGGAGCCCGCTCGCCCGGACGAGACCTTCGACACACCGGCCCGGTTTCTTCGCGAGCCTCATTGAATGGTCATGCAGTCGTATGTATATACTTCTACTCGTGTCCAAGATGCTCACCTCTCTCCCAGTAGGCGAACGGGTCGGGATCGCCTTCTCCGGCGGCCTCGACACCTCCGTGGCGGTCGCGTGGATGCGCGAGAAGGGTGCGGTGCCCTGCACCTACACCGCCGACATCGGCCAGTACGACGAGCCCGACATCGCCTCGGTGCCCGGTCGCGCCGGCGCGTACGGCGCCGAGATCGCCCGCCTGGTCGACTGCCGGGCGGCCCTGGTGGAGGAGGGTCTCGCGGCGCTGTCCTGCGGGGCGTTCCACATCCGCTCCGGCGGCCGCACCTACTTCAACACCACCCCGCTCGGCCGGGCCGTCACGGGCACCCTGCTGGTGCGCGCGATGCTCGACGACGGCGTGCTGATCTGGGGAGACGGCTCGACCTTCAAGGGCAACGACATCGAGCGGTTCTACCGCTACGGCCTGCTCGCCAACCCGTCGCTGCGCATCTACAAGCCGTGGCTGGACGCCGACTTCGTCCACGAGCTCGGCGGGCGCAAGGAGATGTCGGAGTGGCTGCTCGACCGCGACCTCCCCTACCGCGCCAGCACCGAGAAGGCGTACTCGACGGACGCCAACATCTGGGGCGCGACCCACGAGGCCAAGGCGCTCGAACACCTCGACACCGGCATCGAGCTGGTCGAGCCGATCATGGGCGTGCGGTTCTGGGACCCCGAGGTGGAGATCCCCACCGAGGACGTCACCATCGGCTTCGAGCGCGGCCGGCCGGTGACGATCAACGGCAAGGAGTTCCCCTCCCCCGTCGACCTGGTGCTTGAGGCCAACGCCATCGGCGGCCGGCACGGGCTGGGCATGTCCGACCAGATCGAGAACCGGATCATCGAGGCCAAGAGCCGGGGCATCTACGAGGCTCCCGGCATGGCGCTGCTGCACGCCGCCTACGAACGGCTGGTCAACGCCATCCACAACGAGGACACCCTGGCCAGCTACCACAGCGAGGGCCGCAAGCTGGGCCGGCTGCTCTACGAGGGCCGCTGGCTGGACCCGCAGTCGCTGATGCTGCGCGAGTCGCTGCAGCGCTGGGTCGGCACGGCCGTCACCGGCGAGGTGACGCTGCGACTGCGGCGCGGGGAAGACTACTCCGTCCTGGAGACCTCCGGCCCCGCGTTCAGCTACCACCCCGACAAGCTGTCCATGGAGCGCACCGAGGACGCCGCGTTCGGGCCGCTCGACCGCATCGGCCAGCTCACCATGCGCAACCTCGACATCGCCGACTCGCGCGCCAAGCTGGAGCAGTACGCCGGGCTCGGCATGGTCGGCAGCCCGCACCAGACGCTGCTGGGCGCCACGCAGGTGGCCGCGACCGACCTGATCGGCGCGATGCCCGAGGGCGGCGCCGAGGCTATCGCCGCCCGTGGCGAGGTGCCGTCGCCGGGCGATGTCTCCGACGACGAGGAGCTGCTCGACCAGGCCGCCATGGAGCTCGGCACCGACTGAGCCCGCCGCCGCCGAAACTCTGAGCCGCGCCCCGCCACCCCGGGGCGCGGTTCTTCGCGTTCGGGGGGCGGCGGGGTTTCGGCGGGGTGCGGGATCGAGGCCGCCGGCGGCACGATGACCGGATTACGCCGCCGCGCGGAGCGGAAACGATCTTCACCGCGGGGAACGATCTCCCGACCGCCTACACCTTGGAACGATCTTCAACCGGGCTCCCCGAGGCGCCCATTCGCGATCCTAGATCGCCAATTCGCGGCCGAACAACCCTTCTGACCTGGTACGGAACCGGCAGTCAGCCGCCGTTCACCGGCGAAATTGATCAAAGCCGGACGGATGCCCCCAGACGCGGATCCTTCCCACGATGATTCTGGTAACAAACATTTCCCAAGATAACCGGTCTATCGTGTTGTCATTCACTGGAATTGTTGGAACATATGGTTCGAGTCATCGAGTGAGGTCCATAGATCGCATACCGGAAAAAGGGTAGCGGCGAGGGGAAAGGGGCAACGCTCATGCATCAGCGTGCTGTCCGAAACTTGGCCAAGCTCGAAACCACACAGGCCAGGATCACCCGCCTTTTCGACGCGGCGGCCGGCGGGAAGAACAACTTCCTGGCCGACAAGGACACGGTGCGCCATTTTGATCAAGCCACCCCCGCCCTGACGAACGCGGCCCGCGCGGTGCTCGAGTTTCTCTCCCGGATGATTCGCCATCTTGCCACCGTCGAGGGCATCGACCAATTCATGATCGTCGGTAGTGGCATCCCCAGTGGCCTTCCGGCCGGCAATCGGTTACATGATCTGGCCCGTCGTTCCGCCGCCTCGGACCCGCGCGTGCTGTATGTCGAGAACAATCCGATGGTCGTCGCCATGGCCCAGGCCACCATCGAACCGTTCACCGATCTGGTGCGCGTGGTGGAGGGCGACGCCAGGGAGATCGACGACGTGCTGCGCGACCACGTGGTGCAGACCTTCCTCGACTGGGACCGCCCCATGGCCGTGCTGCTGCTGTCGGCCTACAGCCTCGACGACGACGAGCACGCCCACTACGTCATCAAGCGCCTGCGTCACACCGCTCCCGCCGACAGTTTCCTCGGTCTGCTGCACACCACGTTCGACGGCATCCCGCCGGAGTTGCTGCCCGCCATCCGCGACATGCTCGCGATGACGCTGCCCCACCTCGCGATCCGGTCGCGTGAGGAGGTGGCGGCCCTGCTGGAGGGGCTCGACCTGATGGAGCCCGGTCTGGTGTGGGTGCCCGAGTGGCGTCCTGGCGGCGGCGACCTCGCCTGCCGCGACGAGCCCAGCTCGTCCGGCAACTTCGGCGCCGTGGCCCGCATCCCCTGAGCAGCCGTGAGCCGCATCCCCCGAGAAGCCGTGGACCCCATCCCCTGAGAATCCGCCCCTTCCGCCGAGAATCTTCCCCTCACGCATTCACAAGAGCGAAGGTGAACGATTATCGTGGAATTGGGAGCGCTCCCAAAGGTCGAGAGATGTGATGCGTATGGCCCTCCAGCCAGGGTCCCTGTCCGCCCCGCCGGTCCGCACGGTGGAATACCTGCTGCCGTCCGTGCCCGCGGGGGTCGGCGAGGCCCGCTCCCTCGTCCGCTCCGACCTGATCCATTGGGGCCTCACGCACATCATCGACGACTGCCTGCTCATCGTGAGCGAGCTGGTCACCAACGCCGTACGCCACGGCGGCTCCGCCTACGCCCTGCGCCTGGAGACCCGCGCGGACCGGCTGTACGGCGAGGTCTTCGACCCGGGCGACGGCATCCCCGCCCAGCGCTCACCCGACCTGGACGCGCCCTCGGGGCGGGGGCTGCAGATCGTCGCCGCGATCGCCGACGAGTGGGGCGTAGCCGCCGCCAGCGGCGGCAAGGTCGTCTGGTTCTCGGTGATCTGCGCTCCCTGACGCCTCCCTCACCCCTCCTGACGCCACAGGCCCGGCGAAACCGTCATTTCGCCCGCACAGGCCCTCCGACCTGGTGCATCACACAGGCAATCTCCAGGTAAGCCGGGTAATCTCCCTCGGCATGAAGTGGCAGCGCACAATAAACGGCGCGCTGGCCAGGTACACAGGATTCCAGGTCAACCGAGTAGGTAAAGCAGGGCAAACGGCGGGCTCGCCGGCGAAGGTCCCGGCCAAGCGGCCGGAGACGCCGTTCCGTCCGCCGGCCGATCCCGAGACCGACCGCCTGCTGCGGGCACCGGTGTTCATCATCTCGCCGGTCCGGTCGGGCTCCACGCTGCTGCGGGCGATGCTCAACGCTCACCCGGACCTGCACGCTCCCCATGAGCTGCACGTACGCCGGTTGCGAGTGGAATTCGATACCTCGCTGGCCGAGAGGGCGATGTCCGCCCTCGGACACACCAAGGCCGATCTCGAACATCTGCTGTGGGATCGGGTGCTCCACCGCGAGCTGGTACGCAGCGGCAAACGGTTCATCGTCGAGAAGACCCCGGCCAACGCGTTCGCCTACGAGCGCCTGTCCGCCTGCTGGCCGGACGCCCGGTTCCTCTTCCTGCTGCGTCACCCCGCCTCGATCGCGACCTCCTGGCACGAGGCCAGCCCTGACAAGCGCACCCCCGACGAGGCCGCGGCCGACGCGCTGCGGTACATGAAGGCCGTGCAGCGGGCCCGCACCGCGCTGCCCGGCCTGACCGTGCGTTACGAGGAGCTGACCGCCGACCCGGAGCGGATCTCGCGCGGCATCTGCGACTTCCTCGGCCTGCCCTGGGCTCCCGAGCTGCTGTCCTACGGCCGGCCCGAGGTGGTGACCAAGGGTCTCGGCGACTGGAAGGACAAGATCCAGTCGGGCATGGTGCAACGGGGCCGCGAGCTGCCCCGGGCGGAGGAGATCCCCGAAGGGCTCAAGGTCATGTGCCGGACCTGGGAGTACCTCTCGTGAAGATCCGCTACATGCTGCTGCACGCGTACGGCATGGGCGGCACCATCCGTACCGTGGTCAACCAGGCCAATGCCATGGCCGAGGCGGGCCACGACGTCGAGATCGTCAGCGTGGTCCGCCGCCGCGACGAGCCGCAGTTCGCCATCGACCCCCGGGTCGGGCTGTCGGCGCTGGTGGACCAGCGCGACGGCGTCGTACCCGACTCGCTGGCCAGGAAGGTGTGGCGGCGCGCCCGCGGCAAGATCGTCCCGTACGGCGAGTTCGCCGCCGAGTACTTCACCGAGCGCGTGGAGGGGGCGGTCATCGACTACGTCTCCTCGCTCACCGACGGCGTCCTCGTCACCACGCGCCCGGCGCTCAACCTGATCTCGGCCCGCCGCACGCCGGCGAGCGTGATCCGGGTCGCCCAGGAGCACATGAACCTGGCCTCCTACCACGAGGCCGTGCGCGAGCAGATCGCCCGCCACTACGGCCGCTTCGACACCATCGCCGTGCTGACCGAGACCAGCCGCGAGGAGTACACCACCCTCCTCCCCGGAACGCCGGTGGTGCGCATCCCGAACGCGGTGCACATGGACGACCGCGAGCACAGCCGGCAGCAGAACCCCGTCGTGATCGCCGTCGGCCGGTTGGTGCCCCAGAAGGGCTTCGACCTGCTGATCACCGCCTTCGAGACCGTCGCCCGCGAGCATCCCGGATGGAAGCTGCGCATCTTCGGCACCGGCCCGTTGAAGGAGCGGTTGCAGGAGCGCATCGACGAGGCCGGGCTGGGTGACCAGGTGAGGCTGATGGGGCGCAGCAACCGCATCCACGACGAGCTGGCCAGGGCATCCGTCTACACGCTCAGCTCCAGGATCGAGGGGCTGCCGATGGCGATGATCGAGGCCATGGGCCACGCCCTGCCGATCGTCGCCTTCGACTGCCCCACCGGGCCCGCCGACGTCCTCACCCCGGGCAAGGACGGGGTGCTGGTGCCGCCGCGCGACACGGACGCCCTGGCCGCCGCGCTCGGCGAGGTGATCGCCGACCGCGACCTGCGGGTGCGGATGGGGGCCGCCGCCGCGGAGACGGCCGTCTCCTACACCCCGCAGGTCGTGATGCCGCTCTGGGAGCAGCTGTTCGCGTCGCTGGAACACGGGCGCGCGAACGGCTCCAGAGCGGCCGGCTGACCGGTCAGCCCTTGTAGCGTTTGACGAGGTCCTCGTACTCCGCCTGGGTGGTGGCGTACTCCAGGGCGCCGGTCTTCGGATCGACGGCCACGAAGTACAGCCAGGACCCCTTGGCGGGGTGCAGGGCCGCCTTGAGCGCCGCCGTGCCGGGGGCGAGGATGGGGCCCGGAGGCAGGCCGCGGTGGCGGTAGGTGTTGTACGGCGTCCGCGCCTTGACGTCCTTCACGGTCGCCTGGATGCCGTACTTGCCGAGTCCGTACATGACCGTGCAGTCGAGCTGCAGATACATGCCGCGATCCAGGCGGTTGCGGATGACGCGGGCCACCTTGGGCATGTCGGCCTTGCTGGGCGACTCCGCCTGCACCAGGCTGGCGATGATGACGACGTCGAGAGGCGCGGGCCGGGCGTCCAGGCCGAGCTTGGCGGACTCCGTGCGGAATCGGGCCACCATCGCGGCGAGGAGTTCCGTGGGGGTGGTGGCGGTGGTGTACTCGTACGTGCCCGGGTAGGCGAAGCCCTCCAGCCGGCCCTTGGCGTAGGCGGGCAGGCTCAGCGCCCGCCCGTCCCGCGCGGCCTGCGCGAAGGCGGCGAGGGGTCTGCCGGTCGCGTGGGCGAGCCGGGCGAGAACGTCGGCGAGGCGTGTCCCCTCCTTGATGACGACCCGGTCCGGCCGCGGTTGCGGCCGCGTGGCCGCCTGCGTGGCCGCCGGCGGGGCCGGCCGGTCCGGCTCCGACAGGGTCCGCACCGCGACGGTGCCGCCCGCCGCCAGCACCACGACGGCGGCCGCGGCGGCCAGGGCGACGCCCCGCCGGTGCGTGCGGGGCGGCGGGAGCGAGCGCAGGAAACGCTCGGGGTGCGGTGGCCGCTCCTCGTCCGCCAGTTCGGCGAGGGTCTCGCGGAGCAGGTCCTCGACGTTCATCTGAACTCCCTCACAGTGCTCAGCTCGGGGGCGGACCGCTTCAGCCGCTCCAGCGAGCGGTAGATCTGGCTGCGGACCGAGCCCACCCGCACGCCCAGCAGGCGCGCGATCTCGGTCTCCGACATGTCCTCGAAGTAACGCAGCACGAGCATGGTCCGCTGGCGCGGCGTCAGCCTGGCCAGCGCCGCCCGCATGGTCAGGCGCAGGTCGGCGCTGTCGGCGTGCCCGTCGCGCGGCACGTCGGGCTGCTCGGCGGTGCTCAGCTCGACGATCTTGGCGCGGCGGCGCCACCGGCTCACCTGTTCGTGGTACATGGCCCGGCGGACATAACCCTCGATGGCCGCCGGGTCCCGCAGGCCGCGCCAGCGCGCGGCCGTCTTGGCCAGAGCCGACTGCACCAGGTCCTCGGCGGCGTGCCGGTCACCGGTCAGCAGGTAGGCGGTGCGGAAGAGCGCGCCCGACCTGTCGATGACGAACTGCCGGAAGTTCGCCGCAAATCCTGGATCCACCCGGTCCTCCTCACGATGTCACCAGCAAGGACGAGACGGGACCGCGAAACTATGCCTCCTGCGGGATGTGTCCGCTCATGCGAGCTCGGTCAGCCGGCCCTCCGCCAGCCGCAGCCGCCGCTCGACCCCGATCCCGGCCAGGAACCGCTCGTCGTGGCTGACCACGATGAACGCCCCCTCGTACGCGTTCAGCGCGCTCTCCAGCTGCCCGACGCTGACCAGGTCGAGGTTGTTGGTGGGCTCGTCGAGCAGCAGGAGCTGGGGCGCGGGCTCGGCGCACAGGACGCAGGCCAGGGTGGCGCGCAGCCGTTCGCCGCCCGAGAGCACCCCCACCGGCAGGTGCGCCTTGGCGCCCCGGAACAGGAAGCGGGCCAGCAGGTTCATCCGGTCGGCCTGGGGCAGCTCGGGGGCGAACGCGGCGAAGTTCTCCGCCACGGTGCGGTCCACGTCGAGCAGGTCGAGCCGCTGCGACAGGTAGGCGATCCGGCCGTCCGCCCGCCTGATCAGGCCGCTTTCCGGCTCAAGACCGCCCTCGACCAGGCGTAGCAGGGTGGATTTGCCGGCGCCGTTGGGGCCGGTCAGCGCGATGCGCTCGGGCCCGCGCACGGTCAGGTCCAGCCCTTCTCCTGCGTAGAGCGTCCGTCCGTCGTGCCCCGCCTGCGGCCGTTCGCCGGGGAAGCCCGCCTGCAGCCGTTCGGCGTGGAAGAGCGTGCGGCCGGCCGGGACGCGGGTTCCCGGCAGCTCCAGCACCAGCTTCTGGTCGTCGCGCACGGCGCGCTCCGCCTCGTCGAGCCTGGCCTTGGCGTCGCCGACCCGCGCGGCGTGGGTCTGGCCCGCCTTGCCCGCCGACTCCTGGGCGCCGCGTTTCATGTTCCCGGCGAAGATGCGGGGCAGGCCGGCGCTCTTGAGGTTGCGGGCGGCGTTGCTGGCCCGGCGGTCGGCCCGCTCCCTGGCCTGCTGCAGCTCCCGCTTCTCGCGCTTGAGCTCCTGCTCGGCGTTGCGCACGTTCTTCTCGGCGGCCTCCTGCTCGGCGCGCACGGCCTCCTCGTACGCGGTGAAGTTCCCGCCGTACGAACGCAGCTCGCCCTCGTGCAGCTCGGCGATGCGGTCCATCCGGTCGAGCAGCGCCCGGTCGTGGCTGACCAGCAGCAGGCACCCGTTCCACGTCTCCAGCACGCCGTGCAGCCGGTTCCTGGCGTCGAGGTCGAGGTTGTTGGTCGGCTCGTCGAGCAGCAGCACATCGGGGCGCCGCAGCAGTTGCGCGGCCAGGCCGAGCGAGATGACCTGGCCGCCGCTGAGCGTGTCGAGGGTGCGGCCGAAGCCGAGCTCGCCGAGACCGAGGCGGTCGAGCTGGGCCCTGGTGCGCTCCTCGATGTCCCAGTCGTTGCCGATCGTGGTGAAGTGCTCCTCGCTCGCGTCACCGGCCTCGATGGCGTCCAGCGCCGCGATCACGGGCGCGATGCCGAGCACCTCGGCCACGGTGAGCCCGCCGGAGCGCGGCCCGGCCGAGAAGGGCAGGGTCTGCGGCAGGTAGCCGAGCGTGCCCTGGACGGTCACCGACCCGGCGGCCGACCGGAGTTCGCCGGCGATCAGCTTGAGAAGCGTGCTCTTGCCCGCGCCGTTGGGGGCGACGAGCCCCGTGCGGCCGGCGCCGACGGTGAAGGACAGGTTCTGGAAGACCGGCACGTCGCCGGGCCAGGAGAAGGACAGGCCGGAGCAGACGATGAAGGCATCGGACATGGCGAAAAACCTCGTACGGGTACGCGGGCGCGCGACGGCGGTCGCCCGGTGACGGGAACCCCGATGAGCGGGGGCAGGGACGGTGGAACGACGGCATGGCCCGCACGGCGGCGGCATGGGCGCGCCCGCCGGGGCCGGTCATCTTCCGGTATCACCCGGAGATGTCGTCGTCACCTGCCATGTCCGCTCTCCCTGTGTACGCGATCCGAGGGGCTGCCCTGTCGAGGTCAACCAGGCACTCGATCAAAAGTGCCTATCACCCTAGCAGCCGCCCAGGACCGCTTCCGCCACACCTGCCACACCCCCTGCGGATAACGGGATGGCGCGACGTTAAAGGTTCGGTAAATTGCCGGGGTGATCCCCGCCGCGCCTGATTCCTCACCTGCGTCTGCCCGCCCGCGCCTGGCCTGGCTGGACGCTCTCCGGGGGATCGCGGCGATCGCGGTGCTCGCCGAGCACATGTTGCAGGCCGTCATGCCCTCGCTGCGCCCCTACTGGTGCAATCTGGGCATCTATGGCGTGCTGGTGTTCTTCCTGGTCAGCGGCTACATCATTCCGTTCTCGCTGGAGCGGCGGGGTGATCTGCGGGCTTTCTGGATCTCCCGTGCCTTTCGTCTGTATCCGCTCTACCTGGCGGTCATCGTCCTGACGCTCGCGCTGTCGTGGTGGATCCCGGTGCGCGAGGCCGTCCCCCGCGACCTGACGGCCGTGGCGGCGCATCTCACCATGCTGACCGACGTGGTGGGCGTGGCCGCGGTGGTCGACCCGATGTGGACGCTGTCGTACGAGATGGTGTTCTATCTCGTGGCCGCCGCCATGTACGCGGCGGGCGTGCACGCGGGCGGCGGCGTGGCCGCGCTGCTGTTCGCGGCCGGCGCGATGGTGGCGGGGCTGATGCTGTCCGGCCCGCCGCTGGCCGGCGACTGGCCCGTGTGGGTGTCGAGCGCCGGCTTCGCCGCCGGGCTGGCGTGCGTGCTCGCGCGGCGGGCCGCGATGGCCGCGACGTGCGCCCTGGGCGCGGGGGCGGTCGCGCTGCTGTTCCTCAGCGGGCGCACGCCCTGGTTCGGCGCGGCGATGCTGGCGGTCATGTTCGTCGGGAACGCGGTCCACCGGTGGGAACGCGGCACCGGACGGCTCTGGCCGATCGTGCCCGCCGCCACGCTCGTCGCCGTGGCGCCGGTGTGGGCGCCGCAGGCCGGCTGGTGGTGGGTGCGGCCCGACGTGTGGATCACCACGCTCACGCTCGCCGCGCTCACCTTCGCCGCCGGCATGGCGCTGCGGGAGCGGCGGGTGCCGCGGGCGCTGGCGTGGCTGGGGCTCGTCAGCTACTCGCTCTACCTGACGCACGTCCCGCTGCTGAAGGTGCTCGTCGAGCTGGCGGGCGACCTGCGTGCCGCCTCCCTGCCCCTCCAGGCGGTCGCCACGGTGCTCGTCACGGGGGCCGTGCTGGCCGCGAGCTGGGTCACGTACCGGCTCGTCGAGGTGCCCGCGCAGCGTCTGGGGCGGGCGCTGACGAGCAGGCGGGAACCGGTCGTCCGCGCGTCCGCGCCGGTCGCGGCGGGGCCCGGATGTTAGCGTCCGCCTATGGCTGTCCCTCCGCCCGACAACGAGCGCTCAGGACGGCCCACGCGTGGGCGCCGCGTGCTGCTGGTCGTGGGCGCGGCGCTGCTGGTCCTGCTGTCCGTGGCGATGGGGGCCGCCTCGTTCCTGCTGTCCGTCAGGGGGCTGCGGTGAACGAGGCTCGGGCTCTCAGGGGCTCGGGGTCTCAGGGGCTCGGGGTCTCAGGGGCTCGCGGTCTCAGGGGCTCGCGGTGAGGGTGTCCGGGGCGCGGCCGTACACCGAGATCCCGTAGGGGCGGCCGTTCCCGCGTACGACGAGCTCCTCGATCTGGCGTAGCGAGCCCGCCGCCGAGAAGTGGCGGTGCAGCCGCCTGGACTCAGGGAACGGGTGGGAGACCATCAGCACGCCGCCGGGCTCCAGCAGGCCGGCCAGCCGCCCCGAGACCTGGCGCAGGCTGCGCGCACCACCCACGTAGTAGAGCATCTCGGTGCAGACCACCAGGTCGAACGCGCCCTGCGGCGCGTGCCTGCGGATGTCCAGACAGGCGAAGCGGGCGGCCGAGGCGGCGCGTCGCGCGGCGCTGCGGATGGCCTGCGACGAGATGTCCACGCCCAGCGTCTCCGCCCCCGGGTGGGCCGTGGCCAGCAGGTCGGTGAAGACGCCCTCGCTGCAGCCGACGTCGAGGATACGGGCGTACTCGCGCCGGGGCAGGCAGCCGAGCAGTGCCGCGTGCCGGTCGCGCTCGTAGCCGTCGCTGGTGTAGCGCCAGGGGTCGGGCCTGCGGTGCCACCAGTCGAAGTAGCGGCGTACCGACTCCTGCGCGCCCGTGGCGGGCAGGAGGGCCAGCAGGCCGAAGAATGCGCGGTGAAGGGCGTCGCCCGCCTTGGCCATGTCACTCCTTGGGGTCGCTCCTTGGGTCACTCCTTTTCTTCTACGACAAATGTCGTAGCTGCGCGCGGCTGCCTGGAGCCGCGTGGTGGACGAGCCCGGCCTGCCACCGGCCGGAGGATGGGATACGGTTCCGGCAGAGAGGGCCGTCGGAGCGGTGGAGGTGCGGTTCGATGTCGCGGCGCAAGCTCGGGCAACTGGAGGCCGAGGTGCTCGCCGTGCTGGCGGGGGCGGACGGGTTCCTGTCGCCCAACGACATCGGCGACCGGCTGGCTGGCGGGGCCGCGTACACGACGGTGAACACGATCCTGTTCCGCCTGCTGGACAAGAACATGGTCGACCGCGAGAAGCGGGGGCGGGCCTACGTCTACCGGCTGACCGCCGACGAGCCCGGCCTGGCCGCCGAGCGGATGTTCGGCCACCTGCGGCTGGCGCACAATCCGTCGGCGGTGCTCAGCCAGTTCGTCCACGGCCTCAACCCCAAGGAGGAGGAGGCCCTGCGCGCGCTGCTCGACGAGACGGGAGAGCAGCGGTGAACCTGGAGATCTACCTGCCGACCGCGCTGCTGGCGCTGAGCACCCTGGTCGTCGCGTGGCGGCAGCCCCGCATGCATCCCGCCTGGACGGCGCGGATCCTGATCCTGTTCATCGGCGCCTCCGCGTCGGCCGTGCTCGGCCTGCTGGCCTTCCTCGTCGTGATGGCCACCGGCGTCTGGACCCCGGCGAAAGCCGCGCTGGCGGGCGGCCTGCTGGCCGACAACGGCCGGGTCCCCCTTCCGGTGGGGGTCGCGGCGGGGGCGCTGCTGGTGCTCATCGCCGTGGCGGTGACCTGCTCCGCGCTGCGCTGGCGGCGGGAGCTCCGCGCGGTCAGGGCTCTGGGCACGGGGGTCGTCGCCGACGAACGGCCATACGCGATGGCGGTGCCGGGGCACGAGGGCGGGGTGATCCTCTCCAGCGGCCTGGTCGGGCTGCTGTCCAGGCGCGAGCTTGAGGTCGTGTTCCGCCACGAGGCCGCCCATCTCAAGCACCGCCACCATCTCTACCTGGTGGCGGGCTCGGTCTTCACCCGCGTCTTCCCCTTCCTGGCGTATCCGTACCGGGCGCTGCGGTACGCGCTCGAACGCTGGGCCGACGAGGAGGCCGCCGTGGCGGTCGGCGACCGGGTGCTGACCGCGCGGACGATCGCCCGGGTCGCGCTGGCCCAGCCCATCATGGGGTCCGCCCCTTCCGGCCCCCATGATGGGCCGGGCCGGCTCGCACTCACCGGCTCCCATGTCACGCGCAGGGTCACCGCGCTGCTCGGACGCACTCCGCCCGACAGCCGGATCGCCGGGCCCGTGCTGTTCGGCGGCGCCTGGATGGCCACCGGCGGCGCCATCTCCCCCACCGTCACCCATCACGTCAACCTCGTCCTGGTGCTGCTGTGACGCCTCCCCTGCCCGGTGCTCAGGCCGCGCCCTGCTTCTCGCCGCCCAGGATCTCCTCGTAGAGCCTGGTCAGGGCGGGGCTCGGGGACAGGCCCAGGCGGGCGGCGAGATCGCGGCGTACGGACTCGTACTGCGACAGTGCCTCGGAGGTGCGCCCGCAGCCGGCCAGAGCGCGCATCCGGGCGGCGACCAGCCGCTCGCGGTCAGGCGAGAGCCGCACCACCTCGTCGAGCCTCGCGAGCGCCTCGGCGGGCCGGCCCTGCTCGATCGCCAGCTCCGCCCAGTCCTCACCGGCCGCCAGGTACGCCTCGGTGAACCGGCCGATCGCCTCGTCGACCATCGGCACCCCGGCGAACTCCGCGAGCGGCCCGCCCCGCCACAGCCGCAGCGCCCCCTCCAGCGCCTCCAGCGCCGCGCAGGTCTCTCCCCTGCCCCGCAGGTCGCGCCCGGCGCCGGCCAGCCGGCGGAACCTGAGCAGGTCCAGCTCCTCCGGCTCCACGGCCACGCGGTAGCCACGGCCGTGGAAGGAGATCCGGTCGCCGAGGTGCCTGCGCATCGTGGAGATGTACACCTGGAGGTTCTTGCGGGCTGTGGGCGGCGGAGCGTCCTGCCAGAGTGTGGCGATCAGTTGGTCGGTGGGGACCACCTCGTTCGGCAGCGTGAGCAGGACGGCGATCAGCAGCCGCGCCTTCCTGGCGGTGACGGGCAGAGGCGTGCCGGCCATGTTCAGGTCGAGCGGCCCGAGCACACGGGCGTCCAGTCCCGCGCCACCGGCCAGACCAGTGTCCTCCGCCACCGGCTCCACCAGGGTGCGCCCCGCTACCCGGCCCATCGACGCACGCCCGGCCGTCCGGCCTGCCGGCATTTCCGCCGTGGTGCCGGGGGCCGGCGCGCTGTTCCGTCGGGCCGCGCGGGCGTGCAGGTCGCGGACCATGGCGAGCACGGCGCGGGAGACGTCCTCCACGCCTGCCCTGGTCTCGTACCAGTGCCAGTCGCCGTCGCCGTCGGCTTCGAGGAAGACCGGGCCCCGTGCCGTCAGCAGGAAGTCGAAGGCCGCGTAACGCAGCTCCCAGCGCCCGGCCAGCTCGCGCACGGCCCTGGCGACGGCCTCGGGGACCGCCACCTGGGCGACCGTGACCGCCGGGTGATGCCGGCTCGCCGTGGGTGAGGGCCTGGTCACGCGGAAGGCCCGCAGGACGCCGTCCACGTGGTGGACGCGGAGCTCGGCCCGGTGCTCGACGTACTCCTGCACGATGACCGGCACGCCCCGCACCGGACCGGTTCCTGGCATTGCGTTGGCTCCTGGCACGGGGCAGGGGACGAGGCTGGGGGTGGTGCCTGTCGTGTGGCGGTCGAGGGGCTTGACGACGGCGCGGGGGCCGCCGAGGGTTCCGGCCGCCGTGGCGGCGTCGGTCGTGACGATCGTCCTGGGGGTGCGTACGCCCGCCCTGGCCGCGTCCCTCAGCCGTACGAGCCGCCCCGGATCGCCCGCGCCGGGCAGCCGCACCCTGGACAGCTCCGGCAACCGGCCGATCAGCGCGTGCCACGGGCCGGCCATGACCGGGGACGGCGCCGGGAACGCGTGGCCGGGCGCCGCACCTGGCGGCAGGTGGCGGGCCCAGGTGACTGCGGGGACGATCCGGCGGCCGTCGATCCGCAGCGAGCCGTCCTCCTCCAGGGTCAGCGCCAGGCCCGCGAGCGCCTGGGCGTCGATCCGCAGGCTCGGCACGCCCAGCGCGGACAGCCCCCGCTGCAGCCCCGTGAACTCGGCACTCCCCGCCTGGTCCACGAACACCACGCACGGCAGGACCGTCCCGGGATCCGCCGCTGCGGGCAGCCCCCAGGTCACGGCCGCCCGGCCGGCCCACGCGTCAGGAAACCCGGCCGCCCGCCCGACCCCCGAATCAAAGAACCCAGCCGGTCTGCCCGGACCACCAGCCCCCTGGCCAGGGAAACCAGCAGATATTCCGGAAATATGTGGTTCGTTCAACGCCTCGCCCCTCCCAGCGGCGGCAATCCCCTCCGGGAACTGATTCGCCCGCCGCTCCCCGCCGGATCACCCCCGATCAATCGGCGGCGACAGGCAGGGTGAGGGTCATGGTGAGCCCGCCCCCGGGCGTCTCCTCGGGGACGAGAGCCCCGCCCATCGCCTCCGTGAGCCCGCGCGACAGGGCCAGGCCGAGCCCCACCCCCGCGTGGTTGTCCCGGTCCCCGAGCCGCTGGAACGGCTGGAACACCCGGTCGTACGCCTCGGGCGGCAGGCCGGGCCCGCGATCGACGACGCGTACCTCGACCCGCTCCCCGTGCCGCCCGGCCGTGACCCTCACCCGTTCCGAGGGCGGGCTGTAGCGGACGGCGTTCGACATGAGGTTGACCAGGACCCGCTCCAGCAGCACCGGGTCGGCCAGGACGTCGGGCAGCCCGGCGGGGAGGTCGTACTCGACGCGGTCGCGCGGCGGCCCGAGGTCGTCGGTGGCGCGCGGGACGATCTCCTCCAGATCGACCGGCTCCAGAGCGACGCCGAGCACTCCGGCCTGCAGCCGGCTCATGTCGAGCAGGTTCGCGACGAGCCGGTCCAGTTTGTCGAGGGATTCGGCGGCGGTGGCGAGCAGTTCGGCGCGGTCCTCGGGCGACCAGGCGACCTCGGTGCCGCTCAGGCTCTCGACCGCGGCCTTGGCCGAGGCGAGCGGGGTGCGCAGGTCGTGGCTGACGGCGGCGAGCAGCGCGGTGCGCATCCGGTCGGCCGCGGCCAGCGGGCGGGCCCGTTCGGCCTCCTCGCGCAGGCGTTCCTGGCGCAGGGCGACGGCGGCCTCGGCGGCGAAGGCCTCCAGCACCGTGCGGTCGGCCGCCTCCAGCGGCCCGCCCCTGGCGGCCATGATCATGTCGTCGTCGATGACCACGTCGGTGTCGGCCCGGCCGGGGCAGGTCGCGGGCTCGCCACCGGAGGTGGCCGCGATCCGCCAGGCGCCGGGGTCGGTGCGGACGTCGGGCGTGCGAGCGGCCTCGGGCCGGCGTTCGAGCAGCGTGACCGAGTCCAGGCCGAACGTCTCGCGCATGCGTGCCAGCAGGGACGGTACGGCGGCCTGGCCGCGCAGCACGTGCCCGGCCAGCGTGGACAGCAGCTCGGCGTCGGCCCCTGCGCGGGCGGCCTGGCGGGTACGGCGGGCGGCGACGTCCACGATCGTGCTCACCGCCGCCGCCACCGCGACGAACACCACCAGCGCGAACAGGCTCTCCGGATCGCTGATCGTGAACTCGCCGAGCGGCGGCGTGAAGTACCAGTTGAGCAGCAGCGACCCGCCCACGGCCGCGGTGATGGCCGGCCACATGCCGCCGGCCAGCGCGACCCCGATCGTCAGGCAGAGGAAGAGCAGGATCTCGCTGGGCAGCGACAGCACGTCGCGGAACGGCGACAACACCAGCGTCAGCAGCGGCATCCCGGCCACCGCCAGCACCCAGCCGGCCAGCCGCCGCCTGCGGGTGAGCGCGGCGCGGGAGCCGGCCCGCCGGCGCCGCCCCTTCCTGGCCTCCTCGTGGGTGATCATGTGGACGTCGATGGAGCCGGAGCGGGCGGTGGTCTCGACCCCGACGCCGCGCGAGAGGATCTGCGCGAAGCGGCCCCTGCGGGAGGCGCCGAGCACGAGCTGGGTGGCGTTCACGCCACGGGCGAAGTCGAGCAGCGCCTGGGAGACGTCGTCCCCGACGACCTGGTGGTAGCTGCCGCCCATGCTCTCGACGAGGGTGCGCTGGCGGGCCAGGCTGGCCGGGTCGGCCCCGGCCAGCCCGTCGGCGCTGGTGACGTGGACGGCCAGCAGGTCGGCACCCTTGGTCCTGGCCGCGATGCGGGCGGCCCTGCGGATCAGGGTGTCGCCCTCGCGGCCGCCGGTCAGGGCGACCACCACGCGTTCGCGGGTCTCCCAGGTCGTGGCGATGCCGTGGTCGGCGCGGTAGCGGTCGAGCTGGTCGTCCACCTCACCGGCCACCCACAGCAGGGCCAGCTCGCGCAGCGCGGTCAGGTTGCCGACGCGGAAGTAGTTCGCCAGGGCGGCGTCCACTTTGGACGAGCCGTAGACGTTCCCGTGCGCCATGCGGCGGCGCAGCGCCTCGGGCGACATGTCGACCAGCTCGACCTGATCGGCGCCGCGCACCACCTCGTCCGGCACGGTCTCGCGCTGCGGCACGCCGGTGATCTGCTCGACGACGTCGTTGACCGACTCCAGGTGCTGGATGTTGACCGTGGAGACGACGTCGATGCCGGCGTCGAGGATCTCGTCGACGTCCTGCCAGCGCTTGGCGTTCTTCGAGCCGGGCACGTTGGTGTGGGCCAGCTCGTCGATCAGCGCCACCCGGGGCCGGCGGGCGATCACCGCCTCGGTGTCCAGCTCGGTGAGCGGCACGCCCCGGTGCGTCACCGTCCTGCGCGGAACCACCTCAAGGCCGTCCAGCAGGGCCGCGGTGCGGGGGCGGCCGTGGGTCTCGACGAGCCCCACGACCACGTCCCGGCCCCGTTCGACGGCTCTGCGGCCCTCCCCGAGCATCGCGTACGTCTTGCCTACCCCGGGCGCGGCCCCGAGGTAGACGCGCAGGCGGCCCCGGCTCATGTCCGGTCGAGCGCCAGGTTGAGTTCGAGCACGTTGACGGCGGGCTCGCCGGCGAACCCGAGCACGCGGCCCGTGGTGTGCTCGGCGATCAGCGCTTTCACCTGTTCGACGGCGATGCCGCGTTCCCTGGCCACGCGGGGCGCCTGGAGGTCGGCGTAGGCCACGGAGATGTGCGGGTCCAGGCCCGAGCCGCTCGCCGTCACCGCGTCGGCGGGGACGGCGGGCGCGCCGGCGTCGCCGCGCACGGGGACGGTCCGGCCGGCCGCGTAGTCCGCGCCCGGCCGGCCGCACTCGACCGGCAGCCCCTGGTAGGTGGCCAGGAACGGGGTGGCGGGGCAGGGCTGGTTGACGCTGACCGCGTGATCGGGAAAGACCTTCAGCACCGCGCCGACCCCGTCGGGCGTGCAGTACGGACGGGCGCCGCTGACGCCCTCCAGCTCGCCGGCCGCCTTGGAACGGGCGCAGACCCGGGTGAGCAGCGACTGCCTGCCCTCCTCGCCCGGCGTGGGCAGGGTGTCCACGACGTCCTCGGGGCCGAGGTTGGAGGCGCCGGTGGCGGTCGGGTCGTAACCGTCTCCGGCGGCCGAGGGCCGGGACTGGAAGTACTTCCCGACCGGCACGCCGCGCGCGTCGGTGAAGGACTGGCCGATGATCGCGCTCCCGGCGTTCCCATTGACGATCGAGCCGTTGGCCGAGTCGTGGAACAGCACCTGGGCCAGGCCGGTGACGGCCAGCGGGTAGATCAGGCCGAGCAGCACCGTCAGTACGGCCACCGCGCGGATCGCGGCGAGATGCGGGCGCAGCCAGGCGGGCAGACGTTGCATGTCAGCTCATCCCCGGAAGGAACTGGACCAGAAGGTCGATGATCTTGATACCGATGAACGGCGCGACGATGCCGCCCAGGCCGTAGACGTACAGGTTGCGGCTGAGCAGCTTGGACGCGCTCGACGGGCGGTAGCGGACGCCGCGCAGCGCCAGCGGGATCAACGCGACGATGATCAGCGCGTTGAAGACGACCGCGGCCAGGATCGCGGACTGCGGGCTGGACAGGCGCATGACGTTGAGCGCGTCCAGGCCCGGGTAGACGGCCGCGAACATGGCCGGGATGATCGCGAAGTACTTGGCGACGTCGTTCGCGATCGAGAACGTGGTCAGCGCGCCGCGCGTGATGAGCAGCTGCTTGCCGATCTCCACGATCTCGATCAGCTTGGTCGGGTTGGAGTCGAGGTCGACCATGTTCCCGGCCTCCTTGGCGGCGCTGGTGCCGGTGTTCATGGCCACGCCGACGTCCGACTGCGCCAGGGCGGGCGCGTCGTTGGTGCCGTCGCCGGTCATCGCGACCAGCCGGCCGCCCTCCTGCTCCTTCTTGATGAGCGCGAGCTTGTCCTCGGGGGTGGCCTCGGCCAGGAAGTCGTCCACGCCTGCCTCGTCGGCGATGGCCTTGGCGGTGAGCGGGTTGTCGCCGGTGATCATGACGGTACGGATGCCCATGCGGCGCATCTCGTCGAACCGTTCCCGCATGCCCTGCTTGACCACGTCCTTGAGGTGGATCACGCCGAGCACCCGGTCGCGCTCGGCCACGACCAGCGGGGTGCCGCCGGAGGCCGAGATGCCGTCCACGATGTGCCCCACCTCGTCGGTGGGGTGGCCGCCGGCGTCGCGCACCCACTTCATCACCGCCGTGGCGGCGCCCTTGCGGACTTCGCGGCCTTCGAAGTTCACGCCTGACATGCGGGTCTGTGCGGTGAACTGCACCCATTCGGCGCCGTGGATCTCGCGCTCGCGCAGGCCGTGACGTTCCTTGGCGAACACCACGATCGAGCGGCCCTCTGGTGTCTCGTCGGCCAGGCTCGACAACTGCGCCGCCTCCGCCAGGTCCCGTTCCGCGACCCCGGCGACGGGGACGAACTCCGACGCCTGCCGGTTGCCCAGGGTGATCGTGCCGGTCTTGTCCAGCAGCAGCGTGGACACGTCCCCCGCCGCCTCGACGGCCCGTCCCGACATCGCCAGGACGTTGCGCTGCACCAGGCGGTCCATGCCGGCGATGCCGATGGCCGACAGCAACGCGCCGATCGTGGTGGGGATCAGGCAGACCAGCAGCGACACCAGCACGACGCCGGTGACACCGTTCGCGTCGAGAGCCAGGGAGTCGGGCACGCCCGGGTTGACCAGTTTGGAGTAGACGGCCAGCGGCTGCATGGTCGCGGTGGCGACCAGGAAGACGATCGTCAGCGCGGCGAGCAGGATGTTGAGCGCGATCTCGTTCGGCGTCTTCTGCCGGTTCGCGCCCTCGACCAGGGCGATCATGCGGTCGATGAAGCTCTCGCCCGGCTGCTGCGTGATGCGCACGACGATCCGGTCCGACAGCACCCTGGTGCCGCCGGTCACGGCGCTGCGGTCGCCGCCGGACTCGCGGATGACGGGGGCGGACTCGCCGGTGATGGCCGATTCGTCCACCGAGGCAATGCCCTCCACCACGTCGCCGTCGCCCGGGATGATCTCTCCCGCCTCGACGACCACGAAGTCGCCCGGCCTGAGCTCGGGCGCGCCGATCTCGTCCCACTCGGCCGCGTCCCTGCTCCTCAGGCGGCGGGCCCTGGTGCCGGTCCTGGCCCGGCGCAGCGTGGCCGCCTGCGCCTTGCCGCGCCCCTCGGCGACGGCCTCGGCCAGGTTCGCGAAGATCGCGGTCAGCCACAGCCACACCACGACGGCCCAGGCGAAGAACGACGGCCGCAGGACGGCCAGGACGGTGGTGAACGCCGCGCCGATCTCCACGACGAACATGACCGGGTTGCGCCACAGCGTGGCGGGATTGAGCTTCCTCAGCGCCTCGGGCAGCGCCAGGAGCAGGTGCCGGGGGTCGAACAGACCGCCGCCGGCGCGGCCGGTCCGTTCCAGGGGTTTCTCCAGTACGGGGGCTGACATGTCAGGACAGTCCTTCCGCGATCGGGCCGAGCGCGAGCGCCGGCAGGAAGGTCAGGGCGACCAGGATGACGGTGACGCCGACGACCAGGCCGACGAACTGCGGCCGGTGCGTGGGCAGCGTGCCCGCGCCCTCGGGGACGGGCGACTGGCGGGCCAGCGAGCCGGCCAGCGCCAGGACCAGGATGATCGGCAGGAACCGGCCGAAGACCATGCACAGGCCGAGCGCCACGTCGTACCACGGGGTGTTGACCGTGAGGCCGGCGAAGGCGGAGCCGTTGTTGTTGGCGGCGCTGGTGAAGGCGTACAGGATCTCCGACAGGCCGTGCGGGCCCGAGTTGAGCATGCTCGCGCGCTGCTCCGGCGAGCCCATCGCGAACGCCGTGCCGATCAGCACGAGCGCCGGGGTGACCAGGAAGTAGAGCGAGGCCAGCTTGATCTGGCGGGGGCCGATCTTCTTGCCCAGGTACTCGGGGGTGCGCCCGACCATCAGTCCGGCCACGAAGACCGTGATGACGGCCAGCACGAGCATGCCGTACAGGCCCGCGCCGACGCCGCCGGGGGCGATCTCGCCGAGCATCATGTTCGCCATGGTCATCATGCCGCCGAACGGCGTGTAGGAGTCGTGGAAGCTGTTCACGGCTCCGGTGCTGGTGAGCGTGGTCACCGCGCCGAAGGTGGCGGAGTCCGAGACACCGAAGCGGACCTCCTTGCCCTCCATGGCCGCGCCGACGGCCTGCGGCACGGTCGCGTGGCCGCCGAGTTCGAAGGCGTTGGTGAGCAGCACGGAGGCCAGCGCCAGCACGCCCATGACGGCGAGGATGGCGTGCCCCTGACGGACCTGCCCGACCATCCGGCCGAACGTCCGCGGCAGCGCGAACGGGATCGCCAGGATCAGCAGGAGCTCGAACCAGTTCGTCCAGGTGGTCGGATTCTCGAACGGGTGGGCGGAGTTGGCGTTGTAGAAGCCGCCGCCGTTGGTGCCGAGCAGCTTGATGACCTCCTGCGAGGCGACCGGGCCGCCGGTGATCGCCTGCGTGCCGCCGGTCAGCGTGCTGACCTCGTGCACGCCCGACAGGTTCTGGATCACCCCGCCCGCGACCAGCACGAACGCGCCCAGGAACGCGATCGGCAGCAGCACCCGGACGGTGCCGCGGACCAGGTCCACCCAGAAGTTGCCGATCGTGCCCGACCGGCTGCGGGCGAAGCCGCGCACCAGCGCGATGGCCACCGCCATGCCGACCGCGGCCGAGACGAAGTTCTGCACGGCCAGGGCGGCCATCTGGGTCAGGTGGCCCATGGTGGACTCGCCGGAGTAGGCCTGCCAGTTGGTGTTGGTGACGAAGCTGACGGCGGTGTTCCAGGCGATGTGATCGGTGACCGGGGCCATGCCCTCGCTCAGCGGGAGCCGGTCCTGGAGGCGCTGGAGTCCGTACACGGCCAGGATGGAGATCACCGAGAACGCGAGCAGACTGCGCGCGTAGACCGCCCAGCTCTGCTCGGCGTCGGCCCGCACGCCGAGCAGCCGGTAGACGCCGCGCTCGGCGGCGGTGTGTCTCTTGCTCGTGTAGACGCGGAACATGTGGTCGCCGAGTGGCCGGTGCAGCAGAGCCAGCACGAGGACCAGGGAGGCGACGAAGAGCACCCCCGCCGTCGTGGCGTTCATCTGAACCGCTCCGGGAACAGCAGGGCCGCGACCATGAAGACCGTCAGGGCGACGACGATCGCCAGGCCCGTGGCGTTGACCGCGTTCACAGGCGCTCCACCGCCTTCACGACGAGCCCGAAGATCACGAAGATCGCGATCGTCAGAGCGACGAAGACGACGTCGGCCATCTCCACTCCTCAGTTCTGGTTTCCTCCGCTCGGATGAGCGGGACAGAGTCCAGCAAATCTGGGAAATAGCCCTGTTTCGCATTCCTTGACGGGTTTCATACGGCCGGGTGGGGATTCTTGACGCCATCCGCACAGGGCGCTTTCTCACGGTGCCGGGCGGGGATTCTTGACGCGCATAAGGCGCTTTCTCGCGATGCCGGGCCGGATGTCCGGTGAGTGTCCTGCTACGTGCCTGTCCCCCTGCCACCCGGAGGTGGACCATGGACGGCCATGAAGCCCATGACAGGCAAGACCTGGCTGCAGCACACCCATCTCGACAAGCTGTACGGCTACCTGCCCGGCATGGCGGACGCGCTGCCGACGATCTTCGGGCTGAGCCGGGACGAGTACGTCCAGGTCATCGCCGAGTACGACGCCCGCGCCGGCCAGGCCGCCGAGACCCTGCTCACCGACGGGGAGTTCGCCGCCCGCCTGGCCGCGCTGCCCGTACCCGCCGGGCGGACGATCCTGGCGATCGGCGACAGCATCACCGACGACCTGCAGTCCTGGGCCGAGATCCTGCGCCACCTGCTCCGCCCGCGCGGCGTGCGCGTCGTGAACGGCGGCCTGTCCGCGCACACGACCGCCATGCTGCTGCGTCGCTGGCCGGCCACACTGAACGCGGTCCGCCCCGACTGGGTGATCTGCGCGCTCGGCGGCAACGACGTCACCCGCATCGGCCCCGAGTCCGCCAAGCCCCAGGTCGGCCTGGCCGAGAGCGTGGCCAACCTGCGGGAGCTGCGGCGCATCGGCGGGGCGGTGGAGACGTGGGTGTGGCTGACTCCTGTGCCGGTGCGCGAGGAACGGGTCGCCGCCTTCCCCGCCTTCGGGTTCAGCCAGGTCGGCTGGCGCAACGCCGACGTGGTGGCGCTGGCCGGGGAGGTGCTGGGCTTTCCCGAGCCGGTCGTGGACCTGACGGCCGCGTTCGGGGTTCCGGCGCGGTCTGATCTGCAGGGTGAGGATGGGGTGCATCCGTCGTTGGACGGGCAGATCGCGATCGTACGGGCGCTCGTGGAACGGTTGACCGAGCACCGGCCGCACGCGTGACCCCTCGTCGGCCGTCCCGCGTGATCCTCCACTGGACACCCCATGCTCCCTCGCCCGGCGCTCGCAGGCGGCGCCTGGCTCTCAGGAGGTTGGCGGGAGGCGGGCTTGGGCGGTCGCGATGGTGAGGAGTTCGGGCAGATTGCCGTCCGGCCCGCCGGAATAATCCGCCCCGCCCAAGCAGCCCAACCCGCCCAGACAACCCCTCCGACATGTCCGGTCCGTCAGGCCTGTCAGACGCAGACGGCCCCTCCGGCTCGTCCGGGCCGAATCCCTCCGCCCGCAGCTCCGCCTCGGCGACCGCCCGCACGTCAGGGGCGATCAGGTCCAGCAACCGCCACACTTCCTCGGCGGCTAGTTCCAGCGTCATGTCCCGACCTTGGGCCGCCACGGGTCTCCTCTCGTCGACCGGAACGCTCCATCCATTGTCCGCCGATGTACGGCGACCGGCTCGGAAAGCGCTCCAGCTCGGCCACCCGCGCCGTCAGCACCACCAGCCTCACCACCACCGGCTCCACCAGCCCGGTTTCGCGGGGCGAATCATGGGCATCGAGCGCCCAGGACTCCGGGAGAGCAGGACCGCAGGAGGGCAGGACCCCGGAAAGGCAAGGCCGGGAGGGCAGGACTCTGACAGGGCAGGGATCGGGGAGGGCAGGCGCGATGGCTCGCAGGTTGCTGGTGATGGGCAATCCGGCCGCGGGCGGAGCCGGCGAGGAGCGGCGTAAGGCGGTGCTGGACGTCCTCTCCGGCGGGGCCGACGTCGTGGAGCGGGTGACGGAACGGCCGGAGGACATCGGCCGCGCGCTGGCCGAGCACGCCGATCGCATTCCGGTCGTGCTCGGCGGCGACGGCAGCCTGCACACGCTGGTGGCCGAGCTGCTGTCCCGCGACGAGCTGGCCGAGCGCCCGGTGGGCCTGATCCCGATGGGCACCGGCAACGACCTGGCACGTTCCCTGGGCATCCCGCTCGACCCGTGCGAGGCCGCTGAGGTGGTCCTGCGGGGCCGGGAGCGGCCGATGGACCTGCTCGTGGCCGGCGACGGCACGATCGTGGTGAACGCCGTGCACGTCGGCGTCGGCGCACTGGCCGCCGAGGAGGCGACGCCCCTCAAACCGTTGCTGCGCCGGGTCGCGTACGCGGCGGGGGCGCTGCTGGCAGGCGTACGCGCGAAGGGCTGGCACCTGCGGGTGCGCGCGGACGGCAGGACCATCGCCGACGGCCGGCGGCGGATCCTGATGGTGGGCGTCGGCAACGGCACCTCGATCGGCGGCGGCACCCCGCTCACCCCACAGGCCCGTCCTGACGACGGCCTGGCGGACGTGGTCGTCTCCTTCGCCGTCTCACCCCTGGCCCGGCTGACCTTCGGCCTGCTGCTGCGGCTAGGCAGACAGCGCCGCCACGACGACGTCGTGACCCTCAGAGCGCGCGCCATCTCCATCGACGGCGAGCCGGTCCCGGCCAACGCCGACGGGGAGCTGTACCAGGCCAGCCCCTCCTACGCCTGGACGGTGCATCCCGCGGCCTGGCGCATCCTCGCCCCCGCGAACGGTTCGCCGGAGAAGAACCGATGACCACGGAAACGGCCGACCTGGAGAATCCTGGAACGGTGCGGGCATCCAGACCAGAGGCGCCCGGAACAGCACAGGGGCACGGACCGGAAGAGCTGGGGACAGCACAGGGGCACGGACCGGAAGAACCCATGACACCTGAGACGGCGCGGGGGCCCGGTTCGGCGGAGTTCATGTGCGTGAGGCGGCGTCGGCGTCCGGGCTGGAGGGGCCGATGACATCTGGGGCGGGACGGATGGCCGGCCTGGGCGACTATGCCATCGACCCGGTCCGTGGATTCGTCCCCGCCGACGACCCGCCGAACACGCTGCCGCCGTACTACCGCCCCTGGGAGCGGACCGTACGCGACCTGTCAGCCCTGATCATGACGGGCCGCCTGCGCGGCACCGTCGCGTCGCTGCCCGTGCTCACACTCGAAAAACTGAGCTCACACGGAGAGCGCGAACGGGCCATGCTGCTGCTGACCTGCCTGGCGAACGCGTACGTATGGGGATCAACCACCCCCGCCCGCACGCTCCCCGCCCCCGTGGCCCGCCCCCTCGACGAGCTGGCCCGCCTGCTGGAACGGCCGCCGATCATCGCCCACGCCTCGATCGTCCTGAACAACTGGCGCCGCCTCGACCGCACGGAGCCGCTGAGCACGTCCAACATCGACACCCAGGTGACGTTCCTCGGCGGCGTGGACGAGAAGTGGTTCTACCTCGCCACCGTGGGCGTCGAGCTGGCCGGCGCGCCCGGGCTGCCGCTGCTCGTGCGCGCCCACGACGCCGTAATCGCCAACGCCCCCGACCTGCTCACAGAGGCGCTGCTAGGCGTGCAGGAGGTGCTCGGCCGCACGACGGACGCGCTGCTCGGCATCGAACGCTGGTGCGACCCGCACGTCTTCTTCCACCGGATCAGGCCGTTCCTCACCGGCTGGGCCGAACCCGGGCTGATCTTCGAGGGCGTGGATCGCGGGCCCGTCGTCCTGGCCGGCGGCAGCGCCGCGCAGAGCTCACTGATCCAGTCGTTCGACGCCGGGCTCGGCATCCGCCACGACGACGAGGTGACTGCCGGCTTCCTCACCGGCATGCGCGCGTACATGCCGGCGCCGCACCGCCGTTTTCTCACCGACCTGGAGACCGGCCCCTCGGTACGCGCCTACGTGGCCGACCGGCGCCGCGACCGGCCACGGCTGGTGGAGGCGTACAACGGAGCCGTGGACGCGCTGGCCCGGCTCAGGGCCCAGCACATCGGCATCACCGGCCGCTACATCCAGCGCTTCGAACGCGACGGCGCGGCCAAGGGCACGGGCGGCAGCGACTACACCGGCTTCCTCCGCCGCGCCCGCGAGGAGACCATCGGCCACCTGCTGCCCTGATCAGCGAGGCGGCGGGGCTTGCTGGCGATGGCGGTCGTCCTGCTGATCGCCTGCCGTGGCACCACGCCGGTGCAGCGCGTACGGATCCTGCCGCGACACCACGCCAGCGCAGCGCGTGCGGATTCTGTCGTGCCTGCCCAAGCTCTTCGTGGCCCTCGATGGAAGACCACGATCGCGCAGGAGCCACTAGTCTGGTGACGCCGCATGACGCCATGATGACTCCACCCACTCCCACCAGCCCACTTGATATGACGCCACGATGATGTCATAGTGACGCCATGGACTTGGCTCCGTACGTTGACAATCTCCGGCGCGATCTGGCCATCGCCGCCGCGGCGGGCGGTGACGAGGCGCGGGCGCTGGCCGAGCGATTGGCCGCGACGCTCGAGTCCGCTACCCGGCTCGCCCTGCTGGAGGCCCTGTCCGCCGCCGCGGACGAGATCACCCGCGACCTCGCCCCCGGCTCGGTCGAGGTCCGCCTGCGTGGCCGCGAACCCGGTTTCGTGGTGACGCCACCGCTGGTCGCCGCCTCGTTCGAGGACGACGGCGAGCGGCACGGCCCGCCCGCCCCGCCACCGCCGCCACCACCTATGCCGCCCGACGCCGACGACGGCGGCACGTCCCGCATCTCCCTGCGCGTTCCCGAGCACCTCAAGCCGCGCATCGAGGAGGCCGCCGCCCGCGACGGCCTGTCCGTTAACGCCTGGCTCGTACGCGCCGTCTCCGCCGCCCTCGACCCCGGCCAGGACACCCGGCGCTCAGGCAAGAGCGCGCCGCGGCAGGCCGGCAACCGCTACAGCGGCTGGGTGCGCTGATGACCACGTCAACCCGCGACGACTGGATCGCCATGCCGACCTTCGACACTCCCGAGCCCGTCCTCGTCGTCATCGACCTGCCGACGGCCACCATCAGGATCAACGCGAGCGAGCGCACCGACACCGTCGTGGAGGTGCGCCCGAGCAACGAGTTCGACGAATCCGACGTCGAGGCCGCCCGGCAGGCGCGGGTCGACCTCACCGGCGGCAGGCTGCTGCTCCGGGTGGAGGGCGGAGGGCCCGCCACGTCGCTCGGCTGGGGCCTGTCGTTCGACAAACTGGTCGAGTCGCCCACGTCCTGGGCGCGCTCGCTGCTGCTCGGCCACAGCGGCTCGATCGAGGTGACGATCGACCTGCCCGCCGGCTCCCGCGTGGACGCCAAGGCGGCGACGGGCCTGCACTGCCGGGGCCCGCTCGGCGAGGTGGCGTTCACCACCACCTACGGCGACGTCAACGTGGAGGAGTCCGGCCGGCTGCGGCTGAAGACCACCTACGGCGACATCTCGGTCACCCGCTCGTCCGGCCACGCCGAGGTCACCACGACCCACGGCGACATCAGGATCGGCGAGATCGACGGCACGGCGGTGCTGAAGAACTCCCACGGCGACCTGCGCCTCGGCGAGATCACCGGCGAGCTGCGGGTGCAGACCTCCCACGGCGACATCGCCGTCGACCGCGCCCTGTCCGGCGTCGCCATCAAGACCTCGTACGGCAGCGCGCGCATCGGCGAGGTGGTGGTCGGCTCGGTCGTCATGGAGACCACCGGCGGCGGCCTCGACCTCGGCATCCGCGAGGGCAGCGCGGCCTGGCTGGATCTCAGTTCCACCTACGGCACCGTGGACGTCGAGCTGGAGTCCAGCGACGGCCCCGGTCACACCGACGACGTCGTCGAGGTGCGCGCGCACACCGCGCACGGCGACATCTCCATCCACCGATCCTGACGATCAAGGAGACTTTCATGCCTGACGCGATCATGGCCGAGGGGCTGGTCAAAAGATACGGCGACGTGGTCGCCCTCGACGGGATGGACCTGTCTGTCCCCGAGGGCACGGTGTTCGGGCTGCTCGGCCCGAACGGCGCCGGCAAGACCACCACCGTGCGCATCCTGACGACGTTACTGCGCCCCGACGCCGGGCACGCCACGGTGGCCGGGTTCGACGTCGTCCGCGACGCACGCGCCCTGCGCGGCCACATCGGCGCCTCCGGCCAGTACGCGGCCGTGGACGACCACCTCACCGGCGCCGAGAACCTGGAGATGGTCGGCCGCCTCTACCACCTGGGCGTGCAGCGCAGCCGGCAGCGCGCCCGCGAGCTGCTGGAGCGCTTCGACCTGACGCAGGCCGGCGACCGGCCGGTGCAGGGCTACTCGGGAGGCATGCGGCGGCGGCTCGACCTGGCCGGGGCGCTGGTGGCCAACCCGCCGGTGCTGTTCCTCGACGAGCCCACCACCGGCCTGGACCCGCGGGCCAGGGCGAGCCTGTGGGACGTCATCTCCGAGCTGGTCGCCGAGGGCACCACGGTCCTGCTCACCACCCAATACATGGAGGAGGCCGACCGGCTGGCCGACCGCATCGCGGTGGTCGACCACGGGCACGTGATCGCGCTCGGCACGTCCGACCAGCTCAAGCGGCAGGTCGGCGGCGACCGGGTCGAGGTGTGGCTGACCAGCCCGGCCGACCTGGAGGCCGCGGAGCGGGCGCTGGCGCCGCTGGCCGTAGGAGCGCCGCAGCGCGATCCGCACATCCTGCGGGTGACGGTCCCGGTCAGCGGCGGGGTGAGCGCGCTGACCGCCGCGCTCGGCCGCCTGGCCGCCGAACGGGTCACCGTACGCGACGCCGGGCTGCGCCGGCCGACCCTGGACGACGTGTTCCTCACCCTCACGGGACACCAGGCCGACGAGAAGGTCAAGGAGACCGTGTGATGAACGCCCTCAACCTGGCCGTCGCCGACGGCATGACGATCGCCAAGCGCAACGCGCTGAAGATCCGCCGGGCCCCCGACCTGCTGGGCGGCGTGGTCATGCTGCCGATCGTGTTCGTGCTGCTGTTCACCTACGTCTTCGGCAGCATGATCAGCCTGCCCGGCATGTCCTACGGCGAATACCTGCTCCCCGGGATCTTCGTCCTCACCATCGTCTCGAGCGCGCAGATCACCGGCTACACCCTGACGCAGGACCTGCAGCGGGGCATCTTCGACCGGTTCCGCACGCTGCCGATGTCCCCGTCGGCGGTGCTGACCGGCCAGACCATCGCCGACGTGATCATGAACCTGACCAGCATGGTCACGATGGTCGCGGTCGGCCTGCTCGTCGGGTGGCGGATCAACTCCTCGCCGCCGGAGGCCGCGCTGGGCTTCCTGATGCTGCTGCTGTTCTCCTACGCCTTCTCCTGGGTGACGGCGACGGTCGCGCTGGCCCTGCGTACGCCCGAGGTGTTCAACAACGTGGCCACGATCCTGTCGTTCCCGATGGTGTTCCTGTCCAACGCCTTCGTCGACAGCGCCCGCCTGCCGGGCCCGCTCAAGCCGATCGCCGAGTGGAACCCCGTCTCCACGCTGGTCCAGGCCGCGCGTGAGCTGTTCGGCAACACCAGCCCGGCCATACCGACGCCCGCCGCGTGGCCGCTCCAGCACGCGGTGCCGGTGTCGCTGGCGTGGTCGGTCGTGCTGCTGGCCGTGTTCGTGCCGCTGGCCACGCGGCTGTACAAGAGAGCCGTCAGCCGGTGAACCCCGCGACGGCACGGGTCTCCGACGGGGACCGCGACAGGGCGGTGGAGCTGGTGCAGCAGGCGTACGCCGACGGGCGGCTCGACCAGGAGGAGCTGGAGCGGCGGCTCGAACGCGCACTCGGCGCCGGCTCGGTCCAGGAGCTCGAACTCGTCGTCGCCGACCTGCCGCGTCACGACGAGGTGGTCAGGCTCCAGTCGGTCGGCGGGGGCCTCAAGCGGTCGGGCGACTGGAACGTCCCCCGGCGCCTGCACATCGAGTCCGCGTACGGCAGGGTGCGGCTCGACCTGTCGCGGGCCGTCATCCGGCACGCGCAGGTCGACATCGAGCTCCACCTCGCCTACGGCCAGGCCACGATCATCGTGCCCGCGGGTGCGAGTGTGGACGCCGACGGGGTGCGGGCCGAATGGGGCCGGGTGATCTGCAAGGCACCGGGCCGCCGGCGTCCCGGCGAGCTGCACGTCCAGGTCACCGGCGCCCTCCCCTACGGCCGCCTCGTCATCCGCCCAGCCCGCAGCTGACCTCCCCCACGGTCGGCCCACCCACGGGCGTGACCCCCACAGCGGCCCTCCCGCGGATGCGATCCCTTCGGCCGACTCACTCACGGGCACAATCCCCACGGCCGGCCCGCCTGCAGGTGCGATCCCCACAGCCGACCCTCCCTCAGGTGAATCCCTAAAGTCCGCGTGCCCGCAGGTGAGATCCCGGCCACCGGCTACCTGTCTGACCCCCGTCCGCCCCCCGTCAGGCCTCCCTGCGGATGAGACCACCCGCTCCCACCCCCGACCCCGACCCCATCCGCCCGAATATTGACGTTTTATTGACGCCATGATCACGCTGGTACCCGTACTTGCCTCACTAGTGTCTTCGTCCTGACGTCCCCTTGACGACGGAAGGACCCAGGTGACCGAGGTGGACCAGCGTGCGGCTGTGCCCGACACGCCGTTGCGGCGGTGGCTGCTCAAGGGCCTGCCCACCCCCGAGACCCCGGTGAACCGCCCCGCCGCCGAGGAGCCCGCCGGGCACCGGCACCAGTGGTGGCAGGTGATGTGCCTGACGGGCGTCGACTACTTCTCCACCCTCGGCTACCAGCCGGGCATCGCCGCGCTGGCCGCCGGCGCGCTCAGCCCCGTGGCGACGCTCCTGCTGGTGGCGTTGACGCTGCTGGGCGCGCTGCCGGTCTACCGGAAGGTGGCCGCCGACAGCCCCAACGGGCTGGGCTCGCTGTCGATGCTGGAGCGGCTGCTGCCCGGCTGGCGGGGCAAGCTGCTGGTGCTGTTCCTGCTCGGGTTCGTGGCGACCGCGTTCGTCATCACCATCACGCTGTCGGCGGCGGACGCGACCGCGCACATCCTGCACAATCCCTTCGTCCCGCACTCCTGGGCGGGCTGGCAGGTGCCGGTCACCCTGGCTCTGATCGCCGCGCTCGGCGGGGTGTTCCTGGCCGGCTTCAGCGAGGCCATCTCCATCGCGGTCGTCCTCGTCGCCGTCTACCTGGTGCTCAACCTGGTCGTCGTGGGCACCGCCGTCCAGCGGGTGCTCACCCATCCCGAGCAGGTGGCCGGCTGGCGGGACGTGCTCGCCTCCGACTACTCCAGCCCGATCGCCATGGTGGCCGTCGCCCTGTACGTGATGCCGAAGCTGGCCCTCGGCCTGTCCGGCTTCGAGACGGGCGTGGCCGTCATGCCCCTGGTCAAGGGCGAGCTCGCGGAACGGATCAGGGGCGCGCGCAAGCTGCTGACCACCGCCGCCCTGATCATGAGCGTCTTCCTGATCACCTCCAGCGTCGCTACCACCGTGCTCATCCCGGCCGAGGAGTTCGCGGAGGGCGGCTCGGCCAACGGCCGCGCCCTGGCCTACCTCGCCCACCTCTACCTGGGCGACTGGTTCGGCACCGCGTACGACCTGTCCACCATCGCCATCCTGTGGTTCGCGGGGGCCTCCGCCCTGGCCGGGCTGCTCAACATCGTCCCGCGTTATCTGCCGCGTTACGGCATGGCCCCCGACTGGACCCGCGCCACCCGGCCGATGGTGCTGGTCTTCACCGGCATCGCGTTCCTCATCACGGTGTTCTTCGACGCCGAGGTGGAGGCTCAGGGCGGCGCGTACGCCACCGGGGTGCTGGCCCTGATCCTGTCGGCCGGCGTCGCCGTCACCCTGGCCGCCTGGACCGCGCGCCGGTTCAAGGCCGCCGCCTACTTCGGGCTCATCAGCCTGATCTTCGCCTACGCCACCGTCGCCAACATCATCGAACGGCCCGACGGCCTGGTCATCGCCCTGCTGTTCGTCCTGGCCATCGTGGTCATCTCGCTGGTCTCCCGCGCCACCCGTTCCACCGAACTGCGCGTCACCACCATCAGCCTGGACGACTGCGCCCACCGTTTCATCAACGAGGCCGGCGAGATCTACCTGATCGCGAACGAGCCCCACACCCGCGACGCCAAGGAGTACGTCGACAAGGCCCGCGAGGCGTGGGAGCTGCACCGCCTGCGCACCAGCGAGGGCCTGCTCTTCCTGGAGGTGACCATCCCCGACGCCTCGGAGTTCGCCGGTGAACTGCGGGTGGTCGGCGAGGAACGGCACGGCTTCCGTGTCCTGCGCCTGCAGAGCACCACCGTGGCCAACTCCATCGCCGCTCTGCTGCTGCACCTGCGCGACACGTACGGCAAGACGCCTCACGTCTACTTCCACTGGGCCGCCGAGGGCAACCCCATCGGCGCGCTGCTGCGCTACCTCGTCTTCGGCGGCGGCGACGTGCCGCCCCTGACCCGCGAGGTGCTCCGCCAGGCCGAACCGGATCCCGCCCGCCGCCCGGTCGTCCACGTCGGCTGACCGCTCGCCGTTGCCCCTCGTTTGAAGCTTTCAGCACCACGACCACGGAGATATCGGCAAAAGTTCACACCGAAAGTTCAACGATACCGTTGAAGGCATGGACATCGGCATCATCCAAGAATCCGCCCATGCCGTCGAAGCCGCCACCGTCTCCAGACTCCTGCGGGCCCGGCCGCGCCTGCTCGCCCTCGGCGAACCCACCCACGGCGAAGAACTCCTGCTCGACGTACGCAACGACCTGTTCCGGCAGCTCGTCGAGCAGGACGGCTACCGGATCATCGCGCTCGAGAGCGACTGCCTGGCGGGCTTGACCGTGGACGACTACGTCACCTCCGGCACAGGCACGCTCGACGAGGTCGTGGAGCGCGGCATCAGCCACGGATGGGGCACGTCACCGGGCAACCGCGAGCTCGTTCGCTGGATGCGCGCGTACAACGAGGGCAGGCCCGCCTCCGAGCAGCTGCGTTTCGCCGGCTTCGACGGCCCGCTGGAGACGGAGGCCGCCGCGAGCCCCCGGCAGGTCCTCACCGCACTCCACGCCTACCTCGCCGCCCGTGTCGAGCCGGCCCTGCTCCCCTGCACCGCCGACACCCTCGACCAGCTCATCGGCGCCGACGAACGCTGGACCGACCCCGCCGCCGCCTGGGAACCGTCCAAATCCGTAGGCCGTTCCGACGACGCCAGGCAACTGCGGCTGCTCGCCGACGACCTGGTGGCCCTGTTCGACGCGTCCCTGCCGCACCTGATCGCGACCTCCACCCCCGGCGAGCTCGAACGGGCCCGCCTGTACGGTCGCACCGCCACCGGCCTGCTGCGCTACCACTACTGGATGGCCGACACCTCACCGGCCCGCTGGCCCCGGCTGGCGAGCGTGCGGGACACGATGATGGCCGCCAACCTCCTCGCCCTGGCCGAACAGGGCCCGACCCTGGTCTACGCCCACAACACCCACCTCCAGCGCGACAAGGGCACGCTGACCATGGCGGGCCGGCCGTTCGACTGGTGGGGCGCGGGCGCGCTGGTGAGCCCCCGCCTCGGCGACGACTACGCCTTCCTGGCCACGGACGTCGGCACCATCGCCCACCACGACGTGCCCGCCCCACCCCCCGACACCCTCCAGGGCCTCCTCCACCAACTCCCCGGCGACCGCCACCTCATCGACACCCGCCACCTCGCCACCACCCTCACCGCCGCCCCCGCACCCCGCGAATCCCCGTACTACGGCTACATCCCCCTGAACCCGACCCACCCGCCCACGTACGACGGCCTCCTCTACATCAAGGACCTGCCACCGGCCTGAGCCCCCGCCCGCGACCGGCGCCGGAAGATGATCCTGGTGCCGGTTCGCGCAATTCCGATCGGCGGCGTCCGCCATTCCCATAGCCAAGCGGGCTTTTCGCTTGCCGCCGGCAATAAGCCGGTCTACGGTTCACGTTGACCATTTCTGGAGTCAGGCCCAGGGAGACCTCCATGGCCGAGCCGCTGGTGCCCAATCCCAGGCACATGGTGCTCCGCGAGCTTCTCACCCGCGCTCGCGACCAGGCCGCCCACGTACGGACGGCCTACCAGGCCCCGGTCGCCGACATGTACTCCAACCAGGTGTGGACGGGGCCCACCGCCAGAAAGTGGACGCATGACCTCGAGTTTCGTCATCGCCGGTTGGCCCGGCTCGCCGAGCAGGTGGTCAACGCGTTGGAGGAGGAGCTGAGCCGTCATCCGCCCCAGGTGACGGCCGCGGAGGCGAACCACATCCGGCGTGAGATGGCGGGCAGGATCCCATGACGACTCCGGTCAACGAGTTCTGCGGCGTTGATCCACGAAGAATGGAACGAATGTCTCGTTCGCTGGAAGGCGGAATCGACACCATCACCGCTTTCTGCGCGGAGTTCGAGGCCGGCTTTCGCCGGAACGACATGAGCACCGCGATATTCCGCGAAATACGGGATATCGCCGATTGGGGCACGAGCCAGCTTTCCATGCTGACCTATCGTGTCGAGACCATCGAGGAGCTGGGCGACGGCGCGAGCCCCGGTTTCCTGCTGCTGCCCGACGATCTGGACGACCTCGAGCGAGCCCACCGCCTCGCCAAGAAGGTCACCGGCGTCTTCAGCACCAGGACGAAGAACGAGCAACGCGACCAGGCCGCGGAGATCCACGCGTACGCCGACGACATCGCGGCCCTGAAGCAGGACCCCCAGGCTGCCGCCGCCTTCTACGCGTCCTTGCCGCCCCACATCCGCGACGACCTGCCTCAGATCATCGCCGCGACCGGCAGTTCGACGGCGAAAGCGGATCTGGCGGCATTCAGCCAGGCCCTCGGCGCGGCTCTCGCGGCGCCCACCGCCATCCCTGGCTTCGCGAAAGTCAGGAGCCAGTTGCTGAAGCCCGCCGGGCGCGACGTCGCCTGGAACCGCCTCGCCCTGCTCAAGGACTCCGGCGCGCCGGCCTCCTATCGCGCGTCCGCCGCCCGCGCCCTGGTGCTCGACGAGTTCGTGGCCGATCCGCGCGGGGATTTCCGCGCCGGAACCGTCACCGACGTCAGCGCCTACGGGTTTCCCCCGGACACCGTGGCCATGGCCCTGTCGGTGCTCGAAGGCGACGGAGCCGTCATCCGCGACACGTTCGCCCGGATGGGCGGGGACGACGTGAAGCTCTCGCAGACCGAGAAGATGAAGCTCTTCGTCCAGTACGCGAAAGGCCACGGCTACGGCGACCAGGTCGCCGACTCTCTCGGCCGCGTGCTGGCCGACGGGTCCGAGGCCGTGGACGAGCGGCCCGGCCGGCACTCCCCCGAAGCCGCCGCCTTCGCGTTCGACACCATCGCCGCCATGGGCTCCTTCGGCGAGGATCTGCCGCTCACCGCCGCTGACTCGATGAGTGCGATCGCCACGTCGTACGCCCACGAGATGGTCACGGGCGCGCGGATCGACAGGGCGCTCTACCGCTCATCGACCATGGGAGCGCCGGAGGGATGGACCGACGTCGCCGGGATCACGCCGTCCTTCCATCTGAGCCCGGGCGACACCTATCGTTTCCTGCGCACGTTCGCCGCCGACGAACGGGCCACCGGTGATTTCGATGCCGCGATGGCCACGTTCTACCACGACACCATGGTCTCCGCCGCCCGCCTGGACAAGGGCCAGGACAGCGGTCAGTTCGAGATGGCGAGCAAGGTGTTCGGCGACTTCGGCGGGATCGAGTACAAGGCGATCAGCGACGTGCGGGGCGAGATGGACGCACAGGACGAGCTGCTGCGCGACATCGTCAAGAACACCCTCTCCTTGGGCATCGACAAGCTTCCGGTGGGCGACCTGGCCGCCCTGGGCGGCGCCGTGGTCAGGGAGCGGGTCGTCAACGCGGCATGGGACGTCGCCAAGGCGTACGGGGTCAGCACCGCGCTGGACGGATGGGCCGACAGCTTCGAGACCCGGGCCGAGAAGCTGGAGGCCGAGCAGCTCGACTATGTCGTACGGCACCGCTACGACCTGGCGGGCATGCTGTACGAAGCCGGATTCCCGGCGAGCGCCCCGCCTCCCGAACTGATCAGCGGCACGACCGGCCGGCTCAAGACCTACGACGAGATCGTCGCGGAGGCCACCAGGGAGGCCGGGAACGGCGACCGCGGGAAGACCCTCAGGGACAAGCTCGCAAAATTCGAACGGTGGATGGACGACAATCCGCGGTTCGACGCGAAGATGGAGGACTCCTCCCGGCTGGGCACGAGCACTCTTTCCCGGGACATCATCGACATCTGGAGCTGACGACGATCCTCAGGAGGCGAAGCAGCCGGTCTCGGCGCGGATGGACCACGTCGGAGAGTCGGGCCGCACGTCGACGGTCATCGTCACCCCCGCCTCGTCCTTCACCCCCCGGATGACCCGTGCCGCCGGCTTGTCCCGCCGGCCGGGGTCGGACGTCACCGTGTAACCGAATCGCGGCAGGGAGAGGGTGTCCTCCATGAGGCTCTGGGCCAGGTTCAGGTAGGCGTCCACGGTCTGGCCGGCGGCGCGTTCGTAGTCGGCCGTGGCTCGCATCACCCGTTTGAACCGGCCCTCGCCACACGGGACGTCCTTGTCCGGGCGTTCGAGGATGGTCAGTTTCTTGAGCGGGTTCTTGAAGACGTCGTCCGTCTCCAGAGTGCGGGTGTCCTTCCGCAGTTCGGCCACGGCGTCGCCGAGCGAGGGCCCGGCCGAGCAGGATGCCGAGAGGAGTACGCACGCCACCATGGCCACGCATCGGGCGCGCATGCCATACCTCCGTGAACGGCCGTGCCGACAGATGCTTCAATCCTGACCCAGCCCAGGTCCGGGCGCCAGCGGTTCACCGCTTCATGCCCTGGTGGTATGAAGCGGCCTGAGCACGAGCACGGGGGTCAACGGGGACTCAACGGGGGCTCAACATCGGGGTGCCTATCTTCGTGGCGACCACACGGAGAAGGAGACGAAATGAGCCAGCATCCGCTTCTCGTCAAAGTCCTGAGGACCGCCGGTGTCGCCGTCGCCGCCGGGGTCGTCGCCTCCAGCGCGGTCCCGGCACAGGCCGCCTCCGGCAGTGCCAGGGTCGAGGCGTACATGGCGGCCTTCCCTAACGGGACCAAGGTGAGCAACAACGAGATCTCCTATGAGGGCGGCGCGGTCTCCGTGCTGCTTTCGGCCACGGCGAAGGACTGCAAGGCGGGGTACTACTGCGTCTACACGGACTCGAACTTCCGTGGTGCGATGGCCAGGTGGAAGGCGTCCGCGTCCAAGTGCAAGAAGTACGAATTCACCGACTGGTGGCGCGACAGGATCTCCTCGTTCTGGGCTCGCGGTAAGTGCCCGGCCGACAACTACTTCCTCAAGAACAAGAAGAAGTGGCAGCCCGACCAGTTCCAGCCCTTCGAGGGGAAGAAGCCGTACGTTTACTACAACGACGCCTACGACTACGCGGCGCGCGGCTACACCGGCTGACGGCCGGCCCGTGCGGGGGGTCGCGTGGAGTCGCTTGACTTCATGTTTACCTTAACTTGCAGACTTGCCTCCGTTCGAACAACCGAACTCATGGAGGCAACGATGTACGACGTCGTCATCGCCGGCGGGGGGCCGGCCGGTCTGGCCGCGACGCTGGTGCTGGGGCGGGTGCACCGCACGGTGTTGCTGGTCGACGCCGGGGACGGGCGCAATGCCCGGGCCGATGCGGTGCACAACTTTCTGACCAGGGACGGGACCCCGCCGGACGAGCTGCGGGAGCTTGGCCGGCGGGAGCTGGCCGGGTATCCGGCGGTGCGGACGCTGGCGGGGACGGTTGCCGCTGCGGAGGCGGTTCCCACGGTCCCCACGGTTCCCACGGTCCCCACGGTCCCCACGGTCCCCACGGTCCCCACGGTCTCTGCGGCCTCTGCGGCCTCTGCGGCGGAGAACGTGGAGGGCGTTCCCGGCGCTAACGTGGCACGTGGCGGGTTCCGGGTTGAGTTGTCCGATGGCAGGACGGTGGGAGCGCGGCGGCTGTTGCTGGCCACCGGGCTGGCCGACGAGCTTCCCGGCCCGCCCGGAGTGGCCGAGCTGTGGGGCCGGTCGGCGTTCCACTGCCCGTACTGCCACGGCTTCGAGTGCACCGGCCTGTCGGTCGCGGTGCTCGGCGCCGGGCCCGGCCGCGTACGGCTGGCGCTGCAGCTGAGCCGGTTCGCCGCCGGCGTCGTGCTCTGCACCGGCGGCGAGCCGCTGGCCCCGGCCGCGCGGGAGACGCTCACCGCGTACGGCGTGGCGGTGCGGTGCGAGCCCGTCACCCGGCTGGAAGGCGCGGACGGACGGCTGGAACAGATCGTGTTCGAGGGCGGCCCGCCGCTGGAACGGGCGGCGGTGTTCGTCGCGAACGTGCCGCGCCGGCGCTCCGCCCTGGCCGAGCACCTGGGCTGCGCGGCCTTCGCCGACGGGTGCGTGGAGATCGACGAGTTCGGCCGGACGAGTGTGCCCGGCGTGTACGCGGCCGGCGACATGGCCAGGCGCCGCACCGTGCCCATGCCGCTCGCCGCGGTGATCGCCGCCGCCGCGAGCGGCACCCTGGCCGGCGGGGCCGTCGACCAGGACCTGCTCGGCGAGGACTTCAGCCTGCCCGACCCGTTCGCGCGACGGGAGGGCTGAGCTCATGTCCTCCAGAACGGGCAACGTCCCCCTCGCCACGGCAGGGCTCCTGATCGGCATGCTGCTGTCGGTGCTCGACCAGACGGTGGTGGCCATCGCCCTGCCCGACATCGCCGCCGACCTGGGCGGCATGGACGCGATCGGCTGGGTCGTCACCTCGTACCTGCTGGCCTCGACCGCGACCGGCGCGCTCTACGGCCGCGTCAGCGACAGGTTCGGCCGGCGCGCCGTCTTCGTCACGGCGGTCGTCGTGTTCGCCGCGGGCTCGGCGCTGTGCGGCCTGGCGCAGTCGATGCCGCAGCTGATCGCCGCCAGGACGGTGCAGGGCATCGGCGCGGGCGGGCTGTTCGTGCTGCCGACGATCGCGCTGTCCGAGTTGTACCCGCCGCGGCTGCGCAGCAGGGTGCAGGGCTTCACCGGCGGCGTGTTCGCGCTGGCCAGCGTGGGCGGGCCGCTCGCCGGTGGCGCCATCACCGACGCCTGGGGCTGGCACTGGATCTTCTACGTCAATCTGCCGCTCAGCCTGCTCGGCGTGGCTCTCACCGCGTACGCGCTGCGTCTGCCGACGCCCGGCGCGCACGGCAGGGCCGACGTGGCCGGGGCCGTGCTGCTCGCGGGCGCCATGGTTAGTCTTCTGCTGGTGGCCGAATGGGGCGGACGCGTCTACGCGTGGACATCCGGGACGATCCTCGGGCTGGTGGGCGCGCTGGTGGTGCTGACTGCGCTGTTCGTACGGCAGGAACGGCGGGCGGCCGACCCGCTGCTGCCGCCTCGGCTGTTCGCCCACCCCGCCCTGCGGACCGCCCTGCCCGCCGCCGCGCTGCTCGGCGCGCTGCTCGGCGGCTCGATCGTCTACCTGCCCACGTATCTGCAGGCCGGGTACGGCATGGGGGCGACGCAGGCGGGGCTGGCGCTGAATCCGTACGTGCTGACGTTCATGGCGGTCTCCTTCCTGGCCGGGGCCCGCATCGGCGCGAGCGGGCGGTTCCGGCCCTATCTGATGGCCGGTGCGGCCATCGCGGGGGTGGGGTTCGCGGTGCTGGGCGGCCTCACTCCCAGCGCCCCTTACCTGCTGTTCGCGGCGGGGATCACGGTGCTGGGCGCCGGGTTCGGGCTGCTCATGCAGAACCTGGTCGTCGTCGCGCAGAACGCGGCCCCTCCCGCCGACCTGGCCGCCACCACCTCGGCCGTGGTGTCCGTGCGCGGGCTCGGGCTGTCGCTCGGCGTGGCGGTCTTCGGCAGCCTGCTCACCCGCGAGCTCCAGGGGCGCGTCCCCGGTCCCGCGGCGACCGCGGCGGCCATTCCTGAGGTGCTGTTCTGGGGCGTTCCGGCCGCCGCGGTGCTGCTCGGGCTGGTCGCCCTGCTGCCACGGAACGTACGCGCCGCGAGCGCGCCGTCGTAGAAATCGGCCGATCTTCGAACCGTTGACCCGCCCGAGCCGTCTTTCAAGAACGGACACTTTGTGTCGGAGCGAAGGGCGGGGGCTCAGCAACATGATCAGTCCGGATACCGTGCTGGCGAATCGCTACCGCCTGGTGTCACGGCTCGGCGGCGGCGGTCACGGCGAGGTGTGGCGGGCTCACGACCTCCTGCTCGACCGAATTGTCGCGGTGAAGACCATCCGCGCGGGGCTGGACGGCGACCCCGAGTTCGCGGCCCGGTTCCATGCCGAGGCCCGGTCGATGGCCACGATCGACCATCCGGGCGTGGTGGCCGTGTTCGACTTCGGGATCGCCGAGTTGTCGGGGCGGCGTACTCCGTACCTGGTCATGCAGTATTTGGACGGCGAGCCGCTGCACCTGCTGCTGTCGCGCGGCGGGCGGATCCCGGCCGGCGCGGCGATGGACCTGGTCGCGCAGACCGCCGAGGCGTTGCAGGCCGCGCACGACGCCGGCGTGGTGCACCGGGACGTCAAACCGGGCAACCTCGTGATCCGGCCGGACGGCAGCGTCGTGCTGACCGACTTCGGCATCGCCCGGGCGGCGGGCGACGGCAAGCTGACCGCCACCGGCATCGTGCTCGGCACCGTCGTGTACTGCGCCCCCGAGCAGGCCGAGGGCGCCGCGCCCAGCACGGCGATGGACGTGTACGCGCTGGGCGTGGTCGCCTACGAGTGCCTGACGGGGCAGGCGCCGTTCCAGGGCGAGAACGCGGTCGCGATCGCGCTCAAGCACCTGCACGAGGCGCCGGCGCCGCTGCCCGCGCACGTGCCTGCGGCGGTGGGCGAGGTGGTCATGCGGGCGCTGGCCAAGGATCCGGCGGATCGCTGGCCCAGCGCCGGGGCCCTGGCCGTGGTGGCCCGCGCGCTCGCCGACCGGGCGGCGCCTGGCGCGTCGCTCGCGGACCGATCAGCCCCGCGCCCGTCATTGGACGGGCTTTCCGGCTCGGGTGAGCGGCCTGGGTTGGACGGGCGGTCAGCGCTGGACGCCTCGGGTGAGCGGCCGACAGCGGGCCGGCGGACCGGTTCGGGTCGCGGGCCGACGGCGAGCGGGCGGGCCGGTTCGAGTGGCGGGCCGGAGGCCGGCGGTCGGGCTGCGGTTGGTGGCGCGGCTGGTGGGGCGGCGGGCTCCGGGATGGGTACGGGGCGGGCCACGGTTTCCGCCCCGGCCGGTGGGCGGCGCGTACGGCGTTGGGCGCTGGGCGTGGGAGCCGGGCTCGTCGCCATGGCCGTCGCGGCAACGGCGGCCTGGAACCTGCTGGGCACCGGTCCGCCGGAGTCGTCCGCGTCCCAGGCGCAGGCCGGCCCGACACCGCCGATCGCCGCCGACCCGTCGCCGGACCTGCTCACCCACACGCGGGACGACGACGACAAGCCCCGCGACAAGCCGACGACCCCCGCCCCCGTCAAGACCACCCCGGAGATCGTCCCCTCCGAGGACCCGTCTCCTCCGGCTCCGGCCGAGGGCGTGCTGGTCGGTGGCATCGTGCACAGCGGCGGGCCGTCGTCCGGCGATCCGGGAGAGGACGGTTACCAGCCTGGGCAGGTCGACGTCTTCACCGGCAAGGGCAAGCGGGTGGCGAGCCGGCGCGCGGACCGCCGCGGGTTCCGCTTCTCGCTGCCCCGGGGCGGTTACCGGCTCCAGACGGCCGTGGCCGGCAAGACGTGTTCGACGACGGCCCGGGTCACGCCGGACCGGACCACGCGGGCCGACCTCACGTGCTCGATCCCCGAGCCGGCTTTCCGCAGCGCGGCGTTGAAGGACGTACGCGGGGACGTGAAGGGCGGGCCGGACTCGGGCGAGGCGCCCCCGTACGCGGACCTCCTGGTGGCGGCGGCGAACGGCGGCCAGGACGGCGTCACGCTGGCGTTCGTCACCGCCGGCCCCATCCCGGCGAAGGCTCCGTCCGGAGGGAAGAGCCAGAGCCGGTGGGCGGTCTCCATCGAGCAGGACGGCAAGACCTTCGTGCTGTCATTCACCGGCCGCGACGGCGCGTTGAGCGCCGAATGGGCACCGGCGACCGGCCCGGTCGAGGTCAAGCCAGTGATCTCGGGGGCGAGCATCTCCGTCGCCTTCGACCGCGCGCAGCTGAAGACGGCCCCGGTCGACTTCACCGAGCCGTACCGGATCAGTCACGCGGACGCGAACGTGATCGCCGACACGCACAGCTGGACCGACACAGCACCCTGACCCTGCTCCGACCTGCGCGATCCCGCCATCGGGACGGGGTCACCGCCAACCAGGCGACACGATTCCGACCTCCGCCATCCCGCTCCCAGCATCACCCGTCCGACACTCCACGTCCCTCGTCCCCCGCCCAACGTCCCACCTCCAGCGGGACGATGCGACCCCGCGCGGTGCTGCCCCGGCGATGGCGGCCCGGCGGCGCTACTCCGAACGATGCGACCCGCGCGGTACTGTCCCGCGCGATGCAGCCCAGGACTCTGCGGCCTGGGCGGTGCGGCCCCGGGCAATGCGGGCCGAGCGATGCTGTCGGAAAGGCGCCGGCCTGGGCGGATGGGCGTTGATATGGTTTCGGGTATCGGTCGTGGGGTGTACCGATATTGGACCGGCCGGATCGTTCTCTGGTGTGCTCACTCCCGTGACCGTCACCGCACCCGCCTCTCCCCCGCCCCTCCAGGACGTCTCCGGCCGCCGGGTGGTCGTCACGGTGGTCGTGATCCAACTCTCCGCCTGCCTGGGCTTCTTCTCGATGATGGCGCACCTGGTCGCGCACCTCCGGCACGATCTCGGTCTGCTGGCCGGCACGGTGGGGCTGGTGCTCGGGGTGCGTACCGGGCTGCAGTTCGCGCTCCTGCTGCCGATCGGCGTGCTCACCGACCGCCTCGGGGCGCGCCGGACGGGGGTGATCGCGTGCCTGCTGCGCGCGCTGGGCTTCGGGCTGCTCGGTACGGCGGGCGAGGTGAGCACGCTGCTGTGCGCGGCCGTCGTCATCGCGGTGGGCGGCGCGCTCTACAACCCGGCGGCCCAGACGCTGCTGGCCAGCGCCGGGCCGGCGCACCGGGCCGGTGGCTTCGCCGCGTACGTCACCGCCCAGCACGTCGCGACGGTCGCGGGCCCGCCCGTGGGGCTGCTGCTGCTCGCCGCGGGGCCCGGGTTCGCGCTGCTGGCCGGGGCCGCCGCCGCCATGTGGACGATCTCCTGCGGGCTGTTCCTGCTCCTGCCCAAGGGCCGGCCCGAACCCGCGCCGGCGGCGTTCAGCGGGGTGGCCGCCGGGGTGCGGGCGGTGCTCGGCGACCGCTCGTTCCTGCTCTTCGCGCTGCTGACCGCGCCCACAACGCTGCTGGCCAACCACATCATGACGGCTGTGCCGCTGCTCGGCTTCGCGCCCGGCGCGGCGACGCTCTGCTTCTGCGTCCTCGCCGCCGTCGCCGCCGCGGCGCAGCCGTTCGTGGCGGCGGGTCGGCGGGGCGAACGTCCGTGGGTGCTGCGCGCCGGTCTGTGCTGCGCGGCGGCGGCGTTCTTCGTGCTGGCCTCACTGGACGGTACGCAGCCGAGTCCGCTCATGATCGCCGCCGTGCTGAACGGGGTGGCGAACGGGCTCATCCAGCCGTCGATCTTCCAGCGTGTCACCCGGCATGCCCCGGCCGAGCGGTTCGGCTCGTACTACGGCGTGCTGGCGTTCTGCGCCGGGATGTTCTCCTTCGCGGGCGAACTGGTGATCGGGCAGCTCTTCGATCTGGGCCCGGTGGGTGCGACGGCAGCGCTGACCGGCGTCGGCGCCTCCGCCCTGGTGGCGGCGATCGCGCTGCGCGGCCAGGGGCGCGAGCGGCTCCTTCGCCGCCCCGCGCTGTGAGCTTCAGTAGTATTTCCGCCAGTTTGCTGCCGTCTGAGGAGAGGTGCGCCCATGCGGCGACTGACTGTGCCGGGGCACGTACCTCCGCCCCTGGAAACGCCGCTACGGCTCGGCGATCCACTCGAGCATCCCGACGCGATCACGGTGAACTCGCGCCATCTGAGCCGGGCGGGCCGACCGTGGTTCCCCGTGATGGGCGAGTTCCACTACGGCCGCTACCCCGCCGCCGAGTGGCGCGAGGAGCTGCTGAAGGTACGGGGCGGCGGCGTGGGCGTGGTCGCCACGTACGTCTTCTGGAACCTGCACGAGGAACGCCGGGGCGTCTTCGACTGGAGCGGCGACCGTGACCTGCGGCGGTTCGTGACCACCTGCGCCGAGCTGGGCCTGGACGTGGTGGTGCGGATCGGCCCGTGGGGGCACGGGGAGTCACGCAACGGCGGCTTCCCCGACTGGCTGCTCGCGGCGGACTGCGTGCCGCGTACCGACGACCCCCGCTACCTCGCGCTGGTGCGGCCGCTGTTCGAGCAGATCGGCGACCGGCTCGCCGGGCTGACCCGGGCGGACGGCGGCCCGGTGGTGGCGGTGCAGATCGAGAACGAGCTGTACGACCAGCCCGAGCACCTTCGCACGCTCAAGCGCCTGGCCAGGGCTGCGGGCATCGACGCGCCCCTGTGGACGGCCACCGGCTGGGGCCACGCGCGGCTTCCTGCGGACGAGCTGATCCCGCTGTTCGGCGGCTATCCCGAGGCCGCGTGGGACACCGCCCACGACGGCTGGCCGCGCCAGAGCCGGGCCCACTACTTCTTCGGCCCGGGCCGCGACGACGACTCCATCGGCGCCGACCTGCGCACCACCGAGGCGGCCGGCTCGGACGAGAGCCACCTCGCGCGCTACCCGTTCGCCACCTGTGAGCTGGGCGGCGGCATGTACACCTCCTACCACCGCCGTCCCCTCGTGACGGCCGCCGACATCGCCGCGCTCGCGCTGGTCAAGCTGGGCAGCGGGTCGGTGTGGCAGGGCTACTACATGTACCACGGCGCCTCGCAGAAGGTCGGCGAGCTGTCCACCCTCCAGGAGTCGCACGCCACCGGCTATCCGAACGACTGCCCGGTGATCAACTACGACTTCCAGGCCCCGCTCGGCGAGTACGGCCAGTTCCGCGACTCCTACCGCCACCTGCGGCTGCAGCACCTGTGGCTGGCCACGGACGGGCCCGATCTGGCGACCATGACGCTGACCATGCCGCCCGGCGCGCCCGCCGACACCGCCGACCGGGAGACGCTGCGCTGGTGCGTGCGTTCCGACGGTCGTTCCGGCTTCCTGTTCGTCAACAACCACCAGCCCGTCGAGACGCTGCCCGCCCATGACGGCGTCCAATTCGCCGTCGAGCTGGACGGCCGCGAGCTCGTCGTCCCGAGCGAGCCGGTGACGGTGCCGTCCGGCGCGTACTTCGCCTGGCCGCTCGCTCGGCCCGTCGGACGGAGCCTGCTGCTGACGGCCACCGCGCAGCCCGTGTGCGTGATCGACGACGAAGAGCCTGTGCACGTGTTCACGCAGACGGCGGGAATCCCGGTCGAGCTGGTCTTCGACGCCGCGACGGTAACCGTGATCGAGGGCCGGGCGACCGCGACCGAGGGTTCTGCGACCGCGACCAGGGACGCAGATCCCGTGACAGTGACAGCAGCCGCGAATCCCGCGACCGTGCGGCGGGAAGGCGACCGGCTTGTGGTCGCGGGGCTGCGGCCGGGGCCCGGGTGTCTGGTGCGGGTGAGCGACGCGTCCGGAGGCCGGGCGTCCGTCCTCGTGCTGGACGCCGCCGGCGCCCTCACCGCCACCCGGGGCCGGCTCTGGGACGCCGATCGGCTCGTGCTGAGCGACGGCCCGGCGGTCATCGACGACGAATGCCTGACCTGCTACGGCGAAGCCGACGAGGTCCGGATCTTCCCCGCCCCCGACTCCGCCACCACGACCGACGGCGTGTTCGGGGTCCTGCCACTGCCCGCCCCCGCGCAAGGCGCGATGCCCCAGGCCAAGGTGGAGCTGGTCGCACCGGCGGGCCCGGCCCGGCCACCGGTCGTGGACGCCGCCTCAGGACGGGCCTCCGCGCCCACCGATGCCGACTTCGGCCAGGCCGCCGTCTACCGGATCACCATCCCGGAGGAGGCGTTCGCGCAGAATGCCGCAGCGGACTGCGGCGCAGAGGAGGACGAGGTGCTGCTGCGGCTGGACTGGATCGGCGACGTCGGGCGGGCCTACCTCGGCGGCCGCCTCGTGGCCGACCAGTTCTGGCACGGGCCCGTCTGGGAGATCGGCCTGCGCAGATTCCGCGAACCGCTCAGGGAACACGGCTGCCTGGAGCTGCGGCTGCTGCCGCTGCGCGAGGACGCCCCCGTGTACGTCTCGCCCCAGGCCCGGCCCACGGCATACCCCGGCGGCAGCGTGCTGGAGCTGCGTTCCGTCAGCCTGGTTCGGCTCCCGCGGACCGTGCTCCCTGCCGGGTCACCCCCCGGGCGGGTACACGGCTGGTAAAAGGCTGGGCGAGGATTCGCCCGGAAGGGGCTACCGGGGAAGCATCGTTATGGGGGGCTGGTTTGCACAGGTGTCGACAACGAAGCAGTACCGGTTCGTACGAGGGATCGGCACATGATCCAATCGGGGGAAACTCATGTCGTTGCTACATTATCTCGGACTGACAAGCGTGCAGCAGTCACGCAAGCCCTATCCGATTCCGGGTGGAGGCAGTGGAGACTCCGACACCAGCAGGAGCGCACGCCGCAGGCGTCGCCGCCGCTAGGTGAAGAAGATTGCTGTGACGCATGCGAGACGCTGACTCAGCGAAAAGGGCCCACCGGCTAGACGCCGGTGGGCCCTTTTTCAGCTGTCTTTAGCCTTTCTTGTGGCAGTGCCACTTGTAGTAGGAGTGGTAGTGGCCCTTCTTGTGGTAGTGGCCCTTCCACCAGTGACCCTTCTTGTACCACTTCTTGTACCAGTGCTTGTGCCAGTAGTAGCCGTGCTTGCAGCCGGCGCTGTCACTGACCGAGGTGACCCCGGTCGTGGTGGTGCTCGCCTGGGCGGGGGCTGCGGTGGCAAGACCGGAGAGCGCCAATGAAGCGGCGAGGACGCCGCCCGCGAGGATCTTTCGCATGACCTCTTCCTTTCGTGGAGATTGCTGCTCACGATAGGAAGCCGATTAATTCCGCTCTATGTACTTGTACGCGCTCGGCACATCGATTTCGCGCCCAATATCATCCGGATCTAGAAAATGAATCCCCGCGGCCCCACGTTTCACAACGAGCCCGGTGAATGAGGAGAACTCACATTACGCCGCGAGCACCACCGTCTGCGAGGGATCATGGGAGTTCCTGGAGCCGCCGCACGTGTCACCGGTCGCGGTCAAGAAGTCATGAAACCAGAGGGCCGGAGTACGCGGCGCGTGCGGCCTCGACCTCGTGCGTGTGCTCTTTCGACCAGTTGTCGACCATCGTGTAGATCGACACGAGACTGTGCGCGAGTGGTGTGGCCTCGTACTCGACGCGCGGCGGCATTTCACGATAGTAGGAGCGCGTTACGAGCCCGTCGCGTTCCAGCTGACGCAGGCGCTGGGAGAGAACCTTCGGCGTCACATCGGGGATCCGGTGCCGAAGATCGGTGAAGCGCATCCGGCCTTGGTGCATGAGCACCCACAGGACGTCCGTGGTCCATCGCCCGAAGATCACCCGGACGGTGGGCGCGATCGGGCACGGATCGAACACCTGATCACTCGTGCAGCTGACCATGGCTCCCTCTCCTTTAGTTTCCTTTTGGTACCCGCTATCCAATGACTCTAGCTTGGGCGGAGTCGGCTCATTCCGGCACGGAGAACCCGCACCGCGCGGCCGCCGGTGTCCGCCCGGCCGACTCGGACAGCGCGTCGCCGACGACCTGAACGGCCCCTCCCGCCGGAAGATCCGCAACTTCACCCTCACGAAAAGGACCAGATCATGGACGTACGAGTCCCCGAGGACGAGCAGCCGCCCGCGGCCTCGACCGGCCGATCGCTCGCGCGGCGCGCCTTGCTGGCCGGCACAGCGGGCGCGGCCACCGCTGTCACCACGGCCACCGCAGTCGCCGCGGTCACCGCGGTCGCGAGCACCACGATGCCGGGAACGGCCCAGGCGGCGGGGCGGCCGTACCAGGTGATCAACCCGAGCGACCTTCCCGCGCCACAGGGCTGGTCGCACGGCGTCGTGGTCGAAGCTCGTCGAACGCTCCTGCTCGGTGGCGCAAGCGGACAGCACCGGGACGGCACGTGGGCGGTCGGTGTCGTAGCGCAGTACGAGCAGACGCTACGCAATCTGCTCAGCGTGGTACGCGCGGCGGGCGGCCGGCCACGGCACCTCGTGAGCCTCACCGCCTACGTTGTGGACATGCCGCAGTTCCAGGCGCATTGGGACGAGATCCAGGCCGTCTGGCGCCGGCTCGTCGGACCGAACTACCCGGCGATGGCCGTGATCGGGATCAACCGGCTATGGCTGCCTGAAATGCTGATGGAGATCCAGGGTACGGCGATGCTGTTCGACTGAGGAACCTTTGCCTGCCGGGCCCGGCGGCGGTGGCGTGGTTCCAGGTCGGCGAGCCGGCCGTGTTCGGCGGTGGCGAGGAAGCAGGTCGCGCCCGGTGGCCACCTCGCGTCCTACTTCGTGACCGCCTCGCGTACGGCCGGGGCGATCTCCTGGGCCCAGCGGGCCAGTACGGTGTCGTCCGCGGCGCCGTTCTCGGCGGAGAAAAGCGTGAAACCGGACGCGCCGTGCTCCAGCACCGCCCCGGTCAGCTCCTCGATCCACTGCGCGGCCGAGCCGCCGAGCCAGCGGCCGTCGTCGCCGCGGGTGCCGGGCAGCGGCCGGTCGGTGATGCGGCCGGGAAGGTTGTAGATCGTACGGATCTCGCCCGGGTCGCGGCCGGCCGCCGCCGCGGCCTCGTCGATGATCGGCCGGGAGGTACGGTAACGCTCGCTCAGCCAGTCGGCCGCATGGCCGGGGATCCAGCCGTCGGCCACGCGGCCGGTGGCGGCCAGCGACTTGGGGCCGACCGATCCGGTCCACACGGGCGGCGCGGCGACGGGGGCGGGCTCGATCTGGCGCACCTGGTAGTGGGCGCCTTCGAAGGTGACCGGCGCGCCGCCGCCCGACAGCAGCTTGACCAGGGTGATCGCCTCCTCGAACGCGTCCACGGCGGCGCCGGGCGACAGCCGGGGCACGCCCATGTCGGCGATACGGTCCCACAGCCCGCCCGCGCCCACACCCAGCACGACCCGGCCGCCCGACAGTGCCGACAGCGACGTCACCGTCCTGGCCAGCATGGCCGGCGGCCGGGTCGGCACGTTGGTGACGTTGACCAGGCCGGCGATGTGCCGCGTGCTCCCGAGGACGAAGCCGAGCGTGGCGTAGGCGTCGAGGCGCCCGCCGAGATAGGGGTGGTCGGCCACGCTGAAGTGGTCGAGCCCGTCGCGGTCGGCCTGCTGGACCGTGCGCAGCAGCCCGGGTATGTCGTCGATGCCGGGATGCGCGCCGAAACCGAAGACTACGTCATGTGCGGACATTGTTCTGCCTTTCCCCCGTGCGCGACCATAGGCAGTCGATCGCCATCGTCACTTTGAGTTCGTGTTACGAACCATATTGATTCGTAGTACGAACTGCAAGTCAGCCGGCCCGCTCCGGCTCCAGGAAGACCGTAGGCACCTTGTTCTCGGCCACGACCCGGCCGAGCAGGGCGGCGATTGTGTCGTGCTCCGCCGGCCCGAAGCCCGCGATCAGCTCCTCGACCCGGTGGCAGGTCTCGGCGTGGAAGCCCTCGGCCACCTTGGCGCCCCGCCGGGTGAGCGCCACCCGCACGGCGCGGGAGTCCTGCGGGTCCGGTCTGCGCTCGACCAGGCCGTTGCGTTCGCTCCGGTCGACCAGTCCGGTCAGGCTCGACTTCGCCAGGCCGAGCACCGCGCCCAGCTCGCTCATCCCGTACGGCTGCGCCATCAGCACGCACAGCAGCTGCCCCTGCTGCTGGGTGAGGCCGTATTCGCGGGCGGAGGCCGCGTACACGGCGTTCACCAGGAACGTGGCCCGCACCAGGGCGCTCACCGGCCCGATCGGGCCACCTGCGTTCTCACTCACCGACCCAGAATAACGAATTCGTGCAACGAACTATCGTGAACTGCCCGACCGGTCAGCCGCGCACGGCGTCGGCGGTGGCCGTGCCGGCCGCTCCTGCGGGGTCGGCGTCGAGGTCGTCGTCGATCAGGAAGCCGCCCGACTGGTGCCGCCAGAGCCGGGCGTAGGGCCCGTCGGCCTCCAGCAGCTCACTGTGGGTGCCCTGCTCCACGATCCGCCCCCGGTTGAGCACGATCAGCCGGTCCATCCGGACGACGGTGCTCAGCCGGTGGGCGACGACGAGCGCGGTCCTGTCGCGCATGAGCTGCCACAGCGCCTCCTGGACCAGGAGTTCGCTCTCGGAGTCGAGGGCGCTGGTCGCCTCGTCCAGGAGCAGGATCGGCGCCTCGCGCAGGATGGCCCGCGCGAGGGCGAGTCGTTGCCGCTGGCCGCCGGAGAGCTTGACGCCGCGCTCGCCGACCAGGGTGTCGAAGCCGTGGGGCAGGGACTCGGCGAACTCGGTGACATGAGCCGCCTGCGCCGCCCGGAGGATCTCGGCGTCGGTGGCGCCGGGCCGGGCGAAGCCGATGTTGTCGCGGATCGACCGGTGGAACATGGCCGGCTCCTGCGGCACGTACGAGATCAAACTGCGCAGGTCGGCCTGGCGCAGGCGGGCGATGTCCTGGCCGCCGATCAGGATCCGGCCACCGTCGATGTCCATGAGGCGCAGCAGCAGCCGGGTGAGGGTGCTCTTGCCGCCGCCCGACTGGCCGACCAGCCCGATCTTGGTGCCGCTGGGGATGTCGAGGTCGAGCCCGTCGAAGAGCGGCGGGCCGTCGCCGTAGGCGAATCTCACTCGCTCGAAGCGGATGCCCGCGTCGGCCGGGCGCAGCGGTTGCGGGTCGGCGGGGTCGACCACGGTCGGCGGCTCCAGCAGCAGCTCGGTGAACTGGGCCGCCTCGGTGAGCGTGCTCTCCAGCCGCCGGTAGATCTGGTTGAACTCGAACATGATGTTGATCGTGTTCGAGTAGTAGGTGAAGGTCACCACGATGGCCTCCACGCCCAGGCCGCCCCTGAGCGCCACGGCGAGCAGCAGGCCGACGGCGCTGGTGAGGACCGCCAGCGGGGCCACGACGGTGTCGACCCGCAGGTTGCCGAAGTCCCACGAGCGCAGTGACAGCCGGCGCTGCTCGGCGATCCGCTCCCGGTGCTCGCTCGCCTCGCGGCGTTCGGCGGCGAACGCGCGGACCGTGTCCATGTTGGACAGCACGTCGGCGACGTGGCCCGACACGCGTACCTTGGCGGCCTCGCGCCGCTCCACCAGCGCCTGGCGGCGGCGGATGAGCGGGGCGACGAGGAAGCCGGTGAGCAGGATGAGGCCCAGGAGCACGATGACCAGCAGCGGGTGGTACTGCCAGAGCACCACCGAGGCGAAGATCAGCGGCACCAGCTTGGCCATGATCGAGAATGTCAGCGTGTCGACGAATTCCTCGAACCTGCTGGAGAAGCCGAGCACCCGCTTCGTCAGCGAGCCGGCGAAGTTGTCGTGGAAGAACGCGGTGTCCTTGACCAGCAGCTCGTCCATGCCGATCACGCCGAGCCGCTCGATGCCCCTGGCGTCGGTGCGGTTGAGGAAGTGCAGGCCGATGCGCCACAGCGTCTCGCCGGCCAGCAGGAGCGCGCCGAAGCCGAGCACGTACGGCAGCAGCGCCATGACGGAGCCGTCGCCGCCCGCGGCCAGATGCCCGACGAGCCCGGCCACCGCGAGCGGCGCCAGATAGAACAGGCAGACGTTGCCCAGCGCCGGCAGCGTCAGCGCGGGCACCGAGACGCGCCACTGACGCCTCAGCTCCCCACCGTAATGACGCAGGACCAGCAGCACCGCTGATTTCCGTACGGACGGGCCGTCTCCTGAGCCCTCCCCCGTTTCAAGCACAGACATCGGCCCTCCCGAACGCCGCGACCCACCGTGGCCATGCTGCCGCAGGGCGTGCCCGGACAGCCAATGATTTTCCGCCGCGCCCAGCGGCGCCGGCGGGCAGCCGACGGGTGGGCGCCGGGTGGCCGGCGGGTGGGCTCAGCCGGCGGTGTCGCCCGCGAACGCGGTGACGAGCTCCCCTGTGGTGAGGATGGCGTGCGCGAAGGTGGGGCCGTTCAGGTGGTGCGCGGCGTGCATCATCTCGGGCTGGAACGCGGCGGTGGCGTCGCGCACCAGCGTCACGTGGTAGCCGAGCTCCATGGCGAAGCGGCCGGTGGATTCGAGGCAGGTGTTGGCCAGCACGCCGATGAGCACCACGTGGGTGACGTGGTGCTGCTTGAGCTGGAAGTCCAGGTCGGTGTTGGCGAAGCCGCTCTGCGCCCAGTGCTCATGGATGACGATGTCCTCGGGGTGCGGCTGGAGGTCCTGGTGGAACTCCCCGCCCCAGGTGCCGTACTCGAAGGAGTGCCGTTCCTGGATGCCGCGCTGGGTCGGGTTCGGATGGTCCCAGGTGTCGTAGTCGCCCGGCCGCCAGCGGCGGTGCGGGACGTACATCACCCGCATGCCGGCCCCGCGCGCGGTGGCGAGCACGGCGCGCAGGTGGTCCACCAGCCCGACCGCCTCCGCCACGGGCCGCAGCCGGGGCCAGAGCTTGCCGCCCTCGGAGAGGAAGTCGTTGTACGGGTCGACCAGCAGCACCGCCGTGCTGCCTGGGCCGTAGGCGCGGGTCATGACGTTCCCCCTCAGATTCGGACGAAGAAACGGAAAGCCACCCATACGGGGTCCGCTCCTGCTGCCGATATACCCACCCTCACCCATCGCGACCTGGCACAACGGGCGAACGGGAGGAGCGGGGCGGGTTCTACGACACGCGCTTTATGCAGTTATGGGATAATCACTGCCGATGTGGGTGACGCGCGGCCCCTTGACCCGCGGCGGATCGGCGATCCTGCGCATAGCGGGCGAAGTCCCGGGCAGTGTCGGCAGCAAGCGACTTGGCTCACAGTGACATTGGAAGGTTCGTTGGAATGCTGGCCGTCCTGGCTCTCCCTCTGCTTCTCCTGGCCGGACTGATGCTCATGCAGCGACTGGAGGAGGTGCTGCTGCCCGCGGCCCCGGCCCAGCCGCCCGCGCCCGCCCCCGAGATCGCCCAGATCCGGATCAAGCCGGCGCTCGCCGTACCCGACGACCAGCCCCCATCGGCCGCCCAGCCGGTGGCCCTCGCCGTGCTCGACGCCGAGTCCCCCGAGGCCGGACCCGACGACCTCCTGCCGCCCGCCGAGCCCGCGACCCCCTCCGCTGAGCCCATGACCCCCGCCGCCGAGGCCCGCAGGACCCGGGGGCGTGCCGGCGATACGCCGTCCTGCCCGCATCGCCGCCACCCGCACCAGCGGCGGCACCCGGCGAAGGCGGCGTGACTCCAGACCGGGCTCCCCTGTCTGCGCCTCCGCCGAGCAGGCCCTGAGCCGCGGGAAGGACCGCGCGGCTCACTTCCTGCGGGCTTCGAGCCCGTCGAGGATCAGATCCAGGCCCCAGCCGAACTCGTCACCGTAGTCGTAGCCCGGCCGCAGGGCATGATCGACGATCATCTCCGCGAGGTACGGCAACTCCTCCACCGGCAGCTCGGCGAGGATGCCGCCGGCCACGTCCTCGACCTCGTCGGGCGTGCTCAGCGGCAGGTTCGCCTCCTGAAGCACGTACCCGGTCACGTAGCTGTCGATGATCGAGATGGCGTGCGCGGCCATCTGCAGGCTGAACCCCGCCTCACGCAGGACCCCGAGGACGGCGTTGTGATGACGCAGCGTCGCCAGCCCCGGGTTGCGGCGGGAGTCCACGAGGCCGAGCGCCCAGGTGTGCCGCGCCAGGACCGCCCGCGCCGAGCCGGCGCGCACACGGATCGCGTCGCGCCAGTCGTCGCACCCGGCGGGAGGCAGCTCGATCTCCGTGAAGACCACGTCCACCACGCCGTCGAGGATGGCGTCCTTGTTGGGCACGTGGTGGTAGAGCGACATCGCCTCCACGCCCAGCTCCTGCGCCACCCGCCGCATGGTGACGGCCTCGATGCCACCGCGATCGGCGACCCGGACCGCGGCCTCCAGCACGAGGTCCCTGCTGAGCGGCCGCGCTGGTGACACGAGAGAACTCCGGAGCTGGTGACGGTTGACAACCTTACGAGTGTAAGTCAGCCTTACGGTAGTAAGTCACCTTACAAACGTAAGTCTTCGTGCCGGAGCACGCCAGCCGAGAGGGGTCCGCGATGCCGATGCCGTTATGGTGGGGTCACGTGAACAAGCGGGTGTTCAACCCGCTCACGCTCGCCCAGGGAAAATCGCCCGTGCTGACGCACGTCGGTCGTGCCTCCGGCCGCACCTACCACACGCCACTCGACGCCTTTCCCGTCCCTGGCGGCTACCTGTTCATCCTCGTGTACGGATCGCGCTCCGACTGGGTGCGCAACATCCTGGCGGCGGGCAGCGCGCGACTCCTGGTGGACGGCAAGGAGGTGGAACTCGCCACCCCCCGCGTCGTCGGCAGGGACGAGGCGTTGGAGGCGCTGCCCACCAAGTCGCGCCGCCCCGTACGCGTGCTCCGCATCAAGGAGTTCCTGCGGATGGACCTGGCCGCGAGCTGACGTCCCGCCGCCCGGCCCCGACCTCCTGCGGCAGCCCGAGCCGGGCGGTCGGCACCTGGTACGTCTCCCGCCCGGTCGCGACCGCGGCCACGTTGACCAGGCACAACACCGCGGTGATGATCGAGACGCCGAGCCAGCTCTCCGGGCCGGTGCCCGCCACGGCGGTGGCCACGGTGGGCCCGAACCCGGCGATGGCGAAGCCGATCTGGGTGCCGATCGCCATGCCCGACAGGCGTACCCGGGTGGTGAACATCTCCCCGTAGAACGACGGCCACACCGCGTTGACGGCGCTGTAGACGATGCCGAACAGCGCGATGCCCGCGACGAAGATCAGCAGGAAGTCGCCGGTGTAGATCGACCACAGGTAGCCGAACATCAGCACCGCGCTGCCCAGTGAGCCGCCGATGAGGACCGGCTTGCGGCCCACCCGGTCCGACAGCCTGCCCCACAGCGGGATGGAGATCAGCGCGGCGATGTTGGCCAGCACGCCCACCCACAACATCGGCGTGCGTTCCAGGCCCATGGTGTTGACCGCGTACGACAGCGCGTGCACGGTGAAGATCGTGCTCACGGACGCGATGACCGCGGCGACGACGACGCGCAGCACGTCACGCCACTGCTCGCGGAAGAGCACCGCCAGCGGCATCTTCGCCACGGTGTCGGTGGCGACCTCCCGCTCGAACGCGGGCGTCTCCTCCAGCGTCCGCCTGATGATCACACCCGCCGCCGCGACCACCACGCTCAGCCAGAACGGCACCCGCCAGCCCCAGCTCAGCAGCTGCTCCTCGGGCAGGGCGGCGACCGGCAGGAAGATCGCGGTGGCGATGATCTGGCCGGCCTGCGTGCCGTTCAGGGTGAAGCTGGTGTAATAGCCCCGGCGGTCCTCAGGCGCGTGCTCCAGCGTCATCGCGTTCGCGCCCGCCTGCTCCCCGGAGACGGAGAACCCCTGCAGCAGGCGGAGCGCGACGAGCAGGATCGGCGCCGCCACCCCGATCTCGTCGTACGTGGGCAGGCAGCCGACCAGGAACGTCGACGCGCCCATCAGCACCAGCGTGGTGACCAGCACCCGCTTGCGGCCGAACTTGTCCCCCACGTGCCCGAGCACGAAGGCGCCCACGGGCCTGGCCAGGTAGCCGACCCCGAAGGTGGCCAGGGCGAGGAGGGTTCCCGTGGCGGGCGAGGAGGAGGGGAAGAAGATCCGGTTGAAGACCAGCGCGGCGGCGGTGCCGTAGATGAAGAAGTCGTAGTACTCCAGCGCGCTGCCGATCCAGGCAGCGACGGCCGCTTTCCGAGGTTTGCCGGGCACGGTCACGATTCGCTCCTCACAGGGGAATTCGAGGGGGGTGATGCTTCCAGCGAAACTAACTCACTGGTTCGTACGTTACAAGACCGCGTTTCGGACGTTCTGGCCGCGCACACGCCGCCTCAGCGACGTCCCGCGTGCTGAGCCGCCAGCCGGACGGCGGCGTTGCCGGCGCCGTACCCCTGGTAGCCGCCGATCCGCTGGACCAGCTCGAAGAAGACCCGGCCCGCGGTGACGGTGTAGAGGTGCAGGAACTCGCCGCCGCGCTCGTCCCGGTCGTAGAGGACGCCGAGGCCGCGCAGCTCGGGATCGACCTCCCACCGGGCGTCCAGGTCGTCGTAGTAGTTGCCGGGGATCGGCAGCAGCAGCCCTGGATGCTCCTCGCGCAGCCTGCGGGCCACGGCCACCACGTCGTCGCAGGCCAGCGCCACGTGCTGCCACGGAAGGTGGTCGGCGCCGACCTGGGCGACGTTCACCACGACGCGCACCTCGCCGCCGGGGCTCGACATCGCCTTGCTGCGCAGCAGCCCGTACGGGTCGGGCACCTCCAGGCTCTGCTGCGGCCGGAGCCCGAGCACGCTGCGGTAGAACAGCGCCGCCTCGTCGAAGTGGTGCCGCGGCTGGGTGAGCGCGACGTGGTCGATGCCGGTGACGTGGCCCGGCTGCTCCCCGTACGGCCGGGAAGGGGTGAAGTCGGCGAGCCAGCCGTCGTCGCAGAAGAAGATCTCGGTGCCGTCCGGCGCGGCCACCGCGTTCAGCTCCGCCTCATCGGGCGTACGCGCGCGCGGCAGGATCGGCGACAGCAGCGACTCGGCGTGCCGGGCCGCTCCGGCGGGGTCGGGGCTGTCCAGGCCGACCGCGACGAGCGCGGGGGCCGCCCCCGTGGCGTTGACCAGCAGCCGCGCCCCGCCCTGTTCCCACAGCTCCACCGGCTTGCCGGGATGTGTCCCCGTACGCGTGAAGCCGAGCGCCGCGGGAAGCCCGCCGAGCCCGGCGGGGCCGGCCAGTTCGGCGAAGGCGAACCCGGCGGGCACGGCCGGATGGGCCGCGCCCGCCACCTCCCGTTCCAGGGCGATGAGCGAGCGCATGCCGTCCAGCGCGGTGCGTTCCGCCGACGCCTGGCGGAAGACGTCGTTGAACACCTCGAGCGACAGCGGCCCCGCGTAGCCCGCGCGCCGCACGCCGACGAGCAGCCCGGCCAGGTCGAACGTGCCCTGACCGGGGAAGCAGCGATAGTGGCGGCTCCACGGCAGCACGTCCATGGCCAGCCGCGGCGCGTCGGCGAGCTGCAGGAAGAAGATCTTCTCGCCCGGGATGGCCTCGATGCCGATCGGGTCGGAGCCCCGCGACAGGATGTGGAAGCTGTCCAGGCACACGCCCAGGCCGGGGTGGTCGGCCAGCCGGACGAGGCGCCAGGCGTGCAGGTACTCGTTGACGTGCCGGCCCCAGGCCAGCGCCTCGTAGGCGACGCGGATGCCGTGCTCGGCGGCCCGCTCGGCCAGCAGCCGCAGGTGCCCGGCCGCCACGTCGTCATCGGGGACGGCCGCGGGCGAGACGTTCGAGCAGAGCAGCAGCAGATCGGCGCCGAGGCGCTCCATGAGCCGGAACTTGTGCTCGGCCCGGCGCAGGTTGCCCGCCAGCAGCTCGGCCGGCGCCCCTTCGAAGTCGCGGAAGGGCTGGTAGAGGTCGATGCCGAGGCCGAGATCGGCCGCGCGGGCGCGGATCTCCTCCGGTGGCAGCGGGCAGGCCAGCAGGTCGTTCTCGAAGATCTCCACTCCGTCGAACCCCGCGGCCGCGATGGCCTCCAGCTTCTCCACCAGGGTGCCGCTCACCGACACGGTGGCGATGGACTTGCGCACGCTTTTCCTCCCTTTGACGGCGGTTTCGCCAGGCGGGCTTCAGACGGCGACGAGATCGGTGAGGTGCGCGAGCATCCGCTCGGCGTCCGGTTCCCGGCCCGTGAACAGCCGGAACGCGTGCACGGCCTGGAAGACGACCATGCCGCCGCCGTCCAGGGTCCGGCAGCCGGCCGCCCGCGCCTGCCGCAGCAGTTCGGTCTCCAGCGGCCGGTAGACGATGTCGGCCACCCACAGGCCGGAATGCAGGAGCCCGGCGGGCAGCGGCATCCCCGGATGCCGGGCCATGCCGGTCGGCGTCGCGTGCACCAGCCCGTCGGCCCGCTCCATGAGCCGCGGCAGCTCGGCGGCGGGCGCGGGGCGGGCCCGCCCGTCCCCGAAGCGGGCGGTCAGCTCCCCGGTGAGGGTGCGGGCCCGCGCCGGTTCCGAGTCGACCACGGTGATCCGGTCGGCGCCCATCGTGAGCAGCGCGTGCGCGACCGCTGCCCCCGCTCCCCCTGCGCCGAGCTGCACGATCCGGCGGGCGGGCGCGTCGGGCAGGCCGCGCGCGAACGACTCGGCGAAGCCCGTCCAGTCCGTGTTGTGGCCGATCGCCCGATCACCGTCGAACACCACGGTGTTGACCGCGCCGAGCATGCGGGCGTCCGGCGACAGCTCGTCCAGGTGCGGGATGACGTCCTGTTTGCAGGGATGGGTGACGTTGAGCCCGTCGTAGCCGAACCGGCGCGCCGTGCGGATCAGCTCGCCCACGTCGCCGCCCATCCGGTCGGTGTCGAGCAGCCGGTAGACGTAGTGCAGCCCGTGGTGCACGGCTTCCCGCTCGTGCAGGGGCGGGCTCAAGGAGGGGCCGATACCCGAGCCGATCAGTCCGATCAGGAACGAATCCATCACTTCTCCCTTTCCAGCGGGTACGACCGCGCATGTCCTCCTAATGTACGTACTAGTGAGTTACATGACCAGACAGAAGCCTCACGGACGGCGAAACTCAACGGCCCCCGGCGCGGACGATCGCGCGGGGGCCGCCGGCTTCTCGGCCGGATGGCTCAGGTCGCGGTGGAGACCACCACGCGCCGGTTCTTGGCGCGGCCCTCCGGGTCATCCGAGCCGTCCGCCTTCGTGTTCGGCGCGACCGGTTTGCTCTCCCCGTATCCCCGCGCCTTCAGCCGCGACCGGTCCAGGCCGCCCTCGTCCGCCAGCCAGTCGACGACCGCCTGCGCCCGCCGCTCCGACAGCGGCTGGTTGTGCGCGTCCTCACCCTTGGCGTCGGTGTGCCCGTCCACGGCGATCCGCGCGTCCTTCCCCGCCTTCTTCCCGATCTCGCGGGCGACGCGCCTGAGCTCGGCGGCGGCCTCGGGCTTGACGGTGGCGCTGTCGAAGTCGAAGAGCACGTCGGCCTCGATGCTGAACGCGATCGAGCCCTCTCCCTCCAGCACCTCGCTCTTGCCCACCTCGTACGCCTTCAGCTCCGCGGCCGGGATCTCCACGGCCGGCACCTCGACGGCGGGCACCTCCACCGCGGGCACCTCGACGGCCGGCAGGCACTCGTTCTGCTTGTTACAGGCGCCGGGCCGGACGATGAACGGCCTGATCACGAAGGGCCTGATGATGAACGGCCTGATGATGAAGGGCCGGATCACGAACGGGACGATGCTCCCGCGCTTCGGCTTGACCTGGCACACCTCGGGCGTCGAGACGCCTTGGGCGTGCTTGGCCTCCGCCCGCTTGCCCTCGGCCCTGACCGGGTCGAGCTTGATCCCGCCCGCGTTCACGCCGGGGATCTCGACCGGGGGGATCTCCACGGCCGGGATCGACACCGGCGGGATCGACGCGGCGCCGAGGCAGCCGCCGGGTGCCGGGGCGATCTCGGTGCACTGGGCCGGGATGTGCACGGCGGGGATGTCCACACCGGGGATGGTGACGGCGGGAATGGTCGTGCCACCCACCTTCGCCTCAGGGATGACCACCGGATCGGCGTGCACGGCCGGACTGTCCACGGCGGGGATGAGCTCGCCGTTCGGGCAGTGCGTCGGCTCGGGGCCGGTCGGCGTCGCCGAAGGGCTGCCCGTCGTCTCACCGGCCTGCGCCGGACTGGTCACCGTGCCGGCCGAGCCCGTCGCCGCCGGTGTCTGGCGCTCCTCCCCGCCCCCACCGGTCGTGCCCACGCCACACGCGGCCAGCACGATCGCGAGCAGCGGTGTCACGAGCAGGGTTCTCGTCATGATCAAATCTCCCACAAGGATCGCGTAGACCCACGACGGTAGGACATCCACCTTCAGGATCTGTATAGAGCCGGAAAAGGGATCACGGGCCTTGAGTTCCCCGGCCGCGAGAGGTCCACTGGGGAGTGAGGACGCGACCTCAGGCAGATGGGTGGATGAGGCTGATGGCCCGGCGCTCGGCACAGGGACTGGTTCCGCGCATGATCGTGGCGATGGCGCTGCTGGCGCTCGTCTACGCCGTGCCCATCGGGCTGGCGCTGCTGGCCGGGATCGTCGTGCCCGTGGTGGTGGTCGCGGTGGCGCTGGCGGTGCTGCCGCAGTGGTGGGCGACCGAGTGGATGGCGCGCAAGGCGACCAGGGCCCGGATCGTCTCGCCCGAGGAGCAGCCGGAGCTGCACGCCGTGCTGGACCGGTTGTGCGCGCTGAACGACCTACCCATACCGCGCGTCGCGGTCAGCGATGACCCGCGGCCCAACGCCTTCACCCTCGGCCGCTCGCGCCGGCACACCACCGTCATGGTGACCCAGGGGCTGCTGGACACGCTGGAGCCGGAGGAGCTCACCGTGGCCATGGCGCACGAGGTCGCGCACATCCGCCACCGCGACGTGGCCTTCATGACGCTGGCCGGCTCGCTGACCATCGCCATGGCCTGGGGGATGCGGGTCGCCCGCAAGTACGTGCGCAGGAACAGCCGCCCGGTGCCCTTCCTCCAGCAGGTCCGCGACCTGCCGGTGATGTTCTTCCTGGCCTCCTTCGCCTCGTGGATCGCCGTGCTGTGGGTGTTCAGCGTGCTGGCCCGGCTGCCGTTGCGGGCGCTGAGCCGCAGCCGCGAGCTGGCCGCCGACCACGACGCGGCCGTGCAGACCGGGCAGCCCGCGCTGCTGGCCGCCACCCTGCTCAAGATCAGCGGCTGTGGGATCCCCGCCACCGACCTGCGGGCGGCGACGATCCCCGCCGTCGGCCTGGTGGCCGCAGAGCCCGCCAGGCACGGCTGGTGGTCGAGCCACCCGACGATCGCCCAGCGGGTGAACCGCCTGACCTGAGGACGATCGGCTTCACAGCCTGGTCTCATAGGGGGACCCGCCAGCACAGCCGGGTCCCGCCCTCCTTCGTGGGCTCCAGCTCCACCGAGCCGCCCAGTCGCGCGGCCCGTTCCTCGATGTTGCGCAGCCCGCTGCGCCGCCCGCCCTCGCCCAGGCCCACGCCGTTGTCGGTGACCAGCAGGGTGAGGGCGCCCGCCGCGACCTCGACGGACACCTCGGCCCTGGTCGCGTGCGAGTGCCGTACGACGTTGGACAGCGCCTCGCGCAGCACCGCCACCACGTGCTCGGCGGCGGCCTCGGGCACCTCGGTGTCGAGCCGGCCCTCCATCCGCAGCCCCGGCATGAACCCCAGGTGGCTGCCCGCCCCCTCCACCAGCTCCACGATCTGCCCGCGCAGGCTCGGCGGCGTGTCGTCGTAGGAGGCCTGCAAGGCGAAGATGGACGAGCGGATCTGCCGGATCGTCTCGTCCAGCTCGTCGATCGCGTGCTGCAGCTTCTTGCCCGCCTCGGGCCGCTCGACCAGCCGCAGCGTGCTCATCAGCGTCATCGCGGTGGCGAACAGCCGCTGAATGACCACATCGTGCAGGTCTCGCGCGATCCGGTCGCGATCCTCCAGCAGACCCAGCCGCTCGGCGTCGCGCCGCGCCTCGGCCAGCTCCAGCGCGACCGCCGCCTGACCGGCGAACGCCCGCAACATCTGCTCGGCCGCGCCGCTGAACGGCAGCCGCCCGCTCCGCTTGGCCAGCATCAGCAGCCCGCGCACGGCGGGCGCGTCGCCCAGCGGGACGACGAGCGCGGGGCCGTAGCCGAGCCGCCGCAGCGGCGAGTCGGGAAAGGGGCCGGTCTGCAGGTCGGCGCAGGACACCACCTCGCCCCGGGTGAAGGCCTCGCCCGCGAGCGTGCTCGACAGCTCGATCGAGGTCCCCTCCAGCTCCTCCGCGCCCTCCCCCTCGACGACCTCCACCACGAGCGTCTCCCGCGACGAGCCGGGCAGCAGCATCAGGACGACGTCGGCGTCGCTCATGCGGTGGGCGCGGGCGGCCACCACCGACAGCACCTCGCGCGGGTCGGCGCCCGACAGCAGGCTCGTGGTCACCTCCGACGACGCCTGCAACCAGGTCTCGCGGCTGCGCGACTCCTCATACAGACGGGCGTTCTCCACCGCCACGCCGGCCGCCGTGGCCAGCGCGATCACCACCGCCTCGTCCTCCTCGTCGAACTCGCCGCCACCGCGCTTCTCGGTCAGGTACAGGTTGCCGAACAC
>NZ_JBEZFZ010000007.1:341126-535667 GCF_040649735.1 Nonomuraea sp. NPDC048892 | reverse complement strand
TCATGATCGCGATGGTTGCCTATGTCCCGAGACACACTCTGTTGAAGTTTCCTATGTCTTGCGACATGGGTTTCCTATGTCCTGAACCAGCACACCACCCGGGGCACCATCAGCCGCCCGGCTTCCTGGTCGGGCGGCTTTTGTCGTACCCGACTGCCACACTCTCCGCATGCATGACATCGCTCTGCGCGACCAGTCGCGCCGGCTGCTGAGCTCCGGGCTGAGCGTCAGTGAGACGAGCCGCCAGGTCGGGGTCAGCCCCGCCACTGTTCGCAGGTGGCGTGACAAGCCTGCGGACGATTCGCCCATGACCGGCACCTGCCCCCGCTGCGCCGCTTCTCCTCAGCTGCCCTCGCCTCCTGGGGCCTACGCCTACCTCCTGGGCCTCTACCTGGGCGACGGCTGCATATCCTGGGTGGGCGACCGCGCCAAGCAGGTCTGGGCTCTGCGGATCGCCTGTGCCGACACGTGGCCCGGCCTGGTCCAGGAGTGTGTCGACGCGCTGCGCGCCGTCCGGCCGACCAACAGGGTCCGCGTGCTGCAGAAGCAGGGCTGCAAAGACGTCAACTCCTACTCGAAGCACTGGCCGCACCTGTTCCCCCAGCATGGCCCCGGCAAGAAGCACGAGCGCGAGATCGTGCTCGCTCCTTGGCAGCGAGAGATCGTTTCAGCTCACCCTGGACGGCTTGTCAGAGGGCTCATGCACTCCGACGGCTACCGAGGGATCAACCGTGTCCGCCGCGACCTGCCCAGCGGTGTCCATTGGTACGAATATCCCCGCTATCTGTTCAAGAACGAGTCCCCCGGCATTCTCGCCCTCTGCGGCGAGGCGCTCGACCTGCTCGGCGTCGCCTGGCGCTTCAACAAGCGCAACGAGTTGTCCGTGGCCAGGAGGGAGGCCGTGGAGTTACTCGATCGGCATGTCGGCCCGAAATACTGACCGCCCCGGCCCGCGTTCAGCGGCGCAGGGTCTGCCAGGCCGCGCGGGCCGCTGCCAGGGCTTCTTCTTCCGAGGCGCCGGTGTGGAGTGCGGCGCGGGCGAACTCCTCGGCCGCTTCGGCGAGCCTGAGCCGGAGCCGGTCGGCATTGTCGGTGATGACGGCCGCCCGGCCGCGCCGCAGCTCCACCAGGCCCTCGTCGCGGAGTTGCTGGTAGCCGCGCAAGACGGTGTGCAGGTTGATGCCGAGGGCGGCGGCCACGTTACGGGCGGAGGGGAGCCGGTCGCCGGGTGCGGCCGTGCCGCCGGCCAGCGCCGCCCTTACGGAGGCGGCCACCTGGTCGGCGAGCGGCTGGGGCGAGGCCGGGTCGATGCTGATGAGCATTACGCCGTCTCTCCTTGGCGCTGTCCGTTGAGCGTCACGCCGTCTCTCCTTGGCGCTGTGCGCTGCGCATCACGCCGTCTCCCCCTGGCGCTGCCTGCTCAGCCATCCGTTGACGAGTGCCGCGGCGGTCTCGGCCCCGCGGGTGGAGTAGACGAACTGGCGGTCGTCGCTCAGCCTCGCCACCAGGGCCGGTCCTCTCCCACTGGTGATTCCCCAGCCGTCGTCGCCGTCGTGCAGCCGGTAGCGCCCTGGCGGGCGGCCGGTGCTGGCCTGGGCGAACCGTATCAGGCGGTAGGGCAGGGTCCGGTGCAGGGCGGGCAGCCAGGCGGCCCGTACGGTGATGCCCGCGTCGTCGATCTGGAGGCGGGTGCGTGCCTGGGCCAGCTCGAAGAGCGTCCATGCGCCCAGCAGTACGGGGCCCTGCCAGGTTTCCGAGCCGGCGAACGTGCTCAGCACGGTCAGCGTGCCCAGCACGGCGGCGGCGACCAGCCTGGGCCGCGACCAGGCCGACGTCACGAAGAGGGCGCGCTGAGTCGGCCCGAGCGCCATGGCGGGCGCGTGCACGGGTGGCGCAACTTTGGCCTCGGGCGGTTTTGGGACCGGGCCGGCGGCCAGGTAGCCCACCGCGACCGCGGCGACGGTCACGGCGATCTCCACGGCCCGGTGCCACGGTGGTGAGGGAACGGGGCCCGGCTGCCCGGCGAGCGCGGCCACGGACAGAACGACGGCCGTGGCACGGGAGACGCCGACGAAGAACGCCAGGGCCACCACGCCGCGCTGCAGCTGGGGAAGGCGCCGGTAGCAGAGGAACGGGAAGATGAGCGCCGCTTCGAACACCACCAGGGACATCCACTGCTGAGAGAGCCAGCCTTCCCAGGAGGGCGCGTCCTGGGGTAAGGCCGACCAGCTGTCGACGTAGGCGCGGTCGGGGAGCCGGTCGCCGTACCAGCTGACCGTGATCATGGGAACGGCCACCACGAGCAGGGGTGGAAGCACGGTCAGGGTCAGGCGGCGCAGGCGTCCTCGCGCCGCGAGATCGGAGGAACGGGGCATGGCGACCTCCAACTGTTTGCTTCTGACTATAACACTGCTAACAGTTGGCGTGGAGGGTCCGCAGTGCGGGGGTGGGGACTTTTCGGGATCGCTCCCATGGGGAATAGCCGTTTCAAGATCGATGAATACGGGGGTGGGCGGGATGCCGTTGAGTGTCGCGGCGCGGGAGGCGTTTCTGGCGGAGACGCACATCGCGAGCCTGGCCGTGGAGTCCGGCGAGGGGCGGGCGCCGCTGACCGTGCCGGTCTGGTACGACTACAGCCCCGGCGGCGAGATCCGGTTCCTGACCGACGGCGACTCGCACAAGGCCAGGCTGATCGCGAAGGCGGGCCGGTTCTCGATGCTGGTGCAGCGGGCGAGCCCGACCTACCGGTACGTCTCGGTCGAGGGGCCGGTCGTGCGGTCGGGGCCGACGACGCTGGAGGAGCTGACCCGCATCTCGGGGCGTTACCTGCCGCCCGACGCCGTGTCGGGATATGTGCAGGGCTCGGATCTGAACGTGCTGGTGACGTTCAGGATGCGACCGGAACACTGGCTCTCCGCGGATCTCGGCGCCCTGGGCTGACCCGCGAAGAGCTGCTGGCCTCCCAAGTGCCGTGGGCTGACCTGCGAAACGGTATTTTTGGCCCGTGACTGCTATCGCTCCCGACTCGACCGGCGCCTTCGGCGTCGGCCTCGCGACCATCGCCGCCGACGGCACCGTACTCGACACCTGGTTCCCCGCTCCCCAGCTGGGCGCGCCGCCTGTGAAGGGCACCGAACGGCCCTCCGTGGAGGAGGCGGGGCAGCTGGACGGGGAACTGGCCGAGCTGGTCGGCCCGGACCCGGCGCGCGGCGTGGAGGTGGTGGCGGTGCGCACCGGCATCGCCGACCTCGCCGAGCCGCCGGTGGACACGCATGACGTCTGGCTGCGCCTGCACCTGCTCTCGACCCGCCTGGTCCGGCCGCACGGCGTCAACCTCGACGGGGTGTTCGGCCTGCTGGCCAACGTGGTGTGGACGAACTTCGGCCCGTGCCCGGTGGCGGACTTCGAGCGCACGCGGCTGCGGCTGCGGGCGAAGGGGCCGGTGTCGGTGTACGGGGTGGACAAGTTCCCGCGCATGGTGGACTACGTGCTGCCCGCGGGCGTACGGATCGCCGACGCCGACCGGGTGCGGCTGGGCGCGCATCTGGCCGACGGCACCACGGTGATGCACGAGGGCTTCGTGAACTTCAACGCGGGCACGCTGGGCGCGGCGATGATCGAGGGCCGGGTCTCGGCCGGGGTGGTCATCGGCGACCACTCCGACGTCGGCGGCGGCGCGTCGATCATGGGCACGCTGTCGGGCGGCGGCAAGCAGGTGATCTCGGTCGGCGAGCGCTGCCTGCTGGGCGCGAACTCGGGGCTGGGCATCTCGCTGGGCGACGACTGCGTGGTGGAGGCGGGCCTGTACGTGACGGCGGGCACGAAGGTGGCCCTGCCCGACGGCACGGTGGTGAAGGCGGCCGAGCTGTCGGGCACGAACGGCGTCCTGCTGCGACGCAACTCGCAGTCGGGCGCGGTGGAGGCGGTGCCCCGCAAGGGCGACGGCATCGAACTCAACGCCGCCCTGCACGCCAACTGACCCGGGCCTCAACCGCCCGGGTCCGGCGACCGGCCGTCACTCACCATGGGGGGTGGCGGCCACCATGAGATCGGTGGCGGGCCGTCACTCACCATGGGGGTGGCGGACGCTGCTCACCATGGGATCGGCCGTGCCCGCCGACCAGCGGCCCGGCCGGCAACCGATCTCCCGCCGACGACGGCCACCGGCTTGGGAGCCGACGGCCGAACCGGTGAACGACGCGCGACAGCCCACCTCGACCATGGAGAGGGCCCACAGGGCGCGCCGTATCGGCGCCCGGCCCGTGAAGGGTCAGAGGCCGTTTCCCTGGAGGGCCTTCAGCGATCTACATCGGGTGGCAGACCACGTCGCAGCGTAAAAGATAGCGATTTAGTGCACGTGAGAGACAGCGGAGCCAATCGTGTGGACGCGGAGAGCATTGGTGGAGCCGGGGGTGCCAGGAGGGGAGCCGGCCACGATGACGACCTTGTCGCCCTTCTCCAGCCGTCCCGAGGACAGCAGCGACGCCTCCACCTGCCGCACCATGTCGTCGGTGTGGTGCACGAACGGCACGTGGAACGTCTCCACCCCCCACGTCAGCGACAGCTGCCCCCGCACGTGGGGCGCGGAGGTGAAGGCGAGCAGCGGGATCGGTGAGCGGTAGCGGGCCAGCCGGCGCGCCGTCTCTCCCGACATCGTGAACGCGATCAGCGCCTTGGCCCCGACGATGGCGCCGACCTCGGCCGCGGCCCTGGCGATGGCGCCGCCGGTGGTCTCGGGCATGCGTTCGAGGGTGTGGGTGGCGTGCAGGAAGGACTTCTCCGCGGCGCAGGCGATGCGGTCCATCGTGTTGACGGATTCGATCGGGTAGTTGCCGACGGAGGTCTCGCCCGACAGCATGACCGCGTCGGCGCCGTCCATGACGGCGTAGGCGACGTCGGAGGCTTCGGCGCGGGTGGGGCGCGGGGCGTTCATCATGGAGTCGAGCATCTGGGTGGCCACGATGACCGGGTGGGCCTTCTCGCGGCACAGCTCGATGATGCGCCGCTGCACGATCGGGACCTCTTCGAGCGGCAGCTCGACGCCGAGGTCGCCGCGGGCGACCATGATGCCGTCGAAGGCGTCGACGATCTCGGGGAGGCGGTCGACGGCCTGCGGCTTCTCGATCTTGGCGATCAGCGGGAGGCGGACGGCCTCCTGCTCCATGATGTTGCGCACCACGTCGGCGTCGGACGGGCGGCGGACGAAGGACAGGGCGATCATGTCGCAGCCGGTGCGCAGGGCCCAGCGCAGGTCGGCCTCGTCCTTGTCGGTGAGGGCGGGGGCGCTGACGTTGACGCCCGGCAGGTTGAGGCCCTTGTTGTCGGAGATCATGCCGCCGATGACGACGCGGGTGACGATGCGTTCGGGGTCGACGCGGGTGGCTTCGAGGACGAGCCGGCCGTCGTCGACCAGGATCGTGTCACCGGGGCGGACGTCGTTGGGCAGCCCCTTGTAGGTGGTGGAGACCTGCTCGCGATCGCCGGGGACGTCTTCTGTGGTGATGGTGAAGACGTCGCCGAAGCCCAGCCTGACGGGGCCTTCCTCGAACGTGCCGACACGGATCTTGGGGCCCTGCAGGTCGGCGAGCACGCCTACACCGCGGCCGAGGTCGGCCGCCACCTCCCTGACCCGGTCGTAGACCTCTCTGTGCATGTCATGATTGCCATGGCTGAGGTTGAACCGTGCCACGTCCATGCCTGCGGCGATCAGCTCGCGGAGGCGTTCTTTGCTGGAGGTGGCGGGGCCTAGGGTGCAGACGATTTTCGCGCGACGAGTCACGAGTCCTACCTTAATTGGTACAGACCACTTGGCAGTCATTGACGACGGAGAACGTACCCGGCGTAGGAGAACAGAATGAGAACTGCGACTCCCAGACGTGCCAAGTTCGTGTACTCCTCCGGGTAGACGACGCCTTCGATGTAGTGGTCGATGAAGCCGCCGGCGGGCAGGCCCTGCTGGCCTGCGCTGCGCCGGGCCCAGTCTTCCACGTGCGTGAGGGGGCATTCGACGCCGGTGACGACGGACGACACTCCCCACGCGACGACGGCGACGTGCGCCCACAGCGTACGCCGCCACCGCCACGCGACGAACCCGCCCAGGGCCAGGTAGAGGAGAAAGGCGAAATGCGCCACCATCGCCGCGTCGGCGAGGAGGCGGTACATCATGGCTCTACGGTGGCGGCTTTCCAGGCGTCTACGATGCCGTGGCCGTAGAAGCCGTTGTCGGCCTCACCGCCCTCGCACGCGTGGGTCTCGCTCTGGCCGAAGGACTTGTAGACGTACTGGCGGGGGGTGGGGCAGGACTTGGGCGTGGCGGTCTTGAACAGGAGTTCCTCGGTGGTGGCGGGGGCGAGTTCGAGCCCGCCTCTTCCCGGCTTGCCGAAGCGGCTGACGAGGATGGCGGCGACGCCGGCGGCGTGCGGCGAGGCCATGGAGGTGCCTTCGAGGTACTGGTAGTAGGAGCAGACGCCGTTCTTGCAGTCCTTGACGACGTCGGCGCCCTTCGGCTCGCCCTCGGCGTCGATGCGGCCGGCGGCGCGCAGCACGCGTTCGGGGGCGGCGGCGAGGATCGTCCTGGTGACCTTGACGCCTTCGCCGTCGAGCGCGTCGCCGCCGGGGGCGGACACGTCGGTCTGCTCCTCGCCGTAGTCGCTGTAGATGGCCTTGCGGCCGGAGGGCCCGACGGCGGAGACGGAGATGACGCCGTTGGACTCGGCGGGCACGTTGAGGCAGGAGTTGTCGATCTGGCGGGTCCGCTCGTCGCCCTTGGGGTAGCCGGGGCTCTGCTTGTCGACCGTGGGGCGGCCGAGGTCGGTGGAGCCGTTGCCGAGGGCGGAGACGAGCGTGACGCCCTTCTGCCTGGCGTAGTCGAGGGCGCGCTGCATGCCGGTGATGATCGCGCGCTGTTCGAGCTGCTGCTTCTTGCTGTCGGCCTTGTTGGCGGCGCAGTTGTACAGCCAGGGGTCGACGTAGTAGCTCATGTTGACGACGTCCACGCCGATGTCGCCGGCGTAGGTGAGGGCGTCGAGGCTGGGCTTGAGGAAGAAGAAGCCGGAGTCCTGGCCGGCCCTGATGTTGACGATCTGCACGCCGGGCGCGACGCCGGCGATGCCGATGCCGTTGATCGGGGAGGCGATGGTGCTGGCCACGTGGGTGCCGTGGCCGTCGTCGTCGGCGTCGACGGGGTCCTTGCAGTCGCTCGCCTCGCAGGGGCCGTCGAGGGTCTCGCCGTAGTCGTCCTTGGGCCGGTCGGTGACGAAGTTGCGGCTGAGCTCGCGGTTGAAGTTGGGGGCGAGGTCGGGGTGCTTGCCGTCCACGCCGGTGTCGATGACGCCGACGAGGACCTTCTTGGTGCCGGGGGCCTTGGCGTTCGCGCGGTCGGCGCCGATCATCCGCATGTCCCACTGGCGGCCGGCCAGGGGTTCACCTCTGGCCTTGGTGAACGACTGCTCGTCGGGGAACCTGCCGGACGAGCCGATTCCCGAGGTGGCGGTGTCTGACGTGGCGGTGTCTGACGTGGCGGTGTCTGACGTGGCGGTGTCTGACGTGGCGGTGTCTGACGTGGCGGTGTCTGAAGTGTCGGGGCGGGCGGTTCTGGGGCGGGCGGTGGCGAAGCCGATCTGGCGGTCGGGTGAGACGCCGACGACGGACGGGTCCGCGCCGACGGCCTCCTCGAACCCGGTGCCCGAGCCGCCGGCGAGGAGGTAGCCGAGCTTGGTCTCGGCGGAGTACGTGGAGCCGCCGGCGCGTTCGACGGCCGCCTCCGCTTCGTGCTGCCTGCCGTTCGCGTAGAAGACGAGGAATTCGGCCTGCCCGGGGGCGGGCTCGCGGGGCGTGGCCGACGCACAGGCGCCGACCGCGACCACGGCGGCCAGCGCCATGATGCCAGAGGCGACCCGCCGCATTGTTCCCCCATCCACCGACTTGCCGCAGAACCTGCATCTTCCCGACAGTTATCAGCTGATGCAACTTAGTGGTGAAATTTCGGTCGATGGCGGGCGAAGCGGACCCCCTTTCGGGGCCCGCTCCACGCCCGGGCCGACCGGGCTCCACGGGCCAGGCCGATCGGGTCAAGCGGGCCGACCGGAACGATCAGGCCGGCCGCGGTCCCGCGTGGAACCCGCCGTCCGGGTCAGCCGTGGTGGGTGAGCCGTACGTTCCGCAGGCACGCCAGTAGCACCGCGACGACCAGCATGATCGGCCCGATCCAGGCGAACACCCCGGTGATCGCGTCCGAGAAGGCCAGCTGAGTCGCGTGCCGCACCCCTTCCGGCAGCGCCTGAATCGCCTCGGGCGTGAGCGCGCCCTGCCCGCCGCCCAACCGTCCGCTGAAGACGCCGCCCAGCACGGCCACCCCGACCGCCCCGCCGACGCCTCTGGCGAACGTGACGGCCGAGGTCGCCGCTCCCCTGTCGGCCTCGGGCGTGGTCGTCTGCACGGCGAGCAGCAGATTCTGGCCGATGACGCCGAGCCCGGCCCCGGCCAGCACCATGTACGCGCCGGAGGCGAACGCGCTCGTCTCCAGCCCCATGGTGGCGAACAGGAACCCGGCCACGGCCGCCGACACCGCTCCCCCGACCATGAGCCACTTGTAGTGCCCGAGCCGGGTGACGATCTGCCCGCCCAGTGTCGAGGCCGCGATCATGCCGGCCATCATGGGGAGGAGCAGCAGCCCGGAGTCGGACGCGCTCGCGCCCGTGGCGAGCTGCAGGAAGAGGGGCAGGAACGTGGCCGTGCCGAGCATGGCGGTGGCCATCAGCACGACCGCGACGACCGGGATGGTGAACGCCCTGTCGCGGAAGAGCCGCAGCGGCAGCACCGGTTCGGCGACCCGCCGTTCCACCAGGAAGAACAGCACGGCCAGCAGCACCGCGCCGGCGCCGAGCCCGACGATGACGGGCGAGGTCCAGGCGTAGGCGGCGCCGCCCCAGGAGGCGAGCAGCGTCAGGCAGGTCAGCAGCCCGGCGATCAGCGCGGCGCCGAGCCAGTCGACGCGGTGGGGGGACGTACGGCGGGGCAGCTTGAGCACGGTGAAGGCCACGGCCAGGGCGATGGCGCCGAGGGGCAGATTGAGGTAGAAGATCCAGCGCCAGGAGGCGTGCTCGGTGAGGTAGCCGCCGATGACGGGGCCGGCGATGGAGGCGATGCCGAAGACGGCGCCGAAGAGGCCCTGGAATTTGGCGCGTTCCCGCGGGGTGGCCAGGTCGGCCGCGATGATCATGGTGAGCACCATCCCGCCACCCGCGCCGAGGCCCTGGAAGGCGCGGAAGGCGATGAGCTGGCCCATCGTCTGGGCCAGGCCGCACAGGGCCGAGCCGGCCAGGAAGACGATGATGGCCGCCAGGTAGAGGTGCTTGCGGCCGTACATGTCGCTGAGCTTGCCGTAGAGGGGGGTCACGACGCCCGAGGCCAGGGCGAACGCCGTGACCACCCACGACAGATCCCGCAGGCCGTTCAGCTCGCCGGCGATGGTCGGCATGGCGGTGGCCACGACGGTCTGGTCGATCGCTGCCAGGAACAGGACGAGGAGGAGTGAGCTCATGCTCACCCAGAGTGATCGCCGAGGGGGAGCCTCGGCGGGGATTGTCGCTACCATGGGGGTCGACTCCTTGCTTCTTTTTCGCGAGAGGGCAGGAGGAATCCGCGGCGATCGGGGGTGCCACCCCGGTCGCCGCTTCCGTTTGCCGAAATTTCAGCGGTCAGAGCCCGTTTTCGAGCAGGGTCAGCGCCTCCTCGAGCAGCTCTTCCACCGATCCGCCCGACTCGGCCGCCTCCTGGACGGCCGAGATCGTGGCGCCGAACGTCCCGATGACGAGCATCCTGGCGTGCAGCTTGCCCGACACTCCCGGCCGGTCCCTGACGGCCTCGAACACGTTCTCCATGATCTTCGTCTCGTCGGCCGCCCTGGCCTTGGCGGCCAGCTCGGGATGGCGCCGGCGCAGCTCTCCGAACAGCTGCGCGTCCGCCCAGATCGGGCCGACGCGGGCCGCGAGGATCCGCGCCACCGCCTTCAGCGACTCGAACGCGGGCTCGTCGCCGGGACGGGCGCCGAGCAGTTCGGTGAACTCCTCAGGGCGCCACAGGGGCTCCATGACGAGCGCTTCTTCCTTGGTGGAGAAGTAGTTGAAGAACGTGCGCGGCGAGATGTCGGCCGCCGCGCTGATCGCCTCCACGGTCGCGGCTTCGAGACCTTCGTCGAGCGCGATCTTGACGGCGGCCGTCCTGATGGCCTGCCGCTTCTCGGCCCGGCGCCGGTCGCGCCGCTCCTGTGGAGTCTCCATGCTTTGCACTCTACGCACCTTTTGCACACTCTGCAACCTTTGCACGGTGTGCAAAGAAAAGGACGGCCCGGCCGAAGCCGGGCCGTCCAGAGCGGCAGATGTCAGACCAGCGGACGCGCCGTCGGCAGGATCGGGTACGGCAGCGCCGTGTCCCCGGTCAGGAACCGGTCCACGCCGGAGGCGGCGGCACGCCCCTCGGCGATGGCCCAGACGATGAGCGACTGCCCGCGTCCCATGTCACCGGCCACGAAGACGCCGTCCACCTTGGACATGTACGTCTTGTCGCGGGCCACGTTCCCCCTGGCGTCGTAGAAGCCGTCACCGGCGACCTCGGCCAGGTCCTGCAGCAGCGCGCCCTTCTCCGGGCCGAGGAAGCCCATCGACAGGGTGACGAGCTCGGCGGGGATCTCCCGCTCGCTGCCGGGGATCGGCTTGAAGCCGGCCTGCGGCCCCTCGACCTCGACCAGCCGCAGCGCGCGCACGTTGCCGTCCGCGTCGCCGACGAACTCGGTGGTGGAGACCGCGTAGACCCGCTCTCCCCCGCCGTCGGCCAGCTCCTCGTGGGCGCTCTCCATCTTGAACAGCATCGGGTAGGTCGGCCACGGCTGGTTGGCGGGCCGCTCCGCCGGCGGCCGCGGCATGATCTCCAGCTGGGTGACGGACGTGGCGCCCTGCCTGATCGCCGTGCCTATGCAGTCGGCGCCGGTGTCGCCGCCGCCGATCACCACCACGTGCTTGCCCTCGGCCGAGACGGGCGGGGTGGCGTAGTCGCCCTCCTGCACCTTGTTGGACAGCGGCAGGTATTCCATCGCCTGGTAGACGCCCTTGAGCTCGCGCCCGGTGACCGGCAGGTCGCGCCACTGGGTGGCCCCGCCGGACAGCACCACCGCGTCGAACTGCTCGCGCAGCTCGGCGGCGGTGATGTCGACGCCGACGTTCACGCCGGTGCGGAACTCGGTGCCCTCGGCCCGCATCTGCTCAAGCCGGCGCTCGATGTGCCGCTTCTCCATCTTGAACTCGGGGATGCCGTAGCGCAGCAGGCCGCCGGCGCGGTCGGCCCGTTCGAACACGACGACGTCATGCCCGGCCCTGGTGAGCTGCTGGGCGGCGGCCAGGCCCGCGGGGCCCGAGCCGACGACCGCGACCCGCTTGCCGGTCCTGACCGCCGGGGGCTGCGGGGTGACCCAGCCCTCGGCGAACGCCCGGTCGATGATCTCGACCTCGACCCGCTTGATCGCCACCGGGTCGGAGTTGATGCCGAGCACGCACGCCGCCTCGCACGGAGCCGGGCAGAGCCGGCCGGTGAACTCGGGGAAGTTGTTCGTGGCGTGCAGCCGCTCGATCGCCTCGCGCCAGTCGGTGCGGTAGACGAGGTCGTTCCACTCGGGGATGAGGTTGCCCAGCGGGCAGCCGTTGTGGCAGAACGGGATGCCGCAGTCCATGCAGCGGGCCGCCTGCTTGGTCAGCTTCTCCTGGGAGAAGTCCTGGTAGACCTCGCGCCAGTCGCTGATGCGGACGTCCACGGGGCGGCGTGCCGGCAGCTCCCGGTCGTGCGTGAGAAAACCCTTCGGGTCAGCCATTCGGTACGCCTCCCTTGTCGTGAACGTGCGTGTGCAGGATGGGCCCGCCGCGGTGACGGCGGGCCTCGGAACGGCGGGTCATGACCGCACCGCGGCCGCCATGACGGCCTCGTCGACGTCCCTGCCCTCGATGCGGGCGGCCTCGGCGGCCTCCATCACCCTCTTGTAGTCGCTCGGCATGATCTTGCCGAACCGGGCCAGGGCCGCGTCCCAGTCGGCCAGCAGCTGCTTGGCGACCGGCGAGCCGGTCTCCGCGAAGTGCTTCTCGACCGTCTCCTTGAGGAACTCGGCGTCCTCCTCGGTGAGCGCCTCGATGGCGACCATCTCGCGGTTGACCCGCTCGGGCCGCACGTCCAGCAGGTACGCGATGCCGCCCGACATGCCGGCCGCGAAGTTGCGCCCGGTCGGGCCGAGCACGACGGCCTTGCCGCCGGTCATGTACTCGCAGCCGTGGTCGCCGACGCCCTCGACGACGGCCGTGGCTCCGGAGTTGCGCACGCAGAACCGCTCGCCCACGACGCCGCGTACGAACACCTCGCCGGACGTGGCCCCGTACAGGGCGACGTTGCCCGCGATGATGTGACCGTCGAGCGGGGCCTCGTCGTGCGGCCGGACGGTGATCCGCCCGCCGGACAGGCCCTTGCCGAGGTAGTCGTTGGCGTCGCCGGTCAGCCGCAGCGTGATCCCGCGCGGTAGGAACGCGCCGAACGAGTTGCCCGCCGAGCCGGTGAAGGAGATGTCGATCGTGTTGTCGGGCAGGCCCTTGCCGCCGTAGCGCTTGGTCACCTGGTAGCCGAGCATGGTGCCGACCGTGCGGTTGACGTTGCGGATGGGCAGCTCGAGCGTGACCGGGGTGCCTTCCTGGATGGCGCCCTCGGCGAGCTGGATGAGCGTGTTGTCCAGCGCGTGCTGGAGCCCGTGGTCCTGCTCGACGAGCCGGCGCAGCGCGGTGCCCGCGGGCAGCTCGGGCCGGTGCAGGATCGGCGACAGGTCGAGGCCGCTGGCCTTCCAGTGGTCCTCGGCCGCCGTCATATCGAGCATCTCGACGTGCCCGATCGCCTCATCGAGCGAGCGGAAGCCCAGCTCGGCGAGGTATTCGCGGATCTCCTCGGCGATGAACTCGAAGAAGTTGACCACGAACTCGGGCTTGCCGGTGAAGCGCTTGCGCAGCTCGGGGTTCTGCGTGGCCACGCCCACCGGGCAGGTGTCGAGGTGGCAGACCCGCATCATCACGCAGCCGGAGACGACCAGCGGAGCGGTGGCGAAGCCGTACTCCTCGGCGCCGAGCAGCGCGGCGATGACGACGTCGCGGCCGGTCTTGAGCTGGCCGTCCACCTGCACCACGATGCGGTCGCGCAGGTCGTTGAGCAGCAGCGTCTGCTGGGTCTCGGCCAGGCCGAGTTCCCACGGGGCGCCCGCGTGCTTGAGGCTGGTGAGCGGGGACGCGCCGGTGCCGCCGTCGTGACCGGAGATGAGCACCACGTCGGCGTGCGCCTTAGACACACCGGCCGCGACCGTTCCGACGCCGACCTCGGCGACCAGCTTCACGTGGACCCTGGCCTCCGGGTTGGAGTTCTTCAGGTCGTGGATGAGCTGGGCCAGGTCCTCGATGGAGTAGATGTCATGGTGCGGCGGCGGCGAGATGAGGCCGACGCCGGGCGTGGAGTGGCGGGTCTTGGCGATCCACGGGTAGACCTTGTGGCCTGGCAGCTGGCCGCCCTCGCCGGGCTTGGCGCCCTGGGCCATCTTGATCTGCAGGTCGGCGGCGTTCACCAGGTATTCGGAGGTGACGCCGAAGCGGCCGGAGGCCACCTGCTTGATCGCGCTGCGCCGGGCCGGGTCGTACAGCCGCTCGGGGTCCTCGCCGCCCTCGCCGGTGTTGGACTTGCCGCCGAGCCGGTTCATCGCGATGGCGAGCGTCTCGTGCGCCTCCATCGAGATGGACCCGTACGACATCGCGCCGGTCGAGAAGCGCTTGACGATCTCCGAGACCGGCTCGACCTCCTCGATCGGGATCGGGTTGCCCCCGCGCAGCTTGAACAGGCCGCGCAGGGTCATCAGCCGCTCCGCCTGGGAGTCCACGAGGTTCGTGTACTCCTTGAAGATCTCGTAGCGGCGGGTCCTGGTGGCGTGCTGCAGCTTGAAGACGGTCTCGGGGTTGAACAGGTGCGGCTCGCCCTCGCGCCGCCACTGGTACTCGCCGCCCACCTGGAGCCTGCGGTGGGCGTTCTCCACCCGCGGGTAGGCGTGGGCGTGGCGCTGCGCGACCTCGGTGGCCAGCACGTCGAAGCCGACGCCGCCCAGGCGGGAGGTGGTGCCGGTGAAGCAGGCGTCGATGACCTCCTGGCTCAGGCCGAGCGCCTCGAAGATCTGCGCGCCGGTGTAGGAGGCCACCGTGGACACGCCCATCTTGGACATGACCTTGATGACGCCCTTGCCGTACGCCTTGATCAGGTTGCGCACGGCCTTGCGCTTGTCCATTTGCAGGGCGCCGGTGTCGACCAGGTCCTCGATGGTCTCGATCGCGAGGTAGGGGTTGATCGCGGCGGCGCCGTAGCCGATCAGCAGCGCCATGTGGTGGCACTCGCGGGCCTCGCCGGTCTCGATGACCAGGCCGATCTTGGTGCGGGTCTTCTCCTGGATCAGGTGGTGGTGCACCGCGCCGGTCAGCAGCAGCGACGGGATCGGGGCGAGCGTGTCGGAGGAGCCGCGGTCGGACAGCACGACGATGCGCGCTCCGTCCGCGATGGCCTGGGACGCCTCGGCGCGGATCTCCGCCAGGCGGCGCAGCAGCGCCTCGCCGCCGCCGGCGACCTCGTACAGGCCGCTGATGACGTACGGATGGAAGCCGGGCAGGTCGTGCTCGTCGTTGATGTGGATGATCTTCGCGAGTTCGTCGTTGTCGATCACCGGGTACGGCAGCACGAGCTGGCGGCAGGAGGTCGGCCCCGGGTCCAGCAGGTTGCCCTCGGGCCCGAGGGTGCTGGCCAGCGAGGTGACCAGCTCTTCCCTGATGGCGTCCAGCGGCGGGTTGGTGACCTGCGCGAACAGCTGGGTGAAGTAGTCGAACAGAAGCCGCGGCTTCTCGCTCAGCACGGCCACCGGCGTGTCGGTGCCCATGGAGCCGATCGGCTCCTGGCCCGCCTTCGCCATCGGCGACAGGATGATGCGCAGCTCTTCCTCGGTGTAGCCGAAGGTCTGCTGCCTCTTGACGAGCGCCTCGTGGGTGGGGATCTCTCGCTGGCGGGCCGGCAGCTCCTCGAAGCGGACGAGCCCGGCGTGCAGCCAGTCGGCGTACGGCAGCTCGGCCGCCAGCTCCGCCTTGATCTCGTCGTCCTCGATGATCTTGCCGCGGGCGGTGTCGATGAGGAACATGCGGCCCGGCTGCAGGCGGCCCTTGCGGACCACGTCCTCGGGCCTGAAGTCGAGCACGCCGGCCTCGGAGGCCAGCACGACCAGGCCGTCGGCGGTCACCCAGAAGCGCCCGGGGCGCAGGCCGTTGCGGTCGAGCACGGCGCCGGCCAGGGTGCCGTCGGTGAACGTGATCGAGGCCGGCCCGTCCCACGCCTCCATGAGCGTGGAGTGGAACTCGTAGAACGCCCGCCGCGCCGGGTCCATCTCGGTGTGGTTCTCCCACGCCTCGGGGATCATCATCAGCACGGCGTGGGGCAGGCTGCGCCCGCCGATGTGCAGCAGCTCCAGCGCCTCGTCGAAGCTGGCGGTGTCGCTGCCGTCGGGGTCGCAGATGGGGAAAAGTCGGGAAATGTCGCCCGGGATGCGGGCCGAGGCCAGCATCGCCTCACGGGCGCGCATCCAGTTGCGGTTGCCCTTGACCGTGTTGATCTCGCCGTTGTGGGCGATGTAGCGGTAGGGGTGGGCCAGCGGCCAGCTGGGGAAGGTGTTGGTGGAGAAGCGCGAGTGCACCAGTGCGATGGCGCTCTCGTACCGTTCGTCGCTCAGGTCGGGGAAGAACGGCTCGACCTGGTCGGGCGTGAGCATGCCCTTGTAGACGACGGTCCTGGCCGACAGCGAGGGGAAGTAGACGTCGGCCTCGTGCTCGGCCCGCTTGCGCAGGCAGAACGCGAGCCGGTCGAGTTCGAGCCCCTCCTGCCCGTCGGGGGAGGAGACGAACAGCTGGGCGAAGTGCGGCATGACGGCCCGGGCGCTCGGCCCCGGCAGGTCACGGTCGACCGGCAGCTCACGCCAGCCGAGCACGGTGAGGCCCTCTTCGGCCGCGATCTCCTCGATGAGGCGCGTGGCCACGCCCCTGGCCCGCTCGTCGAACGGCAGGAACGCGATGCCGGTCGCGTACGACCCGGCGGCGGGCAGCGCGAAGGGCACGCTCGCGCGGTAGAACGTGTCGGGGATCTGCGTCAGGATCCCGGCTCCGTCGCCGGTGTCCGGCTCGCTACCCTTGGCCCCCCGATGATCAAGATTGCACAGCGCCGTCAGCGCCTTCACCACGATCCCGTGTCCACGGCGTCCCGCGACGTCGGCAACCATGGCGACACCGCAGGCATCGTGCTCATTGGCGGGGTGGTACAGGCCCTGGGGCTCGGGGAACCCGAGGTGGGCAGCAGGCATTGAATCCCTCCCGTCGTCTTCGTCTGTCTGAACTGCGCTACAGGCGGGGACGACGTTGGCCCTGCTGCATATCGTGGATAGAGGTTACCCCACCCTGCCGGAATGGTGCCCGCCGCGTCCGTATTGCGAACATTCGCACCGCTCCGGCATCCGAACGCTCTATCCCAAACCTCCAGCATGGGGCCCGAAATTCCCCGTCCAGGCCGCGGATTCGCGTCACGGCGATCGAGTGCCCCCGGCCCCGATAGGGTTCACCCATGGAGCGTGACGGGGTCGAACGGCTACTCACCGCAGCAGGGGCCGACAGCAGGCGGCTGAGGCACGCCCTGGCCCTGCTCTGCGAGGGCCACTGGTGGACCCTCGCCGAGCTGGTCAGGCAGAGCGCCACGTCGAGGCGCACGGTCGAGTCGCTGCTGCGCGAGGTCGTCCTTGAACGCGACGGCGAACGCTTCCGCGTCCCGCTCGTCGACACCCCCGCCTACCAGGACCTGCTCGCCGTGGCCGCGCCTCCGGAAGACCCGGTCGCCCACCTGCTGCCCCACTACGCCCACGTGCTAGACCGGCTGACCGCCCTCGTGGCCAAGGCCCCGCGCGCCCGCCACGTGCTCGACCACGTCTCGGCCACGCCGGAGACCGTGCTGCGCCGGGCGCTGCTGGTCGGCACCCGCTTCTGGCTGCCCGGGGCCCGCCTGCTGTGCGTGGGCGACCACGACCTGACCTCGCTGGCCGTCAAGCTCGTCCATCCCGAGACCGACGTGACGGTGGTCGACGTCGACGAGCGCGTCCTGGCCTACATCGACGAGCAGCGCCTGGGCGTCCGCACCCGCTGGGCCGACCTGCGCCTCGGCCTGCCCGCCTCGGCCAGGGACCACGACCTGGCGCTCACCGACCCGCCGTACACGCCCGAGGGGGTCGGGCTGTTCGTGGCGCGGGCGGTGGAGGGGCTGAAGGACGAGGGGCGGGTGCTGCTGGCGTACGGGGCGAGCGAGCGCACGCCGATGCTGGCCTTCAAGGTGCAGCAGGAGCTGTCGGAGCTCAACCTCGTCTACGAGGCCATCTATCCCGACTTCAACCGCTATTTCGGGGCAGAAGCGATCGGCTCGGCCGCCGACCTCTACCTCCTGCGCCCCACCACCAAGACCCGCCCCGCCGTCCAGTCCCGCCTCACCCGCCACACCACCGCCATCTACACCCACGGCCCCCAGTCGATCGAAAGCAGCTCCTCGGCCGGCCAGAAAGCCGCCGCCCCGGGGGCGGAGGGTTCACCGGTCACCGGGCCCGCCACCGAGGACGCGCTGGCGGGCTTCGAGGCTGACCTCCTGGTGGGCGACTGGCCCAAAGACCTCCCGCAGCCGCGGGTCCGGCTCTCGACCTGGCTGGCCAAGCCGTACGCCGCCGCACCGCAGCGGGTCGCCGTGGCGGTGCCGCCCGGCCTGGAGGCCGCACTCCCCCGCCTCCTCCTGGCCACCCGCGCCACCCACGTCCGCCTCGTCGGCACCTCCCTCCCACCCCTGCCCAAGGCCCTGTCGCCCGTGTACGAGGTGAGCGAAGCAGGCGAGAACATCCTGGACGCCGTACGCCTGCCGCAACCGGAAGGGGATGCGGACACGGTCCTGCGCCGCATCCTCGACCACGGCCACGCCAAACTGGCCAACACCTGGCGCGAGGCCCTCATCGCGGTGGCCGCCGCACAGGGATCGTCCCTGACGAAGAACGAGGCCCGCGCCCTGATCCGCGAGGCCGCCGACTGGTCAGACGACCTGACCCCCCTCGACGCCCCAATCCACCGCCTCTCATCCCTGCACGAGGCGGTCACCAGAACAGTCACAGCCCTGACCACGACCACCTGACCACGACGTTCGACCCCGCTACGACGACCTGCCACGCGAACGGATTGGCCGACATGGCCCGGTTCGGGTGGCCGCGACCATTCTTCAGCGTGAGCACCGTCGTGAGCCGACCATCGTCGGCGCGGGCACCATCGTGAGCCGCCAATCGTCAGTGATACACGGCCGACCTCCGGCAACGGCCGCGAATCCTTATCAGCGGAGCGATTCTGCAGGCGGGACTCGTCATTAGCGGAGCCAGGCATCAAAGCAACTGACAATCAAACGTCGGCGAAGGCAGGACCCAGGTGGCGGTCAGCATCGCCAGCCACAGCACCGGCCAAGCGACAGGCGGCCGCAACTGCGGCCAGCACCAGCACCGCCAAGTCTGCGCAGCGCCGCGAGTACCCCGGCGGCTGTCAGGTGGCGGCGACGACGCGACCCTGGACTGCTCGGCCGAGGCCGTCCAGGGCTATGAGGGCGGCGACGAGATCCTGCCCGGGTTGTGGGAGTTGCGCAGTCGGCCCAGGATCCGAAGGTTGTGTGGACTCCGCGGGTTGCCCCGGTCGGCCGGTGCCCGCGAGGCCGCCCAGTTGCTCGGTGCCCGCCGATCGCCCCCGGCCGACATCTGATGGCTGGCCGGTGTCCGTGGGCTTCCTAGGCCGACCCACTTCCGTGGGCTGCTCAGGTCGGCCCATTTCCGCGGACTGCCCTGATTGGCCTGCTTCCGTGGACTGCGTACGTTGCCCTGGTTGGTCCGTTTCCACGGGTTGCCCTGGTTGGTCCGTGCCCGAGGGGCGGCTTTCCCGGCCCGTTTCTGTGGGCTGGGCCGGCTGGCCGGACTCGTCACGTTGGTCGGACTGGATGGGCTCGTTCAGCTGGCCGAATGGTTCGGAACCGGCCGGCGTCTGGCCCGGTTGCGCGGGCTGGGTGGTGCCGGTCCAGCTCACCGTCACGTAATGGCCCATCGCACGGACCTGGGCCAGGCTGCCGACGGGCTCGAACGCGACGTCCTGCCGTACGAACCCGTCCTTGCGCAGGGCGGACACCAGGGCGTCGGCCGCGCGCCCGTCCGCGAGGTTGAAGATGACGAACTGACCCGCCATGGAGCCGCCCGCGTACGTGGCCTGCAGCGCCTGTGTGCATTCGGTGGCTGAGGTGCCCCAGAGGAGTTCGTCGCAGTCGGTGAACTGGCGGGTGGACACCTGCCCCATGCCCGCCAGGCTCCGGGTGGACGGCGGGAACACCTCCTCGGTCGTCAGCGGCGTGGCGTCGCGCCGGCGGGTGTCGACGGCCGCGTAGAAGGCGGAGGTGAGTTCGGCGTGGAGGGTGGTGGGACGCGGGTCGTCCCCGCGCAGCCACAGCCAGCCCGCCACGGCGGCCCCCACCAGGACGGCGGCCACTCCGGGGATGACGATCCGGCGGGACATCAGGAGGACGTCCCCGTGATCGCGACGACGCGGCGGTAGACGGCCTTCTCCGCCCCGCGCAGAGCCAGGGTGAGGGAGACGAAGTCGTCCTTGGCGGTGGGTTCGGTGCCGTCCAGCCGGCCGAGCCACACCAGCCCGACGTAATGGCCGAGCGCGTAGCCGCCCGCCTCCGAGTAGCCGCCAGGCGGGAAGGCCACCTTGGCGGAGGTCAGCGGGCTGGCCCAGCCGCCGCGATAGAGGGTCTTCAGAGCCTCGACCAGTTCTGAGGCCGACTTGCCGTCCTTGAGGTTGAGCAGCGTGTACTGGCCGACGTAACGGCCGTCGGAGCTGGCGTACAGGCCGCGGGCCACCTGGGTGCAGCCGGCGTTCGCCGTCAGCTCGTGCAGGCGCTCGCCCCAGAGGGCCGTGGCGCAGTCGGCGTCGAGTTGCTTGGCGACGAGCTTGAGCTTGAGCTTCTTCGACACGGCCAGCGTCTTCTGGCTGAACACCTCCTTCTCCGTGAGCGCCTTCGGGTCCTTGGCCCGCTCGGTGACGGGGTCGAACAGCTTGGGCGAGTTCCAGCCGTGGAACACCTGCGGGACGGCCGCGTCGGGGCCGAGCACGGAGGCGGTGACCTGCCGTTCCGGGCGGTAGGTGCCCAGGGACCTGACGACCGTCACGAAGGCTCCGGCGGCGACCAGCACTCCGGCGACCGTGGCGATGATGACGAACAGGCGCTGCTGCTCCGGGCGGAAACCCATGTCGGTGAGTATGGGGAACTGCCAGTCGGAGCGTGGGGTCCTGCGCCGCTTGTGGTAGGCGGGCTCCCGTCGCCCGGATCCGTCGTCGTCACCCGCGCCACCGCCGGCGACCGTCAGCCCTTCGGCGTCGAACTCACCGGTCGCAGGCCCGCCGGCCCCCGCCTTCCGCCGCCCGGACTCAGCTTTCCGCCGCCCGAGCGTCGTTTCCGCACCACCAGAGTCCGCTTCCGGCCAGAACGCCGACTCGCGGCCGCTGTCCTCACCGCTCAGCCAGCCGGACGCCGTCTCCTCGTCACCGGTCTCGCCTCTCCGCCCTCCGGACGCCGCCTTCCGCCCGCGCCCGAACCGCCGTCTGCCGTCCGACTCCGATGCCTGTCGCGCACCGCCGTCCCCGGCACCAGCACCGTCCCCGCCGCCGGCACCGCCAGCACGGCCCGCGCCATCGACCGACCAGCCGCCGTCAGCCGTTCCGGCCATGAACATGGCGCCACTGTCCGGACCCGCCGACCTGCCATCGCCCGGCCGTCGGCCACCGTTCGCATCCGCCGGTCGGCCACCGTCCGCATGGGTGCCCCGGCCACGACCCGACCGCCGACCACCAGACCCATCCGCCGAACGGTCACTGTCGGCCGGCCGACCATGACCCGCGTTCGCGCCTCGGTCGCCGTCTTCCTGTCGGCCATCAACCGACCACGCATCATCCGCCGAACGGCCACCGTTCGCACTCGCGCCCCGGCCCCGGCCACGACCCCACCTGCGGCCACCACTCGCACCCGCTGACCCGCCATCGGCCGTATCCGCCGACCAGCCATCATCTGCCGGTCGGCCACCGTCCGCGTTCGTGCCCCGGCCGTCGGAGCCCGAGCGGCCGCCTGCCATCAGTCCGCCGCCGGGCGCGTCCGTCGACCAGCCGTCGTTCGACAACAGGCCGTCGCCTGTGCTGGACGCCTGCCAGTTGCCGTTCACCGGCTCCTCGGCTCGGCCGCCATGGGAACGGGCGGCTCTGCGGCTGCCGCGTCCGCCCTCCGAGCGGCGGTCTTCCGGCTCGGCCGCCTGCGGGCCGCCGCCGGTGGCGTGCCAGCCGCGGCCGTCGGTGCCTGTCAGTGGTTGGCCGCCGTCCGCGCCCCTACCCTCGGCACCGCCCGCCGGCCAGCCACCGCCGTCGGTATGCGCGCCAGAACGGCCACGACCCCGGCCGAAGTCGCCGCCGTCCGAACGACGGCTCCGACCACCCGCACCCGCTCCGGACCGACCATCACCAGCCGCCGACCAGCCACCGCCATCCGTCCCAGCAGCCTGCCAGCTTCCGCTGCCCGTTCCCACAGCCCGCCAGCCCCGGCCATCGGTCCCGGCAGCCTGCCGGCCCCCATCGTCGGTCCCGGTTGTGTGCCAGCCGCCGCCCTCAGTCCCGGCAGCCCGCTGACCACCACCATCGGTCCCGGCAGCCTGCCAGCCGCCACCGTCCGTCCCGGTGGCATGCCGGCCGCCGCCATCGGTCCCGGCAGCCCGCCGACCACCAGCGTCCGTCCCGGCGGCCTGCCAACCTCTGCCATCTGTCCCTGCCGCCGACCTACCGCCGTCCGTCCCATGACCGCGCCGCCCAGCCTCGGGGCCGGTACCGTGCCGACCACCGTCCGCACCGGCACGGGATCGGCCGCCGTCAGCACCGGCACCGGGCTGACCGCCGTCGGTGCCTACACCGCGTCGCCGACCCTCCGGAGCGGCACCATGGCGGCCGCCGTCCGCACGGGTGCCGTCGCCCGCCGGCCAGCCGCCGCCGTCGGTATGCGCGCCAGAACGGCCACGACCCCGGCCGGAACCGCCGCCGTCCGAACGACGGCTGCGACCACCTGCGCCCGTTCCGGACCGACCATCACCAGCCGCCGGCCAGCCACCGCCGTCCGTCCCCGCTGCACCAGCGGCCGGCCAACCGCCAGCGTCTGTCCCGGCGGCCCGCCAACCGACACCATCCGTCCCAGCGGCCGAGCGACCACCACCGTCAGTCCCGGCAGTCCGCCAGCCGCCACCGTCCGTCCCGGCGGCCCGCCAACCGACACCATCCGTCCCAGCGGCCGAGCGACCACCACCATCGGTCCCGGCAGCCCTCCGGCCACCACCATCCGTCCCAGCTGCTGACCAGCCGCCGCCGTCGGTCCCGGTGGCGTGCCAGCTGCCGCCATCCGTCGCAGGACCGGGCCGACCGCCTTCGCTACCCGCGCCGCGTCGGCCACCGTCCGTGCCGGTACCGCGCCGACCGCTCTCGGCGCTGGCACCGCGTCGGCCGCCGTCAGGAGTTCCGCCGCGCCGTCCACCGTCAGAGGTCCCGCCGCGCCGGCCGCTGTCAGGGGTCCCGCCGGGTCGGCCGGCATCCGTGTCGATGCTGTGGCGGCCGTCCGGAGCCGGCGCGCCGGGCCAGCGCGTGTCCGGGGAGGTGCCGTGGCGGTTGCCGGGGTCGGGGTCCGCGGCGGGCCAACCTGTGCTGTCTGTGGCCGGGGTCGAGCGGTTGTCTCTGGTGCGGCCCGTTCCGTCGTTGCCGCCTGAACGGCCGCCCTTGGAGCCGGACGGTGATCTTTTACGGGCCATCACAGCCCCGCCGCCCCGACGAGGTTTCCGACGGTGAAGGTGACCACCGCCGCGACCGCACCCACCAGTAGCTGGCGTAGCCCGGAATACCACCAGCTGCGTGCCGTCACCACCGAGACGATCGCCCCGGCCGCGAACAGCGCCACGCCGGACAATCCGGCCGACCAGAGCAGGTCGTGCGCCCCGAGCAGGTACGGCAGCAGCGGCAACAGCGCCCCCACCCCGAACGACAGGAACGACGACACCGCCGCCACCACCGGCGACGGCAGATCGCCCGGCGCGACCCCGAGCTCGTTGCGCGCGTGCACCTCCAGCGCCTGATCGGGATGGAGCGAGATCTGCCTGGCCACCTCGGCGGCCAGGTCGGGCGTCACGCCCCGGTCCACGAACGTCTGCGCCAGCTCCGCCCGCTCGTCGTCGGGATGGCTGGCCAGCTCGCGCCGCTCGACGGCGATCTCGGCCTGGGCCAGCTCGCGCTGGCTGGCCACCGAGACGTATTCGCCGCCCGCCATGGACAGCGCCCCGGCAGCCAGGCCGGCGGCCCCGCCGAGGGCGATGATCCTGGTGTTGGCGGTGCCGGCCGCGACGCCTGCGATGAGCGCGAAGTTCGACACCAGGCCGTCCATCGCGCCGAACACCGATGGCCGTAGCCAGCCTCCGGTGACGTCGCGATGTCGGTGGTGGGCCTCCGCGCGACCGCTCATCGGGAGTTCTTCTCCTTCGTCGCGGGTTCAGGCTCGGGAGATTCGGCGGTGGAAGGCTCTCCTGGGTCGTTGTCCGTCGCCTTGGTGCCCGTGTCGGTGTCGGCAGCACCGGCCTCCGCCGCCGCCGAACCCGTCTCGGTGGAGCCGGTCGTGGTGGGTTCAGGGGCCGCCGGTGCGTCGTCGGTGGCATCCGCGGTGTTGTCCTGGGAGCTCTCCGTACGCGCCGACTCCGGCGTGTCCGCAGGCTCTTCGGCGGCGGCCGTGTCCGGCTGCTGGTCCCCGGCCTCTGGCTGGTCGGAGGCCGCAGGGTCCTGCGCCGAGGGCCCCGTGGACGGCCCCGTGGACGGCTCCGTGGACGGCTTCGTGGACGGCTCCGTGGACGGCTTCGTGGACGGCTCCGTCGTCGTTTCCGGATCCGGAGTCTCGCCGGCCGTGGGGGCGTCGCCTGGAGGGGCGTCGGTCTTGGAGGACTCGCCCGTGCCGGGGTCGGCCTGGCCTGCCGAGTGCTCCGGGTCGGCGTCGGCCTGCGCGCCGGGCTCGTCCGACGACGGTGGCGAGACGATCTCCACGCCCGTCTTGTTGCGGGTGGCGAAGAAGTAGACCAGGGCGAGCACGAACAGCACGATCGAGGTCCACTGATTGATCCGCAGCCCGAGGAAGAGCACCGCGTGGTCGACGCCGCCGACCGGGTCGATGCGCAGCCCTTCGATCCAGAAGCGGCCGAGCGTGTAACCGGCGACGTAGAGGGCGAACAGCCGCCCGTGGCGCAGCGTCAGGGCGCGGCCCGCGAAGATGAGGGCGAAGCCGAGCGCGAGGTCCCACAGCGACTCGTACAGGAAGGTCGGGTGGTAGAGGACGCCGGGCTCGCCGCCGTGCTCGACGTCGATCTCCAGCCCCCACGGCAGCGTGGTCGGCGAGCCGTAGAGCTCCTGGTTGAACCAGTTGCCCCAGCGGCCGATGGCCTGCGCGAAGGCGATGCCGGGCGCGACCGTGTCGGCGACCGCGCCCATGGAGATGCCGCGCTTGCGCACGGCCAGCCAGACGCCGAAGGCGCCGAGCGCGATCGCGCCCCAGATGCCGAGGCCGCCCTCCCAGATGAACAGCGCCTGGATGGGCTCCTTGATCGCGCGCGGGCCGAAGTAGGTCTGCCAGTCGGTGATGACGTGGTAGAGCCGGCCGCCGATCAGGCCGAAGATGACCGCGGGGACCGCGATGTCGATGATCGTCCCTTGCTGGCCGCCGCGGGCGCGCCAGCGCCGCTCGCTCAGCCAGACGGCGACGATGACGCCGAGCACGATGCATAGCGCATAAGCCCGGATCGGGATGATTCCGAGATACCAGACCCCCTGGGAAGGGCTGGGAATCGAGGCAAGGGGCATGTCAGGTGAGGGTAGCGGAAGCGAGGCTACTTGGCCGCCTTCGTAATCTCATCGCGAAGTTGCGACGGGCTGAACAGTACCGGATTGTCTATCTCTGTACCGTTCAATTTCACTGTCGGCGTGTGGTCGAGCTTCTGCGCCTCGCTGACCTTCTTGCTGTACGCGAGCTGCGCGTCGGCGTTCTTGTTCGAGGTCACGCAGGCGTCGAAGCCGGGATCGGTGACGCCGGCGTCCTTGCCCCACTGCTTGAGCTGGTCGGCCGTGAAGCCCACCTCACTCTCGGGGGGCTGGTTCTGGTAGAGCAGGTCGTGGAAGGCCATCCACTGCTTGCCGTCCGCGATGCACCTGGCCGCGCTGCCCGCCCGTACGGAGTTGGACTTGGTCGGCTCCTGCGAGAAGATCGTGATCGGGTGGAAGACCACCTTGGCCTTGCCCTCGGCCGCGAGGTTCTTGAACGTCGGGCCGCTGACCCGCTCCAGCTCCTTGCAGGCCGGGCACTGGAAGTCCTCGTAGATGTCCACCACGGGCTTCGTGACGCCCGCGTTGGCCATCACGACGCTGCCGTCGGGCTGCACGGTGATCGGCGCGAGCGCCGCGCCGGCCTCCTCGGAGCGGGAGATGCTGGCGGCGTACCACGCGCCGAGCCCGACGGCGGCCACCGCGACCACGCTCGCGGTCGTGTAGGCCACCACCTTGCGGCGCCTCTCCTTCGCCCGCGCCTCCGCCTGCTGCGCCTTGATCTTCTCGCGCGCCGACTGCGACTTCGTCTTGGTACGGTCGCCCTTGCTCATCGCTGGTCCCCCTCGTCGTCATCACCTGTGTCACCCTCGATGCCGAGGGCACCGTCGAGCGCGAAGCGCCCCGGCGGGAAGCGCACCGTCCAGGCGCCGAGCAGGACGAGGCCGAAGTCGCGCAGGATGTCGAGCAGGTAGGTCGGCTCCTGGCCCACCCCCAGCTGCCCGCCGCCGCCGAAGCAGCCGCAGTCGATCCGCAGGCCGTTGGCCCACGCCCAGGCGATCCCGAACACGAACGCGAACATGAGCAGCCCGGCGATCACCGCGGCCACCCGGGTGAGCAGCCCGACGATCAGCAGCACGCCGACCACGATCTCCAGGATCGGCAGGGCGTACCCCACCGCGACGGCGACCGGCTCAGGCAGCAACTGATAGGCCTTGACCGCCACGACGGAGTCGGCCGGGTTGCCGATCTTGAGCGCGCCCGCCGCGATCAGCACCCCGCCCAGCACGAGCCGGGCAACGGTTGTCACCCAGGGTATCGCCGTTGTCGCCCTCGGCAACGGTAGAGACGCGGCCACGTGTGTTCTCCTCTGGATCTGCGCGGAAGTCGCGCACAGTACCGGGATCTCCATCTGACCACGCCGCAGATAAGCATCAGCTAAGCGCGTTCCCCCTGGCCGACCTGGGAGAGTCGCCGCTTTTCACGACAAACGACACGAAGAATCGCCACGCCGCACACGGACCCAGGCCACACGGTGAACATGCTCCCCAAGCGCGCCGGCGTCTCCGCGCACGGCACCCGGGCCGCGCCCTCAGCGGGCCGCGCCCTCAGCGGGCCGCGCCCTCAGCGAGCGGGGCCCTCAGCGAGCGGGGCCCTCAGCGAGCGGGGCCCTGGCTGATGGCCGCCCGGTCCCGGCGGCGCGCCACCGAAAGCGCGGCTCCGGTGGGCGCCCAAGCGGTGGCGGTACGTACGTGAGCGCCGGCGCACGCGGCCCCGCACTCAGGCGGCCGACCGGCGTTCGCTCAGCCGCGTACGCCCCACGTTCAGGCGTCCGACCGGCGTTCGCTCAGCGGCGTACGCCTCGCGCCATGTCCCTGGCCAGCGTGGCGATGGACTCCCAGCCGGCCGCCTCGTCGGGCGCGTCGAGGATGCGCCGGATGAACGCCGACCCGACGATGACCCCGTCGGCGTAGGCCGCCACCTCGGCCGCCTGCGCGCCGGTGCCGACGCCGAGCCCGACGCACACCGGCAGGTCGGTGTGGGCCTTGGTCCGCTCGACCAGCCCTTCGGCGGCGACGTTGACGCTCTCCCTGGCGCCCGTGACGCCCATGAGCGAGGCCGCGTACACGAAGCCGGTGCAGCAGTCGACGACGGCCTTGATGCGCTGCTCGGTGGAGCTGGGCGCGACCAGGAAGACCGTGTCGATGCCGGCCGCCGCGGAGGCGGCGCGCCACGGCTCGGACTCCTCGGGCGTCAGGTCGGGCGTGATCGTGCCGACGCCGCCCGCGTTGGCCAGGTCGCGCGCGAACCGGTCGGCGCCGTACTTGTCGATCGGGTTCCAGTACGTCATGACGAGCGTGGCGGCGCCGGTCGCGGCGACGCCCTCCACCGTGCGCATCACGTCGGCGATGCGCGTGCCGTTGGTCAGCGACCTGTGCACGGCGTCCTGGATCGTCGGCCCGTCCATGAGCGGGTCGGAGTAGGGCAGGCCGATCTCGATGACGTCGCAGCCGGCTTCCACCAGGGCCGCGGCGGCGGCGATGCCACCGTCCTTGGAGGGGAAGCCGGCGGGCAGGTAGCCGACGAGCGCGGCCCGGTTGTCCGCCTTGGCCTTGGCGAAAACCGTCTGAAGAGTCGTCATGTCTATCCGTTTCGAAGGTCGAGTCTCACCATGATGCCCTGCCGCGCGCCCGCCCCAGAATCCCCCGCGCCGGTCGGGCGCCGATGTGTCACGGCGGCTTCCCGGCCGCCACGAAGCCGCCACCAAGCCGCCGCCAAGCCGCCGGGCCGCAGAACCGTCGAGCCGCGGTGTCACAGGGCCGCAGGTGTCAGAGGTTGAAGTACTTCATCGCCGTGCCCATGTCCTTGTCGCCGCGCCCGGACAGGTTGACCAGGATGGTGGCCGAGGGGCCGAGCTCGCGGCCCAGCTCCAGCGCGCCGGCCAGCGCGTGGGAGGACTCGATGGCGGGGATGATGCCCTCGGTCCTGGCCAGCAGCGAGAACGCGGCCATGGCCTGGTCGTCGGTGACGCCGTGGTAGGTGGCGCGACCGGTGTCCTTCAGCCAGGCGTGCTCGGGGCCGACGCCCGGGTAGTCGAGCCCGGCGGAGATGGAGTGGGACTCGATGGTCTGGCCCTCGTCGTCCTGGAGCACGTAGGTGCGCGAGCCGTGCAGCACGCCGACCGAGCCGGCGGTGAGGGTGAGCGCGTGCTCACCGCTCTCCAGGCCGTGGCCGGCGGCTTCGTAGCCGTGCAGCGCGACGTCCTGGTCGTCGAGGAAGGCGTGGAAGACGCCGATCGCGTTGCTGCCGCCGCCGACCGCCGCGCACACCGCGTCGGGCAGCGCGCCGGTCAGCTCCAGCATCTGGCGGCGGGCCTCGACGCCGATGATGCGCGCGAAGTCGCGCACGATCTCGGGGAACGGGTGGGGCCCGGCGACGGTGCCGAACAGGTAGTGGGTGGTGTCGACGTTGGTCACCCAGTCGCGGAAGGCCTCGTTGATGGCGTCCTTCAGCGTCTGGGAGCCGTTGGTCACCGGCACCACGGTCGCGCCGAGCAGCTTCATCCTGGCCACGTTGAGCGCCTGGCGCTCGCAGTCGACCGCGCCCATGTAGATGACGCACTCCAGCCCGAGCAGGGCCGCGGCGGTGGCGGTGGCCACGCCGTGCTGGCCGGCGCCGGTCTCGGCGATCACGCGCTTCTTGCCCAGCCGCTTGGTCAGCAGGGCCTGGCCGAGCACGTTGTTGATCTTGTGGGCGCCGGTGTGGGTGAGGTCCTCGCGCTTGAGCACGATCCTGGCGCCGCCGGCCTGCTCGCTGAAGCGCCGCACGTCGGTCAGCGTGGTGGGCCGGCCCGCGTAGGTGCGCAGCAGGTGGTCGAACTCGCGCAGGAACTCCGCGTCGTTCTTGGCCTTCTCGTAGACGGCGGCGACCTCGTCGAGCGCCGGGATGAGCGCCTCGGGCACGTAGCGGCCCCCGAAGATGCCGAACTTGCCGTGCACGTCGGGGTCGTCGCCACGCGCGCCGTTGCCGGCCAGGTCGGCGGCGGTCAGGATGGTGCCTTCGTTTGCCACTGCTATCCCTCTGCTGAGTGGTCGGGGCGCGTCGACGGGTGGGCGCCGGCGGTCACCAGCGCCTCCACTGCCTTGCGCGGGTCCTTTCCGGTGACCAGGCTCTCCCCCACCAGCACGGCATCGGCGCCGCCACGGGCGTAGGCGAGCAGGTCGTGCGGCCCGCGCACCCCCGACTCGGCGATCTTGATCACATTATCGGGGATCTTCGGCGCCAGCTTCGTGAAGACATCGCGGTCGACCTCGAGTGTCTTCAGATTGCGCGCGTTGACGCCGATGACCCGGGCGCCGGCGGCGACCGCCCGATCGAGCTCGTCCTCGGTGTGCACCTCGACCAGCGGGGTGAGCCCGATCGACTCGGCCCGCTCGATCAGCGACACCAGCGCCTCCTGCTCCAGGCACACGACCATGAGCAGAGCCAGGTCGGCGCCGTGGGCACGGGCCTCCCAGAGCTGGTAGGAGGTGAGGATGAAGTCTTTGCGCAGGATCGGGATGTCGACGCGGGCGCGGACCGCGGCCAGGTCTTCGAGGCTGCCGCCGAACTTGCGCCGCTCGGTCAGCACGCTGATGACGTGGGCGCCGCCCGCTTCGTAGTCGGCCGCCAGCGCCGCCGGGTCGGCGATCGCGGCGAGCGCGCCCTTCGACGGGCTGGAGCGCTTGACCTCGGCGATCACCGAGATCCTGTCGCCCCCGAGCGCGGCCATGGCGTCTCTGGGCGCGTGCGCCCGCTCGGCTCGCTGCTTGAGCTCGTCAATGGAGACGTCCCGCTGACGTGCGGCGAGGTCGGCGCGCACCCCGTCGAGGATGTCGTCGAGGACGCTTGGCCCTTCCGTCCGCTCACTCACGCGCTTGAGGTCCCTCCGGTCGGCTGCTGGGGGCGGCGGAGAGTTCGCGTCGCGTCCGCTCTCTCGCCTTTATCCTGCGATGGTATCGGCCCGCGTGGGGTCACCTCGCCACCGGCACCCGGTCAGGGAGCGAGGAACGCCCCGAAGGGCAGATTACGGACGACCCAGTAGACCATGACCACTCCGATGAACACCCACAGCCACGCCGGATGCGCCAGCGTCGTGCGTCGCGGCCGCCCCTGCCACGACCGCAGGACCCACCGTCCCCACCAGAACAGCAGGAACGGGATCATCGCCATGGCGAGCGGGTTGAGCCCGAGCGCGGCGACCGGGTCGAGGTGGGCCAGGGCGTGCATGGTGCGCAGCGTGCCGCACCCCGGGCAGTAGAGCTTGGTGATCGCCAGGAACGGGCAGGTCGGGTAGTGACCGGGCTCGTTGGGATCCACCAGGCCGACCACGGCGAACGCCACGCCAGCGGCGGCCGCAACACCGAGCGGCGGCAGCAGGGCCTTGAGGCGTCTCGTGCCGTGCCGCTCGGTTGTTGCGAAGCTCATGCTCTCAGTATCCGCCTTCCGGTACGTGCTCGTCGTCTCACGCGGCCTAGTACGACGAGTACGAGGACATGCTGGCGGCGAAGATCACGAAGAACAGCACGTACGCGATGATCAGCAGGCCGGAGCCGATGGCGCCGACGATCAGGCTGCGCTTCCACCACGTCTTGGCCTCTTCGGAGGCCTGCTGGGCGCCCGCGTAGTCGCCGATCTGCCACTTCTGGTTCACCTGCGACGACTTGACGATCGACACGACGCCGAGCGGGAGGCAGCAGAAGAGGGTGGTGAGGATGGCGGGGACGAGGTGGTTGTCCGGCGGGTTGCCGCCGGGGCCGCCGGGGCCGCCGCCGTAACCGCCTCCGTAGCCACCGGGAGGCTGCTGGCCGTAGCCGCCACCGCTCGGAGGCTGCTGCCCGTAGCCACCGCCGTAACCGCCACCACTGGGGGGCTGCTGGCCGTAGCCACCGCCACTCGGAGGCTGCTGGCCGTAACCGCCACCGCTGGGGGGCTGCTGGCCGTAACCGCCGCCACTCGGAGGCTGCTGACCGTAACCGCCACCGGGCGGCTGAGCGCCGTATCCGCCGTCGCCCTGGTTACCGTAACTCATGCTAATGACCCCTCATGTCGTCATCTTTGAGTCTGAGTTGCGCGCGGCAGCCTAGCGAGAAACCATCTGCTACGTGGACTAACGTCCATCTTGCGGACAATTCGTAATCGGACCGCAAGCGGGTCGTCACGGTCCGGCTACGCGCGGCACATGTCGCCGCCGGTTTCAGTAGTCGTACGAGGACGACGTGGCGGCGGCGCTCAGGCCCATCAGGGACAGCAGCATGCCGCCGAAGATGAGCCAGCACAACACCCAGATGACAACCGTGATGTACGAAGTGACCAGACCGCCCACGGCCATGCCCGAGCCTTCCTCGCCCGTGCGCTTGATCCGGTTGAGCGCGATGTGGCCGAGGATCACGCCGGGGATGCTGGTCAGGCCGCAGAAGATCAGGCCGATGATGCCCAGGACGAGCGAGGCCACCGCCATGCCGTTGGTGGAGCGGGGCGGCGCGTAGTAACCCGGCTGCCCGTAGCCCTGCTGGCCATACCCTTGCTGCCCGTAACCGCCGTAGCTGGGCGGCTGCTGACCGTAGCCCCCGCTGGGAGGCAGCTGACCGTAGCCGAGCTGCTGCGGATGGCTGGCCGGCTGCTGCCCGTAACCGCCGCCGTAGCCGCCGGGAGGCTGCTGCCCGTAACCGCCGCTGCTCGGCGGCTGCTGGCCGTAACCGCCGCTCTGGGGCTGCTGGCCGTAACTCCGGTCACCACCGTAGGGCTGCTGGCCGTAGCCTCCCCCCGGAGGCTGGGCCCCGTAGCCGCCGTTTTCACCCTGATCCCCGTAGCTCATGAGCCGGCTCCTCAAATGTCCGTGGCGAGTTGCAACGGCAGCTTATTGAGGAAACGTCCGCCTGGCGGACAAGGCTTTAGAACAATGGTGGATCCGCCAGGGCCGGGTGCTCAGCGGGGATCGGTCGGGTCGTCGCCGCGGTCGAGGGCGTCCCAGAGCGCTCTGTCGTCGGCGACCTGCGCCTGCGCGCCGGCGGGCGGGCTCTTCTCCCGGTCGTAGCGGGCCGACATGCCGGCCCACGCGCCCGCGCGCACGACCGCGACCGCTCCCCCGGCGATCATCAGTACGGCCCCCGCGCCGGACACGACGGGCCACCAGGCCACCGGCTCCCAGGGCAGGTCGGTAACGCCGTGCAGCACGTTGCGTTCGCGCAGCCAGCCGGTGACGCCGGCGTCGTCGAGCGCCGTCCACGTCCCGGCCGCGGCGGCCACGCCGCAGAGGGCGAGCAGCACGCCGACGACGCGGCGGCCGAGCCCCTTGGCGGCCAGCACGGCCACCACCCCGGCCAGCCCGGCCAGCGCGGCGGGGGTCAGCACCGGGCCGAGGTCACCGCCGGTGGGCGCGGCCGCCCCGGCGCCGCCGAGCACCCGCACCCAGGTCTGCCCGGCGGCGAAGAGCACCAGGAGGCAGCCGAGCGCGGTCGCCACGACCCAGCCCCACAACTCGCCACGCCCGGAGGCCCGGCCCGATCCGGCCGCCCGGCCGGCCGCCGTATGAGCCCCGTCCGATCCGGAAGCCCGGTCTGCCCGCTCTGCCCCGTCCGGCCCTTCTGCCCTGTCAGCCCCCATGCCGTCCGCCTAGCTCAGCACGATGTCGAGCCGGTCGGCGTCGAAGCAGGTGCGCTCGCCCGTGTGGCAGGCCGCGCCCTCCTGGTCGACCTTGACGAGCAGGGTGTCGCCGTCGCAGTCGAGCGCCACCGACTTGACGTGCTGGACGTGGCCGGAGGTGTCGCCCTTGACCCAGAACTCGGCGCGGCTGCGCGACCAGTAGGTGGCCCGGCCGGTGGTGAGCGTGCGGTGCAGGGCCTCGTCGTTCATCCAGGCCAGCATGAGCACCTCACCGGTGTCGTACTGCTGGGCGATGGCGGGGATCAGGCCGTCGGGGTTGCGCTTGAGCCGGGCGGCGATCTTGGGGTCGAGCGACATGCTGCCATTCAACCAGCCCAGGGTCGTGCCCCCGCCACCGCTGTGCCGCGCAGGCCTCCCCCGGATCTCAGGCCAGGGCCTGGGAGAGCGTGTCGTAAATGGGGAACAACGGCGCCAGATTGGTGCGCCGCAGCCGCCGCAGCACCAGCCCGTCGGGGACCACCAGGGCCATGGTCCCGTCGCGGTCGCGCAGCGCGGCCAGCTGCCGCACCAGCACGCCGAGCCCGGTGGTGTCGATGAACGTCAGCCCACTCAGATCGACCACCAGCCGGGGGCCGTGCGCGCGGACGGCCTCGTCGAGGCACTGGCGCACCCGGGAGACGTTGTCGACGTCGAGCTCACCCGCCAGGCTGACCACCACGAGCTCCCCGTGTTGATGTCGTGACATCTCCAGCACATCCACGCCCATGCTCCTCATGTCCCCTCCCACGGGTGGCCCCGCCGAAAAGGTACACCGGTCTGGGGTGCGTCACAGTGGGTTTTACAGAGAATGCGCTACGTGATGGCGTGGACCGGAGTAATTTCGGAGCCGACGCGTGCTAGGGGAGGACACGATCGTGGTGCACGTCGCGGGCTCCGTCCTCGATCCCGACCTGGGTGATCACGTCTGCCTGCCGTTCGAGGGCGAGCGGGAGCGGATGACGGCCACGCAGGCGTTCACGATGAACGGCCTGCGCCGCCGGACCAAGGTGGTGCTCATCACGCACGCCGACAGCCCCGAGCGGACGCGCGCGTGGCTGGCGCCGCTGGTGCCGGGGTTCGCCGACGCCGAGCACGCCGGGCGGATCGAGATCGTGGCGTGCGCCGACACCTACTTCACCGGCGGCTCGCTCGATCTCGAACGGGTGCACGCGAAGCTGGCCGGCGCCCACGACCGGGCCCGCGAGCACGGGCAGCACGGCGTGTACGCGCTGATCGACGCCTCCTGGGGCGTGGGCGACGCGCGCGGGCAGGCGACGTTCGAGGCGGCGACCAACGAGCTGTTCGGGGAGCGGTGGCTGGCCGCCGTGTGCCAGTACGACCGCCGGCTCTTCCCCCGCGACGCTCTCGACCGGGCCGCCTCGGTGCATCCGATCTCCCCCGAGCAGGCGCTGCTGCGCTTCGCCAACACCTGCTCGCCGCCGGGGCTGCGGGTGTGGGGGGACGTCGACCTGACCAACCGGCCGGCGTTCGCCTCGCTGCTGGCGCGGCTGGAGCACGAACCGGGCGAGGTCGTGGTCGACGCCACCGGGCTCGACTTCATCGACGCCGGCTCGGCGCAGCTGCTCACCGTCACGGCCCTGGCCAGGCCGCTCGGCAGCACCTCCGTGGTGTGCGGGGCGTCGGTGGCCCGGGTGCTCAAGCTGATCAGGGCCGACGAGGTCATCGCCGTGCGCCGGGTCGGCGATGTGTAGACAGGTGTACTGCACGAGCTTCGCACGGGGACGGATCACGTTCCTGCGCAGGGCCGTCGCCGAGCACGCCGGGCGCGCGGGGCTGAGCGGCAGGGGGCTGGAGGACTTCGTGCTGGCCGTCAACGAGATCGTCACGAACGCGGTCGTGCACGGGGGCGGGCACGGGCGGCTGCGGCTGTGGACGCGGGGCGAGCGGCTGTGGTGCGAGATCAGCGACGAGGGGCCGGGGCTGCCGGCGGGGTGGATGGGCGACATGCGCCCGCCCGCGGGGTTCGACTCCTGCGGGCGGGGGTTGTGGCTGACGAGCATGTTGTGCGAGCACATCACGATCGTGTCGGGTCCTGCGGGCACGAGCGTCACCTTCGCCGCCATGTGCGCCTGAGCCTCAGGAGCGGCGGCGCTCAGAGCGGGCAGGGCTCAGGAGCCGGGGGGCGTCAGGAGCGGGCGGCGGAGATCCAGGAGGCGTGCAGGTCGGCGTACACGCCGGGCTCGTCCACCAGCTTCGCGTGCGGCCCGCGCTGCACCAGGCGGCCGGAGTCGAAGACCAGGACCTCGTCCGCGTTCTCCGCCGTGGACAGGCGGTGCGCGATCGAGACGGCCGTGCGGCCCCTGGTGACGCCTTCGAGGGCGCGCGCCAGGCGTACCTCGGTGGCCGGGTCCACCGCGGAGGTGGCCTCGTCCAGCAGGAGCAGGTCGGGGTCGGCGAGGTAGGCGCGGGCCAGGGCGACGAGCTGGCGCTCGCCCGCCGACAGCGACTCGCCGCGCTGCCCGACCGGCGTGGCCAGGCCGGCGGGCAGGCCCTCCAGCCAGTCGGCCAGGCCGAGCTCGGTCAGCGCCAGCTCGATCTCCTCCGCGGTGGCCGACGGCTTGCCGAAGCGGATGTTGTCCTCCAGGGTCCCGTCGAACAGGAAGCCGTCCTGCGGGACCATGACGATCCGTTCGCGCAGGGAGGAGAAGCGCACGTCGCGCAGGTCGTGGCCGTCCACCGTGACACGCCCTGAGCCGGGGTCCATGAGCCTGGTCAGGAGCTTGGCGAACGTGGTCTTGCCCGAGCCGGTCTCCCCCACGATCGCGACGCGGGAGCGGGGCGGGATCTCGATCGTGACCTCGCTCAGCACGGGCACGCCGCCGGGGTAGGAGAAGTGCACGTTCTCGAAGGCGACCTCGATGGGGCCGCGGGGCAGCTGCACGCCGTTCTCGCCGGGGTCGGCGACGTCGGGAGGGGTGTCGAGGACGCCGAGGATGCGGCGCCAGCCGGCGACGGCGTTCTGCGCCTCGTTCAGCACCTCGGTGGCGGTCTGCAGCGGCGAGACGAACAGCGTCACGAGGAACAGGAACGCCACCAGCTCGCCCTGCGTGATGTCGCCCGACAGTCCGAGCCGCACGCCGAGCAGGACGATGCCGGCGATGGCGAGCGCGGCCACGATCTCGGTCAGCGGGAAGACGAAGCCGACGATGGTCTGCGCCCTGGTCTGGGCCTTCTTGTTGGCGTCCACGGCCTGGTCGACGCGCTCTGCGGTGCGCCGCTCCGAGGCGTAGGCCCTGATGACGGCGGCGCCGACGACGGACTCGCTGACGGCGGCCAGCATGTCGCCGGTGCGCTCGCGCACGACCGTGTACGCCCGCGACAGCAGCCGCTGGAAGCGCGGCAGGGCGATCATGAGCGGAACGAAGCAGGCCCAGACCAGCAGCGTGAGCTGCCAGGAGTAGACGAACATCAGGACGGTGGCCACGAACAGCTGGCCGAACGCCACGATGATCATCAGCCCGCCCCACTGCATGAAGGTGCTGATCTGGTCGATGTCGTTGGTGACGCGGGAGACCAGGGCGCCGCGGCGCTCGGTGTTCTGGGTGAGCACGGACAGGTCGTGGACGTGCCGGAAGCCCCGCACGCGCAGGGTGGCCAGGGAGGACTCGGTGGCCTTGTAGAGGCGCACGTTCATCACGTACGCGGCCAGGGCGGTGAGCACCACCGCGGCGGCGCAGATCACGACGGCGCCGGTGATGTACGGAACGTCGGGAGTGCCGCCCTTGAGGCCGGTGTCGATCGTCTGCTGCACCGCGATCGGCACGATGATCTTGCCGATGGTGGCGATGACGGCCAGCGCCAGCGTGCCCGCCAGCCCCTTGCGGAACTCGGGGGTCAGGGAGAGCCCCTGGCGCACCGTGGCCAGCGCGGAACGTTCCGAATCGCGCCGGATGCTCTGGACCGTCATGCGCTGATCTCTTCTTCCTCGATCGGGGGAATGTCGATGGCCGCGCGCTCGGCCTCCTCGCGCTCGTAGGCCGTCACCAGGTTGCGGTAGCCGGGGCAGCGCGCGAGCAGCTCCTCGTGCGTGCCGCGGTCGACGACCCGGCCCCGGTCGAGGTAGACGACCTCGTCGGCCAGCGCGATGGTGGCCAACCGGTAGGCGACGACCACGACCGTCGATGCCTCGGCCGCGTCGCGCAGGCCGTGCAGGATCCTGGCCTCGACCTGGGGGTCCACGCTGGAGGTGGCGTCGTCGAGTACGAGCAGGCGGGGGCGGCGCACGACGGCCCTGGCCAGGGCCAGGCGCTGGCGCTGGCCGCCGGACAGGGTGGCGCCGCGCTCGCCGACCCGGGTGTCGAGCCCGGAAGGCATGCGGGCGACGAACCCGTCGGCCTGGGCCAGGCGCAGGGCGGCCCACACGTCCTCATCCCCAAGATCGTTACCGCCGAGCGCGATGTTGCCGCGTACGGTGTCGTCGAACAGGAAGGTCTGCTGCGGCACCAGCGCCACCGACTCCGCGACGCCCCCGTACGGCAGCTCGCGCAGGTCGACGCCGTCGAGCAGCACCTGGCCTGAGCCGGGGTCGACCAGGCGGGCCAGGAGCTGGACGAGCGTGGACTTGCCCGAGCCCGTGGGGCCGACGAGGGCGACGGTGCGGCCGGCGGGCACGTCGAAGGTGACGTCGTGCAGCACCTCCGCTTCGCCGTAGGCATAGGAGACGCCGCTGATCCGCAACTCGGCCGGGTCGGCGGAGGTGGCGGCGGTGGTGCCGTACTCCATGGAGCCGGTCGCCTCCAGGACGGCCTGCACCCGCTGCCAGCCGACCACGCTGCGCGGCAGCTCGGCCAGCACCCAGCCCAGCGCCCTGATGGGGAAGGCCAGCAGCGTGAACAGGTAGGCCACCTGCACCAGCCCACCGGCGTCGATCGCGCCGGCCGACAGGCGGCTCGCGCCCACGGCCAGGACCGCGAGCACGCCCAGCGTGGGCAGGGCCTCCAGCATGGGGTCGAACAGGCCGCGCACCCGGCCGACGGCGATGTTGGCGTCGCGCAGCTCGTGGGCGCGGCGCCGGAACCGGTCGGTCTCCAGCTCCTCGCGGCCGAGCGTCTTGACGACGAGGGCGCCGTCGAAGCTCTCGTGCGCGATCTCGCTGACCTCGGCGCGCAGCTGCTGGGCCCGGGTGGCGAGGGGGCTGAGCCGGCGCTGGTAGACCAGGTTGAGCACGGCGATGGCCGGGAAGATGAGGAAGCCGACGAGGGCCAGCACCAGATCGGTGAACACCATCGCGACCGCCGCCGTGACCAGCATGACGATCACGCCGACCGCCATCGGCAGCGGCGCGAGGGGCGCCCAGGCGGCCTCGGCGTCGGCGCTGGCGTTCGACAGGAGCTGCCCGGTGGGGTGGCGGTGGTGCCACGACAGCGGCAGCCGCAGGTACTGCTTGGTCACGTCGCGGCGCGACCTGGCCTGCATGCGGTACTGCATGACGCCGGCCAGAATCCGCCGCCCCGCCACGCCGATGGCCTTCAGCAGCGCGGTGCCGAAGATCAGCAGCACGCCGGTCCACAGCGCGCCCGCCGTGACGTCGCCTTCGGTGAACGAGGTCAGCACCACGTTCTGCGTCGCCCAGCCGAGTGCCCAGGCGGAGGCGACGGTCATGCCTCCGTAGAGGGCGCTGGCGGTGACCGCCAGCGCGAAGACCGTCTTCTCAGTGCGGATGGCCACCCCAAGGACACGGAGTCCTTGACGCATCACGGCCGAGGTGACCTTGCTCGCCACGCGGGGGATTTCCTCTCAAGCTCGCACGTTTATACGTATGTCAGTATCACGTCTGATCACTTCGTTATTCCCACCGGTAGGGTTGGCCTGTGACTCATGCTCGTGGCGAACGCACCGCGCTCTGCGACCTGCTCGACCGGCTCGGCCCGGACGAGCCGACCCTGTGCACGGGCTGGACCACCGCCGATCTGGCCGCCCACCTCGCGATCCGCGAGCGCAGACTGGACGCGGCGCCCGGTCTCGCGCTCAAGCCGCTGGCCGGCTACACCGCCTCGGTGCAGAACCGCCTGAAGACGCGCCTGCCCTATCCCGAGCTGGTCGGCCTGGTCCGCTCACCCGGCGGCGTGTACGCCCTGCTTCCCGCGCTCGACGAGGCCGTCAACACGCTGGAGCTGTTCGTGCACCACGAGGACGTGCGCCGCGCCCAGCCCGACTGGGAGCCCCGCGCGCTGCCCGACGACCTCGAACGGCTGATCTGGAAGCGGGTCTCGGGCGGGGCCCGGCTGATGCTGCGCAGGTCGCCCGTGGGCGTGGTGCTGCACCGGCTCGGCGGCGGCGTCGCGCTCGGCGGCCCCAAGGGCGGCGCCCGGGTCGAGGTCACCGGGCGGGCGGCCGAGCTGCTCATGTTCTGCTTCGGGCGGCAGGCGCACGCCAGGGTGGAGCTCACCGGCGAGCCCGACGCCGTCAGCGCACTGCGCGAGGCCACCCTGGGGGTCTGAACGACACGCCGACCGGCCCTGCCCGCGATCGGGCCGCCGAGCGGGATCCGGGCTCGACGCCCGCCCGCCTGCACTCCGATCGACCCTTGTGACCTGGCTGAAAGCCGATCAATCTTCTGTCACGGGGCACCCACCTGCCGCGCCCCTGCCGTCACGGAAATCCCAGCGCGGCAGGCGCTCGCGCGCGGGTTCAAGCCCGTACCATGGCAGGAGAAAGAAGCCCCCCGGTTAGGATCATGTACATCTTCACAGAAGATGCCTAGTGATCGCCCAGATCCGGGTATATACGGCTGGGAATGGACTGCAGGAGGCCCCCCATGCAGGTCAAGAAGGTGATCACGTACGTGGCTGTAGCGTTCGTGGTCTTCTACCTGTTCACCCGGCCGGCCCAAGCCGCCGCCGCGGTCAACGGTGTGTTCGACGGAATCATTCAGGGAGCCAATCAGTTGGCCGTGTTCTTCTCAAGTGTTCTGACCTGACGGAAGGTTCTGTCTGCGTCAGGTGCTTCCAAGCGCTGCCAGATCGTGTTACGCAGGCAGAATGACAGATCGCCCGAGCGGCACCAAGATCAATCAGCTCGATCCCAACGCCCGGCGGATCCTCGAACGGGCCGAGCTTGAGGGCATCGAGCTGATCCGGTTCCTGTACGCCGACCACGGTGGCGTGATCCGTGGCAAGGCGGCTTCTCGGTCGCGGCTGGCCGAACGGCTCAGCACAGGCATCGGGCACACGGTGGCCATGATGGCGATGAACATGCTCGACCAGCTCCAGGATGTCGAGCACATGGGTCCGGTGGGTGAGGTACGCATCGTTCCCGACCCCGCCACGTATGTGCCGCTGCCGTACGCTCCCGGCGCCGCGGCCATGCTGTCGGACCTGCGCCGTCCCGACGGCGCCCCCTGGGAGGCGTGCGCGCGGACGTTTCTCAAGGACGCCATCGCCGATCTGGCGACCGAGGGTTACACACTCGTCGCCGCGTTCGAGCCGGAGTTCACGCTCGGCCGCAGGCTGCCCGATCCGGCGGGCGGGCCCGACCGGCTGGTGCCGATCGACGACACGCTCTGCTATGCCGGGCTGGGCTTCGACACCGCCCACGACTACACGATCAAGCTGATGCGCGCCCTGGAGACGCAAGGGCTGCGGGTCGAGCACTACCATCCGGAGCTGGGCCCCGGCCAGCAGGAGCTGTCCGTGCGCCACGCCCCCGCCCTGCGGGCCGCCGACAACCACGTCATCTACCGCGAGACCGTACGCGGCGTGGCCCTGCGCATGCAGATGTGGGCCTCGCTGGCCCCCAAACCGCTGGCCGACCAGGCCGGCAACGGCACCCACCTGCACCTGTCGCTGTGGAGCGACTCCCGTAACCTGTTCGCCGAGGACGGCGAGGTGCGGGCCGGCTTCATCGGCGGGCTGCTCGCCCACCTGCCCGCCCTCACCGCGCTGACGTGCGGCAGCGTCAACAGCTTCCGCCGGCTGGCGCCCCGCATGTGGTCCAGCGCGTACGCCGTCTACGGTCCCGACAACAGGGAGGCGGCCGTGCGCGTGTGCTCCCCGCTCGGCGACAGCGGCGAGCCCAACCTGGAGCTGAAGCCCTCCGACTCCTCGGCCAACCCCTACCTGTCGCTCGGCGCCGTCATCCACGCCGGGCTCGACGGCATCCGGCGCAAGCTCGACCCGGGCGAGGCCGTGGACGTCGACCCCGACACGGTTCCCGGCCGCTATCCCCGCCTGCCGGCCTCGCTGGAGGAGGCGCTGGACGCGCTGGAGGCCGACGAGGTGCTCATGGAGGCGCTCGGGCCGCTGCGGCGCAACGCGTACCTGACCGTCAAGCGGTCCGAGGCGGCCGCGTTCGCCGCCAAGGACGTCTCCTACGAGCTGTTCAACCATCTGCGGGTGTTCTGACCCGCGCGACAGGGACGCCCGTGACGGAACAGGCCCGGAGCGGCGCCGACGCCCGCCGGGGCGCGGCGGGCGTCAGGACAGAGGTTCAGCGGACCGGGTGGCCCGCCATCCGCAGCGTCTCCTTGACCTCGGAGATCTTCAGGGTGCCGAAGTGGAACACGCTGGCCGCCAGGACGGCGTCGGCGCCCGCCGCGACCGCCGGAGGGAAGTCCTCCAGCCGGCCCGCGCCACCGCTGGCGATCACCGGCACCCGCACGGCCGCCCTGACCGCGCGCAGCATCTCCAGATCGTAGCCGTCGAGCGTGCCGTCGCCGTCCATCGAGTTGAGCAGGATCTCGCCCACGCCCAGCTCCTCGCCCCTGGCGGCCCACTCCACCGCGTCGATCCCGGTGCCGCGCCGGCCGCCGTGGGTGGTCACCTCGAACCCGCTCGCCGTGCCCTGCGCCCGGCGGGCGTCCACGGACAGCACAATGCACTGCGCGCCGAAGCGCCTGGACGCCTCGGTGAGCAGCTCGGGCCTGGCGATGGCGGCCGTGTTGAGCGACACCTTGTCGGCTCCCGCGCGCAGCAGCCGGTCGACGTCCTCGACCGCGCGGACGCCGCCGCCGACGGTGAGCGGGATGAACACCTGCTCGGCGGTCCTGCGCACCACGTCGAGCATGGTCTCGCGCTCGCCCGACGACGCCGTGATGTCGAGGAAGGTCAGCTCGTCGGCGCCCTCCTCGTCGTAGCGCCTGGCCAGCTCGACGGGGTCGCCCGCGTCGCGCAGGTTCTCGAAGTTGACGCCCTTGACCACACGCCCGGCGTCCACGTCGAGGCAGGGGATGACTCTTACCGCAACGGTCATGCTCGCAGTGCCTCTATCTCGATCTCGACCAGCATGCGCGGGTCGACCAGTCCTGCCACCCGCACCCCGGTGCAGGCGGGCCGTACTTTGCCGAAGACCTCGTTGATGGCCCGCCCGGCGTGGTCGAAGTGGCGCTGCTCGACCACGTAGTAGCGGACCATGATGACGTCCTCGCGCGCCAGGCCGCCCATCAGGACGGCTTCGAGCGCGATGTCGATCGCGGTCCGGGCCTGTCTGTAGGCGTCGCCGACGTGGCGCACCTCTCCGTCGACCGTGGACGTGCAGCCGGACACGATCACCCGGTCACCCGCCACCACGGCGCGGGCGTAGCCGTACTTCTCCTCCCAGATGCCGCCCGAGAACACCCGGTATCCGGTGCTTTCCATACCGATGGAACCGACGCTCATCTCGCCCCCTCCCGGCAAGAGCTACACGCGTACCGCGGCCAGCGCGTTTCCCAGTGTGAACGCGTGAGCGTAGAGCGCCCTGCCCACGATGGCGCCTTCCACTCCCTCCGGGACGAGAGAAGCGAGTGCCAGCAGGTCATCGAGGCTGGAAACGCCGCCGCTGGCCACCACGGGCTTGTCGGTACGGGCGCAGATGCGGCGGTAGAGGTCGAGATTGGGGCCCTGCAGCATGCCGTCCTTGGTCACGTCGGTGACCACGTAGCGGGGGCAGCCGTCGGACTCCAGCCGGTCGAGGACCTCCCACAGGTCGCCGCCCTCCTCGGTCCAGCCGCGGGCGGCCAGGGTGGTGCCGCGTACGTCGAGCCCGACCGCGATCCGGTCGCCGTGCTCGGCGATGATCTTCCTGCACCACTCGGGGTTCTCCAGCGCGGCGGTGCCGATGTTGACCCGGCGGCAGCCGGTGGCGAGGGCGGCGGCCAGGGACTCGTCGTCGCGGATGCCGCCGGACAGCTCCACGTTCACGTCGACCCGGCCGATGACCTCGGCGATCAGGTCGCGGTTGGTGCCGCGGCCGAAGGCGGCGTCGAGGTCGACGACGTGGATCCACTCGGCGCCCGCCTCCTGCCAGGCCAGCGCGGCGGCCAGGGGCTCGCCGTAGCCGGTCTCGGTGCCGGCCTCGCCCTGCACCAGGCGTACGGCCTGGCCGTCGGCGACGTCCACGGCGGGCAGCAATACGAGCGACATTCAGATCCTCCGGTCGAAGGCGAGGGTCACGACAACGGGCGCGAGCAACAGGGAGAAGATGAGGACGCCGAAGCTGACCGGGAGCGAGCCCCACATCAGCCAGGCGATCACCTGGACGATCACGAAGCCGAGCGCCACCACCGCGTTCTGGGCGCGGTGGCGGCGGGCGAGCAGGCCGCCCTGGCGGTAGAACCGGATCGGGCGTGGGACCAGGCGGGCCAGCCAGGCGCGGCGGCGGGCCCTGCGGGCCTGCCGTTCCTCGTTGACCTGGATCGCGCGGGCCCGCTCGGCCTCACGTTCGGCCCGCCGCCGGGCGCGTTCCTTGCTCACGGTCTCTCCCGGCGGGCCTGACAGGCCAGGTGCGCGGCAGAGCGGCGGCTCATGGCGCCCCGGGCCGGGTGGTACGCGGCGGCGCGGCGGCTCATATCGTGCCGAGCCAGTTGCGCAGCAGCGCGGCTCCGGCGTCGCCGCTCTTCTCCGGATGGAACTGGGTGGCCATCAGCGGGCCGTTCTCCACCGCGGCCACGAACGGCACGCCGTGCTCGGCCCACGTGACCAGCGGCTCGGCGAAGCCGTCACCCGTGCGCAGCTCCCACTCGCGCACCCCGTAGGAGTGCACGAAGTAGAAGCGGGTGGCCGCGTCGAGCCCGTCGAACAGCACGCTGCCGCCGGGCGCCTTGACGGTGTTCCACCCCATGTGGGGCAGCACGGGGGCTTCGAGCCGCTCGACCGTGCCCGGCCACTCGCCGCAGCCCTCGGTCTCGACGCCGTGCTCCACGCCCCTGGCGAACAGGATCTGCATGCCCACGCAGATGCCCAGCACCGGCCGCCCGCCGGCCAGCCTGCGCCCGACGATCTGCTCGCCGCGCACGCCCTTGAGGCCCTTCATGCACGCCTCGAACGCGCCCACGCCCGGCACGACGAGACCGTCGCAGTCGAGCGCCGCGGCGAAGTCGGACGTCACACTCACCTCGGCGCCGATCCTGGCCAGGGCACGCTCGGCCGAGCGCAGGTTGCCCGAGCCGTAGTCGAGCACCACCACGTTCTTCTTGCTCACCACCACAACACCCCCGCCGTGATCGCCAGAACCGCGCCGACCGCGCAGACGGCCGCGCCGATCTTCAGCCCCTGCTTGAGCAGGGAGAACACACCGCCGCCCAGGAACAGCCCGATGAACACCATCACCCCGGCGAGCAGGTTGTCGGTCACAGGACGCCCTTGGTGCTGGGCACCCCGGTGGCGCGCGGGTCGAGCTCGGACGCCTCACGCAGCGCCCTGGCCAGCGCCTTGAACTGGGACTCCACGATGTGGTGGGCGTTGCGGCCGTAGGGGACGTGCACGTGCAGGCAGATCGCGGCCTGGGCGACGAACGACTCGAGGATGTGGCGGGTCATCGTCGTGTCGTATTCGGGGCCGATCATCGGCGCCATGCCCTCGGGCTCGGAGTGCACCAGGTAGGGGCGGCCGGACAGGTCGACGGTGACCTGGGCGAGCGACTCGTCCAGCGGGCACGACGCACTGCCGAACCGCCTGATGCCCGACTTGTCGCCCAACGCCTCGCGGAACGCCGCGCCCAGCGCGAGCGCGGTGTCCTCGATCGTGTGGTGGGAGTCGATGTGCAGGTCGCCCTCGGTCTTGACGGTCAGGTCGAAGAGACCGTGCTTGCCCAGCTGGGCCAGCATGTGGTCGTAGAAGCCGACCCCTGTGGCCACCTCGACCCGGCCGGTGCCGTCGAGGCCCACCTCCACCAGGACCGAGGTCTCCTTCGTGACACGCTCGACGCGACCTACGCGGCTCACAAGACTCCTTCCAGGGCGGCGCGGAACGCCGTCATCTCCTCGCCCGTGCCGATCGACACACGCAGCCATTCGGGCGGGCCCACCTCGCGGATGAGCACGCCGTGCTCCAGCATCCCCTCCCACACCTTGCGCCGGTCGGGGAAACGCCCGAACAGCACGAAATTGGCGTCGGAGTCGGCCACCGACAACCCCTTGCCGCGCAGCCAGGCCACCGTCGCGTCCCGCTCGCGCCGCAGCGCGTCGACCGTGCCGAGCAGCTCGGCCCGGTGCCGCAGCGCCACCAGCGCCGCCGTCTGGGTGAGCGTCGACAGATGGTACGGCAGCCGTACCAGCAGCAGCGCCTCCACCACGGCCGGATGCGCGGCCAGGTAGCCCAGCCGGGTGCCGGCCATCGCGAACGCCTTGGACATCGTCCGGGTGACGATCAGCCGCGGATGGGCGGGCAGCAGTGTCAGCGCCGACGGCGTGCCCTCCCGGGCGAACTCGGCGTAGGCCTCGTCCACCACGACCATGCCGGGCGCCGCGGCCAGCACCGCCTCGATCGTCTCCAGCGGCTGGGCGGTGCCCGTCGGGTTGTTGGGCGAGGTGAGGAAGACGACGTCGGGGCGGTGCTCCTCGATCGCGGCGGTGGCCTTGCCCGGATCGAGGGAGAAGTCCTCCTCGCGGGTCGCCCTGACCCACTCGGTGCTGGTGCCGCCGGTGATGATCGGGTGCATGGAGTAGGACGGCTCGAACCCCAGCGCGGTGCGGCCGTGGCCGCCGAACGCCTGCAGGATCTGCTGCAGCACCTCGTTGGAGCCGTTGGCCGCCCACACCTGCTCGGTGGTCAGGCTGTGGCCGAGGTAGCCGGCCAGGCCGGCGCGCAGCGCCACCGCGTTCCTGTCGGGGTAGCGGTTGAGCGTGCCCGCCTGCTTCCCGATCTCGCGGGCCAGGTCGGCGACCAGCTCGGGCGAGGGCGGGTAGGGGTTTTCGTTGGTGTTGAGCCGGACCGGGACGTCGATCTGGGGAGCGCCGTAGGGCGTCTTGCCCCGCAGATCGTCTCGGATCGGCAGATCGTCCAGGTTCACGCGGTCTCCGTCGGCACTCGCCAGTCGAATCGGGCCCGGATCGCGGCGCCGTGTGCGGGCAGGTCTTCGGCGTCGGCCAGCACCGACACGTGCGCCGCCGCGCCCGCGAGCGCCTCGCGGGTGTAGTCGACGACGTGGATGCCGCGCAGGAACGACTGCACAGAAAGGCCACTGGAGTGGCAGGCGCAGCCGCCCGTGGGCAGCACGTGGTTGGAGCCGGCGAGGTAGTCGCCGAGCGAGACCGGCGCGTAGGCGCCCACGAAGATCGCCCCCGCGTTGCGCACCCGCGCCGCGACGGCCGCCGCGTCGGCGGTGTGGATCTCCAGGTGCTCGGCGGCGTAGGCGTCGACCACCTTCAGCCCGTCGTCGATCGAGCCGACCAGCACGATGCCGGACTGCCGGCCGCTCAGCGCCTCGGTGATGCGCTCGGTGTGGCGGGTGGCCGAGACCTGGCCCGGCAGCTCCTTCTCGACCGCGTCGGCCAGCTCGGCGCTGGTGGTGACCAGCACCGCGGCGGCGATCGTGTCGTGCTCGGCCTGGCTGATCAGGTCGGCGGCGACGTGGACCGGGTCGGCCGTCTCGTCGGCCAGGATGGCGATCTCGGTCGGGCCGGCCTCGGAGTCGATGCCGATGCGCCCCTTGAGCAGCCGCTTGGCCGCCGCCACGTAGATGTTGCCAGGACCGGTCACCATCGTGGCCGCCGGGCACTCCTCGGTGCCGTAGGCGAACATGGCCACCGCCTGCGCCCCGCCCACCGCGTAGACCTCGTCCACGCCCAGCAGCGCGCACGCGGCCATGATCGTCGGGTGCGGCAGCCCGCCGAACTCCTTCTGCGCCGGGCTGGTGACGGCCAGCGAGCCGACGCCTGCCTCCTGCGCGGGCACCACGTTCATCACCACGCTGGACGGATAGACCGCCCGGCCGCCGGGGACGTAGAGGCCCACCCGGTCGACCGGCACCCACCGCTCGGTCACGGTGCCGCCGGGCACGACCTCGGTGGTCACGTCGGCGCGGCGTTGGTCGCGGTGGACCAGCCTGGCCCGCCTGATCGACTCCTCAAGGGCCGCCCGCACCCTCGGGTCCAGCTCGGCCAGGGCCCGCTCCAGGGTCTCGGCGGGGACGCGGGCGGAGGCGATCTCGACACCGTCGAACCTGGCGGTCAGCTCCCGTACGGCTGCCGCCCCGCGATGGCGTACGTCCTCGCAGATGGGCCGCACCTTCTCCAGGGCGGCCTCGACGTCGAGCTCGGCGCGGGGCAGCACGTCGCGCAGATTCCCGGGCAGGGAAGCGCGCATGTCGATACGGGAAATCACCCTGACAGTCTACGGAGTCCAGACCCTGAATCCGGTTCTGTCCACATCGCGGAACGGCCCGGCGGTCGCGGGGCGGCGCTCGCCGACGCACGCCCCGCGGCCGCCGCACCCCGGACCGGGCCTGCCGGGGTGGCCGCCGTGGCCGTCACGGGGGTACGGCCACGGCCGGGGAAAGCTCCGACACGCACCACTGCCCCCGGCGCGGCCTCACTAACGCGCCACGCCAAGAAAAACTTCGAGTAACCTAAAGTTAACGTTGCGTCGTTTTTACCCGCGCCGCGTGTCGTGGAGGGCGGTTTTCACCGGGTTTCCCGGCGTCTCCCCGCGACCACGGGGGCCGCCGGCATTACCTGTCCATTATGTCCACTCCCATACTCTTACCGGCATGGGACAGTGGCGCGGCCCCGACGGCATCCTGGTGGAGGCGATCATCCTCGACGATCGCCCGCTGCTGCGCGTCTCCCATCAGGTCAACGGCCGCACCTACCTGCGCGGCTACTGCGCCACCGTCGCCGAACTCGGCCAGCACGGTGTCGACCTGGCCGAACTCGTCGAACACACGCCGCTTGACCATCTGTAGACCCCTCCCCGTCACTGTCGATCAAGCAGACGGGGTACGGCATGCACCATGTCGCGGCTGCCGGCCTACTCGCCGATGCTGGCCCAGCTCGGCACCCTGACCTCCGTCCAGGGTGCGGACTGGGCCGTGGAGATGAAATGGGACGGAGTGCGCGCCCTCGCCTACGTCGAGGACGGCGCCGTCCGCCTGATGTCGCGCAACGGCAAGGACATCACCCCCGCCTACCCCGAACTCCAGCTCATGGCGGGCGCCGCCGGCCCGCTCCCCACCGTGCTCGACGGGGAGATCGTCGCCTTCGACGAGGCAGGACGGCCCAGCTTCGAGGCCCTGCAACCCCGCATGCACCAGCGCAACCCCGTCGCTGTCGCCGAACTGACCAGGACCACGCCGGTCACGTTCATGGCCTTCGACCTGCTCCACCTCGGCGACGACAGCGTCATCGCCCGCCCCTACACCGAGCGGCGCGAACTGCTGGAGAGCACGCTCACGCCGGGCTTCCGCTGGCAGGTGCCCGTCTGGTTCGCCGACCACGCCGCGCGGGCCTTCGACTCCTCGCGGCAGCTCGGGCTCGAAGGGGTCGTCTGCAAGCGCACCACCTCGCCGTACCGGCCCGGCCGGCGCAGCGCCGAATGGACGAAGGTCAAGAACGTCAGCACCGTCGAGGTCGTCATCGGCGGCTGGAAACCCGGCGGCGGGCGCCGGTCGGGGACGATCGGGTCACTGCTGCTCGGCGCGTACGACCCGCGCGGGCGGCTGCGCTACGTCGGCCACGTCGGCACCGGCTTCACCGAGACCATGCTGCGCGACCTGCTCGAACGGCTCACGCCCCTGGAACGCCCCGACCCGCCCTTCGGCGAGCCGGTGCCGCGCGAGCACGCCCGCGACGCGCGCTGGGTGGAGCCCCGGGTGGTCGGCGAGGTGCAGTACGCCGAGGTCACCGGTGACGGGCGGCTGCGGCACCCGTCCTGGCGGGGGCTGCGGCCCGACCGCGAACCGGCCGAGGCGAGCACGAACGAGATCCTTCCCCCGAACACGACCGGCGACGCCGCGGCGGGCTGACGTTTCGCTTGTCCCGGCAGGCGAACAGAGTGCGTCCGCCGTCATCCTCGCGACACGCCCACCCCGACCACTCTTCGCACCCTTATGGTGACTTAAAGTGATCGCTATATCGGTCGAGCTGCTCGGGGGACATTGTGCGGAGAACTCTGGTCACCACCCTGATCACGCTGACGGGCGCCGCGCCCGCGCTGCCCGCGGCGGCCGACCAGCCACCCGCGGCGCCGGCCGTCCTGTCGGCCGAGCAGGCGGCGGCCCCGATCCGGCCCGCGTGGGGCGCCGAGGCGTCGCCGCTGATGCGCCCCGGGAAGGCCGTGCGTTACTGGACGCCGGGCAAACAGGCCCAGGCCACCGCCTCCGACCTGCCCCAGAGCCTGCGGAGCACGACCCAGGAGACCACGGCTTCCCGGAACGCGGCCCCCGGAAGCTCAGCCCTGGGAAACGCGGTCGGAGGGAACGCGGCCCCCAAGAGCGCCACCGTGCGGCACAGCGTGCCCCCGGCCAAGCTGATCACCCCGGGCGGCGACGACAACGGATACGCCCGCATGCGCAGGCCGTACACCGACGCGCCCCTCAGCCGCATCAGCGGCCGGCTCTTCTTCGTCAACGCCGCCGGCAGCGGCGACTCCTGCAGCGCCTCCGTCATCCGCTCCGCCTCCAAGCTGCTCATCGTCACCGCCGCCCACTGCGTGTACGGCGTGCCGGACGACTCCTCGACCGGCCGGTGGCACAGCAACTTCGCCTTCGTCCCCGCCTACGACGGCCGAGGCGCCGGCATACGGGAGCGGGAGCCGTACGGGCGATGGGGCGGCCGGCGGGCGTGGAAGCCCGACGGATACACCGGCACCAGCGGCGGCGACTGGAACAGCGTCTACGACATCGCCATCATCGAGGTCGGCAAGCGCGACGGCACCCTTCAGGACGCCGTCGGCGCCTTCACCCCCATGCTCAACCAGGGCGGCAAGCACACGATCACCACCACCGGCTACCCCGGCCTGCTCGGCAGGAAGCCGTACGACGGCAGGGACCAGCTCTGGTGCCTGGGCAGGACCAGGCAGATCGCCGGCGTCAGCCACGCCGAGCCCATGCTCTCCGCCCGCAGCGCCACCGGGGAGACGGGCCGGGCGGGGCGGCTGGAGACGTACAACTGCCATCTGTTCAAGGGGCACAGCGGCGGGCCGTGGGTCATCAAGGGCACCGGCGACCTGGTCGGCGTGCTGTCGGCGGGCAAAGAGGACGGCGAGGCCGACGGCAACTCCGTCGCCAACGCCCTCAACGTCGAAGGCTACGGCGCGATCGTCAAGCAGGCCGACCCTGACGGCGTCTACGACGCGCTGTCCGTCAAGCTGAGCGGCCCCGCGCGCCCGGTCGCGCGCGGCGGCTCGGCGACCGTCACCGCCACCGTCACCCTGCGCGGGCTGGCCGCCGCCGCCCAGGTGCCGGTCCAGCTCGCGTTCCCGGCCGGCGTCCGCCCCGCCTCGGCCGGCGGGGCCGCCTGCAAGAGCGCGGGCCGGAACGTGGCCTGCACGATCGCCGCCGTCCACCCGGGCAGGCCGGTACGGATCACCGCCCGGCTCGACCTCGCGGACGACGCCGCGCGCCGGCTGCCGATCACCGCCCGCGTCACCTCCACCCGCCTCGACCCGACCCAGCGCGACAACGTCAGCACCTTCCGGCTCCAGACCCGCGCCTGACCACCACCCCTTGGTCAGGCCGGCGACGGGGCGGAGCGGCCCTCGTCCGGCCGGGCCGGCACCGGAGCCGGATCCTTCAACGTCCTGGCCAGCAGCCAGGCCAGGACAGGGAACACCATCAGGCAGGCCAGCGCCATCCTGAGCGAGGACGCCTCCGCCACCGCCCCCACCAGCGGACTGGCCAGCCCGCCCACGCTCACCGCCAGCCCCAGCGTCACCCCGCTGGCCGTGCCCACCCTGGTGGGCAGGAAATCCTGGCCGAGCGTGACATGCAGGGAGAACGGCGCGTACAGGGCGATCGACGAGGCGGCGACGAACACGTACGCCACCGGACCGGGCACGAGCACCACGCCCACGACCGCCGGGACGGCCAGCGCGTACGCCAGCCGCATCGTGCGCACCCTCCCCCACCGCGCCGCCAGCCGGCCACCCAGCACCGTCCCCACCGCCCCACCGGCGAACAGCACGAACAACGCCACCGCCCCCGCCGCACCGCCTCCCATGTAGAGGGCCACGAAGGCGCTCAACCCCACGTACACGACGGAACGGAACACGATCACCAGCGTCAGCCTGACAAAAGACGGCCAGTCGTCACTCCCCGCGGCCGGCCCCCCGACCAGCCCTGCGGCCTTGGCCGCCCGCTCACCCCCGGACAGCGCCCTGATCGCCGGCAGCGTCACCACGGCCCCCAGCACCGCCGGCAGCACCAGGAACGGCGAAGCCCCCAGACCCCACCCCGCCAGCAGCGGCGTCACCAGCACGGGAGCCGAGGCGAACCCCAGCGTCCCGCCCAGCGAGAACCAGCTCATCCGCACGTGACTGCCCTCGCTCGCGATCCGGGCCAGGCGCGCGGACTCCGGATGGTAGGCCGCCACCCCCAGCCCCGACAGCGCCACCGCCAGCCAGGTCAGCACGTACGAGTCCGTCACCCCGCCCGCCGCCACCCCCGCCCCGGCCAGCACCATGCTCAGCGGGATCAGCCACGGCATGCGCCATCTGTCGGTCAGCACCCCGAACAACGGCTGCACGATCGACGACAGCAGCGTGGCGGCCAGCACGATGCCGGACACGGCGACATACCCGTAACCGCGCCCGGCCACCAGGAACGGCACGAGAGCGGGGACCGCGCCCTGGTAGAAGTCCACGGTGGCATGGCCGGCGGCGAGCATGGGGATCCTGTTCACGGTTCCATCGTTCATCAGGGCGCTCTGGCTCGCTTCCGATAAAATGCCAACCCATGCCGGAAATCCGCCACCTGCCGCAAGCGCCCACCGGCCGGCGCCCGCTCGCGCCCGGCGCGGGCATCGACGCGCACCGGCACGACACCCACCAGATCGTGTACGCCTGCCGCGGCGTCCTGTCCGTCACCACCGGCGCGGGCATCTGGGTCGCCCCCGCCAACCGGGCCATCTGGGTGCCGGCCGGAACCGTGCACGAGCACCGGGCACACGGGGACACGGACCTGCGGCTGGTGGGGCTGACCGGCAACCCGCTCGGGCTGGAACGGCCGGCGGTGCTGGTGGTAGGGCCGCTGCTCCGCGAACTGATCATCGCCTACACCGACCCCACCGGCACCCCACCGTCCACCGGCCCATCGACCGGCCCACCCGGCGGGAGCGAGGGCGACGGCGGACGGGAGGGTGACGGTGGGGAGCGGGAGCGGTTGCTGGGCGTGCTGCTCGACCAGCTCAGGCGCGCCCCCGAACAGCCCCTCCACCTGCCCGCGCCCAAGGACTCCCGCCTGGCCGCCGTCTGCGCCCTGCTGCACCGCGACCCCGCCGACAACAGCACCCTGGACCGGCTCGCCGCCCGGTGCGGCACCAGCGACCGCACCCTCGCCCGCCTGTTCAGGGCCGAGCTCGGCATGAGCTTCCCCCAGTGGCGCACCCAGCTCCGCCTCCACCACGCCCTCCTCCTGCTCGCCGACGGCGTCCCCGTGACCACCGTGGCGCACCGGTGCGGGTGGGCGTCGGCGAGCGCGTTCATCGACGTGTTCCGGCGGGCGTTCGGGTACACCCCGGGCCGGGCCTTTACAATGTAGATTCGCTACACTGGGATGTCGTGAGCAAGACGAAAGGCAAGGGCGGCACCCCGGCCACCGTGGCGCTGGCCAAGGCGAAGGCGGAGTTCACGCTCCATCCGTACGAGCACGACGCCTCGGCCCAGGCGTACGGCGAGGAGGCCGCCGACGCGCTCGGCGTGCCGTACGAGCGGATCTTCAAGACCCTGGTCGCCGAGGTCGAGGGCGGGCTCGCGGTGGCGGTCGTGCCGGTGGCGGGCAAGCTCGACCTCAAGGCCCTGGCCGGCGCCCTCGACAGCAAGCGGGCCGCGATGGCCGACGCCGCGAAGGTCGAACGGGTGACGGGCTATGTCGTGGGCGGCATCAGCCCGCTGGGGCAGCGCAAGCAGCTCCCGACCGTGGTCGACTCCTCGGCGCTCGGCTTCGACACGATCTACTTCTCGGCCGGGAAGCGCGGGCTGCAGATCGAGACGGCTCCCGCCAACCTCATCACCCTCACCAGGGCCGTGACCGCACCCATCGGCAAGGCCGGCTGAGCTCACCTCCGCACGGGCGCTCAACGCCGTTCAGCGACGGCCCTCGCCACCCTGTTCAGGACGCTGACGCACCGGCGGCCGGACGACCCGTTCGGGACGGCTCGGAGCCTGTACGGCGGGCCGCTGGGGACGGCTCGGAGGCTGGACGGCGACCCGTTCGGGGCGGCTCGGCGGCTGGGCGACCGGCTCTTCGGGGCGGACGCGCACGGACGGCGGTGACGACACGGGAAGGTCGCTGGTGAGCCACTGCCGCAGCCGCTCCGACCGCCGCGGCCCGGGATCGTCCGTGGCCGAGTGACCGAGCAGCCACTCGAACAGCCGCCGGTGCCGCCGCCCGAACGGCCGCACGCCGCGCTTCTTCCGCTCCTCCTCGGCCAGCGCCTCCTTCAGCCCCGGCGTGTGCCCGCCGCCGAAGCGCGCCATGTTCGGCCCGGGGAACCCGCGCGGCTCCGTACGCCGCAGCGCCGGCCCCATCGACTCCACCCAGATCGGCCCGGGCAGCGACGCCCCCTGCACCGACCCGTACGAGCGGCCCCCGATCTCGACCCCGCGCAGCGGGAACTTGTAGGAGCCGCGGATGTCCCCCACGCTGACCGCCGCCGCCAGGGCGGGCGTGTAACCGGCGAACCAGGCCGAGGTGTAGCCGTTGTTGGTGCCGGTCTTGCCGGCGGCCGGCCGCCCGATGCTCTGCCCCTTCATCGTGCCCTGGTCGAAGACGCCCTTGAGCACGTGGTTGACCGCGTCGGCGATCGGCCGCTCGATGACCTGCTCGCACGAGGGCGGCACGTGCGTACGCCGCCCGTCCCTGCCGATGATCTCCATGATGGCCAGCGGCCGGCAGTAGAGCCCCCTGGCCGCGAACGCCGCGAACGACGCCGCCACCGTCACCGGGTCCATCTCGTTGACGCCCAGCGTGAACGTGGGCACCTCGCGCAGCGGCCCGCCGTCGGCACGCGCGATGCCGAGCTTCTTGGCGGTGCGGACCACGTTGCAGAGCCCGACCTTGCGCTCCAGCATCATGTAGAAGATGTTCACCGACTTCCAGGTGCCGGTCTCGATGCTGTGCGGGCCGCCCGAGCCCTCGCCGCTGGCGTTCAGTATGCGGGTGTCCGGGTCGTTCACGGAGCGGCCCGAGCAGTCGCGGTAGCCCTGCGCCGGCGACATCGCCCCAGGCGTCTGGAAGCCGTCGCCGAAGCGCCAGCCCTGCTGCAGCGCCGTGGCCAGGGTGAACACCTTGAACGTCGAGCCGGCCTGGAAGCCCTGGCCGCCCCCGTGCGCCACGTCGGCGGCCAGGTTGAAGGTGGTCTTGGCGCCGTTCTTGCGGTTGCCGGGGTTGCGGCCGAAGCGCTTGCTGGCCGCCATCGCCCTGATCCGCCCGGTCCGGGGCTCCACCATCGCCTCGGCGGCCACTTCGGTGTCCTCGGGTGAGACGTGCTCGCGGATGGCGCGGTCCGCGGCGCGCTGGGCGATCGGGTCGAGGCTGGTCCTGATCACCAGGCCGCCTCTGGCCATCCTGGCCTGCCGCTCGCGGGCGGTGTTGCCGAAGACGGGGTTCGACAGCAGCTCGCGCTGCACGTACAGGCAGTAGTACGGGTAGTCGCTCTGGGCGCAACCGCCCGGCTCGGGCCTGAGCCTGATGTCCAGCGGCGCGGCCTTGGCGTCCGCCGCCTCCTTCTGGCTGATCAGCTTGAGCCCGGCCATGCGGTCGAGCACGAGGTCGCGCCGCATCTTCAGCCGCGCCTGGTGCGTCGCGCCGAGCGAGGGGTCGGTCGAGTACGGCATGCGCACGGCCCCGGCCAGCGTGGCCGACTGGGTCAGCGTCAGCCGGGAGGCCGAGGTGGAGAAGAACCGCCTGGCCGCCGCCTCCACGCCGTACGCGCCCGCGCCGAAGTAGGCGATGTTCAGGTACCGCTCCAGGATCTCGTCCTTGCGGTACTTCTTCTCCAGCGCCAGCGCGTACCGCAGCTCGGTGATCTTGCGGGCCAGGTTCGGGGCGCGGGCCTTGTCCCGTTCGGCGTCGCTGCGGGCGCTCTCCACCAGGATGTTCTTGACGAGCTGCTGGGTCAGCGACGAGCCGCCCTGCCGGATGCCGCCGGCCTGGGTGTTGGTGAGCAGCGCCCTGAGCGTGCCTCTGACGTCGAGGCCGCCGTGCTCGTAGAAGCGGGCGTCCTCGATCGCCACTATGGCCTGGCGCATCACGGGCGCGACCGAGCCGAGCCGGACGGCCGTCCTGTTCGCCTCGTAGAACTGGGCGAACTGGCGGCCGTCCTTGTCGAGCAGCCGGGTCACCTGCGCGAGCGGCTCCTCGTGCGGGGCGGGCGGCAACTCCACGAACGTGTTCGCGACGCTCATCGTGGCCAGGCCGCCGCCACCGACGACGGGCGCGGCCACGGCGGCCACCAGCACTCCCCCGAGTGCCCCCGCCAGCCCGAGCGTGCCGACCGATCTGAGTAGGCTCACGCTAGTTGATCTGCGACGTCCGGATCAGTGGCAAACGCCCGCTTGGCACCTCTTTACCTGGGCATATTCACCGTTGACGTGTGCCGCGGAGCCCTGGCTTCACTGTTGACGCTTGAGGTTGAGCCCCAGCGAGGCGAACTGCTCGAACGGCCGGTGGTAGCCGCGCTCGATGTGGTGCACGCCGCGCAGCGTGGACGTCCCGTCGGCCACCGCCGCCGCCAGCACCGCCGAGAAGCCGGCCCTGATGTCGGGCAGCGTCACGTCGGCGCCCTTGAGCTTGGACACGCCGCGCACGACGGCCGAGTGGCGGGCGTTGGTGTCGTGGTAGCGGCAGGCCGGCCCGCCCAGGCACTGGTCGAACACCTCGATCTCGCAGCCCATCTTCTGCAGCGCGGGCACGTACACCAGGCGGTTCTCGAAGACCGTCTCGTGCAGCACCGACATGCCCTGGCTCTGCGTGAACAGCACCATCAGCGGCGTCTGCCAGTCCGTCATGAAACCCGGGTGCGTGTCGGTCTGCACGGCCGCCGCGCGCAGGCCCTCGGGAGGCGCCGTGGCGCACACGTACTCGTCGTTGATGTCGAACTGGGCGCCCATCCTGGCCAGCGTGGTGATCGCGGTGACCAGGCGGTCCTGGGGGCAGCCGTGCACGCGCACCTCGCCCTGGGTGACCAGGCCCGCCGCCAGGTACGAGAACGCCTCGATGCGGTCGCCGGTCAGCCAGGTGGAGGCCCCGCGCAGCCGTTCGACGCCCTCGATGACGATCCTGCGGTCGGGCGACAGCTCGATCCTGGCCCCCATCCGCTGCAGGAACAGCGCCAGCTCCACCACCTCGGGCTCCATGGCGGCGTTCTTCAGCACCGTCTTGCCCTCGGCCAGCACCGCCGACATGAGGATCGTCTCCGTCGCGCCCACGCTCGGGTAGGGCAGCTCGATCCGGGTGCCGTTGAGCCGCTTGGCCTTGGCGTAGATGCCGGTGTCGCCCACCTCCACCTCGGCGCCCATCGCGCGCAGCGCCTCGACGTGGAAGTTCACCGGCCGCCGCCCGATCGGGTCGCCGCCGACCAGCGGCACGAACGCCTCGCCCGCCAGGTGCAGGAGGGGGCCGAGCATGAGGATGGGGATGCGGTTCAGGCCCGTGAACGCGGCGGGCACCCGCGGCTCGATCTCAGGTCCCTGCTCGATCCTGATCTCGGTACGGGAGATGTCCACGTTGATGCCGAGGGCCCGCAGCATGGCGGCGGTGATCTCGACCTCGCCCACCTCCGGGGCGTTGTGGATGCTGCTCTCGCCGTTGCCCAGCATGGCCGCGACCATGTGCTTGGACACGCCGTTCTTCGATCCGCGTACTTCGACGTCACCCCGGAGCGGGCCGGAGGGTTCTATGAGCCAGACCTCTTCTGCAATCACGAAATGAGCCTAACCGGGGGATACCATCGAGCTGATTCGGCCGTACATGCGAGGGGGAATGGCGTGACGAGGGAAGTACGCGCTTTTGCGGTAACTGTCCTCACACTCGCCACTCTCGGGGTCGCCGCCGGGCTGCTCTGGTCCGGGCTGACCCCGCGCGCTCCGTACCAGGTCACCGAGCGGGGCACGGTGCTGGCCGACCCCGCCACGCAGGCGCTGATCGCGGCCGACGGCTGGTTCGCGGTGATCACGGGCGGGCTCGGGGTGCTGTGCGGCGGCGTGGCCTGGTTCTGCGGGCGGCGCTGGATGCTCGCCGTGCTGCTGGGGCTGTGCGCGGGCGGGGCGCTGGCCTCCTTTCTGACGTTGTGGACCGGCTCCACGTTCACGATCGGCGCGGTCACGGTCGAGGCCGCCGCGACGCCCGGGGTGAAGGTTGTCCCGGGCGCGCTCAAACTGACGGCCTCCGGCGTGCTGGTGTCGTGGCCGCTGCTGGCCGTGGGCTTCTTCGGGCTGCTGGAGGGCATGCACGGCTACCGCGAGTCTCCGCTGCGGCAGCCGTACGGCGGCCTCGACCCGAGCTGACCCGCCACCCGGAGCTCCTACAGCGGCGGCCGGCGCAGGCCGTGGCCGGTGGCCTGTTCGAACGCCCGCGCCACCCGCAGCACCCTGGCGTCCTCGAACGGCCGGCCCACGATCTGCACCCCCACCGGCAGCCCGTCCCCGGTGAACCCGGCCGGCACGGAGGCGGCGGGCGCGTGCAGGACGCTGATCCAGTACGCCGAGCGCATCCAGGCCAGATAATCGGGCAGCGCCTCACCGTTGATCTCGCTCACGTGAGGATGCTCGACCGGGAACGGCGGCACCTGGCTCACCGGCGCGAGCAGCACGTCGTAGGTGTCGAAGAAGGCCGCCATGCGCTGGTAGAGGCCGCTGCGCGCCACCTCGGCCCGGACCAGGTCGGCGCCCGTGACCATGCGGCCCTGCTCGACGTTCCAGGCGGTGTTGGGCCCGAGCCCGCTCTTGTCGCCGTGGGCGAGCAGGTAGAACCAGGCCCGATAGGTCCGGAACGCCTCCTCGGCGCCGCTCAGGTCCAGCTCCACCTGTTCGACGTGGGCGCCGAGCCGCTCCAGGACGGCGGGCGCGGTCGCGGTCACCTCCGCCGTACGCGTGTCCACGGGCAGCCCGCCCAGGTCGGGGCTCCACGCCACGCGCAGCCCCGCCACGCCCTGCTCGGGCTCGGGCGCGAAGACCTCCTTGATCGAGTACGGCGAGCGCCGGTCGAACCCGGCGATGGCCCCGAGCATCAGCGTGACGTCGTCGACCGTCCTGGCCATCGGGCCGGGCACGGACAGGGTGTACCAGGCGGCGGTCTCGGAGTGGCTGGGCACCCGGCCGGGCGTGGGCCGCAGGCCGACCACGTTGCAGAAGGACGCGGGATTGCGCAGGGAGCCGCCCATGTCGGTGCCGTCGGCCAGCGGCACCATGCCGGTGGCCAGCGCGGCGGCCGCTCCCCCGCTGCTGCCGCCGGCGGACTTGGACAGGTCGTACGGGTTCCTGGTGGCCCCGAACACCTCGTTGACGGTGTGGGAGCCGGTGCCGAACTCGGGGGTGTTCGTCTTGCCCATCGTGATCGCGCCCGCCGCGCGCAGCCGCTGGACGACCACGTCGTCCCGGTCGGGCACGTTGTCGGCGAAGAGCGGCGAGCCGTACGTGGTGCGGATGCCCGCCGTGTCGGTCAGGTCCTTGTGCGCGACCGGCACGCCGTGCAGCGGCCCGGCGGGGCCCTCCCGCCGCAGCGTGGCGTCGGCCACCTCGGCCGCTCGCAGCGCCTGGTCGGCGACGAGGGTGACGACGGCGTTGACGTGCGGGTTGACCTGGTCGATGCGGTCGAGATGGGCTCGGACGACGTCCACCGCGCTCACCTGCCTGGTCCTGATCAGCTGAGCCAGCTCGGTCGCGGTCAGGTAGTGCAGTTCACTCACGCCTGCGATCCTGCCCCACCCGTGCCGGAAGTACGACGGCGAGCCTTGCCCACGAACGACACCCGCCCACAGGCGATCATTGCCCACCGGCCGCCGCGAAGCCGTAAAAGATGATCAAGCGCCCAGGCAGGCGGGACCGAGCAGCTGCTTGAGATCGCCCATCAGAGCAGGAGACGGCGTGACTCTGAGCCGATCGCCGACGCGCATGACGGTCGTCTTAGGGCCGTTGTGCACCTGGAGGTGGACCTCGGACGTGCCCGGGTGCGTCGTCAGGATCTCCTTCAGCCGCCCCACCACCGGAGGCGTGCAGCGGGTCAGCGGCAGGCTGACCAGCAGCGGCCCGCCCGCCTCCCGGGTCAGGTCGGGCGCCGTCACCTCCATGGCGATCAGCTTGGCGACCTCCTCCCGCTTGTCGATGCGTCCCTTGACGAACACGATCGCGTCCTCGGCCAGGATCGTCGAGCACAGCTGGTACGCCGACGGGAAGATCATCACCTCGATGGCGCCCTCAAGGTCCTCCAGCTGGGTCAGCACCCACGTGTCGCCCTTCTTGGTGATCTTGCGCTGCACCCCGCTCAGGATGCCGCCCACGGTCACCACCTGCCCGTCGGCCCGGCTCTCGTCCTGCACGGCCGCGACGGAGCAGTCGGCCCCGGCGGCCAGGATGTGCTCGACCCCGAACAGCGGGTGGTCGGACACATAAAGGCCGAGCATCTCGCGTTCGAACTGCAGCAGCGTGTTCTTGTCCCACTCCCCCACCGGGATCTGCACGTCGAAGGTCTGGTCCTCGCCGCCGTCGATCGCGCCGAACAGGGAGTCCTGGCCGATGGCCTCGTTCTTCTTGATGTCGATGATCGCGTCGACGGCCTGCTCGTGCACCATGACCAGGCCCTTGCGGACGTGGCCGAGCGAGTCGAACGCGCCCGACTTGACCAGCGACTCGATCACGCGCTTGTTGCAGACGATGGCCGGCACCTTGCGCAGGAAGTCCTTGAAGTCGGCGAAGCGGCCCTTCTCCTTGCGCGCGGAGATGATGCCGTCGACGACGTTGCCGCCCACGTTGCGCACCGCCGACAGGCCGAAGCGGATGTCGGTGCCACGCGGGGTGAAGTCGAAGTCGGAGTCGTTGACGTCGGGCGGGAACACCTTGATGCCCATGCGGCGGCACTCGTTGAGGTAGAGGGCCGACTTGTCCTTGTCGTCCTTCACCGACGACAGCAGCGCCGCCATGTAGGCCGCCGGGTGGTTGGCCTTGAGGTAGGCGGTCCAGTACGCGATGAGGCCGTAGGCGGCGGTGTGGGCCTTGTTGAAGGCGTAGTCGGAGAACGGCAGCAGGATGTCCCACAGCGCCTTGACGGCGGCGTCGGGGTAGCCGTTGTCCTTCATGCCCTTCTCGAAGGAGGCGTACTGCTTGTCCAGCTCCGCCTTCTTCTTCTTGCCCATGGCGCGGCGCAGCAGGTCGGCGGCGCCGAGCGAGTAGCCGGCCACCCGCTGGGCGATGGCCATGACCTGTTCCTGATAGATGATCAGGCCGTAGGTGGTGTCGAGGATGTCTCTGAGCGGCTCTTCCAGCGCCGGGTGGATCGGCGTGATGTCCTGCTGGCCGTTCTTGCGCAGGGCGTAGTTGGTGTGGGAGTTGGCGCCCATCGGGCCGGGCCGGTAGAGCGCGAGGGCGGCGGAGATGTCCTCGAAGTTGTCGGGACGCATGAGCCGCAGCAGCGAGCGCATGCCGCCGCCGTCGAGCTGGAACACGCCCAGCGTGTCGCCCTTGGCCAGCAGCTCGTAGCTCTTGCGGTCGTCGAGCGGCAGCCCCAGCAGGTCGACCTTCTCACCCGTGGTCGCCTCGATCATCTTGAGGCAGTCGTCCATGATGGTGAGGTTGCGCAGGCCCAGGAAGTCCATCTTGAGCAGGCCGAGCGTCTCGCAGGTCGGATAGTCGAACTGCGTGATGATCGCGCCGTCCGAGTCGCGGCGCATGATCGGGACGTGGTCGGTCAGCACCTCGGCCGACATGATCACGCCGGCGGCGTGCACGCCGGTCTGCCTGATCAGGCCCTCCAGGCCCTTGCCGAGGTCCATCGTCGCCTTGACGTCGACGTCTTCCTCGTAGAGCCGGCGCAGCTCGCCGGCCTCGTTGTAGCGCGGGTGGTCCTTGTCGAAGATGCCGGCGAGCGGGATGTCCTTGCCCATGACGGCGGGCGGGAACGCCTTGGAGACGCGGTCGCCGAGCGCGTAGGGGTAGCCGAGGACGCGGCCGGCGTCCTTGATGGCGGCCTTCGCCTTGATGGTGCCGAACGTGGCGATCATGGCGACCTTGTCGGCGCCCCACTTCTCGGTCACGTAGCGGATGACGTCGCCGCGCCTGCGTTCGTCGAAGTCGATGTCGACGTCGGGCATGGACACGCGCTCGGGGTTGAGGAACCGTTCGAAGATCAGGCCGTGCGGGAGCGGGTCGAGGTCGGTGATGCCCATCGCGTACGCCACCAGCGACCCGGCCGCCGAGCCGCGCCCCGGCCCGACCGGGATGCCATTCTCCTTGGCCCACATGATGAAGTCGGCGACCACGAGGAAGTAGCTCGGGAAGCCCATCTGCTCGATGATGCCGATCTCGTATTCGGCCTGCTTGCGGTGCTCCTCGTCGTAACCGCCCGGCCAGCGGCGGTCCATGCCCTCCCAGACGGTCTTGCGGAAGAACTCGCTCTCCGTCATGCCCTCGGGGATCGGGTAGGTCGGCATGAGGTTCTTGAAGGCGAAGAATCCGGCCGGATCGACCTTCTCGGCCACCAGCAGCGTGTTGCGGCAGCCCTCGGCCCACAGGTCGGAGGAGTCGACCGCGCGCATCTCGTCGGCGCTCTTGATGTAGTAGCCGCTGCCGTCGAAGCGGAACCGGTCGGGGTCGGACAGCTGCTTGCCGGTCTGGATGCACAGGAGGGCGTCGTGGGAGGCGGCGTCGGACTCGTAGGTGTAGTGCGAGTCGTTGGTCACCAGGGGCGGGATGTTCAGCTCCTGGCTGATCCTGGTCAGCCCGTCACGGACGCGGCGCTCGATGTCGAGGCCGTGGTCCATGATCTCCAGGTAGAAGTTGTCCTTGCCGAAGATCTCCTGGTATTTCGCGGCCGCCCTGACCGCCTCGTCGTACTGCCCGAGCCGCAGCCGCGTCTGCACCTCGCCCGACGGGCAGCCGGTGGTGGCCATGAGGCCCTCGGCGTGCTCGGCCAGGATCTCGGCGTCCATGCGCGCCCACTTGCGCACGAAGCCCTCGGTGTAGGCGCGCGAGGACAGCCGCATCAGGTTGTGCAGGCCCGTCTTGTCGCGCGCCCAGATCGTCATGTGAGTGTAGTAGCCGCCCGCCGAGACATCGTCGCGCTTCTGGTGCGGCTCGCCCCACAGCACCGGCTTCTTGTTGTGGCGCAGCTCCGGCGCGACGTAGGCCTCGATGCCGATGATCGGCTTGATCCCGGCGGCGGTGGCCTGCCTGTAGAAGTCGTAGGCGCCGTGCATGTTGCCGTGGTCGGTGATCGCGATGGCGGGCATGCCCAGGTCACCGACCTGTTGGAACATCTGCTTGAGGCGGGCGGCCCCGTCGAGCATCGAGTATTCGGTGTGGACGTGCAGATGGACGAATGAGTCGCTGGACGACATGGAGCGGCGCCTCCCCGTCTCAAGCCGGTGTGCGATCCGACTTTAGTAGGCCCGGCCGACAATCCGGGGCCGCCCGGCCCGGCCCCCCGCCGGCTCTTCGCGCAGGCCCGGCGGACCGGCGTGCCGGAGCCGCCGCGATCGGCCGCACCGATATCCTCGTGGTCACGTAATGTCATCAAGGAGTCACGCCGTGCGCACGCAGACCGACGAGGGTTACCTGCCCGCCCTGGGCAACCGGCAGGTGCAGATGATCGCCATCGGCGGGGCGATCGGGGTGGGGCTGTTCCTCGGCGCGGGGGGCCGCATGGCCGCCGCCGGGCCGGCGCTCGTGCTCTCCTACGCCGCCGCCGGGGTGGCCGCGTTCTTCGTCATGCGGGCGCTCGGCGAGCTCGTGCTCTACCGCCCTGCCTCGGGCTCGTTCGTCGAGTACGCGGGCGAGTTCATCGGCCCGTGGGCCGCGTTCGCCAGCGGCTGGATGTACTGGATCAACTGGGCGTTCACCGGCATCGCCGAGCTGACGGCGATCGCCGCCTACGTGCACTACTGGGCGCCGGCCTTCCCCCAGTGGCTCACAGCCGTGCTCGCCCTCACCGTCGTCATGACGGTCAACCTGCTGTCGGTGCGGCTGTTCGGCGAGCTGGAGTTCTGGTTCGCCATGCTCAAGGTGCTGGCCATCTCGGTCTTCCTGGTCATCGGGCTGGTGCTGGTGGTCTTCGCGGTGGGGCAGGCGGGGCCGCACAACCTGGTCTCCCACGGCGGGTTCTTCCCGACCGGGTTCCCGCTGGTGCTGATGAGCCTGCAGTCGGTGGTGTTCGCGTACGCCTCGATCGAGCTGGTCGGCATCACCGCCGGCGAGACGGCCAAACCGCGCGAGGTCATGCCGAAGGCGATCAACGGCGTGGTGTGGCGGATCGCGATCTTCTACGTGGGCTCGGTGCTGCTGCTCGGCATGGTGCTGCCGTGGACGTCGTACGAGGCCGGCACGTCGCCGTTCGTGACGGTCTTCTCGGGGCTGGGCGTGCCGTGGGCGGCCGACGCGATGAACCTCGTGGTGATCACCGCGGCGCTGTCGTCGTGCAACTCCGGCCTGTACGCCACCGGCCGCATCCTGCGCTCGATGGCCATGAAGCAGGAGGCCCCCCGCTTCGCCGGCGCGCTCAGCTCCCGGCACGTGCCGATCGGCGGCATCGTGTTCACCGCGGCCATGTTCCTGGGCGGGCTGGTGCTGTTCTACTTCATGCCCGAGCGAGCCTTCAACATCGCCACCGCCGTCGCCTCCCTGGGCGTGATCACCACGTGGGGCGTCCTGGTCTACTGCCAGCTGCGGCTGCGCCGTTCCGGCCACCGCTCGGACTTCCCGATGCCGGGCACGCCCTGGACCAACTGGCTGACGCTGGCGTTCCTGGCCCTGGTGGTGCTGCTGATGCCGTTCGCCGACGAGGACCAGCGGGTCGCGTTCTACCTGGTGCCGTGCCTGTTCGCGGCCATCGCCGTGGGCTGGTGGCGGCGCACCGTCTACCGCCGCCGCGCCCCGGCGCAGGCGCGGGCCGAAGCCTAGCCCGCGCGACACGCCCGCCCCGATGATCGGCTGGGTAGTCTCGATGGCGCGAACAGCAGGAACCGTCATCCGGGGAGGTCGCGCTGGACGAGACGAGACGGAAGATCGTCCGGATCTCGGCGGCGGCCGCCATCGGCGTCGCGCTGGCGCTGGCGTGCCTGCCCCTGGGCGTCTACCCCAGGCTGGCCTGCGCCGTGCTCGACGCGGGCTGCCCCACGACCGCTGAGCCGCGCGGCGACCTGCCGCGGGCGGTGCCGATGACAGCGCTGCAGGTGGCCCAGAGCGGCACTTACGTCGCGCTCGGTGACTCCTACTCCTCCGGGGAGGGCGTCTACGACCTCGACAAGTCGCCGGTCAACGACGGGGCCGCGCGCTGCCACCGGGCGACGGGCTCCTACGTGCCGCTGGTCGCGCGAACCTACAAGTTCGGCGGCGGCACCGCCTTCTACGCCTGCAGCGGCGCCACCACCCGCCAGCTCCTGACCGGCCAGTACGGCCAGCCGCCGCAGATCACCCGGGTCGGCCCGGCCGCCAGTCTGATCACGCTCAGCATCGGCGGCAACGACGCCGGCTTCAGCAAGGTGCTGACCGGCTGCATCGTCAAGATCCCGTGGTCGTCGGCCTGCGTCGACCAGGACGCCGCCGTACGCAAGCGCATCGAGGAGTTGCGCACCGACATGGGCAAGGTGCTGCGTGAGCTGCGCGTGCGCGCCCCAGGGGCCCGCGTCATCGTGCTCGGCTACCCCCGGCCCTTCCCCGAGCACCCGGTGGCGAGCGTCGACAACATGAGCGTGGCCGACCAGCGCTGGATCAACGGCATGACGCGGCGGCTCAACGACACGGTGGGGGCTGCGGTGGCCGAGTTCGACCGGGCCATCGCGGCGTTCGGTGCGCCGGGCAGCGCCGAGTACGTGGACGCCTACGAGGCGTTCTCGGGGCACGAGGTGGGGCAGCCGCAGCCGTACCTGAACGGGCTGGCGGTGAACATGGAGGAGCTGACGGTCAACGCGCGCAGCTATCACCCCACGGGTGACGGCTACCGCCGCTTCGCCGACCTCATCACCAAGCAGGTCGCCGCAGGCCCGGGCCGCCCGATGCACAACTACCGCCTGGTCACCCCCGGCCCCGCCTGACCACCGTCGCGTTCCTCGGCCAGGTGCAGGCCCGCCTCGATGATCGCGTTCATGATCGGGGCCAGTCGCGCCTCGCCCAGCGTGGGCGCGCGTACGGCCATCCGCGCGACCAGGGCGCGCTCCCTGTCGAGGTCGCGCCCCGCGAAGCCGCCCACGGGCTTGATCCGCTGCACGGTGCCCGCCAGCTCCGCCCGCCGTTCCAGCAGCGTCGCGAGCGCGGCGTCCAGCCGGTCGATGGCCTGGCGGCACTCCGGCAGGGTGGCCGGCGCCTCGTCCCTGAGCAGCGCGCCCACCAGCACGACCGCCTCCTCGGCCACCAGCCGGTCAGCGCCCGTCCCCGTGCTCGTCCGTGCGTCCGGTGAGCTCGCCCCCACACCCGTACCCTGAATGGGGGTCGGGTCCGGAGAGCCGACGATGAGGCCGTCGGCGCCGGCCGCGACGGCGGCGGCCGACAGGCCGACGTCGGCGGAGACGTCGGCCAGCACGGGACGCCCAGAGGCGACCTTGGCCGCCCGCATGAGCCCGAGGTCCGGCCGGCCGCCCTCGCAGAGGATCACCTGGCCGTCACCCTCGGCCGCGCAGTAGTCGGCCAGCTCCAGCCACTCCGCCACGGAGGCCTCCCGCCGCCGCTCCACCACCACGGGCAGCCCGAGCCCCGCCGCCGCGCGCACCAGCGGGATGTCGCGCGTCCACGACGCCCCCACCACCACGGCGTCCGCGTGCTCGGCGATCGCCGGCAGGTCGTCGGCGGAGTACGGCTCCACGAGGGTGGCCCCCTCGATCGCCTGCCCACGCCGCGCCCGCAGGCTCACCCGGCCGCCGATCACCACGGCGGGCCCCTCGCCCACGAGCAGCCCGCCCACCGGCACCGCGCGCCGTTCCAACGTCGATGACATCCCGACTCCCTGCTCGGCCGGCCCCAGGAGCCGGCGGGACAACGAAAAAGGCAGAGACCGGTGTCTCTGCCTCGGGCCGACTCCAGGTGGTCGCTAGCCTGCGACCGGCTCTCCCGGAGCCGGCTCGGTAAACGCGTAGCGACGGCAAGTCATATCTGAACCCTACACCCCCGTCTCCACCTGCTGGGCAGCACATCTCGTATGGCGGACTGTCCTTCGCGCGAGTCGCCGTTGATCCCTGCCTATGGGAGTATTTCTTGGCCTAGAGGAGGGTTTGAGGCCGTTGATGTCGGATCGCAAGCAGGACGGACGCCGCATCGCCGGCCGCTACCAGCTGCAGGAACCCATCGGCAGGGGCGGAATGGGCATCGTGTGGCGAGCCTACGACGAGCTCCTGGACCGCACTGTCGCGGTCAAGGAGGTCAGGTACGCCGCCGCCCTGGGCGAAGAGGTGCAGCTGCTGAACCGGCGCACAATGCGCGAGGCGAGGGCGGCGGCCAGGTTCGAGCATCCCAACGTGATCGTCGTTCACGACGTGATCGAGGAGGACGGCAGGCCCTGGATCGTCATGCAACTCGTCCAGTCACGCTCCCTCGGAGCCGTGATCAAGCAGGATGGGCCGTTGCCGGCCACGCGGGTGGCGGAGATCGGCCTGGCCATGCTCGAAGCCCTGCACCGCGCCCATGAGGCGGGCGTGCTGCACCGCGACGTCAAACCCGAGAACGTGCTGCTGGCCGACGACGGCCGGGTCGTGCTCACCGACTTCGGCATCGCCACGCTGGAGACCGAGACGCAGCTCACGGTGACGGGCCTGGCCGGCACGCCGGCGTTCATCGCGCCCGAGCGGCTCAAGGGGCTGCCCGCGCGGCGCGAGTCGGACCTGTGGTCGCTCGGCGCCACGCTCTACACGGCGGTGGAGGGCCGCTCGCCGCACGAGCGCGGGATGGCGCTGGCGACCATGCACGCCGTGCTCACCGACGAGCCCGACCCGGCGCAGAACCTGGGCCCGCTCGAAGGCGTGATCAACGGGTTACTGAACAAGGAGCCGGTGCAGCGGCTGACGTACGAGGAGGCGCAGCGCATGCTGCGCGGCGCCATCGCGCAGGCGAGTGCGCCTCCGACCGCCCAGTTCCCGGCGGCGCAGGAGCTGCGCGTGCCCGCCCCGGCGCAGCCGAAGCGGGCCGTCGCCGCGACCGCGCCGAAGCGGCCGGCCAAGGCCAGGCGCCCGTACGCGCCGGTCGAGGACGACACCCCGACCGATCCGAACCTGCTCCCCTCGGCGCCGGAGTCCGAGCCGGTGGCGCCGCCCGAGACGGGTGCGCGCATCCCGCGCCCGCCGGCCGCGCCCTCGCGCCAGGAGACCGCCTCCACGGTGGAGTCGGGCCGGCCCGAGCAGCAGCGCAAGGCCGGGACGGTCATCGCGGCGGCCGTGGCGGTCGTGCTCGTCGCCGGCATCGGCGGCTACCTCGGCCTGCGTTCGGCCCCCGACGAGCCCGCCCAGGACACGGACACCTCCGCGGCGACGGGCGTGACCGGGTCCCCGGCGCAGTCGTCGCCGGGGACGGCCTCCACCCCGCCGCCCTCCCCTTCGGAGACGGCCAAGGAGCCCAGCCCGAGCCCGTCCACGAGTCCGGCCACGAGTCCGCCGGCCAGCCCGTCCCCCGGGAAGAAGAGCCCGATGGACGCGGCGAAGGCCGCGCTGCCCTCAGGGTGGAAGATGTACACGGACAAGAAGCTCGGCTTCTCGATCGGGCTGCCCCCGAAGTGGGACGTTCTGACGCGCAGCGGCAGGCAGGTCAGGTTCAAGGGCCCGGGCGCGGCGTCCAACGCCTACGTCATGATCGAGCAGGCGGCCAAACCGGGCAAGGACCCGTACAAGGACTGGAAGAAGCAGGAGCCGCGACTCAAGAACGGCTTCGGCGGCTACAAGAAGATCGGCATCAAGAAGGTCGAGGGCTTCCACAAGGCCGCCGCGGACTGGGACTTCACCTGGAGGACCAACACCGGGCTGACCCGCGTCCGCGACCGGGGCTTCGTCACCGAGAACGGCAAGGCGTACGCGATCTACTGGCACACGCTCAACAGCCACTGGAAGTCCGACTACGACTTCTTCGAGGGCTTCTGCGCGACGTTCGTGCCCGCCAAATAGACTGCGCGGCGTGCACGTCAGCAAGCGCTACCGACTGATCGAGCCGCTCGGCGAGGGCGGCATGGGAGTGGTGTGGCGAGCCCACGACGAGTTGCTCGACCGTACGGTCGCGATCAAGGAGGTCCGCTACACCGGTGTCGGCGACGCCAAGCGGGCCGAGCTGAACCGCAGGACCATCAGGGAGGCCAGGGCGGCGGGCCGCCTCGACCACCCCTCGGTCGTCGTCATCCACGACGTCGTGGAGGAGGACGGCCGGCCGTGGATCGTCATGCAGCTCGTCCGCTCGCGGTCGCTGGCCCAGGTGATCGGCGAGAGCGGGCCGCTGCGTGAGGGCCAGGCCGCGGTGATCGGCGGCCGGGTGCTCGACGCGCTGCGGGCCGCGCACGCGACCGGGGTGCTGCACCGTGACGTCAAACCCGAGAACGTGTTGCTGGCCGACGACGGCCGGGTGGTGCTCACCGACTTCGGCATCGCCACGCTGGAGACCGAGGCGGGGCTGACCGCGACCGGCGGGCTGGTGGGCACGCCCGCCTACATGCCGCCCGAGCGGCTCAACGGCGAACCGGCGCGGCCCGAGTCGGACCTGTGGTCGCTGGGGGCGACGCTGTACGCGGCCGTCGAAGGGCGGCCGCCGTACAAGCGCGACTCGTGGGCCGCGACGGTGGCGGCGGTGCTGCGTGACGCCCCTGAGCCGCCGGTGCGGGCAGGGGCGCTCGAACCGGTCATCATGGGGCTGCTGCGCCGCGACCCCGCCGCGCGGATGCCGGCCGAGGAGGCCGCCAGGCTGCTGTACGCGATCGCGTCCGCGCCCCGGCCACCGGCGGCGTCCGACCTCCCCTGGAGGGACGAGCCGGGCCGGCAGACGAGCGGCCGGACGGGCAATCCTTCGGGCGGCCACACGAGCGGTCCTGCGGGGGGCCGGGCGGGTGGCCAGGCAGGCGGCCAGGTCGGCGGCCAGGTCGGCGGCCAGGTCGGCGGCCAGGTCGGGCATCGCGGATATGACACGCACGGGTCCGTCCCCTCCGGCGGCGGGGTGCATCCGACGCTGCCCAAGCAGCGGCCGGCCGGGCGGGCGAAGGCGCTGTGGATCGGCGTGCCCTCGGCGCTGGCCGCCGTGGCGGCGCTGGGCACGGCCGGCGTGCTGCTGTCCGACCGCTGGTCCGCGCCGCGCGCGACCCCGGACCCGACGCCCACGTCCGGCCAGGTCACCACCACGCCCGACGCCACCCCTGAGCCCACCCCGACCCGTACCCCCACGCCTGAGCCCACCGTCACGCGCACGCCGCTCCCGGCGGGCTGGAGTTCCTACAGCAACGCGGCGGGCCGCTTCCGCATCGCCCTGCCGCCGCGCTGGCAGGCCAGGAAGGACCCGGAGCGCGACAGCATCCGCGTCACCGGCCCCGGTAGCCCGGGAGCGCTGATCGTGGAGTGGACGGTCCCCGACATCGCGTGGGACGACCCGGTCGAGCACTGGGCCGGCCTGGAGCGGGAGATCAGGGCGAGGGGCGAGTTCTCCGGATATCGGCGGATCGGCATCAGGCCCACCGGCTACCTCGGTCTGCGGGCCGCCGACTGGGAGTTCGTCAGGGTGCGCGGCGGCGAGACGATCCACGTGATCAACCGCGGCTTCCACACCGACGACGGCCGCCCGTACGCGCTCTACTGGGAGACCACGCACGCCCGGTGGAAGCAGGACCGGCACTACTTCGACACGTTCGCCAGGACGTTCAAGCCGGCGCGATGAGTCCGCCCGAGCGTGAGCAGGCCCGGTTCTGGCGGCATCCGGCGGTGCCGGAGACCGACCTGCTCAAAGCCCGTTATGTCACCCACCGCTTCGCCAGGCACGCGCACGACGGCTACGCCATCGGCCTCATCGTGTCGGGGGTGGAGGAGTTCGACTACCGCGGCACGCTGCACCGGGCGAGCGCGGGCGAGATCGTGCTGGTCAACCCCGACAGCGCGCACACCGGGCACGCGGGGGTGCCGGGCGGGTGGGCGTACCGGATGCTCTACCCGTCGATCGGCGCGCTGGAGGCGATCGCCGCCGAGCTGGGCGCGCCCGCGGGCACGCCGCACTTCCCCGCGCAGGTGGCGCGCGACGACCAGGTGGCGCGGCTGCTGGCACGGGCGCACGAGGCGGCCGAGCGGGGCGACGCGCTGGCCGCCTCGACGCTGAGCCGGGCTCTGTTCGCCCGGCTGCTGACCCGGCACGCCGCGCCCAGGCCGCCCGGGGGCGGGCCCGCCGAGGGTCCTGGAGCGGTCCGTGAGGCGCTCGATCTGCTGCACGAGAATCTGGTCGACCCGCCGACGCTGGACGTCCTGGCGGGCGCGGTGGGGGCGCGGCCGTTCGCGCTGCTGCGGGCCTTCAAGGCCGCGACGGGGATGCCGCCGCACGCCTACCTGATCTCGCTGCGGGTCCGCCAGGCGGGCCGGCTGCTGCGTTCCGGCGTACGGCCCGCGCAGGTGGCCGCCGAGGTGGGCTTCACCGACCAGGCGCATCTGAACCGGCACTTCAAACGCATCATGGGCGTGCCGCCCGCCGCGTACCAGCGGGCTGCAGGATCGTACAAGACCGGGACATTTCCCTCCGCCTAACCTCGGGTGGCATGGAAGAGACAACACACCGCTCCGCCGCCGTGCGGGACGGTCTCGGCGTCGGCCTGGCGGTGGGGCTGTCCGGCCTCGCCTTCGGCGCCGCGGCGATCACCGCGGGCCTGTCGGTGCCGCAGGCGTGCGTGCTCAGCCTGCTGGCGTTCACCGGGGCCTCGCAGTTCGCGCTGACCGGCGCGGTGGGCGCCGGCGGCGACCTGGCCGCCGCCGCGCTCGGCGCGCTGCTGCTCGGCGGCCGCAACACACTGTACGGCCTGCGCCTGGCCGACCTGCTCCGGGTCCGCGGCCCGCGCCGCCTGCTGGCCGCCCAGGGCGTCATCGACGAGACCACGGCCGTCACGCTCGCCCAGCCGACCCCCGAGGCCGCCCGCACGGGCTTCGTGACCACGTTCGCCAGCCTGTACCTGACCTGGAACCTCACCACGCTGGCCGGCGCGTACGGCACCTCGTCCCTGGGCGACCCCGGCGTGCTGGGCCTGGACGTGGTGGGCCCGGTCGCGTTCCTCGCCATCCTGTGGCCCCGCCTGAAGGCCGGCGGCGAGCTGCCCGCGCTGGCCGCCGGCGCGGCGGTGATCGCGCTGTGCGCCACCCCGTTCTTCCCGCCGGGCGTGCCGGTGCTGCTGTCGGCCGTGGCCGTTCTGGTGGTGATGGCGCGATGACGCTGTGGTGGGCGATCGCCGTGGTCTGCGCGGGCTGCTACGCGCTGAAGCTGGCCGGACTCGCCGCGCCGCGCAAGGTGCTGGACCATCCGATGGTGCGCAGATTCGCCGAGCTGGTGCCGGTGGCGCTGCTGGCGGCGCTGATCGCGGTGCAGATGTTCACGGAGGACGGAGCGCTGCGCTTCGACCCGGCCCGCGCGGCGGGGCTCGGGGCGGCGGTCGTGGCGCTGCTGCTGCGCGCTCCTTTTCTGGTGGTTCTGGCGGCAGCGGCGGCTGTTACGGCGCTTGTCCGGATCGTTCTTGGGTAGTCGCGGTGCATGTCCGATTCAGCGGTGATGGTCGGTGGGCGATATCGGCTGCTCAAGACGATCGGCCGGGGCGGCATGGGCACGGTGTGGCAGGCCCACGACGAGGTGCTCGGCAGGGACGTGGCCGTCAAGGAGGTGCTGCCGCCCACCGGCCTGACGGACGAGGAGCGCGAGGAGTTCGCCGTACGCACGTTCCGCGAGGCCAGGGCGGCGGGCCGGGTGGCGCACCCCGGCGTGGCCGCCGTCTACGACGTCCTGGAGGAGCAGGGTCACCCCTGGATCGTGATGCAGCTCGTGCACTCCCGCACGCTGGGCGAGCAGATCCGCGACGAGGGCCCCATGTCCCAGCTCGACGTCGCGAGCGTCGGGCTGCAGCTCACGGAGGCGCTGCGCGCCGCGCACGCGGCCGGCGTGCTGCACCGTGACGTCAAGCCGGACAACGTGCTGCTCACCGAGGACGGCCGGGCGGTGCTCACCGACTTCGGCATCGCCACCACCGAGGACGAGGCCCCGGTCACGAGGACCGGCATCCTGATCGGCACCCCCTCCTTCATGGCGCCGGAACGCGCGGCGGGCGGCCGGGCCCGGCCGGCGTCGGACCTGTGGTCGCTGGGGGTGACGCTCTACATGGCGGTCGAGGGCCGCTCCCCCTTCCACCGCGACAACGCGCTGGCGACGCTGGGCGCGGTCATGCACGCCGAGCCGGAGCCGCTGGCCAGGGCCGGCGTGCTCGCTCCCGTGGTGATGGGGCTGCTGCGCAAGGATCCGTCCGAGCGCATGACGCTGGACGAGGCCGCGCGGCGGCTGAGCGTGATCCTGGCGGGCGGCGCACCTGATCAGACCGGCCCTGTCGCGCTGCCCGGCGTGACGCGGCGCGCCGGGCTTCTGGGCCGGCCCGGAGATGGGAGCGGGCGCGGGCGGGCGCTGCCGCTGGCCGTCATCGCCGGGGGCGCGCTCGTCGTGGCGGTCGTCACGGGCGGTGCGGCCTGGTGGTCGAAGCGCTCGGACGACCTGCCGAGCGGCCCCGGCACCGTCCCCGCCGTGGTCGCCAGCACCGCCCCCGACCGGACGACACCGGCCACCGACCGGGCCACCCACCCGACCGGACCTGAGGACACCGCCTCCCGGCCGCCGGCGTCCCAGCCTACGGAGCGCGGCACCGTACCCCGGAGCACCGGCTCTCAGAGCAACGGCCCGCGCAGCACCCCGCCGCCCACGCGCGAGCAGCCGAGGACGCCCGCCCCCAAGCGGAGCGCGACCCCGTCGCGGGAGGCGACGGACGACAAGGAGAAGAAGGACGACACCCCGGCCAGGACACCTGGCCAGGTCGAGGGCTCATAGCCCGGACGAGCAGCCCTCAGGACTCCTCGCGGACGATGTCGAGCGCCTTCTGCAGGTCCTGCGGATAGTCGGTGCTGAACGACATCCACTCCCCGCTCGACGGATGCTCGAACCCCAGCGCCACCGCGTGCAGCCACTGCCGGGTGACCCCCAGGCGGGCGGCCAGCGTGGGATCGGCGCCGTACAGCAGGTCGCCCACGCACGGATGGCGCAGGGCCGACATGTGCACCCTGATCTGGTGCGTACGCCCGGTCTCCAGCTTGATGTCCAGCAGCGACGCCGCCCTGAACGCCTCCACCGTGTCGTAGTGGGTCACGGACGGCTTGCCACCCGCCACCACGGCGAAGCGGCCGTCGCCCGACGGGTGCCGGTCGATGGGCGCGTCGACCGTGCCCCTGAACGGGTCGGGGTGGCCCTGCACCAGCGCGTGGTACCGCTTGTCGACCGTGCGCTCCTTGAAGGCCCGCTTGAGGTGGGAGTAGGCGTGCTCGCTCTTGGCCACGACCATGGCGCCCGTGGTGTTGGCGTCGAGCCGGTGCACGATGCCCTGGCGCTCGGCGGCGCCGCTGGTGGCGATGGTGTGGCCGGCGCCGAGCAGCCCGCCGATCACGGTCGGGCCCGTCCAGCCGACGGTGGGGTGGGCGGCCACCGCGATGGGCTTGTTGATCACGATGACGTCGTCGTCCTCGTACACGATGGTCATGCCCGGCACGGGCTCGGCCACCGGCATCGGCGTGGTCACCGGCGGCGGCATCGTCACGTCGAGCCATGCTCCGGCGTGCACCCGATCGGACTTGGCCGGCTGCTGCCCGTCCACCAGCACCTCGCCGGCCAGGATCAGCTCGGCGGCGCGCGTACGGGAGAAGCCGAACAGCCGCGACAGCGCGGCGTCGAGCCGCTCTCCCTCCAGGCCGTCGGGCACGGGCAGGCTGCGCTGCTCACTCACCGTCACGCACCTCCTTCGACCCGTCGATCTGCACGTTCCGCCAGGCCAGCAGCACCGCCAGGATGCCGCCGCAGACGATCGCCGAGTCGGCGATGTTGAAGACGGGGAAGTAGTCGATGACGGGGAAGTTCCCGGGCAGGACCTCGATGAAGTCGACGACGTGGCCCTGCAGTTGCGTGGAGCGCCCGATCCCCGACGGGTAGCGCAGCAGCCGGTCGGTGAGGTTGCCGATCGCGCCGCCCAGCAGCAGGCCGAGCGAGACCGCCCAGGCCCTGCTGCCGAGTTTGCGCGCCGTACGTATGATCGCCACGACCACCCCGGCCGCGATCAGCGTGAAGACGAACGTCATCCCCGTGCCGATGCTGAAGGCGGCGCCCGAGTTGAAGATCACCCGGAACTGCAGCACGCCGGGGAGCACCACCAGCGGCGGCTCGCCTTCGAGCGTGCGCAGCACCACCGTCTTGGTGACGAGGTCGGCCGCGTAGATCACGGCCGCCAGCGCCACGAGGACCGCGAACAGGCCCCGGCGAGGCCCGCGCCCTGCCGGGGGCGCCCCCTCCCCGCGCCCGGCGTCGGCCGGAGCCCGGTCCTCGGGAGGGTCGTCAGGGGTGCCCGCTACCGGCGCTCCTCCTTCTGCTTGCAGGCCACGCACAGCGTCGCCCTCGGGAACGCCTGGAGGCGTTCCTTGCCGATCGGCTTGTGGCACGATTCGCACACTCCATAGGTCCCTGCGTCGATCCTGGCGATCGCACGTTCGTTCTGCGCGACCAGATCGCGCGCATTCAGGGTAAGGGCGATCTCGCGTTCGCGCTCGTACGTCTTGGCTCCGGCGTCCGCCTGGTCGTCGCCGGCGCCCTGGGTGACGTCACCAGAGGCTATCTCCGACTCGTGACGGTGGATGTCCGCCTCGAGCTCGTCGATCTCGGTCTGGAGCCGGCCGCGGACGTCGGCCAGCTCCTCTTCCGACCACATCGACGGTGTAGCGGTCTGCGTGACTGCCGCCATGCCTGCCTCCATGCTGAACAAGGGCCTAAAGGGTGCGGGCAGCTTAGGATCCTTATAACGGAACGGCAAACGACCCGCCGGACGGTTTACCTCCCCCGTACTATCCCGCCTCGCGCATTCAACTCCTTCTCAGCGGCGTCCATTCCCACAACTTTGCGCCGTTTACGACTCACGTACCGAAGCTCGGGCGCCGGCAGGGCAGCCACCCGGGAAAACCTGGAAGCCTTCGCCCCCGCTCTGCGTTATGGTTTGAGTCTGCAAGGCGTTGATGGGGCCCTCGACTGTGAGGGATATCACCCCGGAGCCGCCGGAAGAACGGCTCTTCGAGCTCATTAGACCCGGCCGCAGTTCGAATGAAGAGGGCCCCGCCCCGAGCGAGGCCAAGAAGGGTGGTACCGCGGAGCCGTCCGGCTTCGTCCCTTCACGCAACAGCCCTGCCGGCCGATCAAGCGTGGAGGTCCCGCCCGAGATGTCTTCTCCGTATTTCCGCTCTCTTTCCGCGCAGGTCGACCTGCCCGCGCTCGAGCGCGAGGTCCTCGACCGGTGGAGGGACGGGAAGATCTTCGAGCGTTCGGTGGAGCAGAACGCCGGCAACCCCTCCTGGGTCTTCTACGAGGGCCCGCCCACCGCCAACGGCCTGCCCGGCGTCCACCACGTCGAGGCCCGCGTGTTCAAGGACCTCTTCCCCCGCTACAAGTCCATGCGCGGATTCAGCGTTCCGCGTAAGGCCGGCTGGGACTGCCACGGCCTGCCGGTCGAGGTCGGCGTCGAGCGCGAGCTGGGCCTGTCCGGCAAGAAGGACATCGAGACGTACGGCATCGCCGAGTTCAACGCCAAGTGCCGCGAGTCGGTGCTGCGGCACGTGGACGCGTTCGAGCAGATGACCGAGCGGATGGGTTACTGGATCGACCTGTCGCAGGCCTACCGGACGATGGACCCGTCCTACATCGAGTCCGTGTGGTGGTCGCTGAAGGTCGTCTTCGACAAGGGGCTGCTGTTCCGCGACTTCCGGATCACCCCCTACTGCCCGCGCTGCGGCACCGGGCTGTCCGACCACGAGCTGGGCCAGCCCGGCGGCTACGAGACCGTCTCCAGCCCGTCGGTCTACGTCCGCATGCCCGTGACCTCGGGCCCGCTGGCCGAGCTGGGCGCGGCGCTGCTGGTCTGGACGACCACGCCGTGGACGCTGGTCTCCAACACGGCCGTCGCCGTCCACCCCGACGTCACCTACGTGGCCGCCCGCACGGCCGACGGCGAGGTGCTGGTCGTGGCCGAGCCGCTGCTGTCGGTGCTCGGCGACGACGTGACCGAGCTGTCCCGCCACACCGGCCGCGACCTGGAGCACACCACCTACACGCGCCCGTTCGACCTGGTCGACATCCCCGGCGCCCACTACGTGGTGCTCGGCGACTACGTCACCGTCGAGGACGGCACCGGCCTGGTGCACCAGGCGCCCGCCTTCGGCGCCGACGACCTGGCCGTCATCAAGCGTTACGACATGCCCGTGGTCAACCCGATCGGCCCCGACGGCCGTTTCCTCGACGACGTGCCCATGGTCGGCGGCCGGTTCTTCAAGGACGCCGACGAGGAGCTGACCGAGGACCTGCGGGCGCGCGGGCTGCTGTTCCGCGGCGGCCACTTCGAGCACAGCTACCCCCACTGCTGGCGCTGCCACACGCCACTGCTCTACTACGCGCTCCCGTCCTGGTACATCCGCACCACCGCGGTCAAGGACCAGATGCTGGCCGAGAACGCCGGCACCAACTGGTACCCCGACACGATCAAGTGGGGCCGCTTCGGCGAGTGGCTGCGCAACAACGTCGACTGGTCGCTGTCGCGCTCGCGCTACTGGGGCACGCCGCTGCCGTTGTGGGTGTGCTCGCAGGACGAGTCCCATGTGACGTGCGTCGGGTCGCTGGAGGAGCTGAGCACGCTCGCGGGCCACGACGTCTCGGCGCTCGACCCGCACCGCCCGTACGTCGACGACGTCACCTTCGGCTGCCCCTCGTGCGGCGCCGAGGCCAGGCGCGTGCCCGACGTCATCGACGCCTGGTACGACTCCGGCTCCATGCCCTTCGCCCAGTGGGGCGAGCGCGGCAAGCCCGAGGGCCTCTACCCGGCGCAGTTCATCTGCGAGGCCACCGACCAGACGCGCGGCTGGTTCTACTCGCTGATGGCCGTCGGCACGCTCGTCTTCGGCCAGTCCTCCTACGAGAACGTGCTCTGCCTCGGCCTCATCCTGGCCGAGGACGGCCGCAAGATGAGCAAGCACCTGGGTAACATCCTGGAGCCGATCCCGCTGATGGACCAGCACGGCGCCGACGCGCTGCGCTGGTTCATGGCCTGCTCCGGCTCGCCCTGGTCGGCCCGCAGGGTGGGGCACAACACGCTGGAGGAGATCGTCCGCAAGGTCCTGCTGACGCTCTGGAACACCTCCTCGTTCTTCACCCTCTACGCCAACGCCGAGTCGTGGACGCCCGAGTCGCTGGCCGAGGCCACCGCCCCGGCCGAGCGCCCGCTGCTCGACCGCTGGGCGCTGGCCGAGCTGCACCGCACGGTCGCCGAGGTCACGGCGGCGCTCGACGAATACGACACCCAGCGGGCCGGCCGCCGCCTGGCCGACTTCCTCGACGACCTGTCCAACTGGTACGTACGCCGCTCGCGCCGCCGGTTCTGGCAGGGCTCGCAGGACGCCTTCGCGACCCTGTACGAGTGCCTGGAGACGGTCCTCAGGCTGATGGCACCCATCACGCCGTTCGTCACCGACCACCTCTGGGACGTCCTGCGCACCCCGGGTGCCCCGTCCTCGGTGCACCTGACCTCCTGGCCGCAGGTGCGCGAGGACCTGCTCGACCCGGCGCTGTCGGACCAGATGGCCCTGGTGCGCCGCCTGGTGGAGCTGGGCCGCTCGGCCCGCGCCTCCTCGGGCGTCAAGACCCGCCAGCCGCTGCGGCGCGCCCTGGTGGGGGCGCACGGCTGGCCGGCACTGCCCGCCGAGCTGCGCGGCCTGGTCGCCGACGAGCTCAACGTCCAGGCCATGGAGGACATGTCCGGCTTCAGCGCCGACCTCGTGTCCTACACGGTCAAGCCCAACTTCCGGGCCCTGGGCAAGCGCTTCGGCTCCCAGACCAAGCTCGTGGCCGCCGCGATGGCCGCCGCCGACCCGACCCGCGTGGCCCGCGCCCTGCGCTCGGGCGCCACGGTCATGGTGGAGGCGGACTCCCTGGGCGAGATCATGCTCGGCCCCGACGAGGTGATCGTCAACGAGCAGCCCCGCTCGGGCTGGGCCGTGGAGACGGGCGCCATCGGCACCGGCACCGGCGAGACCGTGGCCCTGGACCTGGAGCTCGACGACGAGCTGCGCCGCGCGGGCCTGCTGCGCGAGGTCATCCGCCTGGTCCAGGAAGCCCGCAAGTCGACCGGTTTGTCGATCACGGACCGCATCGACCTGTGGTGGACCGCCACCTCCCCCGATCTGGCGGCCGCGCTGCGCACGCAGGGGCAGGTGGTCACGGAAGAGGTCCTGGCCACGACCTTCACGGAGGGCACCGAGGCCGGCCTTCCGTCACACGTGGACGAGGACCTGGGCCTGACCTTCCAGCTCCGCCGCGCCTGACCCCGCTTCACCGAGAGGGGCGCCCTGTCACAGGGCGCCCCTCTCGCTCTCCCCGCTGTGAATCCCGGCGGTGACACCTCACCCCATCAGCCGTCGCAGCGGGGTCAGGCAGAGCTCATCGTGCTTCGGCTCGTGATGCGATTCCGCGGATCATATGACGCGGACCACCGGCTCGGCGTGCTCGTGGAGCGGGTTGTCGGTGGCGCCTGCCATCGTGTCCCGCATGGGTGAGCTGGTCGAGCGGGTGGATGAACGGGACCGCGTGCTGGGAGTCGTGGATCGGGCGGAGGCGGAGCGTCGGCGCTGGATGCATCGGATCGCGACCACGATCTGCCGCGATCCGATCGGGCGGATCCTGGTGCTGCGCCGAGCGGAGCAGCACACTCGTTTTCCCGGCCACTATGACGTGATGGTCGGCGGTGCCGTGAACGTGGGCGAGTCGTATGAGGACGCGGCGGCTCGCGAGCTGGCCGAGGAGCTGGGCGCCGACGTCCCGGTGCGTTTCATGTTCAAGTTTCTGTGCCTGGACGGGGTCGGCCCTGTCTGGTTCGGGGTGCATGAGGCCGTGATCAGCCAGCCGTTGGTGCCAGACGCGTCCGAGATCGCGTGGAATGCCTGGCTTACGGAGCTCGAACTGCGGGAGGTCGTGGATCGATGGCCTTTCGTTCCCGGTGGGCGAGAGGCGTTGCGCCGGTATCTGGTGTCTGGCAACGAGCCCGCTCGTCCGCGCTCAGCGGAGCGCTCTCCCCGGCCAGCCGCCATGCCTCCGGGCTGACCAAGAACGCCAGCAGCCAGCCGGCCGCCCCCGCCAGCGCGACACCGGCGTGCCCGGGCTGCGGCGGCAGAGACGATATCCGCACGCGGCGGCACACGGGGAGATCGGATACCCATACGCCCATTCCATCGCACCGGCGGTTGATTGATACCCGACAGCATGGACGGGGTTCCTGGCGAAGCCGGCATCGGCCACGCCGCTGGAGACACTGTTGGAGCAGCACCGCTCCTGGATGGTGCGAGAGCGGGGCTCGGCCCCGGCTACGGTGCTGAGCTACGAGAAGGCCGCCCGCCGGTTCCTTCGTGAGCAGGCGGCGATCGAGGACGTCTTCGCGCCTCAGACCCTGGCAGGGGCCGACATCAACGCCTTCCTGCTCCGCGACGATCGTGTCTCGGCGGGGTCGGCCAAGGGGCGCATGGCGGCGCTGCGCTTCCTCCATCTAGGCATCCATCTGCGGGGCATCATCGCCTCAGCGCTGGGGACGGCGGTTCTCCGGTCGGTGGCGGCGCTAGGCCGACGTGCAGCCCACCGGCGGTCCGCCGGTCGGTGATGGCGCTAGGCCGACGTGCAGCCCACCATGACGGCAGCCGACACCCAGCCCCAGCTGGACGGCCGCGACAGGAGCACCGCGGTCGGCGTCCTGGTGAGGTTGCCGGACCCGGTGCGGGTCGGAGCGGTGGTTGAGGCGTGGGTGCGGGGATGCTGTTTCAGGAGACGGTCTGGCGGTCGTGCTGGCACACCGAGCAGCTGGTCAGGCCGGCTGCTTCGGCGGCGGCGAGGGTCATCGTCTCGACGCCGGTCTCGCCTGCGCCCCTGACCAGGGGGCAGGCGGTGCTGTGGTAGCGGCGGGTGCCGATGATGACCTTCACGACTCCCTGGCGCTCGCTTCCGCCGGAGCCGGCGGTGGGCTTGCCGACCCCTGGAGCCGGCTCGTCCTTGGTGCCGGACGCCGGGGTTTTCGTGGAGGCGTCGGAAGCGGACGGTCGGGGTGTGCCTGCGGAGGGCCCGCCCTTGGTGGCGGGAGTGTCGCCCTTGGTCGCGGGGCCGCCGTCACCTCGCGGTGTCTCTCCCCTGCCGGTCGCCGTCTTGGGGCCGGCCTTGGGGTCGCCGCCGCCCTCTGTCTTTCCCGGGCCGGCGGCGGGTGCGGCGCCCTGCGGTCGAGCCGGCGTGCCTGGAGGCAGCGGGCCCTTGGGCTTGGCCTGTGACTCGGACGAGGAGGCTGGCCGCTCGTGCAGGATCAGGGTCTCCCCCTGCGACGGCGACAGCGACTGCTCAGAAGGGCTGGAAGAGCCAGAAGGACGCTGGGACGGCTTGGCGCCGGCTCCGGTGGTTCCTCCCGTACTTCCCGTACTTCCGGTACGCCCTGACGTCGGCGACACGGTCACGCGGGGCTGCGGCGCCGTTGCGGGTCCTGGGCCGTCGTCATCCTGGTCATGCGCGTCCCTGGTCTGCCCTGTCTTGCCCGCGGACTGACCGGGCTTGCCTCCGGACTGCCCAGGCGTGGTACCCGGCTTGCCGGCGGACTGGCCCGGCGTGCCCGACTGGCCGCCCTTGCTGCCGGGCTGGCCGGGCGTCGTGCTCGCCTGGCCGCCCTTGGCGTCGGCTTCATCCGGGTGGGTCGGCGTGGTGCCGGGCCGGCCCGGCTTGGCGGTGGGCTGGCCGGGCTTCGTGGCTGCCTGGCCGGGTCTGGCGCCGGACGGCTCCGGGGACGAGCCTGGCCGCTGCGTACCGCCCGTGGCGGGCTGTCCAGGCTTGCCGGCCCCGGTCTGCGGCTTGCTCGAAGGCCCGCTGTCACCGGGTGAGGTGTCGCCGGTGGAGGGCCTACCGGAGGCAGGCGTACCGGGCACACTTGCACCAGCGGCCGGAGTCGCGCCCGAGCCGGGCTTCCCGGATCCGGGGGTGCCGGAAGACGGCCTGCCCGAGGGGGACGTGCTGGAAGACGGGCGGCTCGAAGACGAGTCGGTGGGGCGCGGCCCTGAAGAGGGCTTGCCTGCTCCGGCCTTGCCCGGCCCCGGTGCCCCTTCGGCTCGCTGCCCGGACGCGCCTTCGGCTCGCTGCCTGGACGCTCCCTCGCCTCTCTGGACGAACGGGGGCGGCCGGAAGTATGAGGTCTCCGCCTGCTCTGCGTCCGAGCCGGGCTCGGGGGCGGCGGAGAAAGTGTCGGTGCTGTCGGCCGTCGGACGGCCGAACCACCCGGGGGCGCCATCCTCGTGGGCGGCGGCAGGCTCCGGGTCGGGGGTGGAAGCCTTCGTGTCGGGCTTCGGCGGGGTGACCGGCGGACGGAGGTCGCGGGTCTCCGCGGAGTTTTCGGCCCGGCTCGCCGCGATGTCCTTGACGGGGGCGGACTTGCCGGGGGCGGAACCGGGGGCGACGACGGGCTCGGGGTCGGCGGCAGGCGGCAGCTGCCGTCCGCCGAGCGCTGCGTCCGGCAGGCACGCCGTGCAGGGCGTGAAGCCCTCCTCGCGTGCCTCCTCGTAGGTGAGCTCCTCGTGATCCCGGCCGGTCAGCTGCCTGCAGCCGGATACGTGGTAGCGCTTGCGTCCCGGGATCACCAGCACGATCGCGTCCGGCGCGACGCCGCCCCCGGTGGGGCGGCGCATGGCGGGCGCGGGGACCGTGGCGGTCCGCTGCGGCGCCTGCGGATGCGGTCGGGGGTGCGGCTGGGGCCGCATGGGTGGCTGGTGAGCCATGGGACCGGTCTGGTTGTACGGCGGAGCCGGCGGCATGAGCCCCTTCGGGGGGGTGGCCGGCGCAGCGGCCTGCCCACCTCCGGGAAAAAGCTCGTTACGCCGTAGGAACGCCCCGATCACCAGGAACAGCGCGGACAGCACGCTGACCACGATGGACCACATGATCAGGAACGGCTTCGCCAGTACGAAGCCCGCGATCAGCAGAACCACTGCCGCGAGCACCAAACCAGCACTGATAAGGATCACAGAGGGCTCTTTCGAGTGACAGGTCCTAGTGACCCGCTACTTTACCGGCGGTCGTTGTGGGGACCGTCACCGCCGGGGAAGGCACCCTGCGGAGCCTCTCCGCCGAACGGGCTCTGGCCACCGGGCAGAGGCTGCTGGCCACCCTGAGGCACGGCGTGCGACATGGCGGGAGCCTGGCCCTGCGGGCCGCCGGACATGACCGGGAAGCCGCCGCTGCCCTCCGCGGAGACGTTGAGCTCGGCGAGCTGGTTCTCCAGGTAGAGCTTGAGCCGGCTGCGGTATTCGCGTTCGAAGCTGCGCAGCTCCTCAACCTTGCGCTCGAGCTCGTCGCGCGTCTGCACGAGCGAGCCCATCGCCTGGCGGTGGCGCTCCTGCGCGTCGCGCTCGAGCGTCTCGGCGCGGGCACGGGCGTCGCCGATGACCTGCTCGGCCTGGCGGCGGGCCTTGGTGAGGATCTCGTCGGCCTCGCGGCGGGCGCGGGTGACCGTCTCGTCCGCCTCCCGGCGGGCGTCGGCGATCGCCTGGTCGGCGGTCTGCTGGGCGAGCGCGAGAACGCGGGCCGCGGTGTCCATGTTGTCCTCGGCGGGAGGCATGTTCATGGCCACGGGGACCGGCTGCTGCTGCACCGGCGGCGGCTCGGGGGCCCGCATGGGCTCCGGCTGCGGCGGCGCCATCATCTCGGGCTTGGGCTGCTCCTGGACCGGGGCGGAGGCCATGGGCATGTTCATGCCGCCCGGCACCTTCCCGCGCAGGCACTCGGCCAGCTTGGCGCGGAGCTCCTCGTTCTCTTGGATCAGGCGGTCGAGTTCAGCCTCCACCTCGTCGAGGAAGGCGTCGACCTCCTCCTCGTCGTAGCCCGGTCGCAACCGGGTGGTACTGAACTGCTTGTTCCGCACATCAGCGGGCGTCAGCGGCATTTTTTGGTCTCCTTGGCGCGCTTGGAGTCTGTCCGGAGGACGGTTACCCGAATCACCTCAGCGCGGACACGAGTTGGATCACGACCGAGCGCCGCACGGGCCCGGCTCATCGCAGCGTTCCGGCGATCTGGATCAAGATCAGCACCACGATGAACAGGACAGTGAAGCTTAGGTCAAAGGCCACCGTACCCAACCGGAGCGGAGGAATGAAACGGCGGAGGAACTTGAGGGGCGGGTCCGTGGCGGTGTATGTGGCCTCTGCCAGCACCAGTACAACGCCGGAAGGCCGCCACTGCCGGGCGAAAGCCTGAACCGTCTCAAAGATCATTCTGCCGATGAGCAGCACCAGATAGAGGGACAGGACAACGACCAAGATCCCACCGACGACATCCACGGCCCGGCCGCGCCTCCACTTCTGATGTGCCCGCCCGGCCTCGGTGAGACCGGGTTGGGTCCGATAGGCATACAGAGACTCTAACTCTGGTTGAAGAATCCGCGTTCCGCGATTCGGGCCTTGTCCTCGGCGGTCACCTCGACATTGGCAGGGGACAACAGGAACACCTTGTTGGTAACACGTTCAATGCTGCCATGTAGGCCAAAGACGAGACCTGCCGCGAAATCAACGAGCCGCTTGGCATCGCTGTCAACCATCTCGGTCAGATTCATGATGACGGGGGTGCCGTCGCGGAAGTGCTCGCCGATCGTCCGCGCCTCGTTGTACGTCCTGGGGTGCAGGGTCGTGATGCGGGCCAGATCGGTCGTGCGGCGTTCCAGGATCGTCGTGGTGGGCCTGGGGGCGGGCACCCCGGCCTCGGGCTCGTCGTCGCGGTCCTGGACCGCCACGGGCCGTTCCTCACCGGTACGCTGCACCTCGTCGTCGTAGGCGTAGTCGTCGGTGTAGGTCTCATATCTCTCGTAGCGGTCGTCCTCCACGAGACCGAGGTAGACCGCCATCTTGCGCATCGCGCCGGCCATCGCTACGTCGTCCTCCTGCTCATGGTCGCACTTCCCCTGGGCCCGTCGCCGGGTCCGGGGCGGTAGGCGTGCCCCCTGGAGCTCACCGCTAGATCGACCTCTATCTGGTCGCGGGCTTGAAGACCCACTTGAGGGGACATTACCTGACGAAGGGCTTGCGACGACCGAGCAACGCCGTACCGACGCGCACGTGTGTCGCGCCGTACGCGACGGCCTGCGCGAGGTCCTCGCTCATGCCGGCCGAGATCATCGTGGCCCGGGGGTGCTGCTCCTGCAGGCGCGTGGCCAGGTCCCTGAGCTTCTCGAACGCCCTGGCCGGCTCCTCGCCCAGCGGGGCGACCGCCATGACGCCGCCCAGCCAAACCCCGTCGGCCAGGGCCACCTCGTCGGCGAGCGGGAGCAGGTCGGCGGGACGGGCGCCGCCCCTGGCCGGGTCGTCGTCGAGCGCCACCTGCAGCAGGCACCCGACCGAGCGGCCCTGGCGCACGGCCTCCTTGCTGATCGTCTCCAGCAGCCTGAGCCGGTCGACGGAGTGGATCACGTCGGCGTACCCGACCACGGAGCGGACCTTGTTGGTCTGCAACTGGCCGACGAAGTGCCAGGTGAGCGGCAGCCCGGCCAGCTCGCGAGCTTTGACCGCGGCCTCCTGGTCGCGGTTCTCGCCGACGTCGCGCACGCCCAGCTCGGACAGGATGCGCACGTCCTCGGCCGGACGCGTCTTGGTGACGGCGATCAGCGTGACCTCGCCCCGGTCGCGGCCCACGGCGCGGCAGGCCGCCGCGATGCGCGCGTCCACCTCGGCGAGACCGGACGCGATCTCGTCCCTTCTCACGTGCCTTCTCCCCTCGCGTTCCTCGTACGCCCCGCACAACCAGCCCCGCAAATCCGCCGCAAATCCGCCCCGCACAACAGCCCCGCACAATCCGCCTCGCCTGGCCCGCACACGACGGCGCCGCTCCCGTGTCCCTGCGGGGAGCGGCGTCAGGCGATGTGCGGTTTCCGGCTGCTATTCGACGACTGCTACTTGAGGACTGCTATTCGAGGACGGCTATTTGAGGAAGTCGGGAACGTCGAGTTCCTCTTCCTGCTCCTCGAAGATCACCCGAGGACGTTTGGGCGGCTCCGACATGCGGGAGGTGATGGGCGTGGGCGGGTTGGCGGGCTCGGGCGTGGGCCGGGGGATCGAGACGGGGCCCGACGGCTCGTCCGCCGGCTCGTCGGCGACAGCCTCGGCCGCCTGCGGGGGCTCGACCGGGCGCACGGGCTCGGGGCGCGGCTCGACCCGCGGCTCGGGCCTGAACTCCGCCCGGGGCTCGGGCCTGAAGTCCGTACGCGGCTCAGGACGCGGCTCGGCGCGGAAGTCGGAGCGAGGCTCGGGCCTGACGGGCTCAGGACGCACCTCAGCGCGCGGCTCAGGCCGCAACGCGGGCGGCTCGGACTTCACACTCGGGGACGCCACGCTCGGCCGCACAGGAGACGACGGAGGCGGCGCGGCGGGCTGTGCGGCGGCCGGGCGCCCGGCCGGGCGCGGCACCTGCTTCTCCGCCGGCCCGGGCACGTCGTCGAAGCCGGCCGCGATCACCGTCACCCGCACCTCGTCGCCTAGGGCGTCGTCGATGACCGTGCCGAAGATGATGTTGGCGTCGGGCGCGGCAGCCATGGAGACGAGCTGGGCCGCCTCGTTGATCTCGAACAGGCCGAGGTCGGAGCCGCCCGCGATCGACAGCAGTACGCCGTGGGCGCCGTCGATGCTGGCCTCCAGCAGCGGGCTGGAGACCGCCATCTCGGCCGCCGCCACCGAACGGTCGTCGCCGCGCGCGTGGCCGATGCCCATGAGGGCGGAGCCCGCGCCCGACATGACCGACTTGACGTCGGCGAAGTCGAGGTTGATCAGACCGGGAGTGGTGATCAGGTCGGTGATGCCCTGGACACCCGACAGCAGCACCTGGTCGGCCGCCTTGAACGCGTCGAGCACGCTCACCTGGCGGTCGGAGATCGACAACAGGCGGTCGTTGGGGATCACGATGAGGGTGTCGACCTCGTCGCGCAGGGTCTCGATGCCCGCCTCGGCCTGCGAGGCCCTGCGCCGTCCTTCGAAGCTGAAGGGCCTGGTCACGACACCGATGGTGAGCGCGCCGAGCGATCTGGCGATGTTGGCCACGACGGGCGCGCCGCCGGTGCCCGTGCCACCGCCCTCACCGGCCGTGACGAAGACCATGTCGGCCCCCTTGAGGACCTCCTCGATCTCCTCACGGTGGTCCTCGGCCGCCTTGCGGCCGACATCGGGGTTGGCGCCCGCGCCAAGCCCGCGCGTGAGCTCACGGCCCACGTCGAGTTTCACATCGGCGTCACTCATCAGCAGCGCCTGGGCGTCGGTGTTTATGGCGATGAACTCGACGCCCTTGAGTCCCTCTTCGATCATCCGGTTGACGGCGTTGACTCCGCCGCCGCCGATGCCGACGACCTTGATGACCGCGAGGTAGTTCTGCGGTGCTGCCACGACGAGGGGCCTTTCCGCTCGTTGACTTGCCATTTCGGTGCGGATCATCTCCGCTTTTTGTTAGTTCGGGTAACTCTCGACCTCAGGTTGAGATTTAGATTTATGTCAACCTGAGGATTGATACGGACAGTAGGAGTTACGCTCCAGGCGGGTCAACTAACCGCGCCGCAAGCACGTCCGGCGTGTCGCGGGCTGTCCGTTTCGCTCCGCAGTCACGCCTGGTCGCGGGCCTCCACTGCCGAAAGTCCGGCTTACAGGCTCTCACGCCGCGACCCCCGCCTCGCACAGGCTCGGCGATGCCGTTGCCCCTCGGTTGCCAGACCCTGACGATCACGATCACTTCAGGGTCACCACGTCGGGTGAGCTGACGTCGTACAGGGTGACCGCTCTCTCCCGTCTGAGCAGCGCGACCAGGATGCGGCCCTTCTCCTCGGGCCGGTCGGTGCCGCCCCAGATGACGGTACGGCCGTCGGAGAGGATCAGGGTCACCCCCTCGGCCGTGCCCGCGCGGACCTGCCTGACCTTGGCCGCCACCTCGTCCGGCACGGACCGCACGACCTTGAGCGCCGCCGTCATGACCGGGTCGCCCTGGGCCGGGCGATCGACCTTGAGCAACGGCAGCATGGGCGGCACCGCGTTCTTGACCTCGATCACCACGCCCTGGCCGTCGACGATCGCGAACTTGTCGCCCGTCTGGACGGCGGCGACCGGTTCGCGCTCGACGACCTCGATCTTGAGCGTGCCGGGCCAGACCCGGTCCACCTTGGCGCCGGCGAGCTGTCTGATGGTCAGGACGCGGCTCTGCACGTCGGCGAGGTTGACGGTGGCGAGGGGATGGAGGTCGGGCACGCCGGCCTGCTGCTTGATGCGCTCGCTCGGCACTGTGAGATTTCCCACGATCTCTATCGAACGCACGCCCAGCACGGGCGAGAAGAACACCAGCCACGCGGCGGTGCCCACCACCCCGGCCGTCAGCAGCACCAGGAAAGCCGTGCGCGCCTTCATCGCCCTCCCACCAGCATGCGCCCATGTCGGCACCGAACCTACGCCGACGCACGGCCTGACACCGCGCGCCACGCCCAACCCGCATCAGCGCTGAGGGCCCCCTCAGCACGCGGTTCAGGACAGGCGCGCGACGATCTGCGGCCCGAGCTCGGTCACGTCACCCGCGCCCATGGTGAGGACGATGTCGCCGGGCCTGGCCCGCTCGGCCACCAGCCCGGGCACCGAGGACCGGTCGGGCGCGTACGCCACCCGCTCGGGCAGCAGCGGCACCCGCTCGGCCACCATCGCGCCGGACACCCCCGGCTCGGGATCCTCGCGGGCCCCGTAGACGTCGAGCACGATGGCCTCGTCGGCCAGCCCGAGCGCCGCGCCGAACTCGTCGGCGAAGTACCGGGTGCGCGAGTAGAGGTGGGGCTGGAAGATCGCGATGACCCGGCCCGTGCCGGAGTAGGAGGCCACCACGTCGCGCGCGGCCCGCAGATCGGCGGCCAGCTCGGTCGGGTGGTGGGCGTAGCTGTCGAACACCGCGATGCCGCCCGCCTCGCCCTTGGCCTCGAAGCGCCGCTTGGCCCCGGTGAAGGCGCCCAGCCCCTGCCTGATCTCCTCGAACGGCAGCCCCAGCTCGTCGGCCACGGCGATCACCGCGGTGGCGTTGAGCGCGTTGTGGGCCCCGGGAACGGCCAGGCGCACCTCGCCCCTGCCCTCGACGGTGAACACCGTGCCGAACCCGTCGGGCCTGACGCCGGAGATCCGGTAGTCGTCGCCGGTCACGCCGTAGGTCTTGACCCGCAGCCCGCGCTCGGCCGCCCGGCGGGCCGCCTCGGCCGCGCCCGGGTCGTCAGCGCACGCGATGAGCAGCGAGCCGATCCGGTCGGCGAACCTGGCGAAGCTGTCGTGGACGGCCCGCGGGTCGCCGTAGTTGTCGAGGTGGTCGGCCTCGACGTTGGTCACCACGGCGATGTCGGGGGCGAGCATGAGGAAGGAGCCGTCGCTCTCGTCGGCCTCCGCCACGAACACCTGCCCCTGTCCGTCGTCGGCGCCCAGCCCGGTGGTGACGAGCTGGCCGCCCACGCAGTAGGACGGGTCGGCGCCGCACTTCTGCAGCGCCACGGTCAGCATGGACGTGGTCGTGGTCTTGCCGTGGGTGCCGGCGATGGCGACCGCGGTGCGCCCGGCCATCACGGAGGCGAGGGCGGCGGCCCGCGGGATGATCCGCAGCCCCTGCTTGAGCGCCTCGCCCAGCTCGGGGTTGGAGTCGCGGATCGCGGTCGAGACGACCACGGTGTCGACGTCTCTGATGTGGGAGGCGGCGTGGCCGATGTGCACGGTCGCGCCCAGCTCGCGCAGCTCGGTGATCAGCTCGGAGCTGCGGGCGTCGCTGCCGGTCACCCGTACGCCGCGCTTGAGCAGGATGCGGGCGATGCCCGACATGCCGGCGCCGCCCACGCCGATGAAGTGCACCCGCCCCAGCTCTTCTACGGTGACGGGATCGACCAGCTTGACGAGACTCATCGGGCTATCTCCAACACTTTCCTGGCAAGCATGATATCGGCGTCCTTCCTCCCCAGTCTGGAGGCGGCCTCCGACATGGCGACGACCCGCTCGGGGTCGCGGAGGATGGGCAGCACGTTGTGGATGATCCATTCGGGTGACAGCTCGGCGTCGTCGGCCACCAGGCCGCCGCCGCCGCGGACGATGCGCTCGGCGTTGATGCGCTGCTCGCCGTTGCCGTACGGGAGCGGGACGTAGGCGCCGGGCAGCCCGACCGCGGTCAGCTCGGCGCAGGTCAGCGCCCCGCTACGGCACAGGGCCACGTCGGCGGCGGCGTAGGCGAGGTCCATGCGGTCGATGTAGGGCAGCAGCACGTATTGCGGGTCGCCAGGCGGCGGCTCGTGCTCGACGGTGTTCTTCGGGCCGATGACGTGGAGCACCTGCACCCCGGCCCTGCGCAGCACGGGCGCGGCGGCGAGCGCGGCGTGGTTGATCGACCTGGAGCCCTGCGAGCCGCCGAACACCAGCAGCGTCGGCCGGTCGTTCTCCAGCCCGAACCACGAGCGCGCCTTGTCGCCCGTGGACAGCCGGTCGAGCGTGACGATGTCGCGGCGCAGCGGCGTGCCGATGTATTCGGCCTTGGGCAGCGTGGTCTCGGGGAACCCGCTGAAGACGTGGTCGGTCAGCCGGGCGCCCAGCCGGTTGGCCAGGCCGGGACGCGGGTTGGCCTCGTGGACCACGATCGGCAGGCCGCGCCGCTTGGCCGCCAGGTAGGCGGGCGTGGCCACGTAGCCGCCGAAGCCGACTAGGACGTCGGCCTGGACCCGGTCGAGTATGGCGGCCGTGGCGTTGATCGCCCCGGCGAGCCTGCCCGGCACGGTGAGCAGGCTCGGAGTGATCGCCCTTGGCAGCGGCACGGCCGGCACCAGCTCCAGCTCGTAGCCCCTGGCGGGCACGAGCCGCGACTCCAGGCCGCGCTCCGTGCCCACGCAGGTGATGCCGACGCTCCGGTCAAGATGGCGCAGCGCGTCCGCAAGGGCCAACGCGGGCTCGATGTGCCCGGCCGTCCCCCCACCGGCGAGGACCACCCTCATCTCGGTCACTCCCTAACGTGTCGCTCGGCCTTTGGACGTACCCCCCAGGCCAAGCCAGCTTAGGGCCCGCGCGGCCGGTCCGGGGCCACGAGCCGCCAAGGCCTCTCGCGCACCCGGCTCGCGTTTGGCGAACGACAGCAGCATGCCGAGCGCGGCGAGCGTGGGCAGCAGCGAGGAGCCGCCGTACGAGACGAGGGGCAGGGGGATGCCGGTGATCGGCAGCACGCCGAGCACGGCCCCCATGTTGACGGTGGCCTGCCCGACGATCCAGGCCACCATGGCGGCGGCGGCGAGCCTGGTGAAGGCGTCGTTGACGCGCACGGCGACGCGCAGCCCCGCGTAGCCGAGCAGCCCGAACAGGGCGACCACGATCAGTGTGCCCATCAGCCCGAGCTCCTCGCCGAGGATGGCGAAGATGAAGTCGCTCTCGCCGTGGGGCAGCCAGTTCCACTTCTGCCGGCTCTCGCCGAGCCCGAGGCCGAACCAGCCGCCCGAGCCCATCGCGATCTGTCCCTGCACGGCCTGGTAGCCCGCGCCCTGCGCGTCGGCCCACGGGTCGAGGAAGGCGCCGATGCGCGCCATCCGGTACGGCTCCACCTTGATCATTATCGCCGCCGCGAGCACCGCCAGCGCCATGATGCCGCCGAACAGCTTGACCGGCGCCCCCACCACCCACAGCAGCGACAGGAAGATCATGAACAGCACCAGCGTGGTGCCGAGGTCGCGGCCGAGCATGACCATGACGGCCAGGATCGCGGTGCCGGGCATGAGCGGGATCAGCATCTGCCGCCACTCGATGCGGCCCTGGCGTACGCGCCTGGACAGCAGGTCGGCGCCCCACAGCACGAGCCCCAGCTTGGCCGGCTCCGACGGCTGCACGGTGAACGGGCCGATGTAGATCCACCGCTGCGCGCCCAGCTCGGCCGAGCCGATGAACAGCACCATGACCAGCGCGATGATCGACAGCGCCATCAGCGGGTAGCCGGCCCACCGGAAGAACTTGACCGGCAGGCGCGAGCACAGGTACATCACCGGCACGCCCACCGCGGCCGACAGCGACTGCTTGATGAACCACGAGAACGGGCTGCCGGTCTTGTTCAGCGCCTCGATGCTGGAGGCCGACAGCACCATCATCAGCCCCAGCGCCAGCAGCAGCGCGCTGCACATGATGATCAGGTAGTAGGTGGTCAGCGGCTTGTCCAGCAGCTCCTTGAGCACGCCCAGTTGCTCGCGCGCCCAGCTTCCCGGCCCCTCCTGCGCGGCGGCCGGCCGCCGCACCCGTTCCTCAGCGCTCGTGCTCACGCCGCGCCCTCAGCCCGCGTACGGCACGCGCGAAGGCCTCCCCCCGCGCCGGATAGTTGGCGAACATGTCAAGGGAGGCCCCCGCCGGGGAGAGCAGCACGGTGTCCCCTGGCGAGGCCAGCCGGGCGGCTTCGGTGACGACTCTTTCCATCGCACCAGTGTCCCGATCGGCGATGTCCACGAGGGGGACATTCGGCGCGTGTCGCGCGATGGCTTCGGCGATCCGTGCGCGATCGGCGCCCAGCAGCACCGCTCCGCGCAGTCTCGGGGCCGCCTGGCGCACCAGCTCGTCCACGTCCGCGCCCTTGAGGAGACCGCCCGCCACCCACACGACCGACGGGTACGAGGCCAGCGCGGCGGCGGCGGCGTGCGGGTTGGTGGCCTTGGAGTCGTCGATGTAGTCGACCTCGCCGATCCGGTCCACGTGGGCCAGCCGGTGCGGGTCGGGCACGAAGTCGCGCAGCCCCTGGCGTACGGCCTCGGACGGCACGCCGAGCGAGCGGGCCAGCGCGGCGGCGGCCAGGGCGTTGGCCACGTTGTGCGGAGCGAAGGGGCGCACGTCGTCCAGCGTCGCGAGCTCCTCGGCGGCCTCGACCGGGTCGGCCACGAACGCCCGGTCCACCAGCAGGTCCTCGACCACGCCGATCTCGCCCCGCTTCGGCACGCGCAGCGTGAACCCGACGGCGCCGGGGTAGGGCGCGGCCAGCCGGGCGGCCTCGGGGTCGTCGGCGTTGAAGATCACGGTGCCGGCACGCTCGAAGACGCGGCCCTTGGCGGCGGCGTACTCGTCCATGGAGCCGTGCCAGTCGAGGTGGTCGGGGGCCACGTTGAGCACAGCCGCGGCGTGCGGGGCCAGCGTGCTCGACCAGTGCAGCTGGAAGCTGGACAGCTCGACGGCCAGCGCGTCGTACGGCTCGGCCACCGCCTGGACCACGGGCGTGCCCACGTTCCCCACGGCCAGGGCCTTGTGCCCGGCCGCCAGCAGGATGGAGGTGAGCATGCGGACGGCGGTGGTCTTGCCGTTGGTGCCGGTCAGCGCCAGCCAGGGGGCCGCCTGGGCGGGCCGCAGCCGCCAGGCCAGCTCCACCTCGCCGACGACCTCGACCCCTTCGCGCAGCGCGGCGGCGATCAGCGGGTGGTGCGGCGCCCACCCCGTGGTGACCACCCGCGTCGCGCCCTCGGGCAGCACCATCTCGCCGAAGCGGGTCTCGACGCCCACCCGCGCCAGCTCGGCGGCGGCGGCCAGTTGCCGCTCGCCCTCCGCGGCCTCGACGACGACGACCCGCTCGCCGCGCGCGGCCAGCACCCTGGCCACGGCGGTGCCGGACACGCCGAGCCCGGCCACGCAGGTGAGACTCATCGGGGCATCCACTCGACGTAGAACAGGCCCAGCCCGAGCGCCGCGCACAACATCGCGATCAGCCAGAAGCGGACCACGATCGTGGTCTCCGCCCAGCCCTTGAGCTCGAAGTGGTGCTGCAGCGGCGCCATCCTGAACACCCGTTTGCCAGTCATCTTGAAGAACCCGACCTGGATGATCACCGACAGCGTGATCATCACGCACAGGCCGGCCAGGATGATCAGCAGCAGCTGGGTACGGGTGGCGATGGCCAGCCCGGCCAGCACGCCGCCCAGCGCCAGCGAGCCGGTGTCGCCCATGAAGATCCGGGCGGGCGGGGCGTTCCACCACAGGAACCCGATCAGCGCCCCCAGCACGGCGGCGGCCACCACGGCCAGGTCGAGCGGATCTCGTACCCAGTAGCAGTTGGGGCCGAGCTGGTCGATGCAGTTGTTGCGCAGCTGCCAGTTGCCGATCAGCACGTACGCGGCCAGCACGACGCCGGTCGCGCCGCTGGCCAGGCCGTCGAGGCCGTCGGTGAGGTTCACCGCGTTGGAGAACCCGACGATCATGATGAGCACCCAGATGGTGAACCCGACGATGCCGATCGAGGGCGGGCCGAAGTCGCGCAGGAACGACAGGCGGGTCTCGGCGGGGGTGATGCCGTACACGTTGGGCTGGCGCGTCACCAGGACGGCGAAGACCGCGCCCACGATGAGCTGGCCGAGCGCCTTGGCGCCGCTGCGCAGGCCGAGGCTGCGCTGCTTGTAGATCTTGATGAAGTCGTCCAGGAACCCGACCGCGCCGAGTCCCGTCATCAGGAACAGCACCAGGCCGCCCGACACCGTCGGGGGCTCCAGCATGGCCAGGTGGGAGGCGCCGTAGGCCAGCAGCGAGGCCAGGACGAAGACGATGCCGCCCATCGTGGGGGTGCCGCGCTTGCCGAGGTGGGCCTGCACGCCCTCCTCGCGGATCTCCTGGCCGTAACCGCGCCGGGAGAACAGCCTGATCGCCAGGGGGGTGCCCAGCATCGAGAGGATCAGGCCCACCGCGCCGGCGATGATGATGTTGGTCACTGGGGGGAACCTCCGAGGATGATCTCGGCCGTGCGTTCCAGACCCATGGCCCTCGGCCCCTTGATCAGCACCGCGTCACCGGGCCGCAGCCACGGGCCCAGCTCTGCCGCCGCCGCCTCGGCGTCCGGCACGTGCACGATCCGCGTCGGCTGCCCGTAGTGCGCCCCTCCCCCGGGGCCCGCCGGCCCACCGACCGGCGGCCCGCCCGGCGCTCCTGGCGGCATTCCGGGTGGGGGTCCGCCCGGCGCTCCTGCGGGGATCCCGCCGGGCACCCCAGGGGGTCCTCCCGGCGTCTCGGGCGCCATGCCCGTCGGCGCTCCGGGAGGTGCGCCAACCGGAAATCCGTCCGAGGAAGGTGCACCTGCCGGGAATCCATCGGGCGCTCCGGGCCCGCCTGCGGGGGCACCGCTCGGCATCGCGCCTATGAGGGGCCCGCCGGCCGCGGGAGGGCTCTGCCAGCCCTGGCCGTCGTCTTCCTGTCCGTGCCAGCCCTGCCCAGGAGGCACGGCGCCCTCGTCGGGCACCTGCCATCCCGACCCGGGAGCCGGCTGGTGCACACCCGCGTCGAACTCGGGCCGGCCCTGCGGCTGCGCACCGCCCGCCTCGGGGCCGTACCAGCCCTGCGGTACGCCCGCGTCGGGGGTCTGCCAGCCGGTCTGCGGTGCGCCGTGCTCGGCGTCCGGCCCGTACCAACCTTGCGGTGCGGCGTGCTCGGTGTCGGGTCCGTTCCAGCTCTGTGGCGGCCCCTGCTCGGGGCCGTTCGGCTGCCAGTCCTGCGGCGCGGGCCCGTGGGGCGGCCCAGGAGGCGTCTGCGCGGGCCCAGCGGGCGCCTGCGGGCCGGGAATCCCCGCGCCAGGCACCGAAGGCCAGCCGGGAGCCACAGCGCCCGGCACCGCGCCACCCGGTCCGGCGCCCATCGGCCCCTGACCCATCGGCCCAGGGCCTGCCTGAGGACCGCCGATGCCCGGCTGCCCGGGCCCCATCGAGCCGGCATCGCCCGGCCCGGCGCCCATCGGCCCACCCATCGGGCCGGGGTCTGCTTGGGGGAGGGTCGCGGGGGCGGCCATGCGGGCGGCAAGTTCCAGGGCGGCGGTCTGGGCGGCCTCATGGGCGCCGTCGAGCACCGGGCCCGCCTCAGGGCCGGCCACGATCAGCCCCGCCAGCCCCGCCCCGCCCGCCAGCCGGCCGAGTTCGGCGTTGAGCGCCGGCCCCTCCTCGCCCAGTTCGCGCAGCGCCGCGATGACCGCGAAGCGCCGGCGTCCCTTGCCGAGGGTGGCGAAGGCTTCGAAGGCCGCCTTCATGGAGTCGGGGTTGGCGTTGTACGCGTCGTTGACCACGGTCACGCCGTCGGCCCGGTCGGTGACCTCCATCCGCCACCGGCTGCGCGGCGTGGCCTCGGACAGCTCCTCGGCGATGGTGGCCACGGGCAGTCCCAGCTCGTAGCCGGCCGCCGCCGCGGCGAGCGCGTTGGAGACGGCGTGGGCGCCGTACAGCTTCAGTGACACGTGCGCGGCCCCCGACGGGGTGCGCAGCGTGAAGGAGGCGCGCCCCCTGGAGTCGATCACGATGCCCTCGGCCCTGATCGCCGCGGACTCGCCGCACCCGAAGTACGTGACCCGCGCCTCCGTACGGGAGGCCATCCCCCGCACGAGCGGGTCGTCGGCGTTGAGCACGGCGACGCCCGTGCGCGGCAGCGACTCCACCAGCTCGCCCTTGGCCTTGGCGATGGCCTCCTTGCCGCCGAACACGCCCAGGTGCGCGGTGCCGACGTTGAGCACCACGCCGATCTGCGGCGGCGCGATGCGGGTCAGGTCCTTGATGTGGCCGATGTTGCGCGCGGCCAGCTCCAGCACCATGAAGCGGGTCTCGAGGTCGGCCCGCAGCACGGTCAGCGGGTGGCCGAGCTCGTTGTTGAAGCTGCCGACGGGCGCGATGGTCGCGCCGATCCGCGCGGTGATCTTGGCCAGGAGGTCTTTGGTGCTGGTCTTGCCGGCCGAGCCGGTCACGCCGATCACGGTGACCTTGGGCAGCGTGCGGACCTGGGCGGCGGCCAGTTCGGCGAGCGCCGCGGCGGCGTCGGGCACGATCACGGCGGGCGCGTCGACCGGCCGGCCGGCCAGCACGGCGACCGCTCCCGCGCGTACGGCCTGCGCGGCGTAGTCGTGACCGTCGACCCGCGCGCCCTTGATGGCGACGAACAGGGATCCCGGTTCTACGGCCCGCGAGTCGATCACGACGGGCCCGCGCACCACCGCGCGGGGATCGGCCATGCCCGACAGGGCGCCCGAGGTTATCTCGGCGATCCTGGCCAGAGGCAACGGGATCATTAGTGCTTCCTGCTTTCCTTGCGTGCGTCGATCGCTTCGGCGACCACTTCGCGGTCGTCGAAGGGGATCACCTCGCCTGAAACGTACTGACCCTGCTCGTGGCCCTTCCCGGCCACGACGATCACGTCGCCGCGCCCGGCCCGGGCGATCGCCAGGCCGATGGCGGCCGCGCGGTCGGGCTCAATGATCACATGAGCGCGGTCGTGCTGCGGAACGCGGAGGGCCCCCTCCATCATCGTCGCGAGGATGGCCAGCGGATCCTCGGATCGGGGATTGTCGCTGGTAAAAATAGCGACATCTGCCAGTTCGGCGGAGATTTCCCCCATGAGAGGGCGTTTGCCCTTGTCGCGGTCGCCACCGCAGCCGAGCACGATCGTCAGGGTCCCGGCGGTGACCGATCGCAACGCGCGCAGCACCGACTCGACGGCGCCCGGCTTGTGCGAGTAGTCCACGACGGCCTGGAACTCGTCGCCGGCGTCGGTGACGCGCTGCATGCGGCCGGGCACGCCGGTGAGCGTGCCGACGCCGTGCACGGCCGTCTGCAGCGGCACCCCGGCCTCGACCAGCGTGACGACGGCCCCGAGCGCGTTGGAGACGTTGAACGGGCCGGGCAGCGCGATCTGCGCGTCGGCCTCGACGCCGCCGGGCCCGACCACGCGGAACGCGCTGCCGTCGGCCCCGAGCCTGGCGTCGACCGCGTGCCAGTCGGCCTCGGGGTCGCCCAGCGCCGAGAACGTGGTCATCGGCACCTTGGCCAGCCCGATCAACTCGCGCCCGTAACGGTCGTCGATGTTGGTCACGCCGACCCGGCTCAGCTCCGGCTGGAACAGCTTCACCTTGGTCGCGAAGTAGTCCTCGAAGTCCTTGTGGAAGTCGAGGTGGTCCTGCGACAGGTTCGTGAACAGGGCGACGTCGTAGTAGAGGCCGTCGACCCGGCCGAGCGCGAGCGCGTGGCTGGAGACCTCCATGGCGGCGGCGCTGACGCCCTCCTCGCGCATGAGCGCGAACAGGCCGTGCAGCGCGGACGCCTCAGGCGTGGTGAGCGTGGGCTGGAAGCGCAGCTCGCCGGCGTGGATCTCGACCCCGCCCACCAGGCCCGCCCGGTGGCCGGCGGCCCGCAGGCCCGCCTCGATCATGAACGTGGTGGTGGACTTGCCGCTGGTGCCGGTGACGCCGAGGATCTGGATGTCGTGGGCCGGCTGCCCGTACACCCAGGAGGAGATCGGCCCGAGCAGCGCGCGCGGGTCGGGCACGATGAGCACCGGCAGCCCGGTGGCCACGGCCGCGTCGCGGCCGGCCCGGTCGGTGAGCACGGCGACGGCGCCGCCGGCCATCGCGTCGGCGGCGAATGTGGCGCCGTGGACGCGGTTGCCGGGCAGCGCCACGTAGAGATCGCCGCGTCTGACGTCGCGGGAGTCGATCGTGACGCCGGTCAGGGCGGCATGGGGCGACCTCGACGTGCCGGAATCGGCGTCGAGCATGGTCGCGAGCCCGGTCAGCGGGCGAGGCGGGCTGGTCGTGGGACGCATAGACGACGGGGGACGCACGGCGAGAGCGTACCTTCCCTGGTCACTGTCCCGCGCGCATCCGCACCTGCGGCGCGGCGGAGCCCGTGGGTGGAATCTTCATGCTCTTGATGGCGAACGTCATCACATCCTTGAACACGGGGGCCGCCAACTGCCCGCCGAAATGGCCGTTCTTCGGGTTCTGCAGCACCGAGAGGACCACCAGCCGCGGATTGTCGGCCGGCGCGAACCCGACGAAAGACGCGGTGTAGCCGTCGTAGCGGCCGAGCCGGGCGTCGTAGCGGTTGGCCGTGCCGGTCTTGCCCGCCACCCGGTAGCCGTCGATGGCGGCCAGCTGGCCGGTGCCCTCCTCGCCCACAGCGCTCTCCAGCATCGTCGTGATCTCCCTGGCCGTCGTCTCACTCACCACCCTGGTCTGCTTACCGGGAGGAGCGGGGACGAACCTGCCCGTCGCGTCCTTCGTGCCGGCCACGATCCGCGGCTCGATCTTGACGCCGTCGTTGGCGATGGTCTGGTAGACGCTGGCCATCTGCAGCGCGGTCACCGACACGCCCTGCCCGTAGGCGACCGTGCAGTTCTGGCTGCCCGACCACTTCTTGTAGTCGGGCAGCAGGCCCGCCTCGGCGCCGGGCACGCCGCCGCCGGGCGTGCTGCCGAAGCCGAACGCCGTGAGCATCTTGTGCAGCCGCTCGCTGCCCACCTTACGCGCCGCCATGACGGTGGCCACATTGCTGGACTGGGCCATGGCCTGGCGGAACGTCATCGACTCCGTCTTGTGCGCGTGGGCGTCACGCAGCACCTGGTCGGTGCACCTGATCCGGTCGGGCACCTGGAAGACCGTGTCGGGCGTCACCTCACCGGCCTCCAGCGCGGCGGCGGCGGTGATCACCTTGTTGGTGCTGCCGGGCTCGAAGACGTCGGCGGCGGCCTTGTTGACGTAGTGGGACTGCGGGGCCTTGCGCCAGTTGTTCAGGTCGAGCTCGGGGGCGTTGGCCATGGCCACGATCTGCGCCGTCCGCACGTCCATGACGATCACGGTGCCGCTCTCGGCCCCGGACTCGCGCACCTGATCGCCGATCGACTTCTGGGCGGCCCACTGGATGTCGCGGTCGATGGTCAGCCGCACGTCCTGGCCGTCCTCGGGCGCGGTGCGCTCGCTGCTGGTCATCGGGATCTGCTGGCCGTCACGGCCGGTCTCGACGCGTTTCTTGCCGTCGCGGCCGGCCAGGAGGGAGTTCTTCGCCTGCTCCATGCCGCCGAGGCCGCTGCCCTCGTCGCCGACGAACCCGATGAGGCTGCCCGCCAGGTCGCCCGCCGGGTAGAGCCGCCGGTAGGTCTTCTTGGCCGCCAGCGCGGGGATGGGGGCCTGGAGCAGCCGGGTGGCCACGACGGGGTCGACGTCCCTGGCCAGGAGCTGGTAGTGGGTGCCGGTCCTGGACAGCTTGGCGGCGATCTCCCGCTCGTCCTTGCCGAGTTGCTGGGCGAGGAGCTTGGCGGCGCCCGCGCGTACAGCCTCGGGGACCTTCGTCGGGTCGATCGACACCTCGCGGGCCTCGACCGTGACGGCCAGCGCGTTGCCGTTGACGTCGGTGATCGAGCCGCGCTTGGCCGGGATCGTCTCGGTGTGCGTGCGCTGGTCGGCCGCGGCCGCCGCGTACACCTTGGACTCCAGGCCCTGCATCTGGATGAGCCGCCCGGCGAAGATCGACAGCACGAACGTCATGCCGATGAGGCCGATGTTGATGCGCCTGCGCGGGCTGCCCAGCCGCAGCACCAGCGGCGGGCGCGGCGGCGGGGGCGGCGGCCTGCGCGGGCGCCAGGGGGGCGGTCCTTCGCCGTCGCGGCGGCCCGTCGTGCGGCCCGCTGTCCTGTCGGTGGCCCGGCCCGTAGTTCTGTCCGCTGTCCTGTCCGTCGTACGGCCGCGCGCCGCGTCCGGACGGGATCCGCCTGCCGGGGGCCTGCCCGCGGGCGTACGGCGAGCCGACCCGTCACCGGTTCGCTCACCGGCCCTCTCGCCCGCCCGATCACCAGCCCGGTCACCGGCCCGGTCACCGGAACGGCCGTGCGCGCGCTCGTCCCGGCCCTGGACGCGTCCTCTGAGCCGCTCGTCCTCGTCGCGCGACCGGGGCGCACGGCCTCGGGGGCGGTCGCCGTCGTCGCGTGACTGAGGGGCCCGCCTTCTCGGGGGGTCGTCGTCGTCACGGTCGCGCGAACGCCCGCGCGGGCCGTCGTCCCGTGACCGGCCCCGTGGGCCGTCATCGCCGGGCCGCGATCGGCCGCGCGGCTCCTCTCCCGGCTCACGCGGCGGGCGCGCCCGGCCGTCGTCGTGCCCGAACGGGAGGTCGAGCGGGTCGAGCCGCTCACGGGGCCGCCGCGGCGGGTTCTCCGGCGAGCCGGAACGACCCGCACCATCCGCTCGGCCACCGCCCGAACGACCGTCGTCAGAGCGGCCGCCGTCGGAAGGCCCCTCGTCGAAACGTTCCTCGTCGAAACGACCGCCGGAGCGGCCGCCCTGGCGTCCGCTCCTGCCCGGTCCGCCCGGCGTACGACGAGCGGCGCCTGGCCCTCCTTGAGAGCCGGCGCCGCCTGCGCCGCGGCCGGGTCCCTGCCCCCTGCCGCCGGAACCGCTCACCGTGTGCTGTCCGCCTGGCCGGCCTGGGTGTCGGTCGTGCCGCTGGTCCACGGGTTGACGTCGTCCCACCTGCGGCTGAGGCCCTGCTTGTCGGCCATGTCGGCGATGACGCCGGGCTGCGTCTTGCGCTGGTATTCCTGCTCGATCTTCTCCTTCTCCTGCTCGGCCACCGCGATCTGCTCGCGCAGCGACGCGTCGGTGATCGCGTCCTGGGCGAGCATGGTGTTGAGCAGCAGGAGGCTGACGAGGCCGCCGCAGAGCAGGCCGACGACGAGCAGCACGAACGGCGCCCGCGACCGGCGCGACGGATGCCGCGATGCGGCGGGCCGGGCCGAGGGACGGGACGACGTCGCGCCGCCGCTCTCGGGGCGCGCCGGGCGGGCCCGCTCGGCGGGCGGCGCCGTGCGGCCCGGCGCGGGACGCGTGCGGACCGGCGTCCTGCCGCCCGCCTCGCCCCGCGTGCGCTCGCGGGCCGGCGCCTTGGGCTCGGCGCGCAGCCGTTCGCCCTGCGCCCTGCTCTCGGGACGGGCCCGCTCGCCGACCGGCCGCTTGCTCTCGGCACGCTCGCGCTCACCGGCGGCTCTCCTGCCGTCGGTGCGCTCGCCCACGGGCCGCTTGCCGTCGGCGCGCTCACGCTCGCCGGCCGGCGCCTTGCCGTCGGTCTCGGGGCGGGTGTCGGGACGGGGACGCGGCTTGGGCTGGTACGACGTCGCCGACCGGCGCGTGCCCGTCTTGGGCACGGCACGGCGGACAGGCGCACCCCTGCCGGTCTCCTGCTCAGTCGTCAACACGGATCCTCTCTGCCGCCCGTAGCCGGGCCGAGGCCGCCCGCGGGTTGCGGGCGAGCTCTTCGTCGCTTGGGAGCTCCGCTCCCCTCGTCAGCAGGCGGAACCTCGGCTGGTGAGCCGGTAGCGGGACGGGCAGCCCTGGTGGGCTGGTGTCCTTGGTTCGCGCCGTGAGGGCCTGCTTGGTGAGCCGGTCCTCGAGTGAGTGGTAGGAGAGCACGACCACTCGCCCACCGAGCGTCAGCGCGTCGAGTGCCGCGGGCAGCGCCGCCTCCAGGGCGGACAGCTCCGCGTTCACCTCGATGCGCAGCGCCTGGAAAGTCCTCTTGGCGGGGTTGCCCCCGGTGCGCCGGGTAGCGGCGGGGATCGCATCGCGCACGATGTCCGCCAGCCGCTTCGTCGAGGTTATTGCCTCTTTGGCCCGTTCTTTGATGATCAGGCCCGCGACACGCTGAGCGAATCTCTCCTCGCCGTAGTCGCGCAGGATGCGCGTGAGCTCCGCGGCGGAGTAGGTGTTGACCACCCGATCGGCGGTCAGCTCCTGCGAGGTGTCCATGCGCATGTCGAGCGGGGCGTCATAGGAATAGGCGAAGCCGCGCTCGGCCTCGTCGAGCTGCGGGGAGGAGACGCCCAGGTCGAACAGCGCCCCGTCGATGACGGGACGCCCCGCCTGGTCGAGCACCTCGGCCAGGTCGCCGGAGGAGGCGTGGACCAGGGTGGTCCGGTCCGCGTAGGGGGCGAGCCTGCGGGTGGAGAACTCGATCGCGAAAGGGTCGCGGTCGATCCCGATCAGGTGCAGTGCGGGGTGTGCGGCGAGCAGGGCCTCCGAGTGGCCGCCGAGGCCGAGGTTGGCGTCGACGACGACGGGTGCGGGCCCGGTCAGCGCGGGAGCGAGCAGCTCCAGAACGCGCTCGAGCATCACCGGAACGTGACCGCCCGTGCCGACGTTGTCGTCCATCTCCAACCCCCCTCTCGCGTCCTTGCTCGCGGATGACGCGTATCGCCGATCGTTCGCCGGTCCTTCCTGGGTCCCCACCCCGGCGCCGTCCGGCCAGGTCCCCATCCGCACCCTCTTCGTGGACGCCCGCCATCTGACACCGGGGAAGGTGCATCAGCTGGCGGACAGTGGTTGCGGGTGGAGACCTCGCCGAACGACATCACCGACGGATCGACCGTGGTCACTACAGAATCCCTGGCAGCACCTCCTCCGACAGCTCGGCGAAAGCCTGCTCCTGCGCGCTGAGATAGGTGTCCCAGGCCTGCGCGTCCCAGATCTCCAGCCGGGTGTTGGCCCCGATGACGACGCAGTCACGCTCCAGCCCCGCGTACTGGCGGAGGCTCTGCGGGATCGTGATGCGTCCTTGTTTGTCTGGTTTCTCGTCGGACGCACTGGCGAAGAAGACGCGGCTGTAGTCACGCACCGCCTTGGCGGTGACCGGGGCGGTGCTGAGAGCCTCGGTAATGCGCTGGAACTCCTCCACGGGAAAGACGTAGAGGCATCGCTCCTGGCCTTTGGTGATCACAAGACCCTCCGCCAGCTCCTCACGGTACTTAGCCGGCAGGAACAGCCGTCCCTTGTCGTCCAGACGCGGTTGATGGGTGCCGAGGAACATCGGCCCCACCTCCCGTGCCTCGTGAAGCGCTCAGCGCTGGTGCACCGGGCTCTCCACTGCGCACCACCATACTCCACTTCTCCCCACCGTCAACTGATTCGAACCGTCTTCATCATCGGTTTCCCTTGCGTTACCGCAGGTCAGAGCGGTGGAGTGGAGTGGAGGGGGGTGACGGGGCGGTCAACCCTCATGGGCGTGTCGAGGGTTTGAATCGCCGTGGAAATAGGGGCGGCGGGCGTCCGGGGAGCTCGGCGGGGAGGAAAGTGGAGCGCTTGGCGGGTGCGCTGTGTCACGGGATTCGCACCTCTATGCGACATGAACGGGAACATCGCCGGGGTTCCCTGAATATCCACAAATGTCGCTGAAGAACCCACAGCGTCGTAGGGTCGTACAGACAATGGAAAAGGAATGGCATGGCTCCCGCAATGGCACCGCACGGGACAGCCGTCGCACTTCTCATGGAGGCCTGGTGGCAGTAACCCATGACGTCCCTCCCCAGCTCGACGAGCTGGTCTCCACCGCCCACCGGATTCGGCAGGCGATCGAATCGGTGATCGAGGGCAAGAGCGACGCCGTCCGTCTCACGCTGACGGTCCTGCTCGCCGAAGGCCACCTGCTGATCGAGGACGTGCCAGGGGTCGGCAAGACGATGCTGGCCAAGGCGCTCGCACGCTCCATCGACTGTCCCGTCCGGCGGGTCCAGTTCACCCCCGACCTGCTGCCCAGTGACATCACCGGGGTCAGCGCCTACAACCAGCAGACCCGGGAGTTCGAGTTCAAGCCCGGCCCGGTGTTCGCCAACATCGTGGTGGGCGACGAGATCAACAGAGCCTCCCCCAAGACGCAGTCCGCGCTGCTGGAGTGCATGGAGGAGCACCAGGTGACGGTCGACGGGAGGACGTACCAGCTGGACGCGCCCTTCATGGTGATCGCCACCCAGAACCCCATCGAGATGGAGGGCACCTATCCCCTCCCCGAGGCCCAGCGCGACCGCTTCACCGCGCGCGTGGCGATGGGCTACCCCGAGCCGCACGCCGAGCTGGAGATGCTCGACGTGCACGGGGGCACCTCGCCGCTCGACAAGCTCCAGCCGGTCGCGACGACGGCGGAGGTGCGGGCGCTCATCGAGGCCGTACGCGGCGTCTACGTCTCACAAGCGGTCAAGAAGTACGCCATCGACCTGGTCGTGGCCACCCGCCACTCCCCCGACCTGCGGCTCGGCGCCTCCCCCCGGTCCACGCTGCAGCTCGTCAGGGCCGCCAGGGCGCACGCGGCGCTGACCGGCCGCGACTACGTCATCCCCGACGACCTCCAGGACCTGGCCATCCCCGTGCTGGCCCACCGGCTGCTGCCCAGCGTGGAGGCGCAGGGCCAGCGGCGGCTGCCCGAGCAGGTGGTGACCGATCTGATCAGGCGCGTGCCGGTGCCGGAGACGCGAGCGTCGTGAGGGCCGGACTGCGGGCGCTGACCTCCAGGGGCAGGTCGTTCCTCGCCTCCGGGATCGCGGCCCTGGTCATGGCCGTCATCCTCGGGGAGAACGACCTGTTCAGGATCGGAGTCCTGGTGACGGCGCTGCCGCTGCTGGCCGCGATGGTGGTGGCGCGCACGCGCTACCGGCTGAGCTGCGCCAGGCGCCTGGACCCGCCGCGGGCCGAGGTGGGCGGCGAGGCCACCGTCACCCTCCGGCTGGAGAACGTGACCAGGCTCCCGACCGGCCTGCTGCTGATCGAGGACACGGTGCCGTACGCGCTGGGCGTGCGGCCCAGGTTCGTGCTCGACCGGGTCGAGTCGCGCGGTGTGCGCGAGATCGACTACCGGGTGCGCTCGGACCTGCGCGGACGTTACACGATCGGGCCGCTGGCCATCCGCATCGCCGACCCGTTCGGGCTGGTCGAGCTGACCCGCTCGTTCACGATCAGCGACACGCTCGTGGTGACGCCGCACGTCGCGGCGCTGCCCCACGTACGGCTGTCGGGTGAGTGGACGGGCGGCGGCGACAGCAGGACCAGGAGTGTGGCGGCGGCCGGCGACGACGACGTGGCGCCGCGCGAATACCGGCAGGGCGACGACCTGCGGCGGGTGCACTGGCGCTCGACGGCCCGCTACGGCGAGCTGATGGTGCGCAGGGAGGAGCAGCAGTGGCAGAGCCGCGGCGCGCTGCTGCTCGACACCCGCAGGCACGCCCACCGCGGCGAGGGCCCGCGCTCGTCCTTCGAGGTGGCGGTCTCGGCTGCGGCCTCGATCGGCGTGCACCTCGCGCGTGAGGGTCTCGGCCTGCGGCTGGTGACCGACCAGGGCGCCGAGCACCTGACCGACGACGGGCTCAGCTACTCGCTGCTCGACACGCTCGCCGTGATCAGGAACAGCCCGGCCCGCTCCCTGGAGATGGGGGTGTCGGCCCTGCGGCAGGGCGGCGGCGACGGGCTGATCGTGGCGGTGCTCGGCGCGCTCGACCCCGAGGAGGCCAGGGACCTGGCCAGGCTGCGGCACAGCGGCATCACCGGTGTGGCCGTCCTGCTCGACGTCGGCACCTGGGAGAGCGGCGGCGGCCAGGCCGCCGCCGAGAACCAGCAGGCGATGGAGACGGTCCTCGCCGGATACGGCTGGCGCATCGTCCGCCTGCCCGCCGGCACCTCGATCGCCTCCGTCTGGCAGGACGCCGCCAGCCGTGACAGATACACGGTCAACCGGACGGGGGGCGCGGCATGAGACTCACCATCGCCTCGGGGGTGGCCGCGTTCACGGCGGCCATCCTGCTCTATCCGCTCTTCCAGAGCGGGACCTGGTTCTGGACGTCGCTCGGCGCCGTGCTGGCCGTCGTCGCGGCGGGCCTGGTGACCACCCGCCTGTCCCTGCCCGCGTGGGCGGCGCCGCTGCTCGGCCTGGCCGCGACGTGGATCTACCTGACCGCGGCGTTCGCCGCCGGCAAGGCGTGGGCGCTGGTGATCCCCACCAAGTCGTCGGTGCTGGAGCTGGCCAGGCTGCTGGGCACCGGCTGGGACGACATCCAGCGCTTCGCCGCGCCGGTGCCGGAGACGAGGGGCATCACACTGCTGACCGCGGGCGGCGTGGCGGTCATCGCGATCGCCGTCGACCTGCTCGCCGCGCGCGTACGGCGGGCGGCGCTGGCCGGGCTGCCGCTGCTGGCGCTGGCCACGGTCCCGGCGACGATCCTGTCCGACCCGATCAGCTGGCCGGCGTTCATCGTGGCCGCGCTCGGGTTCGTCAGCCTGCTGATCTCCGACGGGCGCGAGCGGGTGGGCCACTGGGGCAGGGCGGTGCTGGTGCGCAGGGCGCGCTCGGCTCCTTCGCCGACCCGGTCCGCGCCGGGCGGCGCCCGCGCCGCGGCCGACACCAGCGGTCTGCGGCTGTCGGGCAAGCGCATCGGGTTCGCCGCGATCCTGCTGGCCGTGCTGCTGCCCGCGGCACTGCCGGCGATGGAGCCGGTGTCGTTCTTCACCTTCGGCGTGGGCGGCAGGGGCTCGGGGCCGGGCAACTCGATCAGCATCGCCAACCCGATCGCCAGCCTGAAGGGGCAGCTTGACCTGCCGGAGCGGCGGGTCGTGCTGACCTACACCAACAACGACGACACACCGCGCTACCTGCGGATCTACGCGCTGGACACGTTCGACGGGCAGCAGTTCGGGATGACGCAGCCCAAGGGGGCGCCGCAGAACAGGACGGAGAACGGCCCGCTGCCGCCGCCGCCCGGCCTCAGCCGCGACCCGCAGATCACCAACGTGGTGACGAGCGTCCAGATCAGCGACGACCTGGCGCGGCTGCGGTTCCTGCCGCTGCCGTACCCGCCGCGGCAGATCAGGGTGGACGGCGACTGGCGGGCCGACGTGGACACGCTGATGGTCTTCTCCACCCGCGAGGAGGCCGCCGGCCTGGAGTACGAGGTGCTCACCGCCGAGCCGAAGCCGACCGCGTCCCTGCTCGAATCGCTCGACGCCGCGCAGCCGGACACGGATCCGCGCTTCCTCACCCTGCCGGACAACCTGCCCCCCGAGATCGCCCAGCTCGCGGAGGAGGTCACCGCGGGCGCCGGCAGCAGCTACGAGGCGGCGGTGAAGCTGCAGGAGTTCTTCACCAAGACCGGCGGCTTCACCTACAGCCTGCGTACGCAGGGGCACGGCAACTCGGCGCTGCGGGACTTCCTGCTGCGTGACAGGGCGGGCTACTGCGAGCAGTTCGCCGCGTCGATGGCGGTGCTGGCCAGGCTGGTGGGCATCCCGTCGCGGGTGGCGATCGGCTACACCGGCGGCGTCAAGTCCGGCGACCGGTGGGAGGTGGGCACGAACGACTCCCACTCCTGGCCGGAGCTGTACTTCGAGGGCGTCGGCTGGCTGCCGTTCGAACCGACCCCCTCGGGGGCGGCCGGGCAGGGCAGCGCCCGTGTGCCGGAGTACACCCAGCCCCGCCCCGAGGCCACGCGGGAGACCACGGCGCCGACGCCGGGGGCGACCAGCTCCTCGGCCGACGAGCCGCAGGACCCGTCGGCCCGCCGCAACCCGCGTGAGGTGGACCGCGAGGGCACGGTCCTGCCCGGCGAGCTGCCGCCGGACGACTCGATGCCGCTGATCGCCCAGATCGGCATCGGGGCGGCGGCGCTGCTCCTCTTCCTGCTGATCCCCGCAGGACTGCGGCTGGTGACCAGGAACAGGCGCGTGCGCAGCCTGGGCTTCAAGGTCGCGCAACCCGCCGACGAGCTGACGGCCAGGGTGGCGTCGAACAGGAGTCACACGTCGGTGGCGGCCGCGTGGGCCGAGCTGGACGACATCCTGTACGACTACGGCATGGCCCGGGGGGCCAGCGAGACCCCGAGGGCGCTGGCGCGGCGGCTGACCCAGCAGTACGAGTTCGACGCCGACTCCGCCGCGGCCATCGCCGGGATCGCCTCGGCGGTCGAGCGGGTGCTGTTCGCCAGGGACGCGGGCCGGATCGAACCGATGCGGAAGGATCTGCGCAAGGTGCGGCAGGCCCTGGCGGCCACGACGTCTCGCGGCAGGCGGGTGCGGGCGGTGCTGCTGCCCCCGTCGACGCTGCGGCGGCTGCGGCTCCTGGGCGAGCGGCTGCTCGACGGGTTCGACCTGCTGGAGAACATCAGGTTGCGGCGGACGGCGACCCAGAAGGGCGCCTGAGCGGCGGATCGTGCGGCGCGGCCGTTCCCGGAAGGGGGCGGCCGCGGCGTCGTCTCCGGCCCGCCGTTGCTTCATGCGGGGGAACTCGGCCCGGCGCGTCCGTTGCTTCATGCGGGGGAACTCGGCCCGGCGCGTCCGTTGCTCCATGCGGCCGGGGTGGCCGTCCCTTCATGCAGGGGGCACCCCGGCCTGACGCGGCCGTCCACCCGTGGGGAGGACGGCCGCGACCGATCGGTCTGGCGGGTCAGCGCTCGTCGTGACGGCGGCGCCAGCGCTCTTCCATGCGTTCCATGAAAGTGCCCCGGTTGCCCCGGCGGGCCTGCTTGCCCGGAGGAGCGGCGGCGCCGGCGGCGGGGGCGGCGTCACCGAACCCGTTCATCTTTTTCCAGCTGGACAGGCCCCACAGACACGCGGCGAGCATGACCACGAAACCGCCGACGCCGAGCGGGATCAGAGCGTTGCCGCTCATGACGACGCCGATCATCATCACCACGACACCGAGGGCAAAGCCGATGGAGGCTTTGACCAGGCGGCGCTTGTAATGGCTGCGCGGATCGCTGATCCTTACGGTGTTGGCCCACTTCGGGTCCTCGGCGTAGAGGGCCTGCTCGATCTGGTCGAGCAAGCGCTGCTCGTGCTCAGAGAGCGGCACGGCGCCTCCCAAGGACGGCCCCAGGACGGGGAAGACGGCAACGGACGACACGGGGTGTCCGAACCTCGCGGTCGGTCATCCCCAGAATACGAGGCTGTAGACGTAGGCGAAAGCAAACGTCCAACGCAGACCAAACCGGAGGTGACGTCATGGCTCTATTGTGGACCATCTCGCCCCCCTCTCCCCAAAATCCTGACACGGATGCCCCCACCAAGTCCGGACATCGAACGTCATGTCTCTATTTCATCAAGCTTGCCACGTACTAGCGACGCCGGGAGCACCGCATCGGGCCCGAATCTTCGAATGGCCTTGTCCATGGCCTGCTCCGCCTCGCGCCACCCGGTCTCCTTCTCGCCGAGGCTGAGCTGCCGGGTGGCCTCTCCGGCCGGCCGCAGATTTTCCATCCTGACCCCCACCAGGCGCAATCGCACCCGATCGAGCCCGGCCGCCTCGAACAGCTCGACCGCGGTGGCGTAGACGACCTGGGCCACGTCGGTGGGCTCACGCAGCGTGCGCGAGCGGTTGATCGTGGTGAAATCGGCGCGGCGTAGCTTCACACTTACAGTTCTTCCCACGTGACCGGCCTTACGCATGCGCGCGGCCACCCGCTCGGAAAGACGCAGCAGCTCCCGCTTGATCACCTCGGGGTCGTCCACGTCGGCCGCGAACGTCTCCTCGTTGCCGATGCTCTTGTCGGGCACGTGGGAGGTCACCGGCCGCTCGTCGCGGCCCCAGGCCAGCGCGGCCAGATGGCCGCCCACGGCCTGGCCCAGCTCGCGCTGGAGCGTCGCCGGCGGCACCCTGGCCAGGTCTCCGACCGTGCGGATGCCCAGGCGCACCAGGGACTGCTCGGTGCGCTCGCCGACGCCCCACAGGGCCGAGACGGGCAGCGGGTGGAGGAAGCCGACCACCTGATCGGCGGGCACCACCAGCAGCCCGTCGGGCTTGCACTGCTTGGAGGCCAGCTTTGCCACGAATTTGCTGCTGGCAACGCCCACGGAACACGTGATGCCGAAGCGGTCGAGGACCTGCTCCCTGATCATGGCGGCCACGGCCGCGGGCGGCCCGAGCCGCCGCCTGGCGCCACCGACGTCGAGGAACGCCTCGTCGGACGCGATGGGCTCCACCAGCGGGGTGATCGTGTGGAAGATCTCCATGACGCCCTTGGAGACCTCGGCGTATTTCCCGTGGCTGGGCGGGATGATCGTGGCCCGCGGGCAGAGCCTGCGCGCCCTGCTCATCGGCATCGCGGAATGGACGCCCTGGGCCCTGGCCTCGTAGGTGGCGCTGAGCACGACACCGCGCCCGGCGGGCGAGCCCACGATCACCGGGCGGCCGCGCAGCTCCGGCCGTTCGAGCAGCTCGACGCTGGCGTAGAAGGCGTCCATGTCGACGTGGAGGATCGGGCAGCCGCTGTCATCGGCCCCGGTGCGTGGAGCGGGGCCGATGCCGGTGATCTGCTTGCGAGACACGCGACCGATTCTATCCGAACAGGCGTTCTACACCGAGGGGGGTGGCCATCGATTCTTTCCTCTCCCGATCCACTTCCGGTGCCACTTCCGGCGCCGCTTCCGGTGCCCCGTTCACGTCCGTGGCGGGCTCAGTTGCGGTGCGCGAGCACGTGCAGCTGGGTCGCGACGTCGCGCAGCACGGGATGGGTCGCGGCGGCCTGCTCCAGCGCCACCAGGGCCTCGGCCGCGCCCGGTTCGCCGTCCACGAGCCGGCTCGGCACCAGGTCGGCGAAGACGCGCACGCCGTGGACGGGACCGGGCGAGAAGCCGGTCGCGGTCAGCAGCTCGACCAGCGTGTCGGCGGCGAAGCGCCGGGGCGTGGGGTCGCGGTCGCCCCAGCTGCCGCTCGGGTCGGTCAGCACCGCCCTGGCCTCGTCGAACTGACCGGACAGCGCCCGGTGGATGGCGCTGGCCACGGGGTTGGCGGCCAGCACGCTGACGGCACCGCCCCTGCGCAGCAGGCCCGCGACCGCGGTCAGCGCGCTGATCGGGTCTTCGACGTATTCCAGCACGCTGTGGCAGAGCACCAGGTCGGCGCAGTCGCGGCTGAGCAGCTCGCCAAGGTCGGCGGCGTCACCCTGGAGGCCGCGCACGGCCACGCCCTTCTCCTTGGCGCGGCGCTCCAGCGCGGCCAGCGAGTCGGGGCTCGGGTCCACGACCGTGACGGCGTGCCCGAGCAGGGCCAGCGGCACGGCGAACCCGCCGGTGCCGCCGCCGGCGTCGACGATGTCGAGCGACTCGCGGCCGGTGGCCGCCGTGCGCTCGGCCAGCATGGACCGCAGCGCGTCCCAGACGACGGCGGTCCGCACCGCCGGGGTCCTCGTGACGCCTTCAGCGCGCAACGTCGGCTCGCCTCCCTCTCCCTGAGCGACGCCCGGACGGCGAACGCCCTCGCGCCCGTCGCCCTCGCGCCCATCGCCCTCGCGAACGTGCACGTCGCGCCGGGCCTTCCTCGTGGACTCGACTCGTGGACTCCTGGACGGGCCCAGCCTACGCCGTACGCCGGAGCTCCCGCTCCCCACCGGCGAGACTCCCCCGCGGTCCTTGACCGGGGGCATGGAACGGGGGCGGCGACACAGGGGCCAGGAACGGAAGATGGGGAGGTGTGAAAACGGAAAGGGGCGCGTCGCGGCTGGTGACGCGCCACTTGTCCGTACGGCCGCGAGGTGCGCGGGCACAGGCCGGGCGGAGGCGCCAGACCTGGCCACGCGAGCCCGCGCGGGCCGGCGTGGTTGGAACGTACCCCGAACACGCCCTCCAGGCCCGCCGAAACGGGGTGTCTAAAGGGTGAGGCTTGGCTTGAGTTGTTTGAAGCGGGCCAGCAGCCCGTTGACGAACTGGGGGGATTCGTCGGTCGAAAGCTCTCCCGCCAGGTGCACCCACTCGCTGATGACCACGCCCTCCGGCACGCCGGGGATCCACAGCAGCTCGTAGGTGCCGCCACGCAGCAGGTTGCGGTCGACCGCGGGCATCCGGTCGAGCGTCCAGCCCTCGGCGTAGGTGGTGATCAGCTCGTCGATGCGCGCGTGGTGCCTGGCGACGCCCTCGACGATGGCCGAGGTGTATTCGTTGACCGGCGGCTCCTGCCGCTCCACGCGCTCGGCGAGGATCTTCAGCGGATCCTCGCTGCGCAGCTCTGCCTCGAAGAGGATGTCGAGCGCTCTTCTGCGTGCTTTGCCGCGTGCCGACACCTCAGGCCCGGCCGAGGTATTCGCCGCTGCGGGTGTCGACCTTGACCCTCTCACCGGTGGTGATGAACAGCGGCACCTTGATCTCGGCGCCCGTCTCCAGCGTGGCGGGCTTGGTGCCGCCGGTGGAGCGGTCGCCCTGCAGACCCGGCTCGGTCTCGGAGATGGTCAGCTCGACGGCCGCGGGCAGGTCGACGTAGAGCGCGGAGCCCTCGTTGAAGGCGACCGTGGCCAGAGTGTTCTCCAGCATGTAGTTGGCGGCGGTGCCGACGGTGCCCTGGGGCACGTTGACCATGTCGTAGGTCTCGGTGTCCATGAACACGAAGTCGTCGCCGTCCTTGTAGGAGAACTGCATCTCGCGCTTGTCGACGTTGGCCACGTCGACCTTCACGCCGGCGTTGAAGGTCTTGTCGACGACCTTTCCGGAGAGCACGTTCTTGAGCTTGGTGCGCACGAACGCGCCGCCCTTGCCCGGCTTGACGTGCTGGAACTCCACAACGGCCCACAGCTCCCCGCCGTCGAGCTTCAGCACCATGCCGTTCTTGAGGTCGTTGGTCGTCGCCACTCGTTCTTCTCCCGCGTGTGGCCGCTCTAAAGGACGAGCAGCTCCTTGGTCGTCTTGGTGAAAAGTTCCGGCCCGCCCTCACGTGTCACCAGGGTGTCCTCGATGCGAACCCCGCCCCGGCCAGGAAGATAAACCCCGGGCTCGACGGTGATCGGAACTCGATCCTCTAGTCTACCGGTCCTGGCGGGGCCGAGGAACGGCTCCTCGTGGATCTCCAGGCCGACGCCGTGGCCCAGACCGTGCCTGAAGTGGCCTCCGTGGCCCGCCTCCTCGATCACGGAGCGAGCCGCCGTGTCGACCTCCCTGGCCGTGGCGCCGGGCGCGAGCGCGTACCGGCCGGCCCGCTGGGCGGCGGCGACGAGGTCGTAGAGCTCGCGCTGCCAGGCGGCGGGCAGACCGAGGCTGACCGTCCTGGTCATGTCGGCGTGGTAGCCGTCGTACCGGGCGCCGAAGTCCATCGTCACCAGGTCTCCGGCGCGCAGCTCCCTGGAGGTGGGGGCGTGGTGCGGGACGGCGCCGTTCTCCCCCGCGGCCACGATCGTGTCGAACGCCGGCTTGTCGGCGCCCAGCTCGGCCATGCGGCCCTCCAGCAGGCGGGCCAGCTCGCGCTCGGTCATCCCGGGCGCGATGGCGGGGCAGACGTCGGTGAACGCCTGGTCGGTGATCGCGCATGCGGTACGGATGCGGTCCAGCTCGGCGTCGTCCTTGACCGCCCGCAGCGGCTCCACCACCGGCCCCAGCGGCACGAGCCGATCCCCCCGCCCATCCCCGAGCCTCAGGTAGGCGGCCACGCTCATGCTCGCCGCCTCGATCCCCGTTCCCGGCTCCGCCAGCCGGCCCGCCACGTCGGCCGCCTCCTCGCTGGGGACGTCGAGCGCGCGGGCCGCCTCGATGTAGCGGTTGTCCGTGACCAGCAGCGCGCCGCCGTCGGCCCGGATCAGGACGGCGGCGTTCGAGCTGGCCAGCCCGGTGAGGTAGCGGACGTTGACGGGGGAGGTGACGAGCAGGGCGTGGACGCCGTGGCCGGGCAGCAGCCCGGCCACCCGCGCCCGGCGCGCCGGATAGTCGAAGCTCATGGGGTCAACCTACGCGCTATGCCCCAATCGTCACTTTCGCCCTTCGCGTCCGGTCAGGCGCCTCGGCCGTACCGGTCGGGGATGCGCCAGTCGAGCAGGAACCTGGCCGCGGGGCCCGTCCCGTTCATGTCGCCCTTCTCCTGGGCCCGTATCAGGTCGCGGTAGACGCCGGCGATGTGGTCCAGAGCGGAGTCGACGTGTCCCTCGCGGGCCTTTCTGGCGGCTTTGCGCAGTTTCTCGCGGGCCTTGCCGGCGACCGCGGGGTTGATGCCGTTCGTCCGCTCCTGGGCGGTGATCGCCTCGTCGAACCTCTGCAGCCACTTGCCGTACCCGCCGGCCGGGGCCACGTCCCCGAGGGTCGCCTTGGGCGCGGCGGTCTCGATCAGCGAGGTCGGCTCGTCGTCGGGGTCGAGGGTGCGCACCAGGCCGGACTCGTCGTCGGTGGGCGTGGGGGACGGCGAGGTGGGGGGCGGCTCCTCGGTCGTGAGCGTGGGGGACGGCGTCGGGCTCACCACCGCGACCGGCGCCTCCTGCCTGGCTCCCGCCCACATCACCATGCCCACCGTCACGGCCGCGATGACCAGGACGGCCACGCCCAGCTGGATCACCAGCTTGCGGTTGGGCCCCGAGGGCGGGGCGGGCTCCAGGTCTCCCGCCTGGTAGATCGCGGTGTCACCGGCGCGCGGCGGCGCCCCGCCGAGGTGCTGGAACACCTCGGTGGCACCCGAACCGGCCCCCTGCCCAGCCCCGGCCGCCGGTCCCGCACCGGCACCCATCGCACCCGCGGCACCGGGTGCCGGACCCATCGAGCCCGCCGCACCGGGCGCCGTGCCCATCGTGCCCGTCTGGCCGGGCACCATACCCATCGCGCCCGGAGCGCCGGGTGCCGTGGGAGGCGCCTGGGGGGCGGGTTTGGGCCGGGCGATGGCGGCCAGGGTCCTGCGGATGTTCTCCCCGCTGGTGGGCCGCTGCGCCGGATCCTCGGCGAGCATGGCCAGCAGCAGCCGGTCGAGCTCCGGCGGGACTTCGCCCCTGATCGCGCTGGGCGGGACGGGCCGTCCCCCGCTCTCCCCCGCCGTCTCCGCGGGCACCCGCCCGCACAGCAGCTCGTAGCAGACGCAGCCGAGCGCGTACACGTCGCCGGGGGCCTGGGCGGGCTGCCCCGCGGCCCGTTCCGGCGCCGCGTACCGCTCGTCCCCCCGTACCGGCTCGCGGTCGTCCATCCCGAACCCGACGACCTTGAGCACCCCGCTGCTCGCCAGGCGGAAACTGTCCGGATCGACCTGCCCGTGCACGACGCCGGCCCGGTGCGCCGCGTCGAGCCCGGCCGCGGCCTGGCCGATCAGGTCGCACACCTCCATGATCCGCAACTGCCCGCGCGCCGCGCGCTCCTCGCGCAGGCTGTTCCCGGTGAGGTACTCCATCACCAGGAACGGCGCCCCTTCGTGCTCGCCGACGTCCAGCACCATGGCCGCGTTCGGATGGATCACTCTGGCCACGGCCTGGGCGTGCTGCCTGAGCACCTCCCGGGTGCCGGCGCCGGCGGCCTTGGCACCGAGCACCTTCACGGCCACGACCCAGTCGGCCCGCGTGTCGTATCCGCGCCACACCTCGCCCATCGGTCCGCTGCCGATGCGCTCGTCGAGCCGGTACCGGTCAGCGATCAAGGACGGCGCGCGCTCCGTCGCGTCGGACATATCCCCGCCAATTACTCGAAAATTGAGATTTCCGACCACCATAGGCCCCCACGGCCCCTGCCGCCCCTCCAACGTCCCGTACGGGCCCGTACGCCTCCTCCAACGAATAAGGGAGGGGGCGGAACTCCGCCCCCTCCCCTCGCGTGCTGAAACAGCCGTCAGGCCGCCGTCATCAGGCCGCCGTCATCAGGCCACCGTCATCAGGCCACCGTCATCAGGCCACCGTCATCAGGCCACCGTCATCAGGCCACGGCCGGCTGCGGGACGCGCGGCGCGGGCGCGTCGTCGAGCGACTGCGGCGGCGCGTTGAAGACCGCCGTGTCCAGGCGGCCCTCCGAGCGCGCCACCAGCACCGGCACCACCATCTGACCGGCCACGTTGGTCGCGGTGCGGATCATGTCGAGGATCGGGTCGATGGCCAGCAGCAGCCCGACGCCTTCCAGCGGCAGCCCCAGCGTGCTCAGGGTGAGCGTCAGCATGACGGTCGCGCCGGTCAGGCCCGCCGTCGCGGCCGAGCCGACCACCGACACGAACGCGATCAGCAGGTAGTCACCCACCCCGAGCTGCACCCCGAACACCTGCGCCACGAAGATCGCCGCCAGCGCCGGATACACCGAGGCGCAGCCGTCCATCTTGGTGGTCGCGCCGAACGGCACCGCGAAGGCGGCGTAGTCGCGGTCCACGCCGTTGCGCTCGATGGTGACCCGCTGCGTCAGCGGCAGCGTGCCGACCGACGAGCGGGAGACGAACGCCAGCTCGATCGCGGGCCAGGCGTTGCGGAAGAACGCGACCGGGCTGACCTTGCCCCACACCGCGAGCAGGGCCGGGTAGACGGCCAGCAGGACGATGAAGCAGCCGATGTAGACCCCGGCGCTGAACTTGGCCAGCGGCGCGAGCAGGTCCCATCCGTACGTGGACACGGCCTTGCCGATCAGCCCCGCCGTCCCGATGGGCGCCAGGCGGATGACCCACCACAGCGCCTTCTGCACCAGCTCAAGCACGGAGCGGGCGAGGCCCAGGAACGGCTCGGCCTTCTCGCCGACGGCCAGGGCCGCCGCGCCGAGCACAGCGCCGAGGAAGACGATCTGCAGGACGTTGAGCTCGGTGAAGGCGGTGACGATGTTCGTCGGGACGATGCCGGTGACGAAGTCGAGCCAGGTGCCGGCGTTCTCGGGGGCCTTGGCGGCACCGGTGTCGAGAGTGACGCCCTGGCCCGGGTTGATGACCAGGCCGAGTGCGATGCCGACGACGACGGCGATCAGCCCCGTGGCCAGGAACCAGAACAGCGTCTTGCCCGCCAGCCGGGCCGCGCCGCTGACATTGCGCAGGTTCGCCACGCTGACCAGCACGGCGGTGAAGACGAGGGGCGGCACGGCCAGCTTGAGGAGCTGGACGAAGATCTGGCCGACCCTGGTCAGGGTCTCGGTCAGCCAGGTCACGTCCCACGTTCTGGCGGCGAAGCCCAGTGCCACGCCGGCGACGAGGCCCAGCAGCAACTGCAGGGAGAAGGAGAATCTCTTCACGGAGGGGTACGACTTCCGGTGTGAGGGCATGCCGAGGGCACGCCCGGGTGAGGACATGGACGAACGCGGGCGGAGCGGTCAGTAACACATCGATCCGTGCAGGCGGCACAGATCGATGTGCAGCCGCTCCACGAGCCACACGATCACCAGGGAGAACCTCACGAGTCCCCACAACACCGGCAATTATGGCCGGATTCCCCCATTCGGGGTGATTCACCTCACTCTGCGGCGATCTCCTTGATCGTCTCGATCAGCCGCAGCCGCTCCTCGTGCGTCCGGCCCAGCGGCGTCACGTTGAGCGTGGTCACGCCCGACTCCTTCAGCGCCCGCACCCGGTCGCGCACGAAGCCCTCGGTGCCGATCAGCGACATCTTCTCCAGCAGCTCCGCCGGGACCTGCGCGGCCGCCTCCTCCTTCTTGCCCTCCAGGTAGAGGTCCTGGATCAGCTCGGCCTCCTTCTCGTAGCCGTAGCGCCTGGCCAGGTCGTTGTAGAAGTTCTTGCCCCTGGCGCCCATGCCGCCGATGTAGAGCGCCGCCATCGGCCGCCCGAACTCCAGCAGCCCCGCCACGTCGTCGCCGATCGCCAGCGACGCCTGCGCGATCACGTCCAGCTCGCCCAATTCGGGGTCGCGCCTGGCCTTGCCCGCGGCCAGGGCCGGGCCCCAGACGTCGGCCGCCTTCTCGGGCACGTAGAAGATCGGCTCCCAGCCCTCGGCCACCTCGGCGGTCAGCTCGACGTTCTTGGGCCCGATCGCGGCGACCACGATGGGGATGCGGGCGCGTACCGGATGGTTGATGAGCTTCAGCGGCTTGCCGAGCCCCGTGCCCTGGCCGGCGGGCAGCGGCACGGTGTAGTGGCGCCCCTCGAAGTTCACCCGCTCGCGCCGCCAGACCTGGCGGCAGATCTCGACGACCTCCCTGGTACGCCCGAGCGGCGCGGTGTACGGCACCCCGTGGAAGCCCTCGATCACCTGCGGCCCGGAGGCCCCCAGGCCGAGCGTGAAGCGCCCGTCGGAGACGTAGTCCAGGCCCGCCGCCGTCATGGCGAGCAGCGTCGGCGTGCGCGAGTAGATCGGCAGGATGCCGGAGGCGATCTGCAGCCGCTCGGTCTTCGCCGCGATGTAGCCCATCTGGCTGACGGCGTCGAACGAGTACGCCTCGGCCACGAAGACGATGTCGAGCCCGGCCTGCTCGTAGTCGGCCAGTTCGGCGACCGTCTCCTTGAAACCGCCCGAGTAATTGAGTGCCATCCCGATGCGCATGCCGGCTCCCGCCCAACCGAATGATGTTCTGTTATGCCGGGAACACTCTATCGTGTCGGCGTGGCGGACCGGGAGCCGCTAGCCTGGATCAAGTGCTGAGCCGGGTCGTCGTCGTCGTATCCGCCGTGGTGGCCGTGGCCCTGGCGGGTCATCAGCTCATCCCCGCGCTCGGCGGATTCACCCCTGTCATGGAGAGCCTGCTGCCCTGGCTGGGGCTGGCGGTGCCGGTGCTGCTGGCCGCCGCCGCCATGGCACGTTCCACCAGGGCCGCCGCCGCCGCGCTGGTGCCGGGGGTGGTGTGGGCGGTGATGTTCGGCTCCGCGCTGCTGCGCACCCCGCCCGGCGGGCCCAGCGACCTGACCGTCGGCACCGTCAATGTGGGCGTGCGCAACAGCGCCTCGGGCGAGGCCGTACGCGCGATCGCCAAGGACCTCGACGTCCTGGCCGCCCAGGAGCTGACCAGCGGCGGGCCCGCGGCCAAACAGCTCAACAAGATGTTCAAGTACCACTATCCGGTCAGCACGGTCGGCCTGTGGAGCCGCTACCCGATCAGCGACACCAAGCCGCTCGACGTCGGCATGGGCTGGCCGCGCGCCCTGCGGGCGGTCGTCTCCACGCCCAAGGGCAAGGTGACCGTCTACGTCATGCACCTGGCCTCGGCCAGGCCCGGCCACACCACCTCGCGTGACGCCTCGCTGGCGCAGGCGCGCAAGCTCATCGACGCCGACCCGAGCAAGCGCATCCTGCTGCTCGGCGACCTCAACACCGCCACCACCGACCGGGGCATGCGCGGGCTGACACCGCCGCTGACCGACGCCCAGAGCGCGGCGGGCGACGGGTTCGGGTTCACCTGGCCGGCCGAGTTCCCGATCACCAGGCCGGACCACATCCTGTTCAAGGGCATGACCGCCACCGAGGCGGGCGTCGCCCCGGCGACCGGCAGCGACCACCGCGCCGCCATCGCCTCCCTGCGCCTCTGAACACGCCCCTGAGCACGTCTCTGAGTCGCCTCTGAGCGCCCATGCGGCGTCCGGGCGCGCACGAGGCCGGACGCACGGGCATCCGGGCGCCCGGCTAGGTGAGCGACGCCCCCGAGCGGCCGGCCGCCTGAGCGCCGGCCTTGAGCCGCAGCCGGTCCAGGTCCTGCGGGGTGTCGATGTCGGCGGGGTCGCCGTGCTCGTCGCAGGCCACCTCGGTGACCAGCTCGGGATGCGCCTTCATGAACGGCCGCGCCCCCACGTCGCCCACCGCCAGCGCGGACACCTCGGCGAAGTGCTCACGGGCGATCAGCACCGGGTTCCTGCGCCGGCCCCCGTAGGTCGCGACCGCCAGCCCGGCGCCGGAGCCGATCAGCGCGCGTACCGCGCCCGGCCCGATCAGCGGCTGGTCCACCAGCGCCACCACCACCGACTCCGCCTCCTCCGGCAGCGCGGCCAGCCCCAGCCGCAGGGAGGAGCCCATGCCGGTGGCCCAGTCCGGGTTGCGTACCGTGACCGCGCCGCGCACCTGCACCGTGGCCGCGCCGAGCACGACAACGACCGGATGGCAGCCGCCCTCCTCCAGCAGCCGCACGCCGCGCTCCACCAGCCGCTCGCCCCCGAACTCGACCAGCGCCTTGGGCCGGCCCAGCCGGGTGCCCTCACCGGCGGCCAGCAGCAGCCCAGCGACCCTGCCCGACCTCACGGCGCCTCGTGCCCGCTCTCGGGCCCGCTCTCGGGCCGGCCCTCGGACTGTGCCTCGGGCTGCATCTCGTGGTGGATGCGGCCATCCGTCACGGACAGCGGACGCCCCGAGCCGCCCCAGCGCAGCTGGATGAGCTCGGCGGCGATGGACACGGCCGTCTCCTCGGGCGTACGCGCGCCGAGGTCGAGGCCGATCGGCGAGCGCAGCCTGGCCAGCTCGGCCTCGGTGAGACCGGACTCGCGCAGCCGTTCGAGCCGGTCCTCGTGGGTGCGGCGGGACCCCATCGCGCCCACATAACCCGCGCCGGTACGCAGCGCCACCTCCAGCAGCGGCACGTCGAACTTGGGGTCATGGGTGAGCACGCAGATGACCGTGCGCTCGTCCACCCGCACCGAGGCCAGGTAGTCGTGCGGCCACTTGACCACGACCTCGTCGGCGTCGGGGAAACGCTTAGCGGTGGCGAAGATCGGCCGCGCGTCGCACACGGTGACGTGGTAGCCGAGGAACTTGCCCACCCTGGCCACCGCCGCGGCGAAGTCGATCGCCCCGAAGACCAACATCCGCGGCGGCGGCGCGAACGAGTGCACGAACACCGCCAGGTCGTCCAGCCGCCGCTCCCCCTGCCCCCCGTAGTGGCGCAGCCCGGTCAGCCCCTGGGCGAGCATGCCGCGGGCGTCGTCGTCCACGGCCTCGTCGAGCCGGTCCAGGCCCAGCGTGCCCACGGAGCGGTCGGTCCAGATGATCCGGCGCGCGCCCACCCGGCCGGGGCCGGAGACGATCGTGGCCACCGCGACCGGCTGGTGCGCCTCCACCGACGCCGCGATCTCCCCCAGCTCGGGGAACGTCTCCAGCGACACGGGCTCGACCAGGATGTCGATGATGCCGCCGCAGGTCAGGCCGACGGCGAACGCGTCGTCGTCGCTCACCCCGTACCGCTGCAGCACGGGGGTGTCGATCTCGGCGGCCAGCTCGAACACCGCGCCCTCGACGCATCCGCCGGACACGCTGCCGACGACCTCGTCGCCGCGCACCGCCATGGACGCCCCCGGCTGCCTGGGCGCGCTGCTCCACGTGCCCACCACCGTGGCCAGGCCGAACTTGAGCCCCGACCGCCACCACTTCATGATCTCCGGCAGCACGTCACGCATGGGCGAGCCTTTCGCTGAGTCGTTCGTAGGCGGCCAGGCTGTGCCCGGCCACCAGGTCGTCGAGATGGGGCAGCGCCGCGCGCATGCCGCCGGTGAGCGGCTGGTAGTCCGCGTACCCCTTGTGCGGGTTGACCCAGATCACCTTGTACGCCTGCCTGGCCAGCCGGGCCATCTGGGCGCCCAGCAGCTCGGGATCGCCGCGTTCCCACCCGTCCGAGGCGATCACCGCGATCGCGCCCCTGGCGCTGTAACGGGCGAGGAATTCCTTGAGTTCCGCGCCCAGCCGGGTGCCGCCGCTCCAGTCGGGGATGACCTTGGACGCCTCGTTCAGCGCGGTGCCGGGGTCGCGGTGGCGCAGCTCGGCCGTGATCGGGGTGAGCCTGGTGCCGACCGAGTAGACCCTGGTGAACCTGGGCTCGCTCCTGACCAGCGCGTGGGCGAAGCGCAGCAGCGTCTCGGCGTACGGGGCCATGGAGCCGCTGACGTCCACCAGCAGCACGACCGTGCGCGGCTTGGAGGTGTGCCTGCGGTGGCGGAGCCTGGCCACCTCGCCCTTCCTGAGCGCGTCGCGGATCGTACGGCGCTGGTCGAGCACTCCCCTGTGGGCGCTCTCGAAGCGGCGCGAGCGCCGCCGGGCCCGGCCGCCCTTCAGCATGGCCAGCATGCGATGCACCTCGGCCCGTTCTGCCTCGCTCAGCCTGGCCACATCACGATGGCGCAGCACCTCCATGCGGCTCGCGGTCGCCGGGGCCGTCGTGCCGTCGTCCTCGCCCGTCTCGCCGTCGCCGTCGCGCGCGGCCAGGTGGCGGGTGACGCTCGTGACCGTCGTACGCGCCGGCGTGGCCCGTTGCCCGCCGAAGTAGGCGGCGAAGCAGCGGTCGTAGCGGGGCAGGTCGTCGGGCGTGGCGCAGAGCGTCAGCCGCCCGGCCCAGTAGACCTCGCCGGGGTCGTCCACGTCGAGGTGGCCGAGGGCGCGCAGCAGGTTCTGGGTCCGCTCGTGATCGGCCGCGACGCCCGCCGCGCGCAGTGTCCTGGCGAACCCCGTCATGGTGGCGGCCAGCTCATTCATGGGAGAGCAGCCCGTTGCCGAGCACCGCCGCGACGTCCTCCCGGTACTTCAGCGCCGCGCCGAGCGTGGCGGCGGCCCGGTCGGGGTCGAGCTCCTTGGCGCCCAGCGTCAGCAGCGCCTCGGTCCAGTCGAGCGTCTCGGCCACCCCCGGCGGCTTGACCAGGTCGGCCCGCCGCAACCGTTCGGCCGCCCGCGCCACCTGGGCCGCCAGCGTCTCGGTGCACTCGGGCAGGCGGCGCAGCAGGATGGCGACCTCGCGCTCGAAGCTCGGGTGCTCCAGCCAGTGGTAGAGGCAGCGGCGCTTGAGCGCGTCGTGCACCTCGCGGGTCCTGTTGGAGGTGACCACGACCACCGGCGGCGTGCTCGCCTTCACCGTGCCCAGCTCGGGGATGGAGATCGTGAAGTCGGAGAGCACCTCCAGCAGGAACGCCTCGAACTCGTCGTCGGCCCGGTCGATCTCGTCCACGAGCAGCACGCTGGGCTGCGTCTCGACCGCCTTCAGCAGCGGCCTGGCGATGAGGAACCGGCGGTCGTAGATCTCGCCCTCCAGCCTGGCCACGTCGGTGATCCCGGCGGCCTCGGCGGCCTTGAGGTGGAGGAGCTGGCGGGCGAAGTCCCAGTCGTACAGGGCCTGGGCCGCGTCCAGGCCCTCGTAGCACTGGAGCCTGATCAGCGGCGCGTCCAGCAGTGCGGCGAGGGTCTTGGCCAGCTCCGTCTTCCCGACCCCCGCCTCGCCTTCGAGGAAGAGCGGCCGTCCCATGCGCAACGCCAGGAAGGCCGCCGTGGCCAGGCCTTCGTCTGCCAGGTAGGCGTGCCGGTCGAGGAGCTCGATGAGCTTGTCCGGCGACTCGATGTCCATTGTCCTGATTGTCCGCCGCAGCACCCCTTCAGGCTACGTCCACACGCGGCCTTGCGATATTCACCCGCGTATCGACCCGGAGTGACCGTCACGAACTGTAAGCTTCTGCTCACCGAACGAAGGGACGACAAGGCATGCCCCCGAGCCTTGCGCACGACATACCGATGGAAGAGCTCCGCCGCGGCCCGGACCTCGGCGTCGAGTCGCCGGCCCGGACGCAGATCGGTGAGGATTGATGCTGATGCAGCTCAGTACGCCCGAGCCCTGGGACAGACCCGTGTCACCGGAGGCCAGGCAGCGGAGCAAGATAACCGCGGCGCGGCGGGCGATCGACGTCGCCCTGCAGACCCGCTTCCTGTGGATCAGCCGGGAGAGGCGCGAGGCCATCTTCTCCTGCGAGGACCTCGACGACCTGCAGCACCTGCTCATCCGCATCCTCACCGTCGACACGGTGGACGAGCTCTTCCCCGAACCGGGCTAGGCCGACCCTCGGGTGCCTCCCCGGATCAGGGCCGTCTCGCGGCTCCGGATCAGGGCCCTTCCTCCCGCGCCTCCCCGCGCTCCCGGATCAGGGCCCTCAGCTCGGCCAGGGCCTGACGGGCGCGCTCCTTCTCCGAGCCCTGGATGCCCATGGCCCCGACGGTGTGGCCGTCGGAGAAGTCGATCTTCGGCCACGGATCACCCACCACCATCGTGACCTCCAGCGCCTCAGGCCACGTGTAACGGTGGGTGCGGACGGCGTTGACGATCGTCAGGCCCTTCTCGTCGGCCTCCACCCGCACCCGGCCCAGCAGATGGAGCACGTACGCCACCGCGCATCCGAACGCCACGATCGCCACCCGGTCGGGCAGCTGGAACGGCGGCGCGATGAGGACGGCCATCACCACCGCCCCCAGCACGATCACGACGGCGAAGCCGTAGGCGACGAGGCGCCCCCGGCGCGGGCGCCAGGTGACGGGCAGGGGCGGCGGGGACACGGGCTCTGACACGAGGGAAACCTACCGTAGATCAGGCCAGGTCCCTCAGGAGGAGGGCGGTCTCAAGCGCGGCGACGGCCGACTCGTACCCCTTGTCCTCCTTGCTGCCCGGCAGGCCCGAGCGGTCGAGCGCCTGGTCCATCGTCTCGCAGGTGAGCACGCCGTTGCCGACCGGTGTCCGTTCGTCGAGCGAGATCCGGGTCAGGCCGGCCGTCACCGAGTCGCAGACGTAGTCGAAGTGGGCGGTCTCGCCGCGGATGACCGCGCCCAGCGCCACCACCGCGTCACAGCGGCGGGCCAGCGCCTGGGCGACCACCGGGATCTCCAGCGAGCCCGGCACGCGTACGACCGTGGCCGTCGCGCCGCTGTCGGCGCACGCCTGCACGGCGCGCGACACCAGCTGGTCGGTGATCTTGGCGTGCCAGCTCGCCGCCACCACGCCCACCGTCAGCCCCGACGCGTCGGGCGCCGAGGCGCCCGGCCGTCCTTCCCCGCTCATATCTCCCCCTTCAGCCGTAGCCGGTTGTCTGCCCTGGTCACGATGCCTCCGAGATGTCGTGGCCGAGGCGGTCGCGCTTGGCCCTGAGGTAACGCTCGTTGTACGGGTTCATCGCCACGGGCATGGGCTCGCGGCCGAGGACCTTGATGCCGTAGCCGTCCATGCCCTTGAGCTTGGCCGGGTTGTTGGTCAGCAGCCGTACCGACTTGACGCCGAGGTCGGCCAGGATCTGGCCCGCGTTGGAGAACTCCCGCGCGTCCACTGGCAGCCCCAGCTCGACGTTGGCGTCCACGGTGTCGCTGCCGTTGTCCTGGAGGCTGTAGGCGCGCAGCTTGGCCAGCAGCCCGATGCCCCGCCCCTCGTGGCCGCGCAGGTAGACGACCACGCCGCGGCCCTCCTGGGCGATGGCCGACATGGCGTGGTCGAGCTGCACCCCGCAGTCGCAGCGCAGCGAGCCGAACACGTCGCCGGTCAGGCATTCGGAGTGGGCCCGCACCAGGATGTTCTCGCCGCCGGCCAGGTCGCCGAAGACGAGCGCGACGTGCTCGCCGCCGTCGAGCGCGCTGGCGTAGCCGAAGGCCCGCCACATCCCGTACGCGTTGGGCAGCCGCGTCTCGGCGACCCGCGTCACCATGCTCTCGGCCCGCCGCCGGTAGTCGACGAGCTGCTCGATGGACACCAGCGCCAGATCGTGCTCGTCGGCGAAGCGGCGCAGCTCGGGCAGCCTGGCCATGGTGCCGTCGTCGTTGACGACCTCGGCCAGCGCCCCCGCCGACGACAGCCCGGCCAGCCTGGCCAGGTCGACGGCCGCCTCGGTGTGGCCGCGCCGGGCCAGCACGCCGCCCTCGTGGTAACGCAGCGGGAAGACGTGGCCTGGGCGGACGAGCTCGTTGGGCTCGGTGGCCGAGTCGGCGAGCGTGCGGATCGTCTTCGCCCGGTCGGCCGCGGAGATGCCCGTGGTGACGCCGTCGCGGGCGTCCACGGTGATCGTGTACGCCGTGCGCATGCGCTCCTTGTTGTGGAACACCATGAGCGGCAGGCCGAGCCGGTCGAGCTCCTTACCGTCCATGGCCACGCAGATCATGCCGCTGGTGTGCCTGATCGTGAACGTGCACAGCTCGGGCGTGGCCTTGGCCGCGGCGAAGATGAGGTCGCCTTCGTTCTCCCTGTTCTCGTCGTCGACGACCACCACGGGCTTGCCGGCCCGGATGTCCTCGATCGCGCGCTCGATCGGGTCGAGCGTGATGCCGCTCACTGTGCCACCGCCATTTCCCCCAGTGGCGCGGAACGGTATTCGCGCAGCCACTTCACGAACCCGACCAGCACCAGGACGAAGAAGATGCCGTACACGTAGCCGGAGACCACCAGTCCCGAGCTGAACGCGAGCGGCACCCCGACCAGGTCCACGGCCACCCACACGATCCAGAAGTCCACCAGCGCCCTGCCCTGCGCCCAGGTCGCCAGCGCGCTGCCGACGAAGATGTAGGCGTCGGCGGCCACCAGGAAGGCGCCCTTCGGCAGCGGCTCGTGCGCGCCCCACGACAGGCCGGTCACGAAGAACAGCACGCCCACCGCGGCGGTGCCCAGCACCATGAGGCCGATCAGGGTCAGCCGCTCCCACGGCCTGGCGGGCCTGACGGCCAGCTTTTTACCGTCCTGGGTGCCGCGCCGCCACGCCCACCAGCCGTAGACCGCCAGCCCCGCGAACAACGCCTGCTTGAGCGCGTTACCGGTGATGTGCGCGTTGATCGAGGCGATGAACAGCAGCACCGAGCCGGTGAACTGCACCGGCCACGTCCACATCGACCTGCGCATGGCCAGCAGGACCGTCGACAGGGCGGCGATGTTGCCGACCAGGTCGGTCCAGAGCACATGGGTGCCGAATATCTTGAATCCGGCCTCGGCCCAGTTCACTGCCTGACCACCAGCCTCTCCACATACTTCGCGATCACGTCGACCTCGATGTTCACCATGTCTCCCACCTGGCGTTCGGCCATGGTGGTGAGCTTCAGCGTGGTCGGGATGAGACTCACGCCGAAGCTTTCGTCGTCAACCGTGGTGACCGTCAGGCTGATTCCGTCGATCGCGATCGAGCCCTTCTCCGCGACGTAGCGGCTCAGCGCGGGCGACAGGGAGAAGCGCAGGTCGTCCCAGCTCTCGCCGGGGTCGCGCGACAACAGCACGGCGGTTCCGTCCACGTGGCCCTGCACGATGTGGCCGCCGAGGCGCTGGTCGGCGCGTACGGCCCGCTCCAGGTTCACCGCGGAGCCCTCGGTGAGGGCGCCGAGCGAGCTGCGTTCGAGCGACTCCTTGATCACGTCCACGGTGAACACGTCGCCCGCGACCTCCACGACCGTGAGGCACACGCCGTTGACGGCGATCGAGTCGCCGTGTTTCGCGTCGGAGGTGACGACCGGGCCGCGCACCGACAGCAGGGCTCCTCCGCCCTCCTGCCTGATCGCCACCACTTCGCCCAGTTCCTCGATGATTCCGGTGAACATCACTTCTCCCTGCCTGGTTGGGGGTTGGGCCGGGCGATCAGCCTTATGTCCGGCCCTATCTGGGAAATTTCGTCAAATGTCAGGCGATGCGACTCGCCGATCGTGCGCACTCCCGCGCCGCCGAGCGCCGCCCGCCCGGAGCCGAGCAGCGCCGGCGCCACGTACGCCACCACCCGATCGACCAGGCCCTGCCCGACGAACGAGCCGGCCAGCGTCGGCCCGCCCTCCAGGAAGACGCTCACGACGCCGCGCGCGGCCAGCTCACGCAGCAGGACCTCCAGGTCCAGGCCGGCGCCGCGGCGCGGCACTCGGATCAGGTCGACATCGCCGCGCGGCGGGTCGCTCTCGCGGTCCGGCGCGAGCTGCGGGCCGGTTGCGTGGTGCGGCGCGCGCAGCAGATCGGCCTCGATGCCGGTACGGGCGTCGTCGGCGACGGCGACGAGCGTGGGCGCCTGGCCGTCGAGGACCCGGGCGGACGGGGGCGTCCTGCCGTCGGGATCGACCACCACCCGCAGCGGCGCGCGCCCCTCGGCAGCCTGGCCGGCGGGACGGGCCGTGAGCAGGGGGTCGTCGGCGAGGACGGTGCCGATGCCCGCGACGATCGCGTCGGCGGCGGCCCGCAGCCGGTGCACGTCGGCCCTGGCCTCAGGGGAGGTGATCCACTGGCTGGTGCCGTCCTCTGCCGCCGACCTGCCGTCGAGCGTCGCGGCGAACTTCCAGGTCACGTGGGGCCGTCCGAGCCGCGCGTACGTCAGCCACTCCTCGTTGACCCGCTCGGCCCGCTCGGTCAGCACCCCGAAGGTGACCTCGACGCCGTGGGCACGCAGCCGGGCCGCGCCGCCGGCGGCCTTGGGGGTGGGATCGGGGACGGCGACGACCACGCGGGCCACCCCGGCGTCGAGGAGGGCGAGGCTGCACGGCCCGGTGCGGCCGGTGTGGTCGCAGGGTTCGAGGGTGACGTAGGCGGTGCCGCCCTTGGCCCGCTCGCCGGCCCGCTCCAGCGCGACGATCTCGGCGTGGGGGCCGCCCGCGTACGCGTGGAAGCCCTCGCCGGCGACCTGGCCCGCGGAGTCGAGCACGACGCAGCCCACGACAGGGTTGGGGCTGGTGGTGCCGTGTCCGCGCCCGGCCAGCTCGACGGCCCGCGCCATGGGGGCGACGTCTTCGGCGGGTATCTCCACCCGGGTCTCCTACTCGCCAGTAGCTCAAAGCCATGGCGGGCCCCGGGGGATCTCGCCGCGGCGCACCCTCGTGCACCACGGCAGGCGCCCGGCTGGGACGCCGGACACCTCGCGCGCTTCCTCCCATCCGGACTTTAACCGTCGGTCCCGGAATTTCACCGAGTCAACCGGCCGATGGCATCGGCCGGGTCGCGGACTGTCACCGCCGGTTCGGAATTTCACCGACCCCGGAGCACGCTAGCTCTCTTTCGGCCTCCAGTCTGCCATGCCCGTTATGGGAAGCGCGACCGCCCCCGCCTATTTGACCAAGCGCTCGTTCAAGCAGCCATGAGCCGGTGCGCGCGCCGCGCCGCCGGGCTGTAGCGGACGTGCCCGGGGACCAGGCCGAGCCCGGTGTGCAGCGTGCGCAGCGTCGCTGTGGCCCACAGGTCGCCGACCGGCGTCGCGGGCAGGCCGTAGAGCCGGCGCGCCCAGCGCGGCAGCGTGGCGAACGCGAGCAGGGTCAGCGCGGGCATGGCGGGCTTGAGCGGGGTCAGCAGGCGCGGGAGGGGCGCGTTGAGCGACAGCCGCAGCGGATGGGCCGCCTCGGGGACGAAGCGCAGCCCCGGGCGTTCGGCGTCGATGTATTCGCGCAACTCGGCGACCGAGCCGGGCACGTCGTCCGGGTCGAGGCCCACCACCTCGGCCGCCCTCCGCCACTCGGCGACGAACGTGTCGGCCTCGTCGTCCGACAGGCGCACCCCGGCGCGGCGGGCCACCGACAGGTAGGAGTCGACCTCGCCCACGTGCACCCACCGCAGCGCGTCGGGCTCGTCGAGACGGAACCTGCGGCCGGTGTCGGGGTCGTAGGCGGTCAGCGTGGCGTGGATCTTGCGTACACGGCGGCCGGCCCGCTCGACCTCGGCCATGGTGCCGTAGGTGCGCACACGGACGAACTCGGTCGTCCGTACGAATCGTGACCAGGACTCGTGCGGGTCCATGAGCGCGGAGTTCTGCAGGACGCCGCGCATCGCCCGCGGATGCAGCCCCTGCATCAGCAGCGCGCGGAAGCCGCCCACCAGCAGGATCGGCTCACCCATCACCCGCCACGTCACCGAGCGGGGCCCGAAGATGCCATGGTCGCTCATAAGTGAAGAGTTACCCAGCTAACGCCCGCTTCATGTCACATCTCCCAGTCCCGGCTTCCTGCCACGAAGCGAAACGAACGGACGGAAGGTGGAAGGACCATGGTCACGAAGTGGCGCGAACCACTGCCACGAGCGCTGTCACAAAGTGGCGCGAATGGCCGCGGCGCGGAGCTCGTCGATGGCGACCACCGGGTCGGAGGCCCCGTAGACGGCGCTGCCCGCCACGAACACGTCGGCGCCCGCCGAGGCGCAGCGCTCGATCGTGCCGGCGTCCACACCACCGTCGACCTGCAGCCAGACCCTGCCGCCGTGCCGGCCGATGAGCTCATGCGCCCGCCGGATCTTCGGCAGCACCACGTCGAGGAACTTCTGCCCGCCGAACCCCGGCTCCACGGTCATCAGCAGCAGCATGTCGACCTCGTCCAGCAGGTCTTCGTACGGCTCCACGGGGGTCGCCGGGTTGAGCGCGAGCCCTGACCTGGCGCCGAGTGCGCGGATCTCCCGCAGCGTACGGATGGGCGCCTTGGCCGCCTCCGCGTGAATCGTCACACTGCCCGCCCCCGCCTCCGCGTACTGCGGCGCCCAGCGGTCGGGGTCGGCGATCATGAGGTGACAGTCGAGCGGGGTGTCGGTCGCCTTGCGCAGCGCCTCGACCACGGGCAGCCCGAGGGTCAGGTTGGGCACGAAGTGGTAGTCCATGACATCGACGTGCAGCCAGTCGGCATTCGGCACGGCGGCGGCCTCATCGGCGAGCCTGGCGAAGTCGGCGGCGAGGATGCTGGGCGAGATCTGTACGGCCATGATGGCCCAGTGTATTGAAAATCCCCACGTCCCCGGCCCGCTCGCCCACCCCCGCACGACCACGAGCGACCTTGGGCCGCCCGCACCTGCCACGGTCGGCCCCCAGGGGCCATCTCCCCCGGGGCCATCTCAGCGGGTGGCCTTCTCCCGTGTGGGGCGCGACATGAGCCCGAGCCTGATGAACAGCACAGGCGCGCCCACCTGCACCCACAGGGCCAGCAGCGCGTACCCGACGTACGTGGCCACCGCACCGCCCGGCAGCAGTTCGCGGCCGGCGTACCAGATGGCCACCGCCACGACCGTGCCGAGCGCCCAGCGAGCGGCGCGCAACCGCAGCGGGCCGCCCGCGTCGAACCAGCCGAGCCGGTACATGATCGACGTCCCGGCCAGCGTGCCCAGCAGCACGCCCGCCATGATGACGATCGGCTCCAGACTCTCGGGATCGATCACGCCGGCCGAGCTCCAGCTACGCGGCACGACCCATCCGGCGTACGGCGCGTTGGCCAGCGCGGCGGCGCCGATCAGCGCGGCGGACAGCCCCGCCGAGGCGACGAGCTGCGCCCACAGCGGAAGGCCGTGCCACCAGCGCGTGGCGGGCCGCTCCATCCGGTTCGCCACGAGCAGGACGACCAGCCCCAGCAACACCCCGGCCACCACGTCGGAGATGAAGTGCACGCCCAGATACACCCTGCTCAGACACACCAGCGCGATCAACGACCCCGCCGCCCACCACGCCCACGGCCGTCCCACCTCGGAGGCGAGCCGGCCCAGGCCCGCGGTGCCGTTCTGGGCATGCCCAGACGGCAGCCCGAACGCCCCCTCGACCGACAGCGGCTGAACCCTGGCGTCGATCCAGTACGGCCTGGGCTGGTGCGCGGCCAGCTTGCCGATCATGTTCGTGGCGGCGGCCAGCAGAACCACGAGCCCGAGCCGCAGACCCAGCGCCGGGCTCACGCACCAGTAGAGCACCGGCAGGCAGAGCAGGAAGAACGTGTCCGTGCCGAACACCGACACCAGCTCCAGCACGGGGCGCACGGCGTCGGGCAAGCCCTGAAGCCAGATGATCGGCCCCAGCTCCGCCAGGTGAAGGTCATCGAGGAGATCCACGCCGTCGATCGGACCACACGCCCCTTCCACCACGCCAGACAACGCACCCACCGATCACAACCCCGCACCGCTGCCCGTCATCCGCCCACCGAACCCTGACACGATCCCACCCCGACACCCCCACCCCACGCGACGGTCACCCAAGCCGCATCCCACACCCGGCGTCGAGTCACGGCACGTCCGGTCAACTGATCCACCAACGGTCCCAGCCCGGCACTTCGCCCCCACCCTCGCCAGCACGCACGTCCTCGCGCGTCAGCCAAGCACAGCCGACACCAACGTCCCGCACGCCTGGAGTCGCGCCCCTGTCTCCGCCCCAGCACCTCTGGCCCGAACCGATGGGGTGCTCGATCGTGTCGCTCCGGAACGGCCGCCTGTGTTCCCTCGTTGGGACGGCGGCTATGAGGATGGGTTAGGGGCGTTTGCGCAGGAGGGCCAGGAACATGGCGTCGGTGCCGTGGCGGTGGGGCCAGAACTGGGCGTGCGGCCCGTCGCCGAGCCTGTCCACCTCGGGCAGGTAAGCGCGGGCGTCGAGCTGTTCGACATCGTCTCTGCGGGCCAGGACGTCGCCGATCACGACCCGGGTCTCGGCCAGGTGCGGGGAGCAGGTGACGTACGCGACGACACCGCCTGGGCGCACCGCGTCGAGCGCCGTCTGAAGCAGGCTCCGCTGCAGCTTGCCCAGGTCGGCGATGCCGGCGGGGTCGCGGCGCCAGCGCGCCTCGGGCCGCCGCCGCAGCGCGCCGAGCCCGGTGCAGGGGGCGTCGAGCATGACCCGGTCGAACACGCCGGGCCGCCACGCGGGCTCGGTGCCGTCGGCGGTGACGACCGTCGCGTCCCTGGTCGTCTCCCACACCAGCCGCGCCCGGTGATACTGCACGTCAGCAGCCAGCACCCGCGCCCCACCGGGAAACGCCTCTCCCAGCCCCTCACCCGAACCCGAACCAACGCCCTCATCCGAACCTGAGCCAACGCCCGAACTCGTGCCAACGCCCGAGCCAGAGCCCACGCCCGAAGCCGAGCCAACACCCGTACCGGAGTCCACGCCCGAACCCGCGCCGGCGCCATCCTCCGTGCGCGCGGCATCGCCAACGCGGGACTCGGCGTCCAGGCCGGCCAGGTCGCCGTGGACGGCGATGGCGTCCAGGAGGCCGGCCTTGCCTCCGGGGCCGGCGCACATGTCGAGCCACACCTCGTCGCCGTCCCCGTCGAGCGGCACCCTGGTCAGGGCGAGCGCGACCAGCTGGCTGGCCTCGTCCTGGACGGCGGCGCGGGTCTCGGCCACCGCCTCGATCTGACCGGGGTCGCCTTCGCGCAGGTAGGCGGCGTACGGCGAGTAGCGCCCAGGCAGGGCGCCCGAATCTTCGAGCTCCGCCACCGAGCTGCGCCCCGGCCGCGCCACGAGCGTCACCAGGGGCCTGGCGTTGTCGGCGGCGAGCAGGTCGGCCAGTTCGTCACCGGGACCCAGCACGTCGCGGAAGGCGGAGACGATCCACCGGGGATGGCCGTGGGCGACGGCGAGGTGGCCGACGGGGTCGTCGGACGGGTCGGGCGCGACGATGGGTATCCATTCCTCGATCGTCCTCGACGCGATCTTGCGCAGCACCGCGTTGACGAACTTGGCCGCCCCCTGGCCGATGCGCAGGCGTACGAGGTCGACGGTGGTGCCGACTGCGGCGTGCGGCGGGACGCGCATGCGCAGGAGCTGGTGGGCGCCGAGCCGCAGCGCGTCGCGCACGTCGGGGTCGGGCTCGCGGTCGCTGCACATCTCGATGACCGCGTCGTAGGTGCCGAGCCCGCGCAGCGTCCCGTAGGCGAGCTCGGTCGCCAGCGCGGCGTCGCGCCCCTTGATGCCGCGCTCGCGCAGGAGGCGCGGCAGGAGCAGGTTGGCGTACGCGTCACGCTCGTCGACGGCGCGCACGACGTCGAAGGCGGCGTTGCGTGCCGGGTCACGGGCGGGCCTGCGCTGCCGTCCCGCGCGGTCCCCCCCGCCACCCGAACCGCCGCTCCTGCCGCCACCCGTGTTGCCGCGCCTGTCGCCGCCCGTATTGCCGCTCGTGTTGCCGCTCCTGCCACCGCCCGAACCACCGCCCGAGCCACTGCTCCTGCCGCCGCCCGAGCCGCTGCTTCTGCCGCCACCCGTATAGCCGCCTCGGCCGCCGCCGGAGCCGCCGCCACCCGTGTAGCCGCCACCGGACCCGCCCGTGCCGCCGGATCCCTGGCTCCCCCTGGCCCTCATCACGTCGAACTCTCATCCAGGCCCGGACGGGCGGCCATCCGGACGCGTACGGCCCGCTTCCAGCGCAGAGCAGCGGGCTCGATCACGTGAAGCTCTCCTTGGCCTCCGGGCGGACCCCGCGGGCCCACTCGCCGGCCTGCATCACCCGCTTGCCCTGCGGTTGCACCTCGCCCAGCAGCAGCGCGTCGGTGGCGGTGCCGACCAGCACGGTCGTCTTGGTGGCGACGATCTCGCCCGGCGCCGAGCGCTCGCCCTCGGCCACCCGCGCCGCCCCCAGCTTGACCCGCTGGCCGCGGAACTCCGTCCACGCCCCCGGGCCGGGCGTGCAGGCCCGGATGAGCCGGTCGATGTGCATGGCGGGCTTGGTCCAGTCGACGCGGGCGTCCGCGACGGAGATCTTGGGCGCGATGGTGACGCCGTCGGCCGGTTGCGGCCTGGCCTCCAAGGTGCCGTCCTCGACGCCGTCGAGGGTGGCGGCGAGCAGCCCGGCCCCGGAGATCGACAGCCGCTCCAGGAGGGTCCCGCTGGTGTCGGACGCGCGGATCTCCTCGGTCACCACGCCGTAGACCGGCCCGGCGTCCAGCTCTTTGACGATCTGGAACGTGCTCGCCCCGGTGATCTCGTCGCCGTGCAGGATCGCGTGTTGCACGGGGGCGGCTCCGCGCCAGGCGGGCAGGATCGAGAAGTGCAGGTTGATCCAGCCGTGCCGGGGCACGTCGAGCGCCACCTGCGGCAGCAGCGCGCCGTAGGCCACGACGGGGCAGCAGTCGGGCGCGAGCTCGCGCAGCCGGTCGAGGAAGGCCGGGTCGCCGGCCTTCTGCGGGCGCAGCACCTCGATGCCCGCCTCTTCGGCGAGCTCCGCCACCGGCGACGGATGGACCTTGCGCCCCCGGCCGGACTGGGCGTCGGGACGGGTGACGACGGCCACGACGTCGTGCCGGGGCGAGTCGATCAGGGTGCGCAGTGACGGCAGCGCCGTCTCGGGCGTGCCCGCGAAGACCAGGCGCATGCTCTCAGAGTGCCTTTCCGCCGGTGGCGTGGGGCGACATCCTGATGACGGGGGCGGCCAGGCCGCTCCACTCCGCCTCGCGCACGGCCTTCATGGCCAGCTTGCGCTGCTTGGGGTCCATCCGGTCGATGAACAGGATGCCGTCGAGGTGGTCGGTCTCGTGCTGGAAGCACCGGGCCATCAGGTCGGTGCCCTCCAGCATGACGGGCTCGCCGTGCATGTTGAAGCCCTTGGCCACGGCGCGGACGGCGCGCGGCGTCGGGAACGACAGGCCGGGGAAGGACAGGCAGCCCTCCTCGCCCTCCTCGTCGCACTCGTCGGACAGGTCGAGGTCGGGGTTGATCAGGTGGCCGACCTGGTCGTCGACGTAGTAGGTGAACACGCGCAGCCCGACGCCGATCTGCGGGGCGGCGAGGCCGGCGCCCGGTGCGTCCATCATCGTGTCGGTGAGGTCTTTGACCAGCTTGCGGAGCTCCTTGTCGAAGTCGGCGACGGGGGTCGCCGGGGTGCGCAGCACCGGGTCTCCGAACAGCCGGATGGGCTGGATCGCCAAGGGGTCACTCCGTTTCTCGGTACGCGGGACCAGGTCAGTTTAGTGCAGCCACCGGCCCCGGCCCGCCGTCCTCACAGTGCCGGCGCGGACCCCGCTACCGGCCCTGGCCCGCCGACCCCGAGTGGGTGTGGGCCAGCGAGCGGGCCTTCATCGCGGCCTTGCGCGCGGCCTTCACCACGGCCTGGTCGTCGTGGGCCGTGGCGAGCATGTCGAGGACGGCGATCGTGTCGGGATGGCCGACCGCGGGCATCTCGCGTACGAGCTTGATCAGGTCTTCGCCCGGCTCAGGCGGGTCGAGCCGGCCCGCGGCGGGCGCCGACAGGTGCATGAGCGCCGCCAGCGAGTCGACCGCGATCCAGGTGTGGTCGTCGGAGCTCAGCGTGGGGGCGGGGAGGTCGCGGATGTGCAGCCAGGAGGCGGCGTAGCGGCGCATCAGCGGGTGGTCGAGCGCCTCCCGGACGGGAGCCTCGGCCTCGGGGCCGAGCTCCTCCAGGATGGCGCCGACGGCGCCGCGCTGGCCCGCCGTGCCGGACTTGGCGATCTCGATCAGGTCGCGGGCGGCCGACTCGGGCGCGCGCCGCTCCAGCCACCCGGCCACCGCGCTCTGCGTGGCGCTGCCCTTGACCAGCGCCTCCACCAGCTCGGCCGCCGACAGGTCGGCGAACACCTCCACCTCGGCCGCGGTCGGCGCGTCGTGCCCCTCGCGCAGCAGGTCGCGGCGGACGGCCCAGACGCCGAGCGGGGTGAGCGCGGTGCGACCGGCGGGGGTCTGCTCGACCAGGCCGCAGTAGGTCAGCAGCGACAGCGCCTCCAGCAGCTCCGCGGGCAGCGCGGCGGCGATCCTGCGCATCTCGACCGGGCCGGGCGCGCAGGCGACCTCGTGGGACTGCAGGATGCCCCGCGCGAGGTTGGCGGTGGCCACGCCGGAGCGTACGGAGTAGATCGTGGCCAGCATCTCGGCCAGGTGGCCGTCGACCACGGCCGAGCCGGTCAGGCCGTCGTCGGCGCGGTCGAGCACGTCCATCACCACGCCGTCCCAGAACTCCAGCGTGGCCTCCACCGTGAGCTGCATCGACAGCGGCCCGCGCGAGGCACGGCCGCCGAGGATCTGCAGCAGCCCGGTGTTGACGGCGACGATCCAGATGAGGCGCAGCCGCCCGGCCGGCAGGCCGAGGTCATCGGCCGCGGCGGCCGCGTCGGCCTCGCTCAGGTGCCCCTCGGGGCTCACCTGGCGGTTGCCCGTCCAGGAGGTGAGCCTGATCGCGTCGGCGACGAGCGGCACCGAGGGCACCGCTTTGGCCAGCTCCGCGTCGGGTGCGAGGAGGACCGGCGGGAACGTCAGCGCCTCGTGCTCCACGGGAGTCTCCTCAGGGGGCCGTGGCGGCACGGCGGCCTGCTCATCGATCAGCTTGCGCAGCTCGGCGAGGTCGAAGACATTGTTTGCCACCCACGAAACTTACTGCACACCGGTCACATGAGCGTACTCAACGGATGGCGCGGGAGCGGGCTTTGAACGCCGCCTTACGCGCCGCCTTGGCCACCGTTCCGTCGGGGATCGAGCGTCCGAGCAGTTCGAGGACGTCGACGACGTCTGGGTGGTCGACCCGCCACATCTCCTCGATGAGATGGGCGGGAGGACCGGAGGCCGCCATGTTCTCGGCGAAGATCTCGGGCTCCTCCTCGGCCGCGGGCATCGCCAGGGCCAGCATGTCGACACTGACCCAGAGCAGCTCCTCCTGGGTGAGCTGTGGCGCGGGCAGGCCGCGCGCGGCCAGCCAGTGGATGGCGTGCGGCCGCAGCTCCTGGTCCTCCAGGTAGTCGCGGATCCGGGCCTCGGCCTCGGCGCCGAGCCGGTCGACGATGGTGATGGCGATGCCGCGGGCCACGGCGGGCGCGCCGGAGGCGGCGGCGAGCAGCTCGGCGGCGGCCTCTCCTGGCACCCGGCCGGACAGCCAGCGGTCGATGTCGGCCTCGGCCAGCTCGGTCGGCACGCCTTCGAGCAGCCCTTCGATGAGCCCGTGCGCGTCGGCCTCGGCCAGGTCGGGGGCCTGGGGAGCCTCGACGCCGAGCGAGAGGTAGTGCTCGCGCAGCGCCCAGACGCCGAGCGGCGTGAGCTCCGCGGTGTCGCCGGAGACCTGAAGCATGCCGCTCCACTCCAGCCGGCCGAGCACGGTGTCGAGGTCGGCGCCGCCGGCGATCTCGTCGAGGTAGTCGCCGACCACGGTGACGGGCACCCGCACCTGGAGGCGGTAGAGCATGTCGAACAGGTCATAGAGGCTCTCGTCGAGCTCCGCCGAGCCGGTGACGGCGCCGCCGGTGTCCTGTTCGAGCAGGCGGGCGACGCGGGCCGCCCAGGCGTCGAGCGGGTCGTCGCCGCCGGGCAGCGGCTCCTCGGCCAGCATCGGCACGTCCGCCAGCGCGGCGCGCAGCTCGTCGGGCTCGGCCAGCCGTACGGCGGGCAGCGGGGTGCAGCCGGGACAGTCGCAGGGCGCCTCGCCCAGGTCGGGCAGCTCACCCGAGGGAATGGCGACCGACTGCTCGAGCGACTCGGGGCCGATGGAGCTGAACAGGCTCTTGGCCATGCCGAAGTTCGCCTCGTCGGCGAGGGCGCCTGGCATGCGGGTCGCGATGTCGTCGAGCCGCTCGCGCATGAGCGTCACGGTGGCCGCGCTCACGTGGCCCGCCTCGCTCAGGTAGGCGACGAGCGTGCGGGCGGCGGCGACGGTCTCGGGCGCGCTCTCCGGCGGGGCGATGACCTTGCGCGGGTAGATGGACAGCAGCAACTCGTCGAAGGTCTCGGGAGTGAAGTCGCCCAGTTCGTTGACGTTGAGGTAGTCGCTGGCGTAGTCGCAGAGCAGGCGGACCTCGTCCGCGTCCACTTCGACTTCCCGCGCCCGCCCCCAAGCACGCAGGTCGTCGATGGCCTGGTTCACCCATTCGATCGACACAGGGGCACGCTAACGGCTACCCAACGGTATGAGCGAATCGGGGAAACGGTCTAAATCAGGTCGAGCGGGTCGACACTCACCCTCACGACATCAGGCGTCTTACGCGCCGCACGCACCCCAATGGCCCCTTTGAGCGCGGCGGACAGGGCGGCTCCGCCCCCTCTGCGTACCCGGATCATGGCGCGTTCCTGGCCGGCCTCGTCCACCGGCACGGGGCCGAGCACCTGGGCGTCGGGCGGCAGGCGTACCTCGTCGAGCATCTGCCTGACCGCGCTGGCCACGCCGGTGAGCGTGGCCATCCGCACCGCCGGCGGGAAGCCCAGCTCGGCACGGTCGCCGAGCTCGCGCTCGGCGTGGGTGACCGGATCCCACCGCAGCAGCGCCTGTACGGCGGGCAGCGCGGCGTCGCCGAGCACCACCAGCTCGGCGGCGGGGCGCAGGAGGGCCGCGGCGTTCATCCACCTTCGTACGGTCTCCTCCCCCGCCCGCAGGTCGGCCCGCCCGAGCAGCGCCCACCCGTCGAGCAGCACGGCCGCCGCGTAACCGCCGTCCGCCACCGGCTCGGCGCCGGGGGTGGAGACGACCAGCGCGCGGGTGCCCGGCACGGTGGCCAGCACGCCGTCACGGCCGGACGTGCGCACCGGCACGGACGGGAAGGCCCGGCCGAGCTCCTCCGCCGTGCGCCTGGCCCCCGTGACCACCGCACGCAGCCGCGGGCTGCCGCAGGAGGCGCAGCGCCAGTCCGCGTCCACCCGGCCGCACCAGCGGCAGTACGGCGCCGCGTGGCCGCCCCTGAGCGCGAGCGGGCCGTGGCACAGCGGCCCCGCCTCGGCCAGCGGCACCTCCGCCTGGGGCGCGGCCGTCCTGGTGGGCGGCAGGGCGCAGCGGGCCGGGGTACGGCAGTGCTGGCAGGCCAGGGAGGGCAGATAGCCGCGCCTGGGCACCTGGACGAGCACGGGGCCGCGCTCCAGCCCGTGACGCAGGGCCCGCCAGGCGATGCTCGGCAGCCGGGCCTGCCTGGCCGCCTGGTCCTTGGCCAGCTCGGCGTCCTCGCCGGTCGGGTGCACGCGCGGGGCCAGGCTCCTGATCGTCGTACGGGCGGCCACGATCGGCCTGGCCCAGCCGCCGGCCACGAGCTGGGTGGCCTCGGCGGTACGGGCGTAGCCGCCGATCAGCATCCCCGCACCCGTCCTGTGGGCACGCAGCCCGAGCACCTCGCGGGCGTGCGGGTAGGGGGCCAGGCGCTCGGCGTGCAGGTCGTCTCCGTCGTCCCAGATGGCGACCAGGCCGAGCCCGGCGACGGGGGCGAACATGGCGGCCCTGGTGCCGACGACGGCGCGCACCTGGCCTCTCAGGACCTTCAGCCACCGCCGGTACCGTTCCGCCGGACCCAGGTCGGCCGTCAGCGCCACATGCCTGCCCGGGCCGAGCAGGCGGGCGAACTCGGCGTCGGCCAGCGCCACGTCCTTGCCGTCTGGGACTACGACGACCGCTCCCCTGCCGCCGTCGAGCGTGGCCCGCACGGCCTCGGCCACGGGACCCGCCCAGCCCTTCGCGCCGGGCAGCGCCGACCAGACGGCTCGGGGCGTGCGGCCGTCACGCAGCGCGTCGAGGAACGAGGCCCCGGCCGGGTACGCGTCCCAGGCACTCGGCCCGGCCCCCACCGGCGCGTTCGGGATGGCCGCCGGCTCGGGGATCGACGATTCCGGCGTCGTCGCGGGCTCCGGCTGGCCGGGCGATCCCGGCTCCTCGGAGGCCGTCTTGGGGGGCTGGACCGCCTTGGGAGCCTCTCGGGGGACCTCCATCGCGGGCCGAGCCTCCTTGAGGGCCTCTCTGGCGCCCTCCTTGGCGGGCCGAGCCTCCTCGGGCGCCTTTCCTGCGGCCTCCTCGGCGGCTTTTCCGGCGGCCTCCTCGGTGGGCTGAGCCTCCTTGGGAGCCTCTCCGGCTGCCTCCTCGGCGGGCTGCGTCTCCTTGGGGAGTTCCTTGGGGGCCTCCGCCTCGGCCTTGGCGTGGCGGGGTGGGACGGCCAGGCGGAGGACGTCGGTCAGGGTGCCCGCGTACCGGTCGGCGACCGCCCTGGCCAGCCCTGCGATCTCGGGGGTGAGCACCCGCTCGGGCGACACCACCCGTTCCAGCGGGGTGAGCTTGCCCTCGTGATCGCTCGCCGCCACTCGTTCCAGCAGGAACCCGTCCACGAGCTTGCCCGCGAACCGCACCCGCACGCGCACGCCCGGCTGGGCCGTCTCATGCAGTGAGGCGGGGATCAGGTAGTCGAAGAGCCGGTCGAGGTGCGGCAGCGGGCTGTCCACGGCGACCCGCGCCACGGGGTTGTCCGGAGCCGGGACGGGCGCCCCCTTGGTGTCCTTCGCCGACGTCACGGGCCGCACGGCTTCGAGCGGCAGGAGGGCGTCGTCGGAGGAGTGGGTCACGCATAACGTCTACCAGACCTCCACGCCCCGAATCGCCCACGCCCCATCGGCCACCCGACCGCCCAGCGGCAAGCCAACCCGGCACCACGGGCACGCACCTCGGACGCGCCGACCCAGCACGATGACGACACCCCGGCACCGACCGGCATCGGCCCCGGCGCGGCGTGGCAGGACACATCGACTCCACAGCACGACACCCACACGGGCACGTCCACCACCCACGCGCTGACCCCGCCCCGCGCGACGACCCCGGGCCGCACAACCGCGCCAATCCACCGGAACACACAAGGCCGAGCGGGCATGACGCCCGTCGAGTGCGTCAGTCCCTACGGACGTCACCACGCCGGTCCGCACGGCGGGCCAGGTCATGGGGACGTGCGCCGACGACCGGTGCCACCCCTGAGGGCGGCGCCGGTCGTCGGCGAGAAGCCTGGAGCGCCCGCAGCGCAAGTCAGGCCGGGCTGCGGCGGTCAGCCCGCAGCGCAAGTCAGCCCGCAGCGCAAAGTCACGCCGCGGTGGGTGTCAGAGGCCGGCGGCGGTGCGCAGGGCCTCGGCGCGGTCGGTGGACTCCCAGGAGAAGCCCTCACGGCCGAAGTGGCCGTAGGCGGCGGTCTCCGAGTAGATCGGCCGCAGCAGGTCGAGGTCGCGGATGATCGCGGCCGGACGCAGGTCGAACACCTGCAGCACCGCGGCCTGGATCTTCTCCACTTCGATCTTCTCGGTGCCGAAGCACTCGACGAACAGACCCACCGGCTGCGCCTTGCCGATCGCGTACGCCACCTGCACCTCGCACCGGTCGGCGAGCCCGGCCGCGACGACGTTCTTGGCGACCCAGCGCATGGCGTAGGCGGCCGAGCGGTCGACCTTGGACGGGTCCTTGCCGGAGAAGGCGCCGCCACCGTGGCGGGCCATGCCGCCGTAGGTGTCGATGATGATCTTGCGGCCGGTGAGGCCGGCGTCGCCCATCGGCCCGCCGATCTCGAAGCGCCCGGTCGGGTTGACCAGCAGCCGGTAGCCCTCGGTGTCGATCTCGACGTCCTTGAGCACGGGGTCGACCACGTGCTCCTTGATGTCGGGCGTCAGCATCTCCTTGAGGTCGATCTCGGCGGCGTGCTGCGTGGAGACGACCACGGTGTCGAGGCGGACCGGCGTGTCGCCGTCGTACTCGATGGTGACCTGGGTCTTGCCGTCGGGGCGCAGGTAGGGGACCGTGCCGGACTTGCGCACCGCGGACAGGCGCTGGGCCAGCCGGTGGGCGAGCGTGATCGGCAGCGGCATCAGCTCGGGGGTCTCGCGGCAGGCGTAGCCGAACATGAGGCCCTGGTCGCCGGCGCCCTGGCGGTCGAGCTCGTCGTCGTCGCCGCCCACGCGGTGCTCGTAGGCGTCGTCGACGCCCTGGGCGATGTCGGGCGACTGCGCGCCGATGGACACCGACACACCGCAGGAGGCGCCGTCGAAGCCCTTGTGCGAGGCGTCGTAGCCGATCTCGAGGATCTTCTCCCTGATGACGCCGGGGATGTCGACGTAGGTCTCGGTCGTGACCTCGCCTGCGACGTGGACCTGGCCGGTAGTGATCAGAGTCTCGACGGCGACACGGCTCTTGGGGTCGTCCTTCAGCATGGTGTCGAGAATCGCGTCACTGATCTGGTCAGCGATCTTGTCCGGGTGGCCCTCGGTGACCGACTCGGAGGTGAACAGGCGACGTGACAACTCAGTGGCTCCTCATGCAGCGGCTGCTGACGTATGTAAGGCCCGGGGCGCATGAGCATGCCTGGGCCTCGCCGAAGTCTAGCCCTACCCGGCGCCAGGTCGCGAAACCGTCCACCATCTGACCGCCGTCACAGTTCGGGCAGCGGATCGGGCGGGAGGGTCTCCGGCGCGAACATCTCCGCGTCGGCGGCCGACACCACGGCGGCGTACTCCTCGTCGAACTCGAACACCATCGACCCCAGCTCGATCACGTGGCCGGGCAGGATGGGCCCGAGCCTGGTGTCGCGCGGGAACTCCGCGAACACCGACACGGGCCGATCGGAGCGCAGTGTCCTGGTGGCCAGGACGGATATGGCGGAACTGGTGACCACGATGAGGAAATTCCCCGTTCCCTCCGCGCCTGAGCAGAAGGCAGGGAAGACGTAGTGAATCTCCCCTTGGTCTCCGAGCAGCGTCCTACAACGATCCCTGACAGCGGAACCAACCGGCATTCCATCCCCCTTCGACCTAAGTATCCGCAGGCGTCTGGGGGTGTTGCAACAGGTGATCGAGTAATTGGTTATGAACGCTTTGTACGACAGATGGGCGTCGTGTCCAGTATGCGGGGTTTGGGGGTGTTTCAGGGGAGACGAGCGGCCACGAGGTCCCAGACCACGTCGGCCAGGTCCTCCTTGGGCCCGAACGGCACCTCGACCGCCTCGCCGCCCGCCACCAGCACGGTGGCCGCGTTGCCGGCGGTGCCGAAGGCCAGCCCCTCCCCCACCTGGTTGACGACCAGGAGGTCACATCCCTTGCGGGCGAGCTTGGCCTGCCCGTTGGCGAGCACGTCGTGCGTCTCGGCCGCGAACCCGACGATGACCCGCGGCAGCACCGCGCCCGGGCGCTCGGACCCGTTCCCGGCCGCCGTCGCCACGTCCTGACGCCCACGCGTGCCGCCTCCGACCGGCACCGCGCCCCCGCGTTCCCGCGGCTCCGCACCCACCGCGAGGCCCCCGTCCGCGAGGCCCCCGTCCGCGAGCCCCCCGTCCGCGAGGCCGCCGTCCGCCAGCGCGGCGCGGCGGCGCTCGCCGAGCTCGGCGAGGATGTCGGGGTTCTTGACCAGCCGGATCGCCTCGGGCTCGCCTTCGGTCTTCTTGATCTTGGCGTCGTGGCGCGTCTCGGGACGGAAGTCGGCGACCGCGGCGGCCATGACCACCACGTCGGCATCGGCGGAGGCGGCCAGCACGGCCTCGCGCAGCTGCGCCGTGGACTCGACCCGCACCATCGCGGCCCCCGCGGGGTCGGGGAGCGTGACGTTGGCCGCGACCAGCGTCACCTCGGCACCCCTGGCGGCGGCGGTCCTGGCGAGGGCGTAACCCTGCAGCCCGGTGGAGCGGTTGCCGATGAAGCGGACGGGGTCGATGGCCTCGCGGGTGCCGCCCGCGGAGACGACGACCTTGCGCCCGGCCAGGTCACGGGGCCGGCCGCGGAGCACGCGCAGGCACACCTGGAAGATCTCGGCCGGGTCGGGCAGCCGCCCTGGCCCGGTATCGGCGCCGGTGAGCCGGCCGACCGCCGGGTCGATCACGACGGCCCCGCGCGAGCGGAGCGTCGCGACGTTGGCGCGGGTGGCGGCGTGCTGCCACATCTCGGTGTGCATCGCGGGCGCGAAGACGACCGGGCACGTGGCCGTGAGCAGCGTGTTGGTCAGCAGGTCGCCGGCCAGCCCGTGGGCGGCCCTGGCCAGCACGTCGGCCGTCGCCGGCGCCACCACGACGAGGTCGGCCCCCTTGCCGATCCGCACGTGGGGCACCTCGTGGACGTCGTCCCACACCTCCGCCGACACGGGGTTGCCCGACAGGGCGGCCCAGGTGGGCGCGCCCACGAACTTCAAGGCTTCGCGGGTCGGGACGACCCGCACCTCGTGGCCGGACTCGGTGAACAGGCGTAGCAGCTCACACGCCTTGTACGCGGCGATGCCGCCGCTGACGCCCAGGACGACCTTCATCGAAGGGGTCAGACCGCGCCTTCGATGGGCTCGGCGTTGAGCAGGCCCTCGGAGACCTCGCGCAGCGCGATGGACAGCGGCTTCTCCTGAGCGTGTGTCTCGACCAGCGGCCCGACGTATTCGAGCAGGCCCTCGCCGAGCTGGGAGTAGTAGGCGTTGATCTGGCGGGCGCGCTTGGCACCCATGATCACCAGGGAGTATTTGCTGTCGACGATGTCGAGCAGCGCGTCGATCGGCGGGTTGGTGATGCCCTCCGCGGCCGGGGTGGTGCCTGCCACGATGTCAGACCTCTCGGTTGGTGGTTGTCGTGACCCCCTGAGGGTCAGTCATCAAGGCTATCAGGCGATGACACACGTCTTGGACGCTCGTGTTGACCAAGGTGAGGTCGAACTCGTTCTCGGCGGCCATCTCGACCCGCCCGGCCTCCAGCCGGCGCGCGATGACGTCTTCGGGCTCGGTGCCGCGTCCGCGCAGCCGCTTCTCCAGCTCTTCCCAGCTGGGCGGGGCCAGGAAGACCAGCAGCGCCTCAGGCATGCTGGCCCGCACCTGGCGGGCGCCTTCGAGGTCGATCTCCAGCAGGGTCGGTACGCCGTCGGCGAGTTTCTTCAGCACCGGCTCGCGCGGCGTGCCGTAGCGGTTGCCGGCGAACTCCGCCCACTCCAGCAGTTCGCCGCTCTCGACCAGCCGGTCGAACTCCTCGCCGTCGACGAAGAAGTAGTGGACCCCGTTGACCTCGCCGGGCCGGGGCCTCCTGGTGGTCACCGAGACCGACAGCCACACCTCGGGGTGTGCCCGCCGGAGCTCGGCGACTACCGTGGACTTACCGACGCCCGACGGTCCGGACAGGACCGTCAGGCGCTTGTCTCTCAGGGGTGGGAAGCCGACCTCCGTTCCGGGTCCGACCGCCTCGTGGGCACTGACATCGCCGGACCAGGACCTGTCGGTCACTTCCTACCCCCCGTTGAACCCGCGCTTTCCTGTGGAACAGAGATTAGCTCTCGTTGCCACCGAACTCGCGCTCGAGGGAGGCCCTCTGGTTCGCACCGAGACCCCGCACGCGGCGGGACTCGGCGATGGCAAGCCGCTCCATGAGCTGCTTGGCGCGGACCTTGCCCACGCCGGGGAGCGATTCCAACAAAGCCGACACCTTCATCTTGCCGATGACGTCGTCGGTCTGCCCATCCTTGAGCACCTCAGCCAGAGAAACCGCGCCATGCTTGAGCCGGTTCTTGACCTCGGCACGCTCTTTACGGGCCTTGGCAGCCTTCTCCAGGGCTGCGGCGCGCTGCTCAGGGGTCAGGGGAGGAAGAGCCACGCCGGGTCACCTCGAATTTCTGTCGATGTACTCGGACGGGAAGGGAAACTAGCTGGTCATCGCCCCCTAAGCAACGTCAAGAGCGGTTTCTCTCCCCACAAAATCCACTTCATCACTCTCCGTAAGCGTAAAATCACCTTCTGCTGATCAAATCGCCCTCACATCCGCCTTCACGCGTCGGCTCGCGCCGATGTCGCGAAACGCAACGATGATCGCCTTTCCGACACCGGCCGATGTCCGAAACCCGGCCCGCACCAGGGCCGAAACCAGATCGTCCAAGGGTGCGCGGCGGCCTGCACGGATGCATTATGATCTTGTGAGCGGCGCGTCGCGGGCGTGTCGCACGCGGCGCCGCGTCACGGTGCCCGCGCGCGACCGTACGCCACCACACCGTGTCGCGGCGTTCACCGTGCGTCCGGCCACCCGCCTCGGCGCACTGGGACGTTCACCGCACGGCCGGCCGCTCGCCACGCCCCCCTCGTGGCGACGCGCACCGGAGTCGGCGGATCGCCAGGAGGCGCCGCGTCAGACAGGCGGCGTCAGACAGGCGGCGTGTCAGGAGGCGCGGCGCAGGGAGGCGGCGATGGCGGCGGCGGCCGCGCCCGGGTCCGGCGAGCCCGTGATCGGCCGTCCGATGACGAGCAGGTCCGCCCCGTCGGCCAGGGCCTGCTCCGGCGTGGCCACGCGCATCTGGTCCTGCGTGGCGGCCCCGACGGGGCGCACGCCGGGCGTGATGAGCGTGATCCCGTTCCCGACCTCCGCCCGTACGGCGGAGACCTCGTTGGGCGAGCACACCAGGGCCGTCGCGCCCGCCTCGACCGACAGCGCTGCCAATCGGCGTACGGCGTCCTCGGCGGGGCCGGTCAGCCCGATGCGCTCCAGGTCGCCCTCCGTCAGCGAGGTCAGGATGGTCACGGCGGCGATCTGGGTGTGCGGGGCGAACTCGACGGCGGCCCTGATCATGGCGGGCCCGCCGGCGGCGTGCACCGTAAGGATCGAAGGCCGCAGCCGGGCCACGGCACGCGCGGCGCCGGCCACGGTGTTGGGGATGTCGTGCAGCTTGAGGTCGAGGAACACGCGCACGCCGCTGGCCCCCCGCACGGAGGCGATCACGTCGGGGCCGTAGCGCAGGTAGAGCTCCAGGCCCACCTTGACCGTGCTGACGTGGGGGGTGACCAGGGAGGCCCAGCGGGCGGCGGTCTCCAGGTCGGGGGCGTCGAGAGCGACGGCGATGGGTGCGGTGGTCAAGACGTGCTCTCCTGGCGTTCGGTGATCAATGCGTGCTCCCTGATGAGAGGCCCCGGCGTGCGGGGGTCAAGGCGTGCTCTCCTCGGTGTCGACCAGCAGGTGCCGGGGCGCGCTGCCCGGCGGGCGGTGCGCCAGGCCGACGGCGTCGGCCAGCCGCTGGAAGCCGCGGGCCCGCAGCAGGTCCTCAAGCTCACGCTCGATGCGCAGGCAGGCGTAGGGGTCGTGGAACAGCGCGGTGCCGACTCCGACCGCGCAGGCGCCGGCCAGGACCAGCTGGAAGGCGTCCCTGCCGCTCATCACGCCGCCGATGCCGATCAGCGGCACCCCGGGCAGGGCGGCGTGCACCTGCCACACGCACCGTACGGCCAGCGGCAGGATGGCCGGCCCCGACAGCCCGCCGGTGACGGCGGCGAGCGAGGGCCGCAGCGCCTCGGTGTCGATGGCCATGCCGAGCGGGTTGTTGATCATGGACAGGGCGTCGGCCCCGGCGTCCACGCAGGCGCGGGCGACGGAGACGATGTCGGCCACGTCGGGCGCGAGCTTGGCGACGACGGGCACGTCGTAGCGCATGATGGAGCGTACGGAGGCGATGACCTCGGCGGCGGCGCTGCCCTCGCGGGCGAAGACACGCCCGCGGTCCTCCATGTTGGGGCAGGAGAGGTTGACCTCCAGCGCGGTCACCCCGGGCGCGTCGGCGAGCCTGCGGGCCAGCTCGGAGTATTCGGCGACGGTGCCGCCGCCGATGGAGACGATGGTCTTGATGCCGCGCTGGGCCAGCCAGGGCAGCTCGCGTTCGAGGAACGCGTCGATGCCAGGGCCCTGCAGCCCGACGGCGTTGAGCATGCCGGAGGGCGTCTCGGCCATGCGCGGCGTGGGCCGGCCCGCGCGCGGCGCCATGGTGATCGAGCGGGTGGTCAGGGCGCCGAGCCGGTGCAGGTCGAAGAACTGGGCCAGCTCGCGCCCCGAGGAGGCGCAGCCGGCGGCCGTGGTGATGGGGTTCGCCAGCTCCACGTGCGCCAGAAAAGTCCGCATATCAACTGACATGTCGTGCACCGCCTCCGGGGGCGCCGAGCGCGTCGAACGGGATCGTTCCCACGTCCTCGAAGCGCACCCGCTCCCCCCGGAACACCGGCCCCTCCGCGCACGCCCTGACCATCCTGGTCGCCCCGTCGTCCCCGATGACGGGCAGCACGCACGTCATGCACACCCCGATGCCGCAGGCCATCGACTCCTCGACGGCCACCTGCACCGGGATGTCGAACTCCATCGCCACCGCCGTCACCGCCCGCAGCGTCGCCATGGGCGCGCAGGCGTAGACGGCGTCGGCCCGGGTGTCGGCGATCACCGCGGGCAGCGCGTCGGTGACCGTGCCGCGCAGCCCCAGCGAGCCGTCCTCGGTGGTCAGCGTGGTCGTCTCGGCCATCCTCCTGGCCCGCATCGCGCCGAACACCCGCTCGGCCCCGCTCCCGCCGAGCACGAAGTCGACCCGGCAGCCCCGCTCCAGCAGCGCGTCGGCCAGCGGGAAGAGCACGGCGGAGCCGTACTCGGAGCCGACCAGCACGCAGTGGACGGGGTCGCGCGGCAGCGGGAAGGGACGCCCGAGCGGCCCGACCAGGTCGAGCGTGTCACGGGCGCGCCGGTCGGCCAGCCAGGCCGTGCCGGGGCCGCGGGTGGTGAAGACGAGTTCGACCGTGCCGCCGTAGTCGGCCTTCACGTCGTGGATGGACAGCGCGCGGCGCGTCACCATCGACGTGTGGGCCCCTCCGACGGCCACGGAGACGAAGTGACCGGGACGGTAACGCTCGGCGATGCCGGGCGCCACCACCGTCAGCGCATGGTAGGCGTCGACCCGGCGCGTCGTCAGCACCGTGCCCGTCACCTGCACCGGTGTGCCGGCCAGTCGTCTTCACCTCCCGTGCGGGGTCAGCCCCGAAGTGCCTGAGCGTGCTCTTGCAGGGACCGTACGCCGATGTCGCCGCGCACGATCGCCTGGATGCCGGCCGCCGCGGCGGCGAGCCCCGAGACCGTGGTGATGCACGGGATGCCCCGCAGCACCGCGGCCGTGCGGATGTCGTAGCCGTCGAGGCGCGGCCCCGACTGCCCGGGACTGCCGAAGGGCGTGTTGACGATCAGGTCGACCTCGCCGTCCAGAATGGCCTGCACGCTCGTCGGCTCACCTCCTGGACCCGTCCCCTCGCTGTGCTTTCGCACGATCTTGGCATGGACGCCGTTGCGGCGCAGCACCTCGGCGGTGCCCTCGGTGGCGAGGATCTCGAACCCGAGATCCGCCAGTGCCTTCACAGGGAAGATCATCGCACGCTTGTCCCTGTTGGCCACGGATACGAACGCGCGTCCCTTGATCGGAAGCCGGCCGTAGGCGGCCGCCTGGGACTTGGCGAACGCGATCCCGAAGAACTCGTCGATGCCCATGACCTCGCCGGTCGAGCGCATCTCGGGCCCGAGCACGGTGTCGACGCCGCGGAACCGGTTGAACGGCAGCACGGCCTCCTTGACCGCGATGGAGGCGTCGAGCGGCAGCGTGCCCCCGTCGCCGTCGGCGGGCAGCATGCCCTCCTCGCGCAGGGAGGCGATCGACGCGCCGAGCATCACCCGGGCCGCCGCCTTGGCCAGCGGCACTGCCGTGGCCTTGGACACGAACGGCACCGTACGGCTGGCGCGCGGGTTGGCCTCCAGGACGTACAGGACGCCCGCCGACATGGCGTACTGGACGTTGAGCAGCCCGCGCACGCCCACCCCGGCGGCGATGGCCTCGGTGGCGGCGCGGATGGCCTTGATGTCGGCGCTGCCGAGCGTGATGGGCGGCAGGGCACAGGCGGAGTCGCCGGAGTGGATGCCGGCCTCCTCGATGTGCTCCATGACGCCGCCCAGGTAGAGCTCGGTGCCGTCGTAGAGGGCGTCCACGTCGATCTCGATGGCCTCGTCGAGGAACTTGTCGACCAGCACCGGGTGGCCGCCCTCCTGGGCCGCCATGTAGGTGGTGAGCGTCTCCTCGTCGTACACGATGGCCATGCCGGCCCCGCCGAGCACGTAGGAGGGGCGGACGAGCACGGGGTAGCCGATCTCGGCGGCGATCTCGCGGGCCTCGCCGACGGTCACGGCGGTGCCGTGCTTGGGGGCGGGCAGGCCCGCCTCGGCCAGCACCCGCCCGAACGCGCCGCGCTCCTCGGCCAGGTGGATCGACTCGGGCGAGGTGCCGACGACGGGCACGCCCGCGTCCTTCAGCGCCTGCGCCAGGCCCAGCGGCGTCTGCCCGCCGAGCTGCACGATCACGCCGGCGACCGGGCCTGTCTGCTGCTCGGCGTGCACGACCTCCAGGACGTCCTCCAGCGTGAGCGGCTCGAAGTAGAGCCGGTCGGAGGTGTCGTAGTCGGTCGAGACGGTCTCGGGGTTGCAGTTGACCATGACGGTCTCGAACCCGGCCCGCGACAGCTCGAACGAGGCGTGCACGCAGGCGTAGTCGAACTCGATGCCCTGCCCGATGCGGTTGGGCCCGGAGCCGAGGATGATGACCTTCTGCCGGTCGCCGCCGGGGACCTCGTTCTCCTCGTCGTAGGTGGAGTAGAGATAGGGCGTCTTGGCGGCGAACTCGGCCGCGCACGTGTCGACGGTGTTGTAGACGGGACGCAGCCCGAGCGCGTGCCGCAGGTCGCGCACCCTGGCCTCGTCGATGCCGCGCAGCTCGCCGATCTGCACGTCGCTGAACCCGAGGTGCTTGGCCCGCTCCAGCACCTCGGCGGTCAGCTCGTCGGCCGCGGCCACGGCCCCGGCCTCCTCGTCGAGCAGGAAGAGCTGGTCGATGAACCACGGGTCGACGCTGGTGGCCGCGAACAGCTCATCGGGCGTGGCGCCGGCCCTGATGGCCTGCTGCATCGTGCGCAGCCGCCCGTCGTGCGGGGTCCTGCACGCCTCCAGCAGCTCGTCCTTGGGCGCCACGTCGCCGGTCCAGGAGAAGGAGGAGTCCTTCTTCTCCATCGAGCGCAGCGCCTTCTGCAGCGCCTCGGGGAAGGAGCGGCCGATGGCCATGGCCTCGCCGACGGACTTCATGTGCGTGGTGAGCGTCTGGTCGGCGCCCCTGAACTTCTCGAACGCGAAGCGGGGCACCTTCACCACGATGTAGTCGAGCGTCGGCTCGAAGGAGGCCGGCGTCTCCTTGGTGATGTCGTTGGGGATCTCGTCGAGGGTGTAGCCGATGGCCAGCTTGGCCGCGATCTTCGCGATCGGGAAGCCGGTGGCCTTGGAGGCCAGCGCGGAGGAGCGGGACACGCGCGGGTTCATCTCGATGACGATCATGCGGCCGGTGCGCGGGTCCACCGCGAACTGGATGTTGCAGCCGCCGGTGTCGACGCCGACCTCGCGGATGACGGCGATGGCGACGTCGCGCATGTTCTGGTATTCGCGGTCGGTCAGGGTCAGCGCGGGCGCGACGGTGACGCTGTCGCCGGTGTGGACGCCCATCGGGTCGATGTTCTCGATGGAGCAGACGATGACGACGTTGTCGGCCTTGTCGCGCATGACCTCCAGCTCATATTCCTTCCAGCCGAGGATCGACTCCTCCAGGAGCACCTCGGTGGTCGGGGAGGCGTCGAGCCCGGCGCCCGCGATGCGCCGCAGGCCCTCCTCGTCGTAGGCGAACCCGGAGCCGGCCCCGCCCATGGTGAACGAGGGCCGCACGACCACGGGGTAGCCCAGCCCGGCCGCGGCGGCCAGGCACTCGTCCATGGTGTGGCAGATGACGGACTTGGCCGACTCGGCGTTGAGCCCGTGCTCGCGGGCGACCTTGGCGACGATCTCCTTGAACAGCTCGCGGTTCTCGCCCGCCTGGATGGCGTCGAAGTCGGCGCCGATGAGCTCGACCTCGTACTTGTCCAGCACGCCCGACTCGTGCAGGGCCACGGCGGTGTTGAGCGCGGTCTGGCCGCCCAGCGTGGGCAGCAGCGCGTCGGGGCGCTCCTTGGCGATGATCTTCTCGACGAACTCGGGGGTGATCGGCTCGACGTACGTGGCGTCGGCGAACTCGGGGTCCGTCATGATCGTCGCCGGGTTGCTGTTGACCAGGACGACGCGGAAGCCCTCGTCGCGCAGCACGCGGCACGCCTGGGTGCCGGAGTAGTCGAACTCGCACGCCTGCCCGATCACGATCGGCCCCGAGCCGATGACCAGGACGGACCTGATGTCCTCACGCTTGGGCACGGCTCAAGACCTCACAGAACTGGTCGGAATCGGATGCGCCGCGGCCTCGCCCCGGGCGGAGGCCATCACCGCGCAGAACTCGTCGAAGAGGTAGGCGGCGTCGTGGGGGCCGGCGGCGGCCTCGGGGTGGTATTGGACGCTGAAAGCCCGCCCGCTGAGCAGGCGCAGCCCCTCCACGCAGCGGTCGTTGAGGTTGACGTGGCTGACCTCGGCCGGCCCGTACGGGGTCTCGAACGGCCCGTCGAGCGGCGCCTCCACCGCGAACCCGTGGTTGTGCGCCGAGATCTCCACCTTGCCGGTCCGCACGTCCTGGACGGGCTGGTTGACACCCCGGTGGCCGTAGCGAAGCTTGTACGTCGAAAGCCCGAGCGCCCGCCCGAACAGCTGGTTGCCGAAGCAGATGCCGAAGAACGGCACCCCGGCCTCCAGCACCTTCCGCAGGGCGGTGACGTCGGCCGTGGCCGGGTCGCCCGGCCCGTTGGACAGGAACACGCCGTCGGGCGAGACGGCCATGATCTGCTCGAACGTGGCGCCGGCGGGCAGCACGTGCACCTCGCAGCCGCGCTCGGCCATCCGGTGCGGCGTCATGCCCTTGATGCCCAGATCGACGGCGGCGACGGTGAAGCGCCTCTCGCCGACGGCGGGGACCACGTAGGTCTCCTCGGTGGCGACCTCGCCGGCCAGGTCGGCGCCCTCCATGCGGGGCGACTCGCGGACCAGCTCGACCAGCTCCTCGACCGGCGCCGAGGGCGCGCTGAAGATGCCGGCCCGCATGGCGCCGCGCTCGCGCAGGTGGCGGGTGAGCGCGCGGGTGCCGGGGATCGCGATGCCGACGACGCCCTGCTCCTTGAGGTAGTCGTCGAGCGAACGGTTGGCGCGCCAGTTGGAGACGACGCGGGACGGCTCGCGCACGACGTAGCCGGCCACCCAGACGCGGCCCGACTCGGGGTCCTCGTCGTTGACGCCGGTGTTGCCGATGTGCGGGGCCGTCATGGCGACGATCTGCCGGTGGTAGGAGGGGTCGGTCAGGGTCTCCTGGTAGCCGGTCATGCCGGTGTTGAAGACCATCTCGCCGAACGTCTCGCCTTCGGCTCCGTACGGGGTTCCGTGGAAGACGCGGCCGTCTTCCAGGACGAGCAGCGCTGTGTTCAAACCAGCTTCCCTTCGAGAACGGTCGGCCTGCCGCGCAGGAACGTGGCCACCACCCGGCCGGGCAGCGTCATCCCCTCGTAGGGGGTGTTCCTGCTCTTGGAGGCAAAGGCTGCGGGGTCGACCTTCGTGCGTACGGACGGGTCGTAGACGGTGAGGTTGGCGGGCGCGCCCACCTCGATCGGGCGGCCGTGGCCGCCGAGCCGGCCGATGCGGGCGGGAGCCGCGGACATGCGGTCGGCGACGCCCGCCCAGTCGAGCAGGCCCGTCTCGACCATGGCCTCCTGGACCACGCTGAGCGCGGTCTCCAGGCCGACCATGCCCATGGCCGCGGCCGACCACTCGGTCTCCTTGTCCTCGACCGGGTGGGGCGCGTGGTCGGTGGCCACGACGTCGATCGTGCCGTCGGCCAGCGCGGCGCGCAGCGCCTCGACGTCGGCGCGGGTGCGCAGCGGCGGGTTGACCTTGTAGATCGGGTTGTACGCGCCCACCGGCGACTCCTCGACGAGGTCGTCGGTGAGCAGCAGGTGGTGCGGGGTGACCTCGGCCGTGACGTTCCAGCCCTTGGACTTGGCCCAGCGCAGGATCTCGACGGAACCGGCCGTGGAGACGTGGCAGACGTGCAGCCGGGAGCCGACGTGGGCGGCCAGGAGGCAGTCGCGGGCGATGATCGCCTCTTCGGCCACGGCGGGCCAGCCGGTCAGGCCGAGCCGGCCGGACACGACGCCCTCGTTCATCTGGGCGCCGGAGGTGAGCCTGGGCTCCTGGGCGTGCTGGGCGATGACCCCGTCGAACGCCTTGACGTATTCGAGGGCGCGGCGCATGAGCACGGCGTCGTCCACGCACTTGCCGTCGTCGGAGAAGACCCGCACGCGGGCGGCGGAGTCGGCCATCGCGCCCAGCTCGGCCAGCTGACTGCCCTCCAGGCCGACGGTGACGGCGCCGACCGGGTGCACGTCGCAGTGGGCGAACTCGCGGCCGAGCCGCCACACCTGCTCCACCACGCCGGCGGTGTCGGCGACGGGCGAGGTGTTGGCCATGGCGTGCACGGCGGTGTAGCCGCCGCGGGCGGCGGACTGGGTGCCGGTCTGGACGGTCTCGGCGTCCTCGCGGCCGGGCTCGCGCAGGTGGGTGTGCAGATCCACGAGGCCGGGCAGCACGATCGCGCCCTGGGCGTCCACGGTGTCGCCTGCCGTTCCGGCCGCGCCCGGCCCGATCTCGGCGATGACACCGCCGTCGATCCGGATGTCGACGGGCTCCCCGCCGAGGATCCTGACGTTCGCTATGTTCACGCGTTCTCTCCCCCGAGCAGCAGGTACAGGACGGCCATGCGGATGGTCACGCCGTTGGCGACCTGCTCGACGATCGTGGATCGGGCCGAGTCGGCCACCTCGGCCGCGATCTCCATGCCCCGGTTCATCGGCCCGGGGTGCATGACGATCGCGTCGTCGGGCATCTTGGCGAACCGGTCGCGGTCGAGGCCGTAGCGGCGGGAGTATTCGCGGGCGCTGGGGAAGTACGCGGCGTTCATCCGCTCCTTCTGCACCCGCAGCATCATCACCACGTCGGACTTGGGCAGCACGGCGTCGAAGTCGTAGGAGACCTCGCACGGCCAGGTGCCGATCGAGACCGGCAGCAGCGTGGGCGGCGCGACGAGGGTGACCTGGGCTCCGAGCGTGTGCAGCAGCAGCACGTTGGAGCGGGCGACGCGGCTGTGCAGCACGTCGCCGACGATGGTGACGTTGCGCCCTTCCAGGTTGCCCAGGCGGCGGCGCATGGAGAAGGCGTCGAGCAGCGCCTGCGTGGGGTGCTCGTGGGTGCCGTCGCCGGCGTTGACGACGCTGCCGTGCACCCAGTTGGCCAGGCGGTGCGGCGCGCCGGAGGCGCTGTGGCGGATGACGACCGCGTCGGCGCCCATGGCCTCCAGGGTGAGCGCGGTGTCCTTGAGCGACTCGCCCTTGGAGACGCTCGACCCCTTGGCGGAGAAGTTGATCACGTCGGCGGACATCCGCTTGGCCGCCGCCTCGAACGAGATCCTGGTGCGGGTGGAGTCCTCGAAGAACAGGTTGACCACCGTGCGCCCGCGCAGCGTCGGCAGTTTCTTGATGGAACGTTCCGAGACCCTCGCCAGCTCCTCGGCGGTGTCGAGGATGAGCAGGGCGTCGTCCTTGGCCAGGTCGCCGGCCGAGATGAGGTGCCGCTTCACTTGGTGTCCCCCTTCATGAGCAGGACGGCGTCGCGGCCGTCGATCTCGTTCAGGTAGACCTTGACCTTCTCGCTCTTGGCGGTGGGGAGGTTCTTCCCGACGTAGTCGGCGCGGATGGGCAGCTCACGGTGGCCGCGGTCGACCAGGGTGGCGAGCTGCACGGCGGTGGGGCGGCCGAGGTCGTTGAGCGCGTCGAGCGCGGCTCGCACGGTGCGGCCGGAGTAGAGGACGTCGTCGACGAGCACGACGACCCTGCCGTCGATGCCGTCGGGCGGCAACTCGGTGGGGCCGAGCGGGCGGACGGGGCCGCGCCGCAGGTCGTCGCGGTACATGGTGATGTCGATCGAGCCGATGGGGATCTTGCGGCCTTCGAACTGCTCGATGCGGTCGCCGAGCCGGCGGGCCAGCGTCGCGCCGCGCGTGGGGATGCCGAGCAGGACCACGTCGTCGGCGCCCTTGGTGCGTTCGAGGATCTCGTGCGCGATCCGGGTCAGCGCCCGGTGGATGTCGGGTGCCTCCAGCACGGCCCTTGAGTCGTGCCCGGGCTGTGGTGCGGAGGACGTCGCGCTGGAATCGGGTCCCCTGGAATCGGGCCCACTGGAATCGGGCCCTCTGGAATCGGACATGGCGAATCTCACCACCTTTCCCGCCTCACGGGACGGGTCTTAAAAGGGTGTCGGTCGGGACACACAGTACCAGGGGCTACCAGCCACGATGCGTGACCCCCGCCGCGCCCGCACGGGGAGCGAGCGTCCGGTCGCCGGTTCAGCCGATGGCCTCGACCAGGTAATTTCCCGGGCCGCCACGCTGGCGTCCTGGTGTCGGCGCGGCGCCGGCGGGGCAGGTCAGACGCGCGCGAGGCGGGGGCTGGCGCGTGATTTACGCCCTTTTGAGGGGGATAGAGCAGGGATGACCTTCCATGTCGAGTCCGAGGTAGGACGGCTGCGCCAGGTCCTGGTGCACAAGCCCGACCTCGCGCTGAAACGGCTGACCCCCACCAGCAAGGACGCCTTCCTCTTCGACGACGTGCTCTGGGTGCAGCGGGCGGTCGAGGAGCACGAGGAGTTCCAGCAGGTGCTCACCGACCGGGGCGTGGTCGTCCATGAGCTGGCCGACCTGCTCAGGGAGACGGTGGAGATCCCCGAGGCCCGCAAGCACATCCTGGACGCGGTCATCGACGAGCGCTGGCTGGGCCCCGTCGCCATCGACGACATCCGCAACACCCTCGACGGGCTCGACTCCGCCACCCTTCAGCTCTACCTGACCGGCGGCATCACCAAGCGCGAGCTGGTCGCGATGGGCTGCGAGCCCAAAGCCGTGACCTTCCACGCCACGGGCGACGACGACTTCATCCTGCCGCCGCTGCCCAACCACCTGTTCACCCGCGACACGTCCTGCTGGATCTACGACGGCGTGTCGATCAACGCGATGAAGAAGAAGGCCCGCATGCGCGAGACGGTCAACATGGAGGCCGTCTACATGTACCACCCGACGTTCGCCGGCGGCTTCAACCGGCCCGGCCAGGGCGGCTACCACTGCTGGATGCCCGGCCAGTCGGTGGCCCCCGCCACCATGGAGGGCGGCGACGTGCTGGTCATCGGCCGCGGCGCGGTGCTGATCGGGATGAGCGAGCGCACCCAGCCGCAGGCGGTCGAGATGCTGGCGCAGCGGCTGTTCAGGGCCGGCTCCGCGCACACGATCGTGGCGCTCGACATGCCGAAGGCGCGCGCGTTCATGCATCTCGACACCGTGATGACGATGCTGGACGTGGGGGTGTTCACCAAGTACGCGGGCCTCGGCATGCTGCCCGCGTACACCATCGAGCCCGGCGACACCCCCAAGGAGCTGAAGGTCACCGACCACCCGCCCGAGGACATGCACAAGGCCATCGCGCACGCGCTCGACCTGCCGGACATCACGGTCCTGACACCCACCCAGGACGTGTACGCGGCCGAGCGGGAGCAGTGGGACGACGGCTGCAACGGCCTCGCGCTCGAACCCGGCGTGGTCGTGGCCTACGAGCGCAACACCACCACCAACAACCATCTGCGTGACAACGGCATCGAGGTGATCACGATCAGGGGCAGCGAGCTCGGCCGGGGCCGCGGGGGGCCGCGGTGCATGAGCTGCCCGCTCGAACGTGACGCCGTCTAGGGGGATCTGGTCCAGATGAGCACCGTCCAGATGAGCACCGTCCAGATGAGCACAGCCCGGGTGAGCGCCGCACGATGACGGCCGTCGACCTGCGCGACCGCAGTTTCCTGAAAGAGCTCGACTTCACGCCGGACGAGCTCGGCTTCCTGCTGCGCCTGTCGTCCGAGCTGAAGGCGGCCAAGCACGCCGGCGCCGAGCGGCCGCGGCTGCGCGGCAGGAACATCGCGCTGATCTTCGAGAAGACCTCCACCCGCACCCGCTGCGCCTTCGAGGTGGCCGCCCACGACCAGGGGGCGCACACCACCTACCTCGATCCGGCCGGCACCCAGCTCGGGCACAAGGAGTCGGTGGCCGACACCGCGCGGGTGCTGGGCCGCATGTACGACGGCATCGAGTACCGCGGCAGCAGGCAGGCCCACGCCGAGGAGCTGGCGGCGCTGTCGGGGGTGCCGGTGTGGAACGGGCTGACCGACGAGTGGCATCCCACGCAGACGCTGGCCGACGTGCTCACCATGCGCGAGCACGCCGGCCGGCCGCTGCGCGAGGTGTCCTTCGCCTACCTCGGCGACGCGCGCAACAACATGGGGCACTCGCTGCTGGTGACGGGCGCCATGTTCGGCATGGACACCCGCGTCGTGGCCCCCAGGGCGCTGTGGCCCGACCAGGAGTCCGTGCTCGGGCCGGCCGAGCGGGTGGCGGCCGGCACCGGCGCCACGATCACCGTGACCGACGACGTGAACAAGGGCGTCAAAGGGGCCGACTTCCTCTACACCGACGTGTGGGTGTCGATGGGCGAGCCCGCCGAGGTGTGGGACGAGCGGATCAAGCTGCTGCTGCCGTACCAGGTGAACGAGGCCGTGGTGAAGGCCACCGGCAACCCCTCGGTGAAGTTCATGCACTGCCTGCCCGCCTTCCACGACCGCGGCACCGAGGTCGGGCGGGAGATCTACGACAGGACCGGGCTGGACGCGCTGGAGGTGACGGACGAGGTGTTCGAGTCACCGCGTTCGATCGTCTTCGACCAGGCCGCGAACCGGCTGCACACCATCAAGGCCATCATGGTCGCGACCTTGGGAGACTGAATGCGGGTCATCGTGGCTCTGGGCGGCAACGCCGTCCTGCGGCGCGGCCAGCGGCCGGACGCCGACACGCAGGTCGCCAACGTGCGCACGGCCGTCAGGACGCTCGCCCGGCTCGCGGCCGAGCACGAGCTGGTCATCACCCACGGCAACGGTCCCCAGGTCGGCATGCTGGCCGCGCAGTCGGCCGCCGACCCCGGCCTGACCAGGCCCTACCCGTTCGACGCGCTGGGCGCGCAGACCCAGGGCCTGCTCGGCTACTGGATCCAGCAGGCCCTGCAGAACGCGCTGCCGGGCCGCCAGGTGCTCGCCATGGTCACGCAGACGCTCGTCTCGGCCGTCGACCCCGCGTTCGAGCGGCCGGCCAAGTTCGTCGGCCAGGTCTACGAGCGGGAGGAGGCCGAGAAGCTGGCCGCCGAGCGCGGCTGGACGGTCGCCCAGGACGGCCGCCACTGGCGCCGCGTCGTCCCCTCCCCCGCCCCGCAGCGCGTGGTCGAGACCCGGCTGATTCGCCGGATGACGGGCGAGGGCGTGATCGTGGTGTGCGCGGGCGGCGGCGGCATCCCCGTCGTGCGCGACGAGCGCGGGCGGCTGACGGGCGTGGAGGCCGTGATCGACAAGGACCTCACCACCTCGATGCTGGCCGAGGCGCTCGACTGCGACGCGTTCCTGAGCCTGACCGACGTGCCGCGCGTCATGCGCGGCTTCGGCACGCCCGAGCAGAGCGAGATCGGCCACACCACCCCGCACGAGCTGCGGGCGCTCGACTTCCCCGCGGGGTCGATGGGGCCGAAGGTGGAGGCGGTCTGCCGGTTCGTCGAGACGACCGGCGACATGGCCGCCATCGGGCGACTGGACGAGGCCGAGCGCATACTCGACGGCTCCGCGGGAACCATCGTCACACCCAACGGCAGGTGGCCGCTGACGAGCACGCTGTAGGGAGCGTCCATGACACTGGCCGGGCGTCTCTTGCGTACCAAGCCGACCGAGCGCATCGTCGCCGAGGGCGGTCACGGCGAGGGCGGAGAGCTGCGGCGCACGATGACGTTGTGGCAGCTGACGCTGTTCAGCGTCGGCGCGACGCTGGGCACGGGCATCTTCGTGATCCTCGGGCAGGCGGTGCCCAAGGCGGGTCCCGCGGTGGTGCTGGCGTTCGCGCTGGCGGCGATCACGGCGCTGTTCTCGGCGCTGTCGTACGCCGAGCTGGCCGGCACGATCCCGGTGTCCGGCTCGTCCTACTCGTACGCGTACGCGACGCTGGGCGAGCTCGTGGCCTGGATCTGCGGCTGGTGCCTGATGCTGGAGTACGCCGTCTCCGTGGCGGCGGTGGCCGTCGGCTGGGGCGAATACCTCAACTCCTTCCTGCACGCCCTGTTCGGCTTCGAGCTGCCGGACGCGATCACCCGCTCCCCCGGCCAGGACGGCGGCGTGGTCAACGTCACCGCGATCGTCATCGTGCTGCTGGCCACCTGGCTGCTGCTGTACGGGGCCTCAGAGAGCGCCAAGGCCAACGCGTTCTTCGTGCTCATCAAGATCGCGGTGCTGCTGTTCTTCTGCGCGGTGACGTTCACCGCCTTCCAGTCCGGCAACCTCGCGCCCTTCGCGCCCATGGGCGTGGCCGGCATCACCGCGGCGGCCTCCCAGGTGTTCTTCTCCTACATCGGCTTCGACGCCGCCTCCACCGCCGGCGAGGAGGCCAAGAACCCCAGGCGTGACCTGCCGCTGGCGATCATCCTGTCGCTGGTCATCGTGACCGCCGTCTACGTCCTGGTCGCCCTGGCCGCGGTCGGGGCGATGCCGTGGACCGAGTTCGACGAGGAGGGCACCGAGGCGAGCCTGTCGTACGTCGCCAACCTCGCCGTGGGCGCCACCTGGCCCGGCCTGATCGTCTCCTTCGGCGCGGTCGTCGCCATCGCCAGCGTCGTGCTCACCGTCATCTACGGCCAGACCCGCATCCTGTTCGCGATGTCGCGCGACGGGCTCATCCCCCGGATCTTCCAGCGGGTCAACCCGCGCCGGCAGGTGCCGGTCGCCAACACGCTCATCGTGGCCGCGTTCATCTCCGTGCTGGCCGGGCTGGTTCCGCTCGGTCAGCTCGCCGAGGCGACCAGCATCGGCACGCTGTTCGCCTTCGCCATCGTCAACGTCGGCGTGCTCGTCCTGCGTTACCGCAGCCCCGAGCTGCCGCGCAGCTTCCGCACGCCGCTGTTCCCGGCCACGCCGGTGCTGGGGGCGATCCTGTGCGTCGTGGTCATGGCGGGGCTGGCCGGGGTCACCTGGCTGGCCTTCGCGCTGTGGATGCTCGTCGGCCTGATCTGCTACTTCCTGTACGGCTATCGCCATTCACGGCTGAATGCCGAGGTGGACTGAATGAAGCTGGACAACGTCCTGGCCGGATACGTCGCGAACCCGCGGGGACGCGACGGGCTGGCACTGGCCGTCCTGCTCAGGGACCGGGCGCGGGCGCGGCTGACGGTGGCGAACGTGCTCCCGCCCGCCACCTCCGCGCCGGGGCCCGCCAGGGCCGAGGAGAGCGCGTGGCGGGCCTACCTGCACGAGCAGGCCGCCGTCACCCTCGCCCAGGCCCGCGAGCTGGCCGGCGACGACGCCGAGTACGTCACGCACACCCATCGGGGCAGCGGACGCGGACTGGTGGAGCTGGCACGCAGGCGCGGCGCGGACGTCGTGGTGATCGGCTCGGCGCCGGGGCGCGGCAGGGGGCTCATCTCGGTGGGCAGCACCGCCGACCAGCTCCTGCACAGCTCCTCCGTTCCCGTCCTGCTCGCACCGCGCGGCTACGGCGACGATCCGCCGGCCGCCTTCGACCGGCTCACCGTGGCCTACCGGCGCGGCCCCGGCTGCGACGTGGCGGTCAAGGACGCGGCCAGGGCGGCCGCGGCGCTCGACGTGCCGCTGCGGCTGATCACGCTGGTGGTCAGCAGCGGCAGGCGGGTGAGGATCGAGGAAGAGATGCTCGCCCGTCTGCGCGACCAGGCCGCGGCCGACCTGCGCGCCGCGGCCAGAGGGCAGCGGCGGCGCTCGCCCGTGGAGGTCGAAGTGCTGGAGGGCCGCAACGTGGCCCAGGCACTCGCCGCGACCTCGTGGCTGCCCGGCGAGATGATCATATGCGCTTCCAGCGACACCGGGCCACTCAGGCGGGTGTTCCTCGGGGACACCTCGATCAAGATCGTCAGGGCCTCGACCTGCCCTGTCATGGTGCTCACCAGACAGCCTTGACCGCCGCGAAAATGTCGTCAAACCCTGACGAAGCAGCGTTACCAGTGGGGCATGAGGGGCGTTTGCGGCGTTCCCTACCGGACCGGATTCGGCATCTTTTTTCCAATCAGCTTGACCTTCGGCGTCCACCCCTTTACCGTCACTGTGCGTAACCACACCGCGCGGCGTTCTGGGGTAAACCCAGGGCCATGGCTACCGATGGTGCCGAGCCTGGCATCAGACCCCCCGGTGGCCGGGGCATACGCCGCAAGGGAGCACAATCTACTGAGAGCGATACATACGAGAGCCGGGGGGCCACACGATGCCGTCTGAGTACGCAAAGTCGCTGGGTGCACGACTCCGCGCCATCCGCACCCAGCAGGGGCTGTCCCTGCATGGAGTCGAGGAGAAGTCGCGTGGCAGGTGGAAAGCCGTAGTCGTTGGCTCTTATGAGCGCGGCGACCGAGCGGTGACCGTGCAGAAGCTTGCCGAGCTTGCCGACTTCTACGGGGTGCCCGTCTCCGAGCTGCTGCCGGGCGGAGCCGCCCCCAGCCCGCTCGGGCCGACACCCAAGCTTGTGATCGACCTGGAGCGCCTGGCGACTCTGCCCAAGGAGAAGGCCGGCGCCCTTGCCCGTTACGCCGCGACGATCCAGAGCCAGCGCGGCGACTACAACGGCAAGGTGTTGTCGATCCGCCAGGAGGACCTGCGCTCCCTGGCCGTGATCTACGACAAGTCGCCGAGCGAGCTGACCGAGGAGCTGATCAGCTGGGGCGTCCTCGACGCCGAGGCCCGCCGGGCCGTGGAGTCCTTCTGAGACGTCCTTGAGGTCGTCCGGCCTCGGGCCCGCTGGTCCTCCAGCCCGAGGCCTGCCACTTTGAGACAGTCAGCTTGAGGCCCCGGCGGTTCCGTTCCACGCCGGGGCCGCCGGTTCAGACCCTCGGTCCACGGACGCCCGTCCGGAAGCCACCCGCTTCACCCTGGGGCCCGCCGCACATCGGCGGGCCCTTCGGCATCCCCTGCCGGGCGCACTACACGGAGCACCACGGTCCGAAGCCGGACCATGAGCACGGCAGGGGCTCAAGCAGGCCGCTGCGACGCGCAGGCCACCGATCTTCGGCCCACCCACCCATGCGCGGGCTTCACGCCGTCCAGGGGCGTCGTGCGCTCACGCGCGTGCGGGTACGGGTGTTGTGCCGCTCCGCGCCTCCGGAAGCCATCCCCCCGGAAGCCATCCCCCCGGTAGACAGCCAGCCGGTAGGCAGCCAGTCGGCGGGCCGCGATGGGGTTGCCGCAAATGGCCCTGGTGGAGGTGCCGGACCGGCGTGCTCGGCAGCGATGCCGAAAGGCTCGGAGGCGCGTCGGCCGGGCGTGAGCGTGCCGGAGGTCGGCCCGCTCGAACGGACCACACCCGGAAGGCATCGCACCGGAAAGCAGCCCAGGCGCCGACAGCGCCGGTGATTGCCTTGGTGGCGGTGCCGGAAGGCGCGCTCGGCGTAGCGGCACCGAAAGGCGCGCGAGCCGGGTGTGTGGATGCCCCAGGGAGCGACCCGGTCCAGACGGGTCGTGCCCGGGGACACCCCGCCGGAAGGCGGCCCGGCCGGAGGTGGGTGCGTCCGCGCGCGGTCAGCCCGTCGGCTGCGCGGCCGCCGGGAGATGCCGCCACCGGCCGGGACGGCCACCGCTCGCCAGGGCGAGCGCCGGACCTCTTGCCGGGGCGGAGGGTAAGACGCCGGTCAGCCGGCCAGGGGGACGTTCACCGGGAGCTGGGGCTGCCCTGGAATGCCCAGGAGGTCTTCGACCGCTGAGACGAAGGTCTCGGCCTCGGCCAGGATCTCGTCCGCGTCGGCGGCGCTGATGCGGCGCACCATGCCCGCCTCCGCCGCCGCGCGCTTGTCGGCGGTGGTGGCGAAGTAGGCGGCCCACTCGGCCAGGTGCGGCTCCGCCTCCGGCAGCAGCTCCCACGCGCTGCGCAGGCGGCGCCGGCGCCCCTCCATGGGGCGGGGCCGGGCGGCCAGGATCGCCGCCGCAGCTCGGAGAGCCGCCAGGTGGGCGGCCACATATCGGGATGCCGGGGTGCGAGCGCCGGTCGCATCCGCCAGGCAGGAACGTGAATCGGTCAGGTGTGCCCGAACCGCAGCCGACAACCGGGGCCCGGGCGTTTCTCTAGGCCGTGGTGCCATCTTGCGCGCCTCCTTGGAGTCGTGGGCGGCGTCCGGCGTCTCCGCCGGTGATGCCAACAATCGCAGACGCCACCGACATTTCCGCCGGGCTGGCCGGACGAGGAGCTTCCCCTCACCCCGTCCGGCCAGGACACGCCCGCTCGTCTCCGCCGACGACGAGGACGCGCCCTTCGCCCGTGGAGCCTGGCCGCGGGGATCGCTTGGGGAAGCGAACGGCCCGCGACCAGGTCCTGGTGACGTTGAGCCGCGAGCCTCACCGTCACTAGGTCGAACATAATTTCGATCACGCTTGGTGTCAACCGATTCCACGAACACAGGTTCGATGACCATGAAGAGAAAGTGCCCACCGGTGACCGCTGACCGTCGCGTTCGCTCGACCGTACGGGCATTCGCGCCACCGTACGGGCTCGCGCCACCGTACGCATTCGCGGCACCGTACGGGCATAAGAGAGCCGCCGTCGCGGGACAGGGCGCGGCGGCGGCGGATGGGCGTCAGGAGGGCGTCAAGGGGACGCCGGCCCTCACTCGACCGAGATGGCCCCGGACGGGCACAGGGTCACGGCACGGCGTACGGCGTCCTCCAGATCCTGCGGCGGCGCCTCCTGAAGGAGCACGACCGTGCCCTCCTCCTCACTCTGATCGAACACCGCCGGCACCGTCAGCGCGCACATGCCCGCCCCGATGCACACCGATTCGTCTGCCTTGATCTTCATCTTGACCTACCAAGTGACAGGGAGGCGGTGCACTCCGTAGATGGACATGTCCGAGCGCATCGGCACCTCCTCGGGTGTTACCGCCAAGCGTAGGCCAGGCAGGCGGCGCAGCAGCGCGGGGAAGGCGATGCGCATCTCGGCGCGGGCGAGCTGCTGGCCGAGGCACTGGTGGATGCCGTGGCCGAAGGTGAGGTGCCCGCCGGCGGGGCGGGTGAGGTCGAGTTCGTCGCCGCCGGCGAAGCGGGAGGGGTCGCGGTTGGCGGTGGGCAGGTGGAGGGTGACCGTCTGCCCGGCCTCGATCGTGACGCCCTCGATCTCCACGTCCCGCAGCGCCGTACGGATGGGGCCGAGGTGGATGATCGTGAGGAACCGCAGCAGTTCCTCCACGCCGTTGTCCACCGCCGACGGGTCGTCGCGCATCGCGGCGAGCTGGCCGGGGTTCGTGAGCAGCGCGTACGTCCCCAGCCCGAGCATGTTGGCGGTCGTCTCGTGCCCGGCGATCAGCAGCAGGAGTGCGACGCCGGTGAGCTCCTCGTCGTTCAGCTCGCCGGTCTCGACGAGCCCGCTGATGAGGTCGTCGGCCGGCTGGGCGCGCTTGCGCTGGATCAGCCCGTACATGAACGCGGAGATCCGCCCCAGGGCCGCCAGGGCGTCGTCCGCCTCGGTCTCCAGGCTGGCCAGGAGCTTGGTGTCCTGCTGGAAGCTCGAGCGGTCCTCGTACGGCACCCCGAGCAGTTCGCAGATCACCAGTGACGGGATCGGCAGCGCGAACTCCTGCACGAGATCCACCGGGCCGCCCGCGGCCGCCATCGCGTCGAGGCGCGCGTCGACGATCTCCGCGATGCGCGGTTCGAGGAGCTTCATCCGGCGCACCGTGAACTGCCCGGTCAGCAGCTTGCGGAAGCGCGTGTGCTCGGGCTCGTCCATGCGCAGGAAGAACCCGGGCGGCAGCTTGGCCTTGCCCTTGTCCGACAGGTTCATCCTGGCGGCCTTGATCGGCGGATGCTGCTTCTCGGTCAGGTTGCTGAAGTGAGGGCTCGCCAGCACCGCGCGGGCGGCCGCGTAGCCGGTCACCAGCCAGCCCTGGTGGCCGTTGGCGTACGTCATGCGGTGCAGGGCGCCGTGTTGTCGCAGCTCTGTGAGCTTTTCCGGCGGGTCGAGCGGACGCCGGCGGGTGGTGGGCATGGTCAGTTCGGACATGATCGGGCTCCTTTCCTATCTCCCTTCCTAGAAAACCTCAACGGATGCAAAATTTCAATGGATGCAACACTTCAATCCATGCAGTACAGTTCCGGCATGGCGGGTCTACGGGAGCGCAAGAAGCAGCGCACGCGGCAGGCGCTGATCGAGGCGGCGTTCCGGCTGTTCGACGAGAAGGGCTTCGAGGAGACGACCCTCGCGGAGATCGCGGCTCAGGCCGAAGTCTCGACGCGCACGTTCTTCAGCTACTTCGCCAGCAAGGACGACCTGATCTTCCATGACACCGACCAGCGCCTGGAGATGGCCGTCGGCGTCATCGCCGGGCGGGCGCCGGGAGAGACGCTGGTCGGCGTGCTGCACCGGCTCGTCGACACCAGCGTCGAGAACACGCTGAACCAGACGCTCGGCAAGAAGGAGGCGGCGGTGCGCACGCGCCTCATCCTGACGGAGCCGTCGCTGCAGGCCCGGGGGCTGCACCTGCTGTTCGACACCCAGCTGCGGCTGGCCAGGGCGCTGCACGAGTCCTTCGCCGGGGAGCTGACCATGGCGGAGTCGGCGGCGGCGATCGGGGCGCTGATCGGGGCGGTGAAACTGGCAGTCGTGGCCGATCTCCGGCCTGACCGCACGTTCGACGAGATCCTCGACACCGCCCGGCGGGCGGTGGAGATCGCGGTCTCCGGCCTGGGCTCCCTCTCCTGATCCCCGTTCCCGCTCGGCGCTCCTCTCCCCTCGGCGGGCGGCCGAGCCGGTGGTGGTGGGTCGCTCGGATCAAGGTCTTTTGAGAGGCTGTCCCCCTGAGCCGAGCGGAGAGGAGCGCCGATGGCGGTCAGCCGGGGGCGGGTGGCCGGTCTCGTTCTGCTGGCCATGGGGCCGGTCCTGGTCGCGGCGTACGCGGGCGCGGGACACGTGGCCGTCCGGGCGGGGGTGCGGGCGCAGGTGACGGGGCCTGGGTGGCAGGGCGGCCGGATCGACGCCGCCGGCATGACCTCGCTCGGGGTGGACGCCTGGCGGCTGACCTGGTGGACCGCCGCGTTCGCCGGTCTGGTGGCGCTGTCGTACGTGGTCATCGGCGCGCTGCTGCGGCGCGGGCGCAGGGGCCGCACACCCTTACTGGTGCTGTCGGGCCTGCTGATCGTCCCCTACGCCCTGAGCTTCGTCGTGGCGCTGGTCAACCCCGTCGCGCTGCTGGCCAGGCCGTACCAGTCGCCCGACTTCGCCGCCGGCCTGCCCCCGTGGCAGCCGGCGACGGCCTACCTTCTGCTCGCCGCGGGCCTCGCGCAGGGCGCGGGGCTGGTGCTGGCGGCCGCCGAGGGCAGGCGCACCGCCCTCAGCCGGCCGCAGCCTCAGCGCTGAGCCCCTCAGCGGCCTGGTTCACGGCCGCCGCGATCAGGTCGCGTACGGGGCGCGGCGACTCCACGAACGCCGGCAGGTCGCTCCCCCGGGCCTCCAGCAGCCCGGCGACGACGTTGGCGTACGTGGAGATCGTGTGCCCCGCCTGGTACGGCTCCATCCCCGCGAGCGCCGGCCGCACCGCCCCCAGCGGCACCGCCGCGTACGTCACCGGCCGTCCCAGCGCCTCGGCGACGATCGCGGCCAGGTCGTGCCCGCCGACCGCGTCCAGCCCCTCCAGCTCGTACGTACGCCCGGCGTGCCGCCGCTCCCCGCCCGCGACCACGTCCCGCCACGCCTCGGCCGCCACCCGCACCGCCACGGCGGCCAGGTCCTCCCTGGCCACCACCGACACCCGGCCCGTGCCGAGCGGCGCCGCGAACACCCCGCTCTCCACCGCGTCCGGCAGGCCCGCGAGCGCCAGGCCCGCCGCGATCTCGGCGTACAGGCCGTTGCGCAGCACGGTGACGTCGAACGGCGCCCCGGCCAGCCGCGCCTCGGTCCACCGGTGCGCCAGGGCGATCGTGAGCCGATCGCCGGACCCGGCCAGGCTGGTGTAGATCACGTGCTCGACGCCCGCGTCCGCGGCCGCCCCGACCACCGCGCCGTGCCGGGCGAGCACGACGTCGTCCTCGGCGTACCCGGCGGACACGAACACCAGCACCTTCGCGCCCGCGAACGCCTCCTCCAGCGTCTCCGGTCGGTCGAAGTCGGCGTGGCGCACCCGTTCCCCGTCGCCGGAGCTGCTGGCCCCGGCCACCTCCATGCCCTCCCCGATACCCTCCACGGCCCGAAGGCCGGCCAGGATCGAACCGCCCAGCGCTCCGGACACACCCGTAACGACGATCATGAAACACCCCTAATGTGGTCATCGCAGGTCGACGACCCCCAGGATGGGGGCGTTCCGGCGCTCGCCGTAAGGAGGCACTCTCATGTCGGTCGCGCACACCGGGGTAACCCTCCAGCCCACGGGCCCGTGCGGAGACGACGACTGCGGGATCAGGGACGTCCTCGACCGCATCGGCGACAAGTGGACGGTGCTGGTGCTCGTGGAGCTGGCCAAGGGGGTGCGCCGGTTCAGGGAGCTGGAGCGCGCGGTGCCGGGGATCTCTCAGCGCATGCTGACGCTGACGACGCGGCGGCTGTGCCGGGACGGGCTGGTCGAGCGCACGGCGTACGCGACGATCCCGCCGCAGGTCGAATACCGGCTGACGCCGATGGGCGCCAGTCTGGCGGAGGCCGTGGCGCGGCTGGCCGACTGGTCGCGCGAGCACAAGGACGCCATGGAGGACGCCCGCGGGCGCTGGGACGCCACGCACGCGGACGAGCCCTGAGCACCGCCGGCGAGAAACCCCGGCGTGAGGGCCGCAGCCCTTCAGGCGCGCGGAACGGCCCGGCGCGGGGTCGCAGCCCTCAGGGACGTGCGGCTGCCCCGTGCCGGGCCGTCAGCTTCAGGCGCGCCTGAAGCGGCCCTTGACGTGCACCGGCACGCCTTTGCCGAGCATCCCCGGCAGGACCTGGGCCACGTTCATCGGCATGCGCACGCACCCGTGAGAGGCCGGGTAGAGCGGCACCGACAGCGCCCCGTGGAAGGCGATGCCGCCGTTGAAGAAGATCGGGTTGTAGAGCTGGCCGAGGTAGGACTTGTGCCAGCCGCTGGCGCGCCACGTCGTGCGGTAGTTGCCGGTCGGGGTGGTGGCCGAGCCGCAGAAGCGCTGCTTCCTGCCCTGCCAGGCGGCGGTCTCGCAGTAGGGGACGCCGCTGCCCGAGGAGACGTGGGTGATCAGCTTCACCTCGCCGCCGACGTACAGGACCATGATCTGCTTGGTCAGGTTGACCTCGGCGCGGGTCGGCTTGCCGTTGGGGACCAGGACCTTCGGCGCCTTGGGCGCCTCAAGGGCCTCCCACGTGCGCCGGGCGACGGTGCTGCTCGGCCTGATGCCGTTGACCTTCTGGAACGCCCACACGGCCGCCAGCGTGGTGCCGCCGTACTGGCCGTCGGCCTTGCCCGGCCGGTAGCCGAGCTCGGTCAGGCGCTTCTGCAGCCAGGTGACGGACTTGCCCTTGGCGCCCAGTTTGAGGGTCTTGCGCGGGGCGGTGACGGCCGGCGTCACGGGGGCCGCGCCGGCGGCCTGGGCGTTCGGTACGACGGCGGCCGCCAGGGCGGAGGCGCCGGGTGAGAGGCCCGGCCGATCGCCTTCCGCTCCCGTCGCGCAACCCGTGAGGACGACCGCACCGGCGGTCAGGAGAGCAGCCACCCCGGGCAGCCGTCGAGCCACCACCGTCACCACCTCATCATCGGTCAAGAACGGATCAGAGGACCCTACACCACCCACCATGAATGGGTAATCAGGGCGCCAACCTGTTTAGAGTGTCGTCATGTCTGAGAAGTTGCCCGCGAACGCCCTCATCGTCGAGTCCGCCCTGCGCGAAAGAGGAGCCGGCGGCGAGATCGTGGTCCTGCCCGAGAAGGCCCCCACGGCCGCGACCGCCGCCGCGCAGGTCGGCTGTGAGGTCGGTGCCATCGCCAACAGCCTGATCTTCGACGCGGACGGCGCGCCGCTGCTCGTCCTGACCAGCGGCGCGCACCGGGTGGACGTCGAGCTGATCGCGCGTACGGCGGGCGTGGCGAAGGTGCGCAGGGCGACGCCCGAGTTCGTCAGGGAGGCCACCGGCCAGCCGATCGGCGGCGTGGCCCCGGTCGGGCATCCGGCGCCCGTGCGCACGCTGGTGGACACCTGGCTGAGCAAGCACGAGGTGGTCTGGGCCGCGGGCGGGCATCCGCACACGGTGTTCCCGACGACGTTCGACGAGCTCGTGCGCATCACCGGGGGTACGCCGGTGGACGTCGAGTAGTGTGCGACGGGTGATCGAGTTTCGCGGAGCCGGTCCGGCCGAGTTCACCGAGCGGCTGGAGACAGTGATCGACATTTACGCGGCCGCGATGAAGCCGCCGGTGGACCAGATAGCCGGCCGCAAGACCATCATGCGAAACCACGGGACATATCCCCATTTTCAGTGTTATTTCGCGGAATTGCGTGATTCATCCCCCGATGGGGCGACCACTGAACCCAGAATCGTCGGTTTCGCGTACGGATTCCGCGGCGCCCCCGGCCAGTGGTGGCACGACGTCGTCTGGCGCGGCCTGGCCGACCGGCTGGGCCAGGAGGCGGCCGACGCCTGGATGGGCTACGCGTTCGAGCTGGCCGAGATCCACGTGCACCCCGAGTGGCACAACAAGGGCATCGGCCGTGCCATGATCACCACGCTGTGCGCGGGCCGCCGCGAGCGCTCGGCCATCCTGTCCACCCACGACCAGCCCACGGCCGCCCGCCACCTCTACGCCGGCATGGGCTTCACCGACCTGCTGACCCGCTTCGTCTTCCCCGGCGGGCACGAGGAGTACGCGATCGCCGGCCGCCCGCTCCCGCTCACCTGAGGTCGCTTACGTGACCCGTGGTTTACCAGGCATGACGCGGGGCAGAAACTAGTCACGGAAAGTGATCGACCCTTTACCGATTGTCCGGTGTCCCCTGCCCGTCACCCGCCCGGTCCCCCTGCGGGCGGGTGGCGGGCCCGTACCTCCGGGGGCCGCGGTGACACCCGGGCCGCGCTTTCGGCGGTTGCGGCGACATCCGGGCCCGCGTGTCGGTGGTGATCTCTATCATGCTGCCCCAGAGATCGTCCGTGCCGATGGGGGCCCGCTATGAAGCGTCACTTCGTGAAGATCGTCGATGGCCCGTTCGCCGGATTCGACGCCGAGCTCGTCTCCGCGGACGGTCCGAGACTGACGGCCCGCGTGTCGGTCTTCGGCCGGGAGACGACGATCGACCTCCACCGCGATCAGGTCGAACGTCCCGAGGAGATGCCCGAGCTGTGGCGCGAGGAGGAGGACGACGAGCAGGTCCGCGCCGGCCTGCGGAAGCGGACGGCGGAGCAGTACGACGACCTCGCCCACATCGAGAAGTTCGGCTTCTTCCTCGATCACGCCGATCTCCCCGAGCACGATCCGGCCCAGGAGTGGGACGCCTACCTCGGGTGGTGCACCGAGATCGACGCCCGGGCAGTGCGGCGGAAGGCGGCGGCGCTGGCGGCGTTCGACCAGGAGATCGCTCCCCTGCCGGCCGCCGAGGCGCGCGGCCGGATGGCGGCCGACCCCGGCCGCTGGCTGCCCGCCGAGGCCGCCATGAAAGAGCGCCGGTCCCGCTATCCGGGCCTCGACGGCCCCACTCCCGAGGAACGACTCCAGGCGGCGATCTTCGGCGGACCCGATCCGGCGCCGTCTGTGTGGGAACGGGCCCATCATCGGCGGGCCGCCGCGCGTTCCGCCGCCGAGCTGCGCGACTACGCGGCATGGAAGGCGGCGAACCGGTCGCCGGCCGAGGACGAGCGGCTGAGGTCGGCCGCCGCGGCCCAGGTCGAGCGCGAACGCGCCGCGATCGAGGCCCGCGTCGCCCGCGACTGGGGATTCCGGCTGCCTGACTCGATCTTCCGGTTCCGGACCTTCCTGCTGTCCCTGTGCCCGGCCGGGAATCAGGCTTTCCACGACCTGGACCTGTCCCCGTTCGGAATCATGGACCTCTTCGACGATCCGGAACGCCGGTCCCGGGACGGCATCGACGTGCGCGTGCACGGCCGCTACTACCGCGACCCGCCCGAGTTCCTCACGTTCATGCACGGCGGCACCGACGGGCTGCACTTCGGGCTCTGGTACGACGACGGCCGCACCTGCACCGGCGTCGCCTCCTACTACAACAACGACGGCGGCGGCGTGGGCCTGCCGACCCGTACCCCTCTTGAGGCCGTCCGCGACACGCTCGAATGGCGATGGCGCGACCTGTCGTCCGAGGACGGCGAGCCGGCCGATCCCCTGGACCCCGACGTGGTCGTACGACGGCACCGGCTGCGGCTGCTGCGCGAGGTCCTGACGACCTTCGAGACCGGCGACCGCGACGAACAGGGCGAGGACTATCACGACGCCAGCGGCCACTCCCCCGAGCTACTGGAGCACGGAGACCCCGACCGGCTGGAGACCCTGGACGGCGGCGGCGCGCTCGTCGAAGGCGACACCCTGATCGAGGGCGGCAGGGCGATCGAGCCCGGCACAGCGATCACAGACGACACCATGATCGAGCGTGGCCGACAGCGACCGTGGGACGATTACGACTTCTGCACGGCCCTGGTGAAGGAGCTGACCGGCGACCCGGCCGTCCGAGCGGCCCACGTCACGGAGGCGCTGCGCCGCTGCGCCGCAGGGTTCCCCGCCGACGCGCTCGCCCTCGGCCGCGACCTGCACTGGATCAGCGCTGGCGACCCGGAACGCGAGGCCCAGGCGAACGAACTGCTCACCACGGCCTACCGCGCCCTGGGCCGCGACAATCTCGCGGCGATCGCCGAAGCCCATCACCGTCACCGCGATCTGCCCCAGGTGCACGTCCTGGAAGGGACCTGACGTCGCCCACCGACCGCGAGCGACCCTCCCCGAGCGACCGCGCTCAAGCGGTCGGGATCAGGCGGACAGGGGGATGCGCTCCAGGCGCTGGAACACCTCGCGCGACGCGCTCGACCGGTTGAACGTGATGAAGTGGATCCCCGGCGCGCCCTCGTCGAGCAGCCGCTGGCACAGCTCCGCCCCGTGGTCGATGCCGAGCCGCCGCACCGCCGCCGGATCGTCCTTGACCGCCTCGAACCTGGCCGCCACGTCCGGCGGGAACGGCGCCCCCGACAGCTGCTCGGAGCGGGCGATCGTGCTCATCTGGGTGACCGGCATGATGCACGGGATGATCGGCGTGTCACAGCCCCGGGCCGCCACCCGGTCACGCAGCCGCAGGTAGTCGTCGGCCTGGAAGAACATCTGCGTGATCGCGTAGTCGGCCCCGGCCCGGCACTTGCGTACGAAGTATTCGGTGTCGGACTCGATGGAGGGCGAACGCGGATGCTTGTAGGGGAAGGCGGCCACGCCGACGCAGAAGTCGCCCGCCTGGCGGATCAGGCGGACGAGCTCCTCGGCGTAGAGCACGCCCTCGGGATGCTGCACCCACTCGGCCGTCGGGTCGCCGGGGGGATCGCCGCGCACGGCCAGGATGTTGCGCACTCCGGCGTCGGCGAAGCGCCCTACGAGGTGGCGCAGCTCGCGGATGGAGTGGTCGACCGCGGTGAAGTGGGCGACGGGCGTGAGCGTGGTGTCGTGGGCGATCCGCTCGACGATGTCGACCGTGCGGTCACGGGTGGAGCCGCCGGCGCCGTACGTCACGGAGACGAACGTGGGCCGCAGCGACTCCAGCTCCCTGATCGCCCGCCACAACTGTTTGGCGCCCTCGTCGGTCTTCGGCGGGAAGAACTCGAAGGAGAACGACCGGCCACCGGCGGCGAGCATGTCGCGGACGGTGGGAACACGATCGGGCCTTACAGAGGGTCGACCAAGAGCCATGCCCACAAGATTAGCGCCACATCTCGCAGACCTGCCGGTCAGACAGACACCCTGGAGATCCGCACCCTCGCTCCCGGCCACTAGTCTCATGGGCATGACCACTGACGCGGCCGGCCTGGAGATCCTGCGCGCGCAGGTCGAGCGCGCTCTCGGAGAGTTCGTCGAACGGCAGCTGCCCGACGGCGGCGACCCCGAGTTCGCGCCGCTGCGCGAGGCGGCCGACAAACTGCTGTCCGGCGGCAAGCGGCTGCGGCCGGCGTTCTGCTACTGGGGGTGGCGCGGCGCCGGCGGCACCGACGTGCCCGGCATCTTCACCGCCGCCGCCTCGCTGGAGCTGCTGCAGGCCAGCGCGCTGGTGCACGACGACGTGATGGACAAGAGCGATCTGCGCCGGGGCATGCCGTCCGCGCACCGCCGCTTCCAGGCCATGCACGAGAAGTCGGGCTGGCACGGCTCGGCGGAGCAGTTCGGCGAGGGCGCGGCGATCCTGCTGGGCAACCTGCTGCTGATCTGGTCGGGCGAGATGTGGCGGGCCAGCGGGCTGCCGCGCGAGTCGCTGGAGGCGGCCCAGCCCGTCCACGACCACATGCGCACCGAGCTGATGTGCGGCCAGTATCTCGACCTGCTGGAGCAGGCGCACGGGGAGAACTCGTTCGAGTCGGCGCTGCGGGTGGCGCTCTACAAGAGCGGCAAATACTCGGTGGAGCAGCCGCTCAGGCTCGGGCTGGCGCTGGCCGGGCGGGAGCTGGCGCCGTGGATGGACGAGCTGTGCGCCGGGTTCGGGCGGCAGGTCGGGATCGCGTTCCAGCTGCGCGACGACATCCTCGGGGTCTTCGGCGACCCGGCGCAGACGGGCAAGCCCGCCGGCGACGACCTGCGGGAGGGCAAGCGGACGATGCTGGTGGCCCGCACCCTGGCCGCGGCCTCGCCCGCCGAGGCCGGCACCGTGCGCCGGCTGCTCGGCGATCCCGCGCTGGACGAGGGCGGGGTCGAGACGCTGCGGCAGATCATCGACGACACCGGGGCACTGCGGGAGTGCGAGGACCTGATCGGCGACTACCTGGGCGAGGCGCTGGCGGCGCTCGACTCGGCCCCGGTCACGCCGCAGGCGCGCGCCGCACTGACCGACCTGGCCATCGCCGCCACCAGCCGCAAGACCTGACCCGCCGCCGACCGGCCGACGGTCATCCGCCGGCTCGCCGGCCACCGATCACCGGCCAGCCCGCCGTCCGGCCGCTCACCCGCCGAACGGCCGACGGCCGGCGCTTCAGCCGGCCGGGGGTGTTCGGCTGCTCAGCCGGCCGACAGGCGTTTGGCGAACTCGGCAGCCGCCGCGCCGGGGTCGTCGGCCTCGGTGATCGCGCGGACGACCACCACCCGGCTCACCCCGTACGACATCACCTCGTCCAGGTTGGCGAGATCGATGCCGCCGATCCCGAACCACGGCCGCGAGGTGCCCAGCGCCGCCGCGTGCCGCAGCAGCGACGGGCCGGGAGCCGGGCGGCCGGGCTTGGTCGGGGTGGGCCAGACGGGCCCGCAGCAGAAGTAGTCGACGCCCTCCTCCACAGCCGCGGCGGAAGCCTCGGCGGCGGAGTGGGTGGACCGTCCGATGACGATGTCGTCGCCGAGTATCTCTCGCGCGACCGTCACAGGAAGGTCGTCCTGCCCCAGATGGAGCACGTCGGGGCGGGCGGCGTACGCGACGTCCGCCCGGTCGTTGACGGCCAGAAGTTTGCCGTGCCGGTCGCAGGCGTCGCGGAAGACCTCGAGGAGCGCGAGTTCTTCGCGTGCCTCAAGACCCTTCTCCCGCAGCTGGATGATGTCCACGCCGCCGGCCAGCACCGTGTCGAGGAACTCCGCCAGATCGCCGCGGTCGCGGCGGCCGTCTGTGCAGAGATAGAGGCGCGCGTCAGAAAGCGAGGGCTTGGGCACGCCGCTTGACCTCGGTATGACGGCCGGCCCTGATCGCCTCGACGGGCGATCCTGGCAGCGACTCGTCGGGGGTGAAGAGCCAGCGCAGCGACTCCACGTCGTCGTAGCCGGCATCCTGCAACACCGTCAGGGTGCCGGGCAGGCCCTTCATCACGTCCTTCCCATCGAGGAACACCGCGGGCACCTGTGGCCCGCCGCCGCCCCGGCGCACGCCGAGGAGCTTGTGGTCCTTCAGGAGCTGCTTGGCCCGGCCGATCGAAAGGTCGAGGCGCCTGGCCACTTCGGGGAGCGTGAGCCACTCGTCGATGAGCTGCTCGGTCTCCCGGTCGATCTGTGCAACAGAAAGCGTCACGAAACCACAACTACCACATGCCGTGCTTGCTCAAACAACACAATCCCGTAGAGAGACTTGTGGATCTACCAGGCGTTCCGTGTCCAGACGGTGACCGGCGTCGATGATCCGCCGCCCCTGTACGAGGTCGCGCGGCCGGTCCACGGCCAGTACGGCGGCCAGAGTGTCGTCCTCGGTGAGCCAGACGGCCGACCATTTGCCTTCTGGCTCGCCCCGGTAGACGAGCCGCTCGCCGGCCGGATGGTGTCCGGCGTACTGGATCATGTGGCCGAACTGCTCGGACCAGAAGTAGGGCACCGGGTCGTAGACCGCCTCCTCCCCCAGCAGCGTCGCGGCGGCGACCTCGGGGGCGTTGAGCGCGGTGTCCCAGTGTTCGACCCTGAGCCTGGTGCCCCAGCGGCGCGACCACCAGGCGGCGCAGTCGCCCACGGCGACGGTGCCGGGCAGCGAGGCGCGCAGGTGCTCGTCGGTGACGACGCCGTTGTGCAGGTCGATGTCGGCATCGGCCAGCCATCCGACGGCGGGTCGTACGCCGATGCCGGTGACGACCACGTGGGCCTCGATGAACTCACCGCCCACCAGCCGCACACCGCCCTCGTCCACGGAGTCGACCATGGCCCCGAGGCGCAGGTCGATGCCGTCGTACCAGGGCACGGTGCGCGCGCCGATCTCGGCGCCGACGGCGGTGCTCAGCGGGGCCCGCGCGCTCTCGACGACCGTCACCTCGCAGCCGGCGCGGCGGGCCGCGGTGGCCACCTCGGCGCCGATCCAGCCGGCGCCGATGATCGCCACGCGGGCGCCGGGGACGAGCACGGCGCGCAGCTCGTGGGCGTCGTCGAGGGTGCGCAGCACGTGCTGGAGGCCGTCGCCCGGCAGCCTGATCGGCTCGGCGCCGGTGGCGATGACCAGGCCGTCGTAGCCGATCTCGCCCTCGGTGGTCTCCACGACGCCGGCGCGCAGCGACTTGGCGCTGACGCCCGGCCAGAAGTCGACCTCCAGGGCGTCGAGGTCGGTGTCGACGAAGCTCGTGTCGGCCTCGCCCTTCAGCACGGCCTTCGACAGGGGCGGCCGGTCGTAGGGCCGATGGCGCTCCTCGCCCATCAGCGTGATCCGGCCGGTGAATCCGCGCCCTCGCAGGGCCTCGACCGTACGCAGGCCGGCCAGGCCCGCTCCCACCACCACGACATGGTTCACGTTCAAGACCATAACGGGGGCGGTGCACGGCCGCCGCACCGAGGCCGTAGGCTGTGGAGGTAAGACGCGCGGGAGTCCGGCCGTTTCACCGGGCTGAGAGGAAGGCTGTGACGGGCCTTCGACCGCAAGACACCTGATCCGGATCATGCCGGCGAAGGGAGCGCAGGTGGATGTGATCGTGGGCGGCGGGGTCGTCGGCCTCTCCGTGGCGTGGCGGCTGGCCCGTGAGGGGCGCCAGGTCACCGTGGTCGATCCGGCGCCCGGGCGGGGTGCCTCCTATGCCGCGGCGGGGATGCTGGCCCCGGTCAGCGAGGTGACCTACACCGAGGCGCCGCTGCTGCGGCTCGGGGTGGCGTCGCTGCGCCGCTGGCCCGCCTTCGCCGCCGAACTCACCGAGGACGCCGGGCTCGCGGGCCCGGGTACGAACGTCGGCGCGGCCCCGGGCGCGGCTGCCGAACTCGCCGGTCCGAGGCTGGGCGCGGGTGCCGGGCTCGCCGGTGACGGCGCGGCCGGAGGAGATGCGCTCGCGCTGGATCTGCGGTCCGACGGGACGCTTGACGTCGCGTTCGGGGCCGACGACCTGGCGGCGCTGGACGAGCTGGCGGCGTTCATGGACAAGCTCGGGCTGCCGGTCGAGCGGCTCACCGGGCGCGAATGCCGCCGCCTGGAGCCGATGCTGGCCCCGTCCGTGCGTGGCGGGCTGCTGGCGCCCGGCGACGCCTGGGTGGATCCGCGCCGGGTGACCGCGGCCCTGCTGGCCGCGCTGGAGCGGCTTGGCGCCGAGGTGGTGCGCGCCCGCGTCACCGAGCTGCTGCGCGAAGGCGGCCGGGTCACGGGGGTACGCCTCGCGACGCCGGAGCCGTACGGGACCGGGCCTGGCGGCGGAGCCGGGGATGGCGGCGGGCACGGTGAAGTCAGACCGGGCGCCAAGGCGGAGACCCGTGCGGGCGCCAGGACGGGCGCCAGGAAGGAGACCGGCGCGGAGACCCGGGCCGAGATCAGGGCCGAGCGGGTCGTCCTGACCGCCGGCGCGTGGAGCGGCGAGCTGGCCGAGGTGCCGGTGCGGCCGGTCAAGGGGCAGATCATGCGGCTGCGCTCGCCGCAGCCGCTGCTGACCCGGTGCGTACGCGGCACCGTGCACGGCTCGTCGGTCTACCTGGTCCCCCGGGGCGACGGTGAGCTGGTGGTCGGCGCCACCCAGGAGGAGCTGGGCTTCGACACCAGGGTGACCGCCGGCGGGCTCTACGAGCTGCTGCGCGACGCCAGGGAGCTGGTTCCCGGCGTCACCGAGCTGGAGGTCGCCGACGTGGTGGCGGGGCTGCGGCCGGGCACCCCGGACAACCTGCCGGTCATCGGCCCCAGCGGGACGCCGGGGCTGACGTTCGCGACCGGGCACCACCGGGGCGGCGTGCTGCTCGCCCCGCTCACGACGGCCATCCTGCTGGGCGAGGAGGGCGAGCTGGCGGCGCTGTGCTCGCCGGAGAGATTTCAGGGAATTTCATGATTGTTACCATCAACGGGTCCGCGCACGAGGTGGCCGACGGCATGACCGTGGCGCAGGCCGTACAGACATTGACCACGGCCACCACCGGAGTGGCCGTGGCCGTGAACGACGAGGTGGTCACCCGCAGCGCCTGGGAGACGACGGCGCTCGGCGACAGTGACCGCGTGGAGGTCCTGACGGCGGTGCAAGGTGGATGATCTGATCATCGCCGGGGAGAAGTTCTCCTCCCGGCTCATCATGGGAACCGGCGGCGCGCCCTCGCTGGAGGTGCTGGACCAGGCGCTCGCGGCGTCGGGCACCGAGCTGACCACGGTGGCGATGCGCCGGCTCGACCCGGGCTCGCGCGGCACCGTGCTCGACGTGCTGCGCCGGCGCGACATCAAGGTGCTGCCCAACACGGCGGGCTGCTTCACCGCGGGCGAGGCCGTGCTGACCGCCCGGCTGGCCAGGGAGGCACTCGGCACGAACTGGGTCAAGCTGGAGGTCATCGCCGACGAGCGAACCCTGCTGCCCGACCCGATCGAGACGTTCGACGCGGCCGAGCGGCTGGTGGCCGACGGGTTCGTGGTGCTGCCGTACATCGGGGACGATCCGGCGCTGGCGCGGCGGCTCGAGCAGGCCGGGTGCGCGGCGGTGATGCCGCTGGGCGCGCCGATCGGCTCGGGGCTCGGCATCCGCAACCCGCACAGCATCGAGCTGATCGTGGAGGCCGCGTCCGTGCCGGTGATCCTCGACGCGGGCATCGGCACGGCCAGTGACGCCGCGCTGGCGATGGAGCTGGGCTGTGACGCGGTGCTCCTGGCCACGGCCGTGACCAGGGCGCAGCGGCCCGACCTCATGGCGGCGGCCATGAAGGGCGCCGTCGCGGCCGGGCGGCTGGCCCGCCAGGCGGGCCGCATCCCCCGCCGCCGCTACGCCGAGGCCTCCTCCCCGACGTCCCCGTAACCCAGCCGGCCCGGCCGACGGAACGGGCCCGCCGCAACCCGCCCGATCCCCTCCCCTCTCGTACGCGACGCGCCTGGCCGGATCCGAGTCCACCACCCGCCCGGCCAGGACCGCGACACGCCGGGGGCGCAGTCGCGGGATGTCACGGAGGGTGCCGGGACAAGCACCGAGAGAGCCGCGTTTCAGGGGTGTGAGGGGGCCGGGACGGGTTCGGCGGGGCGTCGTGACGAGAACGTCTCCGCATCGGTTTCGGGCGGTGGGGCCCTGCCAGTGGCAAAACGCCCGTAAACTCAGCGGGGTGGATACGACGACTGCGGACCCCCTGGTCGGGCGGCTCCTCGATGGGCGCTACCGCATCGAGAGCCGAATCGCCCGGGGCGGTATGGCGACCGTCTACCTCGCGCTGGACATCCGGCTCGACCGGACGGTGGCGCTGAAGGTCATGCACCGCTCGCTCGCCGAGGACCCGGCATTCGTCAGAAGGTTCATCGGCGAGGCGAAGTCGGTCGCCAGCCTCTCCCATCCCAATGTGGTGCACGTCTTCGACCAGGGCACCGACAACGACGTCGTCTACCTGTCGATGGAATACGTCCCCGGCCGCACGCTGCGCGACATCCTGCGCGACCGCGGCAGGCTGCCCGCCCGCGAGGCGCTGGAGCTGATGATCCCGGTGCTGGCCGCGCTCGGCGCCGCCCACCAGGCCGGGCTCGTGCACCGCGACGTCAAACCGGAAAACGTCCTCATGACCGACGACGGCCGGGTCAAGGTCGTCGACTTCGGCCTGGCCAGGGCGATCGAGGCGACCAACCAGACCCGTACCGGCGTGATGATCGGCACGATCGGCTACATGGCGCCCGAGCAGGTCACCACGGGCGCGGCCGACGTGCGCAGCGACGTCTACGCCGCGGGCATCATGCTGTTCGAGCTGGTCACGGGGCAGCAGCCGTACGACGGCGAGACGCCGATGTCGGTGGCCTACCGGCACGTGCACGACACGGTGCCCGCGCCGTCCTCGGTGGCGCCCGAGGTGCCGCCGCTGGTCGACACGCTGGTGGCGCACGCGACCGCGCGCGAGCCGCAAGACCGCCCCGCCGACGCGACGGCCATGCTGGTCGCCGCGGTGGACGCGCACCGGATGTTGCCGCGCACGACGACCCCGCCGGGCACCGGCCCGATGATGCCGGGCACCAACCCGACGACGGTGTACGCCCATCCGGCGGGCGGCCCGGTCTCGGGCGCGCGTTCGATGCCGCAGCCCGCGCCGGCGCACACGATGATCCAGCCGCGGACGTCGGCTGAGGAGCCGCGGCGGCGCGGGTTCCGGCCCAACTGGTTCCTGGTGGCGCTGGCCGCCGTGATGGTGGTGGCGGTCGGGCTGACGGGCTGGTATTTCGCCCAGCCCGAGCTCGTCACCGTGCCCGACCTGATCGGCAAGAACGTGGCGGAGGCCGAGAAGACCATCGCCGGCCGCGGGCTGCAGATGCGCCAGGCCGACGGGAAGCACGACGAGAAGGTCGCCGAGGGCCTGGTGCTCAGCAGCGACCCGGCGGCCGACGCCGAGCTGGAGAAGGGCTCGACGGTCACGCTGGTGCTCTCGCTCGGCCCCGAGCGGATCGTCGTGCCCGACGTGTCGGGCCGGTCGAGCAACGAGGCCAGGGCCGCCATAGCGAAGGCGGGGCTGACCGTCGGCGCCGTCAAGCGCCTGCCCAACCAGCAGGTCGAGCGCGACAAGGTGATCCGCACCTCACCGCAGGTGGGCGAGAAGGTCAGGAAGAGCGCCAAGATCAACATCTTCGTCAGCGCCGGGCTCGTCATGCCCGACGTCGGCGGCATGCCGAAGGACGAGGCGGCCGGCTTCCTCGGCGGGCAGGGCTTCCAGGTGCAGGTCAACGAGGTCGACGACGACGCCGAGCCGTGCACCGTCATCGCCCAGTCGCCCAAGGCCAAGTCCGAGGTCGACAAGGGCGTACCCGTGATGATCACGGTGGCGCGCTGCCAGACCGACTGGTGGCAGTGGTTCCGCGGCGACAACGAGGCCCGCGACGACCAGCAGTTCAGCGTCGTGCCCGGCGTGATCGGCAAGAACATCAACGACGCCAAGCCCGAGCTGGAGGCGCTGGGGTTCAAGGTGCGGGTCAACCGGCTGAGCAACGGCGGCGTGGTGCAGTTCCAGCGGCCGCTGCCCAACAGCGAGCGGCCGCCGGGCAGCGTGGTCTTCCTCTGGCAGTGACCTCCTGTCCCTGAAACGGGGACAGGAGCCGGGCTCAGGTGAGGTGGCCGTGCAGGCGGACCCGGGCCAGGCCGCCGTCCGGGTAGATGTCCACCCGTACGCTCGTCACCGGCTCCCGGTGGTCCAGGCGGAAGCGGTGCGGCGTGTCGGGCCGCAGCGGGGTCCTGGGCAGCAGCGGCACCTCGCGCTCCCCGTCCAGCCCCGTCAGCGAGACCGCGGCGGGCGCGTTGAACAGCAGGTTGGTGGTGTCGATCTCGGCCAGCCTGACGAGCCCGCGCCCGGCCAGCCGGATGACGATCCAGTCGTTGCCGTCGTCGCGCCGCCTGGCGGTCTCCCAGCCCTCCGCCTGGTGCCGGGCCAGGCCGGGGGCGATGACGTTGTTCGGGGAGGAGTAGAAGTCGTCGGAGCAGGCGGTGACCAGGCCGCCGTTGGCGAGCGCGGCCAGATCGAGCCCGAGACCCTCGTAGACGGACAGGTCGGGGCGGACCTCGCCGTGCACGCGCAGCCTGGACACGCCTCCGTCGGGGTGGATGTTGAGCCGCACGTGGGTGTAGCGGTGCTCGTCGGCGACCTCGAAGTGGTGCTCCGCGTCTCCCTTGAGCTCCGATCGGGGCACGATCTCCGTCCACGGGGCCCGCGCCAGCTCCTCCGGCGACGGGTAGCCCTCGACGGCCGCCGCCTCCACGGACGCGTACGGCGGATAGTTGCCCTTGAACCAGGCCGTGTCGATCACCACGCCCCTGATCACGCCGGGCAGGCCGAGCCGCACCAGGGCCCAGTCGTGCCCGGGTGAGCGGCGCCGGCGGGTCTCCCAGCCGTCGTACACCTGCCCCTTGCCGCCGAACGTCTCCGGGCTGAACGCCGGACGCTCCGGCCTGATCAGGCTCTCCTTCTCGGCGAAGGACTCGTCGCTGGCCGCCACGACCGAGCCGCCGAGCGGGCGCAGGGCGAGGTCGGGCAGGCGGGTGAACGGGGTCATCGGCGCGCTCCCATCAGCAGTCGTCCGTGCGGCCGGCCGTCCACCGGCCGGCCGCGCAGCCAGGTGGTCAGGACGGCGCCCTTGAGCGTGCGGCCGTGGTAGGGGGTGACGGGATTCTTGTGGTGCAACCGGGCGGCGTCCACCAGCAGGTCGGCGGCGGGGTCGAAGGCCACCAGGTCGGCATCGTTGCCCACCTTTATCCCGCCTTTTCCGGGCACGCCGGCCAGCGCGGCGGGGTTGGCGGACATCCAGCGGACCACGTCCCCGAGCCCGTGCCCTCGGCGCGCGGCCTCCGTCCAGATCGCCGGCAGCCCGATCTGCAGCGAGGCGATGCCGCCCCAGGCGGCGGCGAAGTCGGGCACCTTGAGATCGGCCGTCGAGGGCGAGTGGTCCGACACCACGCAGCTCAGCACCCCGCGCGCCAGCCCGTCCCACAGCAGGTCGCGGTTGGCCTCGGAGCGGATCGGCGGGCAGCACTTGTACGTGGTCTCGCCCTCCGGCACCTGCTCGGCCGTCAGCGTCAGGTAGTGGGGGCAGGTCTCGGCCGACACCGCCACTCCCCTGGCCTGGGCCGCCTCCAGGACCTCCAGGCAGTCGGCGCTGGAGACGTGCAGGATGTGCACCCGGGCGCCGCATTCCTCCGCCACCCGGACGACCTGCTCGACGGCGCTGCGTTCGGAGGCCCCCGGCCGTGAGTCCAGGAACTCCCGGTAGCCCGGCCCGCCCGGCTCGGCCAGCAGCGCCGGGTCCTCGGCGTGCACCACGGTCAGCCCGCCGAACCCGGCCACCTCCTCCAGGGCGAGCCGCAGCTCGGCGACCGTCAGGTGCGGGAACTCCTCGACCCCCGAGGGCGACAGGAAGCACTTGAACCCGTACACGCCGCGCCGGTGCAGCGGCGCGAGGTCCTTGACGTTGCCCGGCACGGCCCCGCCCCAGAAGCCGACGTCCACGTGGCACCGGCCGCCGGCGGCGCGCAGCTTGGCGTCGAGGGCCGGCTCGTCGATCGTGGGCGGCAGGGAGTTGAGCGGCATGTCCACGATCGTGGTGACGCCTCCGGCGGCGGCTGCCCTGGTCGCGGAGTCGAATCCCTCCCAGTGGGTCCGCCCGGGCTCGTTGACGTGCACGTGCGTGTCCACCAGGCCGGGCAGCAGGGCCACGTCGCGCAGGTCCACGTCCTCGGGGGCGTCGAGCGGCGCGGCGTAGTCGTACAGGGCGACGATCTTCTCGTCCCGTACGGCGACCGCCGCCGCCCGCTCACCCTCGGGCGTGACGGTCCTGCGGGATCTGACGACGAGGTCGAACGAGGTCATCCATCACCTTCCGAGGCGGTCTGCGGCGATCCGGGCGGCGAGGCGTTCGAGCAGCGGGCCCGCCTCGGCCATGCAGCGAGCCACGTCGGGCTCCAGGTCCGTCAGGGCGTAGGCCGCCTCGATGCCCGCGGCCTTCAGCTCCTCGTCACTGAGCGTACGGCGGCCGCAGACGGCCACCACGGGCACCCCGGCCTCGGCGGCGGCGCGCGCCACGCCGACCGGCGCCTTGCCGCGCAGCGACTGCTCGTCCAGCGAGCCTTCGCCGGTGACGACCAGCCGGGCGCCGCGCACCACCTCGCCGAAGCCGAGCAGGTCGAGCAGGTAGCCGATGCCGGGCCGCAGCTCGGCGTGCAGGAACGCCATCGCCGCGAACCCGACGCCGCCGGCCGCGCCCGCGCCCGGCGCGCCCGCCACGCCCATGGCGCGCGGGGGGCCGTCGTGCTCGACCGCGCCCATGAGCCCGTGGGTGGCGGTGGCGATGGCCGCCAGGCGCGACAGCGCCGACTCCAGCGTCCTGACGTCGTCCTCCGTGGCGCCCTTCTGGGGGCCGTAGACGGCGGCGGCGCCGTGCGGGCCGAGCAGCGGGTTGTCCACGTCGCTCGCCACCACGAACTCCACGCCCGCGAGGTCGAGGAAGCCGGACAGGTCGATGCGGGCCAGATCCTTCAGCGCGGCCCCGCCGCGCGGCAGGTCGCGGCCCTCGTCGTCGAGCAGGCGGGCGCCCAGGGCCTGGGCCATGCCCGCGCCGCCGTCGGTGCAGGCGCTGCCGCCCAGGCCGAGCACCACCCGCTTGGCGCCGCGGCGCACGGCGTCGGCGATCAGCTCGCCCGTGCCGTAGCTGGTGGCCGTCAGTGGCTCGTGCCCGCCGGGCAGGCGGCGCAGCCCGGACGCCTCCGCCAGCTCGACCACGGCGGTGCCGGTGGGCTGCCAGGCGTACGAGGCGGGGATCCGCTCCCCGGTCGGCCCCGTGACCTCGATCGTGATCCGGCCGAAGCCGCCCGCGACGGCGGCGTCCACCGTCCCGTCACCACCGTCGGCGACGGGCAGCTCCACCGTGGGCACGCCGAGACCCGCCGACACCCGGGAGGCCACTTCGGCCGCCGTCAGCGTCCCCTTGAACTTGTCGGGGGCGACCAGTACGTGCTGAACCACTACGAACTCCCACCTGATGATGAACAATGTCCTGACACGCCTTCCTGCCCGGTGCGAGCGGGCAGGAAGGCGTGACTCATCATCCTGACACTGGGGTCCCACCGGATTCCATGCCGGTCCCCCGTCACGATCAGCTCTACCGCGCGATGCTCCAGGCCCCGTGCTCCTACTCTGCGCTTTCGGATGAGAGGCCCCTCCCGGCGGTGAGTGAGGTGGATTAGGCTCGGCGCGGATTGAGGGGGTTTTGTGAGGGTTTCTACGCGGGAGCGGCGGGCGCGGCTGGCCTTGCGGCATCGGCTGGCCGTCAAAGTGGGTACGCCCGAGGAGGCGGCGGACGCCGTGGTGGCGTTGCACGGCACCGATCCGGCCACCGTGTTCCTGTCGGCCGGCGCCCGGCTGCTGGCGCCCGGGCCCGAGCCGGTCGAGCGGGCCCTGTACGCCGAGCACACGCTGGTGCGGATGACCGGGATGCGGCGCACGGTGTTCGTGGTGCCGGCGGAGCTGGTGCCGGTCGTGCACCACTCCACGATGCCGGCGATCGCCCGCAGGGAGCGCGCCTCGCTCATGAAGGCGTTCGGGCCGGGCGGCTGGGACGAGGCCTGGTTCAAGGACGTCGAGGCGTCCGTGCTGCGGATCCTGGCCGAGGCGGGCGACCGGACGGCGGCCGAGCTGGGCGCGCTGGAGCCGCGGCTGCGGGAGCAGGTCAGGGTGGCCGTGGGCAAGCCGTACGAGGGCGTGATCAGCGTGGGCTCGCGGCTGCTGCCCCTGATGGCGATGGACGGCCTGCTGGTACGCCGGGCGCGCGTGTCCGGCACCTGGGTCAGCGGCACGCACTTCTGGGCCCTGGCCCCCGAGCTGGCGGAGCGGGCCGCGGACGAGGCGCGGGCGGCGCTGGTGGCGCGGTGGCTGGCCGCGTTCGGGCCCGGCACGGAGGCGGACCTCAAGTGGTGGACCGGGTGGACGCTGAAGGACGTGCGCGGGGCGCTGGCCGCCGTCGGGGCGGTGGCGGTGGAGTTGGAGGGTGGCGGCACCGGCTACCTGCTGCCCGATGACGATCTGACCGGTGGGGAGCCGGAGCCGTGGGCGGCGCTGCTGCCGGCGCTCGATCCGACGCCGATGGGGTGGCAGGAACGCGACTGGTACCTGCCGGGCGAGCACCGCGCCGAGCTGTTCGACCGCAGCGGGAACGTGGGCCCGACCGTGTGGTGGGACGGCCGGGTGGTGGGCGGCTGGGCGCAGCGCAAGGACGGCGAGATCGTGTGGCGGCTGCTGGAGGACGTGGGCGCGGACGCGAAGGCGGCGATCGAGGCGGAGGCCGGAGTTCTGGCGTCCTGGGTCGGCGAGGTCAGGGTGACGCCCCGGTTCAGGACTCCGATGGAGCGCGCCCTGTCCGCATCCTGAGCCCCCGCACGCCCGGTACGGCCCCTGGTCCCCGCGCCCTGTCCGCCTCCGAGGCCGGTACGACCCCTGATGCCGGCGAGCCGTCCGTCTCCTGGGCCGCCACGCGCCGTCAGGACATGGTGCGGACGAACTCCTCGAAGGAGTAGCGGCCGTCCTGGTCGGAGTCGGCCTCCTGGCTCATCGCCCCGAGCGCCTCCGCCGGGAGGTCGGGGAAGTGCCGCTTCAGCTCGGCCTCGCTGATGTAGCCGTCGCCGTCGGTGTCGATCGCGGCGAAGGTGCTCTTGAGCTGCGCCAGCCGCTCGTCGGGGAGTTGCTCCGACACGGGACCGCCTTTCCTCCACGTTTAGGACATTTCCCACCCTACTGGGCGCCCTCCGCCAGCTTGGCCAGCCGCCCGCGGGCCTCGGCGCCGGCCCGGCCGGCCGCGTCCTGGGCCACGGTCCTCAGCTCGCCGCCGGCCACCACCGTCCTGCCGCCGACCAGCAGCAGGTCCAGTGGCGGCGGAGGCCCGAAGACCAGCGCGCAGACCGGGTCGGCGACGGCGGCGGTGAACGGCCCGTCCACCCGCCACAGCGCGATGTCGGCCAGCTTGCCGGGCTCCAGCGTGCCCAGCTCGTCCTCGCGGCCGAGGTTGCGTGCGCCGCCCAGCGTGGCCAGCTCCAGGGCCTGCCTGGCGGTCAGGGCCCGCGGCCCGTACCTCGCCCGCTGGATCAGCAGCGCCTGCCGCATCTCGCCCACGAGCGGGGTCAGCTCGGAGGAGGCGGCGCCGTCGACGCCCAGGCCCACGTTCGCGCCGCGCCGCAGCAGCTCGGACACGCGGGCGATGCCCGCGCCGAGCCGCCCGTTGGAGGAGGGGCAGTGCGCGACGCCGGTGCCGGTCTCCGCCAGTTTGCCCAGGTCGTCGTCGCTCAGGTGCACGGCGTGCGCGAACCACACGTCGGGCCCCAGCCAGCCCAGCCGCTCCATGTAGTCCACCGGGCGTACCCCGAACTGCTCCAGGCAGTGCTCCTCCTCGTCGAGGGTCTCGGCGAGGTGCGTGTGCAGCCGTACGCCCCTGTCCCTGGCCAGGGCGGCGGACTCGGTCATCAGCTCGGCGCTGGCCGAGAACGGCGAGCAGGGCGCGACCACCACGCGCAACATCGAGGAGGGCGAGGGGTCGTGGTAGGCGTCCACGGCCGCGGCGGTGGCGGCGAGGATGTCGTCCAGCTCCTCCACCACGGAGTCCGGTGGCAGCCCGCCCTTCGACTCGCCCCTGTCCATGGAGCCGCGCGCCGGATGGAAGCGCAGGCCCACCTCGCGGGCGGCCTCGATCTCGGCCGCGAGCAGGTCGCCCCGGCCCTTGGGGAAGACGTAGTGGTGGTCGCTCGCGGTGGTGCAGCCCGACAGCGCCAGCCAGCTCAGCCCGGCCGTGGCCGCGCCCCTGACCACCTCGGCGTCGAGGGCGGCCCACACCGGGTAGAGCGCCGTCAGCCACTCGAACAGCGTGGCCTCCTGGACGAGACCCTGCGAGGCCCACTGGTAGAGGTGGTGGTGGGTGTTGACCAGGCCGGGGGTGGCCAGGCAGCCGCCGCCGTCGATCCTGGTCGCGCCGGGGACCTCGGGCGCGGGCCCGGGGCCGAGGCTCGCGATGCGATCCCCCTCGATCCTGATGTGTCCGGACGGGATCTCGGGGCCGGCGACGGGGGCGATGTGCACGTTCTCGATGATCAAGGATCGAGCGGGCCCAGCGTCGGGGGGAACGGCGCCGGTGCGTACGGCCTCGGTCGGTACGGCATCGGGGGGAACGTTCACGAGGCGGCGCCCTTCCGCGCGGCGGCGAGCCGTACCGCGTCGAGGATCTTCTCATAACCGGTGCACCGGCACAGGTTGCCCGCCAGCGCCTCCCTGATCTCGGCGTCCGACGGCTCGGGCACCCGTTCCAGCAGGTCGTGCGCCTGCACCAGCAGCCCCGGCGTGCAGAAGCCGCACTGCACGGCCCCGCACTCCACGAACGCCTCCTGCACCGGATCGAGCCGGTCGCCCTCGGCCAGGCCCTCGACCGTACGCACCTGCCGGCCCTCGGCCTGCCCGGCGGCGACCAGGCAGGCGCAGACGGGCACGCCGTCGAGGTAGACGGTGCAGGAGCCGCACTCGCCCTGCTCGCAGGCGTTCTTGGAGCCGGGCAGGCCGAGGCGCTCGCGCAGCACGTACAGGAGGCTCTCGCCCTCCCAGACGTTCTGCGCGCTCTGCTCGCGGCCGTTGACGGTGAACGTGACGCGCATCAGGCGGCCCTCTTCCCCAGGTGGTCGTTCCAGGCCCAGGTGAGCGTGCGGCGGGCCATGACGCCGATCGCGTGCACCCGGTAGGCGGCGGTGCCGCGCACGTCGTCGATCGGTGCGGCGGCCCGCGCGCACAGGTCGCCGAAGCGGCGCAGCAGCGCGGGGTCGAGCGGAGCGTCCCAGTCGAGCTCCGCGGCCAGCAGCTCCTCGGCCTCGACCGCCCGGCGCGGCGTGGGCGCGGCCGAGCCGAGGCCCGTGCCGACGCGCCGCTCGCCGGGGTGCAGCGCGAGCGCGAACGAGCACACCGCGATCACCATGGCGTTGCGGGTGCCGACCTTGGAGAAGTATTGGGGCCCTGTGGCGGGCGGCACGTGCACGGCCCTGATCAGCTCGTCCGGCTCCAGCGCGCTGCGCTTGACGCCCAGGTAGAACTCGGCGGCCGGGATCATCCGCACGCCGCGCTCGCGCGACTCCACCTCGACCACGGCCCCCGCCGCCAGCAGCGGCGGATGGCTGTCGCCTGCGGGTGAGGCCGCGCCCAGGTTGCCGCCGACGGAGCCGCGGTTGCGGATCTGCGGCGAGCCGACCGTGCGCGCGGCCTGGGCCAGGCCGGGCAGCGTCGCGCCGAGCTCCTCGATCACGGCCGTGTACGGCACCCCGGCCCCCACCCGGCACAGACCGTCCGCCATCGACCATTCGCGCAGTTCGGCCACCTGGTTGAGGTCGAGCAGCGCCGGCGGCCTGCGGACGTCGAAGTTCAGCTCGACCATCACGTCCGTGCCGCCCTGGATGGGCACGGCGTCCGGCTGGTCCGCCTTGGCGGCCAGCGCCTCGTCCCACGTCGTGGGGCGCAAGAAATCCATGTCTCTGCCTACTCCCAGGCGAATCCGGCGTCGGGCGCGTCCTCCCGCAGCACGCCGCCCTCGATGAGGCCGTAGGGGCGGTCGGCGGCGAAGAAGACCTCGTTGTCGTTGTCCAGGCCGAACGGGGACAGATCGACCGGGAAGTGGTGCTTGTTCGGCATGGCGAGCCTGATCTCGCAGATCTCGGGGCAGGCCGTGAGCGCGCGCTCCCCCATGGCGTACAGGGTCTGCTGGAGCGAGAGGCTGTGGGTGCCGGCGAACGCGTCGAGCAGGCAGCGCCGCACCTCCGTGTACGCCTTGGCGTAATCGGAGGCTGAGTCGGAGCCGGAACCGGAGGCGTCCGCGTGGCGCCACTGGGCGGCGACGGCGGTGGCCAGGATGCGGTCGGTGGTGGGCTCCAGCGTGGTGTACTCGTCCACGATGTAGCCGTGGAACTCCGACCCGGTCGAGTTCAGCACCACGAGGTCCTTCAGCCCGGACACCACCGTGCTGCGGCCGTCCTCGTCGTGGTGGACCACGCAGGTGCGCACCTCGCCGCCGTCGCGCACGAACGAGTGGGGCCCCGTACGGTTCCAGCCGTACTCCTCGATCTCCACCCTGGCGTGGTGGATCGGGCGCTGCGAGGCGACGAAGTGCCTGGCCAGCAGCAGGGCGAACTCCTCGATCTGGCCGACGCCGTGGCGCCTGGCGAAGGCGTAGACGGTGTTCTTCTGCGAGTCGGTCGGCAGCACGGTGGCGTTGTCGCCGGTCAGGTGGACGGCCTCCATGTCGCCCGACAGCGAGGTGCTGACGCTGATGTCCTTGACGTGGTGGACGGGGCCCTGCCTGACCACGTGGACGAGCCTGGTCTCCGCCTTGCCGTAGCGGTTGGCGCCGAGCTTGACGGTCAATCTAGCTCCCTCGGTAGGTGGAGTAGGCGTACGGGCTGAGCAGCAGCGGCACGTGGTAGTGCTGGGCGGGGTCGGTCACGGTGAAGGTGACGACCACCTCGGGGTAGAACGTCTCCTTGAGGTAGGCGCCGGTGTCGAAGACGACGCGATGCACCCCGGCCGCCGGATCCCAGCCCTTGAGCCGGCCGTCGGCGTCGGTGCGGCCCTCGGCGACGACCCGGCCGTCGTGCTCCAGGCGTACGCGCAGGCCGGCGGCGGGCCGGCCGGTGACCGCGTCGAGCACGTGGGTGGAGAAGCTCATGCCCCCTCCTCGATGAGCCTGCCCAGCCGCAGCCGGGTGATGGCGGCCAGCTCGCCGCGTACGACGTCGCGCTCGCGCGCCTCGTCGTTGCCGAGCCGCTGCTTGAGCTTGTCGAGCATCTGGGTTCCCGTCAGCCCGGTTGCGCAGACGAGGTAGACATGCCCGAAACGCTCCTCGTAAACGCGGTTGCCCTCGGCGAGGGCCGCGCGCAGCTCCTCCTCGACGCCGGACTGCTCCCGCCGCGACCAGGACGCCTCCCGCCCGCTCCCGGCCGGCCGCTCGCCGATCCTGGGATGCGCGCTCAGCGCCTCCAGCACGTCGTCCCAGCTCAGCTCCAGCACGGCGGCGCGGGCGGTGTCGATGAGCCGGTCGAGGCTCTCGTACGGCCGCCGGGCGGCCACCTCGCCGGCGAAGGCGCGTGAGGCGCAGCAGCTCAGCAGCCCGGCCTCCGCCTCGGCCGGTGATCGCGCGTTGAACGCGGCGAGCGTTTCTGACATGTCAGAAGTACACACATGCGCTACGTGCCCGGTCCATCCGTGAGAACTCCAACCGGCGGCCCCCACGTGGGGCGGTTTTCGTGTCATGCTCCAATCGCCGGGCGCCCGCCACCGCATCGGCTCGCGGGTCCTAAACTGAGGGTCATCATGACCGTGAAATCCCTGATCGGCGGACACGTCTCCGTCGCCGGCGGCCTGGCGACGGGCGGCCTGAAATACATGGCCGAGATCGGCGCCGAGATGATCCAGGTGTTCGTCACCAACCCGCGCGGGTGGGCGCTCACCGAGGGCAAGCCGGCCGAGGACGCCAAGCTGGCCGAGTCCGGCGTCGAGACCTTCATCCACGTGCCCTACCTGGTCAACTTCGGCTCGCCCAGCCCCGAGACGCTGGCCAACTCCATCGCGATCGTGCGCCACACGCTGCGGCGCGGGGTGGAGACCGGCGCCAAGGGGGTCGTGGTGCACACCGGCTCGGCGGTGACGCAGTCGCGCGACGACGCGCTGCGGCAGTTGCACGACAACCTGCTGCCCCTGCTGGAGGACATCCCGGAGGGCGGGCCCGATCTGCTGCTGGAGCCGATGGCGGGCCAGGGCGCGATGTTGTGCGCCACCGTCCAGGACCTTGAGCCCTACCTGGCCGCGCTCGACTGGCATCCGCGGGCGTGCGTCTGCCTCGACACCTGCCACGCCTTCGCCGCCGGCCACGATCTGGCCGCCGAGGGCGGGGTGAAGGAGACGATGGACGCGCTGCACGCCATCGCGCCGGGGCGGCTCAAGCTCATCCACGCCAACGACTCCAAGGACGTGTGCGGGGCGAAGAAGGACCGCCACGAGAACATCGGGGCCGGTCACATCGGCGCCGAGCCGTTCGGCGACCTCATGCGGCATCCGGCGGCGGCCGGGATCTCGCTCTGCATCGAGACGCCGGGCAAGGCGCCGAAGCACGCCGAGGACATCACGCTGCTGAAGAAGCTGCGCGACGGCTGACCTCGCACCGGGCGCCCGATGGGCGGGCCGGCGCCCATGAAAGACCATGAAAGGGGCGCCCGCCCGAGCGATCCGGCCGCCCCCGCGTGCCGGATCGCGAGGCCCGGTTCGACAGCCTCGCGGGCGCCCCTTCACGGAACCGGCGTGGCGGGCCCAACCCCCCGGTCAAGGGCCCGACAGCCGCGGCGACCTGCGCGTCGCCGGTGAATTCCGCGCATCGGGCCGATCGTGAGCCGTGCGGCCCGTGTCTCCCGATGCGCCGGAAGAGCTCTCCGATGCCGAAACACTACGGTTGCGATCTTGCGGGAGAAACCCTGTTCACGTACAGCTCGCCGAACGGTCCGTAGTCAGCGATGTACGGAGAGTGCTACCGCGATCAGCGGTCGTCCCGAGACGACGAGCGGTAGGTCAGGGGGCCTGCGAGATGCTCGGGCAGATGCATCCTGGCCATCATCCGGCCCACGTCCCTGGGCGTCCTGGCCGGCGCGGCCAGGGAGATCAGCACCATCGCGGCGAAGGCGACCGGCACGGCCACCGGCGCGGGGCAGGAGGTCAGCGGGCCCATGCGCACGCCCGCCTGCTCCCCGATCACCAGCACCGCCGTCGAGCCGCCCCCGAGAAGGATACCGGCCGCCGCGCCCGCGTCCGTCAGCCGCCGCCACCAGATCCCGAGCACGAGCAGCGGGCAGAACGTGGCCGCCGAGAGGCTGAGGCCGAGCAGCACGAGCGCCACCGACGCCCCGGGGGCGGTGACCGCCGTGAGCCCGAGCGCGGCCGCCAGGACCGCCACCACGGCCACGCGGAACGAGCGCGCCCCGGCCCTGGACGCGCGGGCCGACAGCGCGCCGCCCACGGCCGCCAGGACGCCCGCCGCGGTGGCCAGGAAGGCCGCGAACGCCCCCGCGGCCAGCAGGCCCGTCAGCACCTCCCCCACGGCCCCTGGGAACAGCCTGGCGGGCAGCAGCAGCACGATCTCGTCCGCGGCGGCGCCGCGCAGCCGCGCGTGCCCCATGAGCCCGTACAGCGGCGGTACGACGCAGAAGGCCGCCAGCATGGCCTGCGTGGCCACCATGGAGCGGCGCGCGGCGTGGCCGTCCCTGTCGGTGTGCACCCGCATGATCACGTGCGGCAGCCCCATCGTGCCCAGCGCGCACGCCAGCAGCACGGCCAGCACCCCCGGCAGCGAGGGGTCGCCCGCGCCCGCCAGCCCGGCGCCCCCGCCCCGGTACGCGCCCTCGAACCAGGCCACGGCCCCCTCTTCCGCCAGCCACCAGCAGACGATCCCGACCCCGAGGAAGACCACCAGCTTGAGCCAGAACTGTGCGGCCTGCACGCTCGTCACGCTGCCCAGCCCGCCGCCGACGGCCACCGCCAGCGCCGCCGCCGCGACGGCCGCCCAGCCCAGCCACGGCGGCAGCCCGGTCAGCAGCCGTACCACGACCCCGGCGGCGTGCAGCTGGGCGACCATGAACGCCAGCCCGACGACGAGGACGCAGCAGGTGGTCAACCGGCGCAACCGGGCCGAGCGCAGCCGCCACTCGGCGAATCCGGGCAGCGTGTACGTCCCCGAGCGCCGCAGCGGCGCGACCACGAGCGCCAGGATGACGACGAACCCCGCTGCCGCCCCCATCGGGTACCACAACATGGGCGAGCCGTGGGTGGCGATGAGCCCGGCCGTGCCCAGGCAGGCCGCCGCCGAGGTGAACTCGGAGCTGATCGCGGCCCCGTTCCACCAGGGTGGCACTCCCTTGGCGGCGACGTGGACGCCGGACACGCGGCGGGGCCGCGCGGCGCCCGCCGCGACGCCCAGGACCAGGACGAAGGCGATCCCGGTCAGCACGGCGACGTTCATCTCTCCAGCCGCTCCGCCCGCCTGAGCTGCAGCACGGCGAGGCCCACCCAGAGCCCCTGCACCGCCAGCGACAGGACGACCCAGGCGCGGGGGTCGGGCACCCACATCGCCAGCACCGGGGGCCCGGCCAGCAGGGCGGCGACGGCTCCCACGGTGCGCAGCGCCTGCCGTAACTGCCGCCCGACGAGTTCGGCCACGGGATCGCCCGGCTCGCCGTCGCGCGCGGAATCGGGCGCACGGCCGGGCCCGATATGGGGCCCGATATGGGGCCCGGC